>CAWJQP010000024.1:0-19789 GCA_963844855.1 Bryobacteraceae bacterium
GACAATCGAAGCAAGCCCCCGAGCCGCTGCCTGCAGACAATTTGCGCATCAGCCGTTTGCTGCAGACGTTGCAGTTGGGAACAGAAGCACATTCCCTTTCCCCTGATGAGGTCGTTCGGCGTGAAAATGCTCCACGAACTCTGCAAGTGCGCGCTTCAAAGACGCTTCGCCGAAAAGGATCAGCTTCGACAAGCATTCCGCTTTCGCTGAGCGCACCCAGCGTTCGGCGAACGCATTCAGATTCGGACTGCGTGCCGGCAGCTTCAGGGGTTTGACACCGGCCGCCGTCAGGATTGATTCAAAGGAGGCGCAGAACTTGGTGTCGCGATCGTGCAGCACGTACCGAATGTCGCGCAGGCAGCCTGTGCTCTCGTCTGTTACGTTGCGCGCCATCTGCTCCATCCAGCGTTTCCGTCGGGTGCCGCGTTATGCCGGCGATGGTGATACGCCGGCTTTCAAGATGGATGAGGAATAGAACATAGTACGTGGCCAGCCCGCTCCAGGTGAGCACCTCGACAGTGAAGAAGTCCATCCCTGCGAGCACTTCCATGTGGGCCCGGATGAACTCATTCCAGCTGGTGCTCTGACCGCGTTTCGGCGCAGGCTCAATCCCGTGACGGCGCAAAACATTCCCAACCGTCTGATCTGAGACTTCGTGGTCCAGACTTTTCAGTGCCCCGGCGATCCGGTCGTAGCCCCAGCTCCCATTTTCTCGGGCGAGTCTGACGATCAGCGCTTCCACCTCGGGACTGATACGCGGCCGACCAGGGTATGACCGATGCTTCGAACCGTCGAACTTTTCCGCGATCAGTTTTCGATACCAACGCAGAATCGTATCCGGCTTCGCGACACAGGCAACCTGGGCCAGAGCCCTGCGTCCCAGCCTCTTGCCGATCTCGGCCAGCGTTTCCCGTTCCGGATCTGACAGTCGCAATCGTGACGGCAAGTGTGAACGCAGGATGCGGTTCTCCGCAGCCAGGTACTGATTCTGCAGCAGCAACTCGTGATTCACCAGCCCGGTTACGTATGCCAGCAGACGTGCGCACGTTGTTCACCTTCACCATTCGGACTGTCCATCATGGCAGATTCAAGCGGTCGGCCGAGTTTCTTGACCGTACGACCATACCGTCGCCAGAGGGCAGACATTTGGCCATGGTGATCTACACAGACGATTCCAACGTTTACACTATGGACGAGTTTTGATCGTGTGCCCGCCTATGCCCGCTTTCGAGGCGGGCGCGGATCGGTGCGCAGCCTCTGATCCGCGTTGAGCCGCACAGTCGATGCGACCGGTCGACGTGGTGCGAATTGCTCTTCCACCCAGGCGATTGCGCGCGCCACTGCCACTATCGGAATCAAGACAATGCGTGCCAGCACCAATAACAGCCCGAGGCCAGACAGGCGGGACCTCAGCCGCGGGGACCGATTCAGTTTCGCCATGATCGCGCAGAATTTGACTGGCAGTATCCAACGCGGCGGAAACAGCGCCCTCCATGCAAGCCAGGTCGATCGCGTTTTTGACATAGTCCCCCGCGAGATACAGATTCCTCATTTGGTTTTTGGGCGGGGCCGGTTCGGCCAGGCCCCAATGGTATTGATGAAGAGCGGCACGTCCGTGTTGGGATTCAACTCCCAGCTTTCTACATCGGCCGGTGTAATTGGAAGATACTCGCAAATCTCTTCCAACAGTAAATCCTTCGCCCTTCCGTACTTACCTGATTAAGGGTCCGTAGTTGCTCGAGATGAAAGACAACTCGGCCTTGCCGTCGGTCCATTCCATAGACGGGCGACATCGATCAGCGATAACGCGTAATGACCCCCATGAAAAAACACATGCTCCCTAGGGAGTTCCGGTACGTTACGAAGACGAAGGTGCAGAGCGGCCATGGGCTGCGCTTCCAGAAAATGCATGTTTCCTAGCTCGGGGTCGGCTACATACACACTGTCGTTGAGCCAGGTCCGGTGACCTCGAACGGAGACACAGACGGCGTAGACATCCGCCGCAACTGGCCTCCGTCGCGCAAAGCGACGGCACGATCGGCGCCGTCACGCATTCAGCCAGCCCCCAGACATCCGATTGCATACCGGATGTCGATACCAACGCCTCTAGTTCGCGGACTTGCGGTTCGATAAAAACTGTTTGAAGGTCCCCCGGCAGCACCGAGAGGAACGGGTTGCTTTGCTCACCCAGTAGCTGCTGACTCGCTTGGCCGTCATGGCGCTGAGGTCATAGACCGGAATTGCAGAAGCTTTCAAGACATTCTCCTGACCGAACTCCGCAACTGACTCGCTCGTGTACCATTTGCCGCGAATCAGCCCGATTTGACTGACGCGGTCCAGGAAGCGTTTTTCGGACAGCGGGCGGCTGATCATGTCCAGCACCGAGTAGAAATACAACACGTTGTGGTACCAGGGCAGAAGTCCGTGGAAGTGTTATTGCAATGTCGCCGACAAACTCGAAAGACCTCGCACCGTCACCATCCGTGGATACTCGCCGGGTACCAGAAAATGGTACCGATCAAATCGACAAGCCGGACACCGATGCGATGGAGGATGCCCGCACGTTTGGATACCACTGCGGAAACACGTGGTACCCGTGCTCAACTAAGCGGCCGTTCCTGAAATCGGAGCCAGCCTTTCCGCCAAGCGTTCCGAGCGCTCGAGAAGCATTACATGCCAGCCACGAAGTGCAAATTCGCTAGCAATGACCATACCGGCGAGGCCGCCGCCGACCACGATTGCTGAACGACGAGTCATCTGCTTAGCATCCATCTGCGCAACACACGTTCACCGATCGACCCCGCCGCTCTCCGTTTCGATGGCTGAGACAATCGTCGGCGCGATCCCGGCAGCAGTCTGAACGATCAGCCAGTCATTCGGTGTCTCAAGACCGGTGACGGAGTACCTCACCCCGCCCCATGTAATCCCCATTGTGCCTGGTCCTAACGTAGTTGCGATGGCATTGCTCGTCTGGGCGAGGATGGATATCGTATCAGGCTGCCCGTCTCCAACGATACCCGGCGCGCCTCCGAGGTCAAGTGCAACCTGCCGAATGGCCGTACCACTCAGATCCGCGAGTGAGATCGTGTCAGCCTCTCCCAACGCCGCATAGGTCACCCTTTCCACGGCGTTGACGCCAAGGACGATGGACACCACCTCGCGCGTAAAACGTAGCCTTGACCCGTTTGCCGTCAGAGCGATCTCTTCGCCGATGTTACTTTTATTTGAACTCTTCTGCAGTACGGCGCTTCCTACCACGCTGCTGACTGCTATCTGGTTGGCTCCCGACCTCAGCTGCAGAATCACATGCTCCACGTCGGTGAAGAATCGGTGAAGAATTTGACGCGATCTACGCCATTGAAGATCATGGCCTCAAGTGCGCCGGCGGAAACCGTGACGTTGTCCGCGGCGCTCGACCCGAGCTCCTGCAGCATATCCATTCCTGCCTTCGCCCCCCAGCAGATCAGCCGGCAGCCCGAGCGTCCACACAACCGTGTCATCGCCCTCTACCGCCAGCGAGCGCATCGGAGCCCTGGCTGCCCGTGATTCTGTCATTGCCGGGGCCGGTATCCCTCTACAGTGAGCTTCAGTAGGCCTGCCGCCAAGTTCTGCGCCGAGATCTTGTCATTGCCTTCAACACCATACACCGCTAACGTGTCGAGCGTCCCATCCGGATTACGAACCTGGATCAGGGACCTGCGCCCGCGATATTGAGAACATTTCCGGCGCCTGCAACGGTAATCTGATCATCCAGTGTTCGTCCGAAAACGAAAAGTGAGTCCGACAGGTCGTCGGGAGTATTCGTGTTGTCGGCCGCCTCCAGGTCGAGCGTGATCTGTTGGAGTTCCGTTCCCACGAGCGAGCTGAGCGTAATCATGTCGGAGCCGCCACGAGACTCCAGCTCGATGCGCTCGACACCCGCGATATCGAGCACGACGCTCGCGACATTCCGAAACAGCCGCAAGCGGCTGCCGTTCGCCGATAGCTCAAATTCTTCGGGCGCGCCGTTGCCCAGCATGAGCAGGGTGTCAGTCTCAGAAGAGCCTTCAATGCGATCGTTGCTATCGCCCGCCGCCGCCCAGAAAAAACGTGTCACTCCCTTCCTGACCGAACAAGGTGTCCGTTCCGGGACCTCCAGTGATCTGGTCATTTCCTCCGAGGCCGCAGATGGCATCATTCCGCCGAGTCCTGAAATCCGGTCGTGGCTGGGCGTTCCGCCCATGACGTCATCGCCCGCGGTACCTGTGATCTGTCCCGGAGCAGTGACTACTAGCGTAGCGGGCACGCCATTGCAGAGAGGTATTGTTTGAGCAAACAGACGGAGCGCAGAAAGAGCGACGAGAATTGGCACAGCGCATTTAAGGGCATTTCTTGAATTCAAGTACATGCAGACTATCTCCTTCGCATCGCATTCCTACCGTCCGGAGCGCCGAAATCGAGAAACCTGACGTCATCGTCAATGCCTTCAGAGTGTCGGACATCGGCGGCCTTATAGGAATAATGGTCTCTGATGGTTGAAGCGAGATGCGCGGGGAATTTCGCACTGCAGTTTGAACGCAAGTCTGCTCAAACGCGTGGCCCCGGATACCCTCCTTCATCCGCGTTGCGTTCGCGTAGACGGTCCGAGTTGGGCTGGATTAGCCGACGTCGGCCGCCCAAGTGGTGCCCTCATCGGTAGCGCGGCGTGCCGCCAGTTCTTTGTCAATTGCAGCACCCGATAGAACTCACCTGCACTTTCTACATTAGGAAACTCAGAATGGCGCCAACGAAGATTGCTGTGAGAATTCGTGAGCTGTAAGAATTCGGCCTTGGGTAACGGGAACAATGTTTGTATAATCGATCCTGCCCCGATAAGAAACACGGCCCTCTGCCGTGAGGAGCGTTTGAATGCTTGGATGTTCCCGAATAGTTATCTCACTTGCTTCGCTGCTGATGTGTTGCGCAAGTGCGGCGCAGGAGATAACGTACCTAGACCAGAACTGGACCCCAGCGTTGCGCGAGCTGTACTATTTCACGCCGCAAGGCTCGCAGGTGATTCCGTACGACTGGTTCCTCGCACTTGAACGAGCCGATGAAAAGGAACTTTTCTCATCTTCCGGAAATCTCGCGCGCTTTGGTTTCCTCTACCACGAAGGATCATCGGCAAACTGAATCCCGGCAACCTGCCGATCGGCTTCACGCTCGAACCCGCTGCGGCTCCCGGGGGCGGCAACTGGATGGGCATGACGTGTGCAGCTTGTCACACAGGGAACGTGACGCACAACGGCAAAGTCGTTCGCGTGGATGGCGCGCCCGCAGGGAGCGATTTCGGCGCCTTCTTGACTGAACTGTCCCAGTCCGTACTGTCCAATCATCCCGCGGTTGATAAGGAGCGTTTCGGCAGGTTCGCGGCACGAGTCCGTGCAGCCCGTCCAAACGGACCGACCGTCGAGCAACTCGCCGATCAGTACCGGACATTCGCAGCGAGGTTTGTCGGTCGGGCCTGGATGCGGACACCGCCTGTTCCCGCAGGTCCCGGCCGCGTTGACGCCCTGACGCAAATCGTGAATGCACTGGCCGTGTTCAACCTTGGGACACCGGAGAACCTGCATCCTCCAGTCGCGCCGACCAGCTTTCCATTCTTGTGGCTCGCGCCCAAGTTGGACTTCGTGCAGTGGAATCCCATCGCATCGAGTCCTATTGCGCGGAACGCTGGCGAAGCTTTAGGTGTCTTTGGAGAGGCCAATTTCGGCAGGGATCCGAACGCGAGTCCTCTGAGTTCCACCGTGCTCTACGAACGGCTCTTCGAACTGGAGCAGTGGCTTGACGACCTGAAAGTGCCGCGTTGGCGTGAAGATATCTTCGGTGCAATCGACGAGGTGAAGTGGCGGAGAGGTGCGGCGCTGTTCCGTTCGGATTGCCGTGCATGCCACAATATGCCGCCGTTCGATATGACGAACAAGGAAGAGAACATCGCCGGCAGGCAATTCATCAAGATCAAGAGCGTTCCCTACCAGCAAGTTGGCACGGATCCTCTGTACATTCAGAGCCTGATGGGCCGATTCGTGCAAACGGGTGCGCTCGGGCAAATGCTGTTTGGTGGCAGAACCGTCGTATCTGGAGCCGAGTTCTTTCTCACTTCCACCGGGGCCGTCCTGCAGACTGGACTGAAAGAGGCGAATATTACGGGCGAGAAGCTACTCGCCTACAATGGATTTCGCTTCTATCCAAAGAAGAATCCTGCCGATCCGAACGAGCAGCTGCGCATCTATCGGCGCACCGCCCGGAGAGGGACCCGGCCTAAAGGCGGGGCCGCTCCTGGGCATCTGGGCGACCGGTCCGTTCCTTCACAACGGCTCTGTCCCGAACGTTTATGAATTGCTAAGCCCTCCCGAGCAGCGGTCAGCTGTCTTCTGGGTCGGCAGCACCGAACTCGACACGATGAAACTCGGTTTCGTGGCAACGGACGGCAAGGGACGTTTCAGACTGGACACCACTTTGCCCGGGAATCGGAACTCGGGGCACGTCTATCCCCGGCGGCCGTACTCACACGAGCAGCGTCTCGATGTAGTCGAGTTCCTGAAGGATCCGGAGCGCTTCTCCACGGAGACAAATCGTTGAGCTTCCTTGACCAGTACGACAACACGCCTGAGGCGGAGAAGTTCCCACTTGTTCGCGGATGGATGAAAAATTCGCCGCTTGAGTTCTTCGCTGAGCTGCGGGACAGCCGCCCCATCCTGCAGACCGCCGAATGCACTCTACTGGCAAAGCACGACGACGTGGTTGACGCTCTGCTGCAGCCTTCGGTGTTTACCGTCCAGCTATACGAAGACAAGATGGGTACGTACCTGATGGCGCAGGACGATACGCCGGTGCATTTTCGCGAGAAGGCGATCATGCAGACTCTGCTGAACCGCGATGACCTTCCCAGAATCCGCGAGTTGGTTGGGCGTGTGGCGGCGGAGGCGCTGGACGCCGCTCCGAACGGCAAGATCGAGGCCATCAACGGCCTCACTCGCAGAGCACCCATAGCGTTGGTGCAAGAGTACATGGGCTTCGACGGCATAGCGCCGGAGAAACTCGCACGGTGGTCTTTATTCAATCAATGGGACACCTTCCACAACCAGCCGTTTGATGGAAACGAAAGCCCTGCGGAGATCCATGCGCAAACTCAGGCCGCAAATGAGGAGTTGCGCATGTATCTCGGCGAGTTGGTTCCGCGACGCATCGCGGCGATCAAGAACGGCGATCAGCGCGACGACATGGTGTCGCGGCTGCTGCGCTACTCACTACCGTCGAGCGTCGGTTTCCCGATGGAACGTCTGGTGCGGAATCTAGGCGGAATGCTGATTGGGACTGTAGAGACCACCTCTCAGGCTACGGCCCAAGCCATGCAGGAGTTGTTCCGCCGTCCGGAGGCTTTAGCAAAAGCTCGTGCGGTCGCCAGCGATCCGAGGAAGTTCGACGGCTTCGTGTTCGAAGCCCTTCGCTTCGATCCGATCTCTCCTTATCTATTTCGCCGCGCAGCGACGGATTATACAATCGCTCGGAATACTTCGCGCGAGACGAAGATCACAGGCGGGGACGATCGTGCTTCCCCTCGTACTCTCTGCGATGTTTGATCCCGCCGCTCATGAGCAACCGATGGAGTTCCGACCCGATAGATCGCTGCGAAAAACCTTTCACTTCGGGTTTGGGCTGCACGAATGCCTTGGGACGATATATCGGCGAGGTTGATGGTGCCGGAAATAGTGCGGCAAGTAGTGTTGCGGCCCAACGCGCGGCCGCTCAGCGCGATCGAATACGGGAAGGAGTCCTTCCCCGAGCGCTACATAATCGCTGTAAACTAGCCGGGGCGCCTTCATCATTGGCCCGCGCCTTATGATTGTAGGTTCTTCGGAGTACGCTAGTCGAGGCAGGCGCAGATCAGGGCGGCATCCGTCACGAGAAACGGCGCCTTCCACGTGTTTGCTACACACGTCCTAATGGGTCCTCAGTACTTTCCGCGGCTCCAATGGGACACCTCCGAAGCCTCGCAACAACGGGACTAGCTCTTGGGTCAGACGGTAGGCTATCTCCGTGACCCAATGGATTCCTCGATCACGGCCTGTGGCTCTTTAAGCGATACCCTTCGCTTCCTGCAGCCGACCCGCTTCCACTGTACTTCGGCAAGAATGTAGAGCGATGTTGGAACACCATGAGAATGCCGGAAAGAGAATTGATGGCAAGTGCAGGTTCCGAAACGACGCTCCTGGACGGCCTAAGGAGAGAAAGACTCGCCGAGAACGGGTATTTCCGCTGGTAGGCTCGTCCGCATGACCAATGACCACACCGCATCGGATGCCTCTGCGAGGAAGCACACCGACAATCCAGGGCTGCTTCCCAGTTCACCCAGTGGCGAAAGCAAGTGCAGTCGGTGGATTCTATCGCTCTGACAAAGTTTAGCTGCGAATGTAGTCTGACCGGAACCGACCGGCCGGAACGGCTGGGCGTCGTCGGCTTATTCCTTCCTCGGACATCACGCGGTTCATCCCCTTATGGTCAAGAAACTCGGCCGATCACTTGAATCTGCCATGATGGACAGTCGTGTTATATGCTCTGCGAGAGAACATGCGCACGATCACACTCATTTTGCTTCTTGTTGCAACCTCCTTCGGCCAGAATTCAGTGACGGCCGGCCGACTCCATTCCGATCCTCCGAAGCTCGAGAATTTGGGATTCTCGTGGTCCATCGCGGGTGATGCGAATCGCAACTGCGCGGTACAGGTGGAGTACAAGCCCTCAGCAGAAGCGGCCTGGCGCCAGGCGCTACCGCTGCTCCGGATCGGAGGCGAGCAGATCGGGCGAGACCGAGAGAAGCTGAAGTACATCATCCCGGAGGGGTTTGCCGGATCCATTCTAAATCTCCAGACCGGCACGGAGTACGATGTCCGATTGACCCTCTCCGACGCCGATGGCGTCTCGGGTGAGCGAATCCGTGCGGTGAAACTGCGCACACGTTCGGAGCCGCAACCTTATTCCGGCGGGCGTACGCTACGACATCGTCAGCAACACCAACTCCCGATTGCCGGCCGGTTCTGACGCAAGCACGGCTTTCCCCACCATCGCGGATCTCGCGTCTAAGGTCGATGTGTACACCTCGTCCCTAGGCTACGACAAGCGTGTCCGTGGTGATCTCCGCGCCGCGCTGCTCACTCGCATCGACGGGCTACGAATTGGTGGCGAAGGCGCGATGTTCGACACCAGGCACTCGACGCCGATGGACGAGCTGCTGAGTCAGCACACCGTGCTGGAGTTGCAGAACCTGAGTGACGACGATGATAAGGCGTTCTTCATGGCGCTGCTCTTCGCGCGTCTCGTGGAGTACCGACGCGCGGCGGGCCCCCAGCCGAATGGACTTAAGCACGTGCTCGTTATGGAAGAAGCGCACCGCCTGCTGACCAATGTTTCCAATCCGGGCTCCGCGCAAAGCGGCCGAGGCCGACCCCAGGGGAAAAGCCGTCGAGAGCTTCTCGAATCTCATCGCGGAGATCCGAGCCTACGGGCAGGGGCTGATCGTCGTCGATCAGGTTTCTAACAAGCTCGCTCCGGACGTAATCAAGAACACCAACTTGAAAATCGTTCACCGTATCGTGGCTGAAGACGACCGCGCCACCATTGCAGGCGCAACCGCCATGAACGAAGAACAGAAAGACTTTCTCTGGCGATCTTGGGAGTCGGTAAGGCGGTCGTTTTCGAGGACGGGGAAGATGGGCCACTCCTCGTGTCCATACCTAAAGTCAAGGACCTGCCCGACGATACGCAAGTGACCGACGCACACCTCAACAGCGCGCGCCCGGCGGCACAGCCGCGTTATCCCTCATGTGTCGGAAAATGCACTGCGGGGCCATCGGAGTGCAATCGGAGCCTCGCGAGGTGAGCCGGGACCCTCTGCTGCAACGCACGTTCGGCAAACTCGTGCTCTCGCTGTTCGGTGGTCCGGGAGCGCTCAGCCGTTTGCGCCGCGACATCGACACCGTCGCCAACATGCAGTCTGCGGGACGCTTCGCCGACCGCAAGTGCCTCATCACGCATCTGTGTTACTTGCTCGCCGAACAATGGGGCGGCGAGGAGCCGCTGGAGCTTCCCGTAGCTGGACACTTCGCAGATACTCTGCGAAGTGTCCTCAACGGCGACGGAGCGGAACTACCGCAATTCTGGCGTGACTACGGTCCCATGCTCACGCAAGGCCACTCGCCCTGCATTGGCTGCCGCGTGGCCGCCGAGCACTTCGTCGATTCAAGCTTGTGTTCCGTCCGCGTCGCAGTCGAGCAATTAGTGGACTCAGGGGACTTCGACATCCTGTCCTTCGCCAAAATGAGTGCCGGCAAATCATGCGGCGATTCGTCCATAGCGGCTGTGAAGTCCACCGACCAGCGGTGTCCGGACGATTCTTCCCTGCCCTTCCACCTCCCTCGGAGTTGGGCAGTCCTTCGCGAGCGACAGATGCGTTCTGGAACTCGCGTAGTAAGAGAAGTACGACCTAAGGATCCGCTTCAGGTGCCATCGATTGAACACGATCACATGATCGAGGCATTCGCGTCGAATGGATCCAATCAGCCGTTCGACGATGCCGTTTTGCCATGGGCTCCCGGGGGCGGTCATGATCTGCTGGACGTTGAGACTCGCCAGCTTCTCGTTCACTGCCCTGCCGTACACTCGATCGCGATCATGGATGAGGTAACGCGGGGCATCCCGATCGGCAACCGCCTCAACCAGTTGTTGAGCAATCCATTCCGCTGTGGGGTGCTCGGTGACATTGAAGTGCAGAACTTCTCGCCTCCGGTGAGCGAGAACCACGAAGACGAACAAGACCTTGAAACTGAACGTCGGCACGGTAAAGAAATCGATAGCCATGATTTCACTTCCGTGGTTGTTTAGGAACGTCTTCCAGTTCTGCGATGGTGGACGCGGAACGCTCCGAAGGATCCGGGAGACGGTTCGCTCCGACACGACGATGCCGAGCATCTTCAGTTCCCCATGGATCCGTGGCGCACGCCAAAGTGGGTTTACCGTCGCCATGTCGAGAATGAGGCGACGTATCTCGGCTGCGACGGGAGGTCTGCCGCGACCGACCGTCTTCCGCTGCGAAATACGAGCCCAGAACTTGCGGAATCGCTCGCGTTGCCACCGCACGACCGTGTCCGGCTGCACGACGAACAGAGCGGTTCTCCACCGACGCCAGACTTTGGACAGCGTACACCAGAACAGCCGGTCGAAGGCGGTCAGTTTAGGTCTGACGCGCTTCCGCTGATAGGCCGCAAGCTGAAGTCGTAGTGCCGCGTTCTCGACGGCGATCGCCTCGTGCCCGCTACCGACTAGCCGAACTAACCGGAACAGCATAACAACCAGAGCTGCCATAAGTCATTGTTAACGCTCGACGGGTTGGAGTACATCTCGGGCCGGACCTAATTATGGCGAACCACAGCGTGTGATAATTACCGACAAACTCCGAAGCTATCGTGCTGCGAAACGGGTTGTAATGCCCGGCGTCACTCATCGACAACATCGCTACTTAAACAACCGCGCGGAGAACTCGCATCAACCCACCCGTGAGCGCGAGAGGCGAATGCGCCGGTTCAAGTCCGGCGAGCACGCCCAGCGATTCCTCGAGGTGCACGGCATTGTCGCCTCGCACTTCCGCCCCCGCCGCCATCTGCTCACCGCCACCGATTACCGTTGCCATCGAACTAAACGCTTTCGCATCTGGAATGAAGTGACCGGCGCATCTGCCCTTGCCTGACCACTGGCCTTGTTGGGCAACACTCATTGGCTACGAGCACGGTTCTGCCGCACGCATTCCCATTAACCTGACAATGCCATAATCTCCGCTTTGAATTATCGGGCGGCGTTGAGGTATAACTCGTTTAACACTGTGGGCGGACGGTTGTCTAATGCCGACCAAATCAGACGGCAGGAACGCCTTTTGACACGACAGGACCAAACGATCATCTTCACGCGGCCCGTGCGGTGGCCCCGAGTTCTTTGACGATTTCTCCAACGAATGCCTTCGCATCGCCAAACAGCATCAGCGTCTTCGGCATGTAATACAACTCGTTATCGATTCCCGCGAACCCCGGGCTCATCCCGCGCTTGATCACCATCACAGTCCGAGCATAGTCGGTATTCAGTATCGGCATGCCGTAAATCGGGCTCGACTTGTCATGGCGTGCCGCGGGATTAGTAACATCGTTCGCGCCGATCACCAGCGCGACATCGGCGCGCGCGAACTCGGAGTTGATCTCTTCCATCTCGAAGAGCCTGTCGTACGGGATCTCCGCCTCCGCCAGCAGGACATTCATGTGGCCCGGCATCCGTCCCGCAACAGGATGAATCGCGAAGCGAACGTCGACGCCGCGGCGCGTCAGCAGATCGAAGAGCTCTCGTATCTTGTGCTGCGCTTGCGCGACCGCGAGACCGTAGCCGGGGACAACGACCACGAGCCGAGACGAAGTCAGAATGTCGGCAGCTTCCTCCGCCGACGCCGAGCGCACCGGCTTTTGCTCTACCTTCGTCGTGGAAACCTGCACCTGCCCGAACGCTCCGAAGAGAACATTGGTGAACGACCGGTTCATCGCCCGGCACATGATGATCGACAGAATGAAGCCGGAAGACCCGTCCAGCGCGCCGGCAATGATCAGAAGCTTGTTGTCCAGCGCGAACCCCATCGCCGCAAGCTGCCAGACCCGCATACGAATTCAGCAGCGCAATCACGGTGGGCATGTCGGCGCCGCCTATCGGAACGATCAGCAAAACGCCGAACAGCAAGCGCCAGTCCCGCAAAGAACGGAAACACCCACGCTTGTTCCGGCTGAACAGATCAAAGAATGCCGAGAAAGCACAGCAAGGCCGAGGACGGAAAGGTTCACCATGTTCTGCCCGCGGTACACCATCGGCCGCCTGGAATGAGTTCCTGAAGCTTCGCGAACGCCATGAGACTTCCGGTGAACGTCAGGAATCCGAGCAGGATTTCGAAAACCAGCGCGACCATCGCATAGGTCGACGGCGTGTGCCGGTAATACTCCGCCGTCCCGATCAGCGCCGCTGCAAGGCGCCGAACGCGTGCGATATTGCGGTCCGCTGCGGAACAGCGGTCATCGGCATCAGGTACGCCAACGGCACGCCGATCGCGGAACCCAGAAAGAAAGCGATGAAGATCCACTGATAGTTCACCACCTCGATGCCGCAGCAGCGTGCCGACAATCGCCACCAGCATCCCGACCTCGCCTGCAAGCACGCCGCGACGAGCCGTTGCCGGCGAACTCATCCACTTGAGAGACAGGATGAACAGCGCCGAGGCAAGCAGGTAAAGCTGAGTGTAGAACGATGTGATCGATCACAGCTACTTCTCCGGCCCGCGCTTTTTGAACATCTTCAGCATGCGGTCGGTGATGAGATAGCCGCTGACCAGATTGATCGTCGCCGCTAGTCACCGCGATGAACCCGAGAACGCGGCTCAGACGTGCTCGCGTCTTTCTCTCCGCTGATGAGAATCGCGCCGACAACGGAAATGGCGGAGATCGCGTTCGTCAACGACATCAGCGGTGTGTGCAGCAGCGGCGACACGCCTTGATCAGCTCGAAGCCGAGAAATGCGGCGAGCATGAAAATCCACAGTCCGTACTCGTAATCTTTCATGAGGTCATCACCTGCGTGTTGGCATTTGAGAGCAGATTCACTGACTCGATTGTTTACCACCTGTCCGCCATGCGTAACCATGGTTTCGCGAACGATCTGGTCGTCGAGGTTGAGAGCGAGTTCACCGCTTCGAATGATGAGTTTGAGAAAGGCAGAGATATTTGCGGCATACATTTGGCTCGCGTCTCGCGGGAGGGCGGAAGGCAGATTGACCGGACCCATGATCGTGATCCCGTTGTGAACGTATGTTTCATCGGGACGCGTATGTTCGCAATTCCCACCGCGTTCGGCAGCGATGTCCACAATCAGGGAACCCGGCTGCATTGCAGCTGTCATCTCAGCTGTAATCAATATGGGAGCTTTCTGGCCAGGTACTGCGGCCGTCGTAATCACCACGTCTTGCTCCCTGAGCACATTCGTCAACAGCGCGCGCTGCCTCTTGTAGAAGTCCTCGTCCATGGCCTTCGCGTACCCGCCTTTGTCTTCTGCGGCGCCGGTCTGCAGATCCAGCGAAATGAATTTGGCGCCGACGCTTTCGACCTGCTCCTTCACGGCCGGTCGCACATCATAGGCGGACACTACAGCCCCCAGGCGCTTCGCTGTCGCGATCGCCTGCAAGCCCGCAACACCGGCGCCAAGCACAAACACCTTGGCGGGCGTGATTGTTCCAGCGGCCGTCATCAACATGGGAAACATCTTTGGAAGGGAAGCCGCCGCCAAGATTACTGCCCTATATCCCGCGACAGTCGCCATGGAAGAAAGCGCGTCCATGCTTTGCGCGCGGGTGATCCGTGGCACGAGTTCCATCGCGAAAAACGTGATGCCTCGGGCGGCGAGTGCGGCACAGGAGTCAGGCGACGTAAGTGGCTCGCCGAAACCAATCACGATTTGATCTGCACGCAGTAGCGGCAAATCGGTGTGCCCGACCACCGGGTTCGCTCCGAGTGCTCGGACTTGGACAATCACGTTGGACGCCGCCAGCACCTCTTCGCGAGCGCCGATCTGTGCGCCTCGCTCGAGGTATTCATGATCTGAGTAGCCGGCGGAACTGCCGGCATTCTCCTCGATCAAGACAGTTGTCCCGATCCTCTTTAGCGCCTCTGAAGCGCGGGGTGTAAGCGCGACGCGGCGTTCGCCCGGGAAGGTCTCACGCGGAACTCCAATAGTGACAGGCACCTGGAACCTCCGCTAAAGATCTTATACCCGTTTCGCCACTGAGTGCTGTTCCGGGTGTAGAATGCCTGTCGTGGTACCCACCGATGTTCGCAATCCGAACTACTTCCATAAAGTAGTCGATTGTCAGTGGGCTTGTCCGGCTCACACCAACGTTCCGGAATACATTCGTCTCATAGCGCAGGGCCGATACACCGACGCGTATCTCTTGAACCGCGATTCGAACGTATTTCCCGGCATCTTGGGACGCACCTGTGACCGTCCTTGTGAACCTGCTTGCCGCCGGGAGCGAGTGGATGGGAAGCCTGTCGCGATTTGCCGTTTGAAGCGAGTTGCAGCCGATCATCGAGGTGAAGTTAGGGATTTACTGCCTACAGCGCCGCGAACAAAGAACGGCTTTCGAATCGCTTGTGTAGGATCGCGGACCCGCTTCTCTCACCGTCGCAAATGACCTTACACCACTTGGATATGAGGTCATCATCTTCGAGAAGGCCAGTCAATCCGGCGGCCTGATGCGGAGCAACATTCCGTCATTCCGCTTGCCGGAAGCGGTGCTGAACGAGGAGATCAACTACATCCTCGATATGGGCGTCGATATTCGATATGACACCCCTGTGACGAGCATGAGAGCCCTGTTGGACCAGAACTTCGATGCGATCTTCGTTGGATCCGGAGCACCCAGGGGCAAGGAACTGGATCTGCCTGGAAGACGAGCGACGAACCGTATCCATATCGGTATCGATTGGCTCGAGTCGGTAGCATTCGGACACACGGAATCAATCGGCGAGCGTGTCCTGATTATCGGTGTCGGCAACACCGCGATGGATTGCTGTCGAACATCCCGGCGGCTTGGCGGTAAAGAAATCAAGGTCATGGCCCGCCGACCACGCGCTTACTTCAAGGCATCTCCTTGGGAGCTCGAGGATGCCGAGGAGGAGAGGTGTCGAGATCATCACGAATCATGCTCCGAAACGTTTTGTGATCGAAGGAGGCCGCTTGGTCGGTGTCGAGTTCGACGTCCTCGAATGGGATACGGATGCAAAGCGATCAACCGTCATCGATACCGTCATATTACCGGCGGACGACGTGATTCTGGCAATTGGGCAAGAGAATGCGTTCCCGTGGATCGAGCGTGACCTGGGCATCGAATTCGATCAGTGGGACGTACCCGTCGTTGATGAGCGGACAATGCAGTCGACGCGGCCCGGAGTTTTCTTCGGGGGAGACTCCGCATTCGGCCCGAAGAATATCATCTGGGCAGTGGAGCATGCCCATCAGGCCGCGATCTCGATTCACAACCGCTGCCTGGCGTGCCCGCATGGAAGACGTCCGCCGTTGGGCATGAACCTGTTGATCCAAAAAATGGGAATCTCCCAATGGAGTTACCACAACGACTACAACCCGGTGGGCCGCCAAAAGATGATTCACGTGGACTTGGTGAGCGGTTTCAGCAGCTAAACATGGAAGTGGAACTCGGGTTCACGGCTGAGCAGACTGCGTACGAAGTGCAAAGATGCCTCAATTGTGACGTTCAGACCGTTTTCAATGCGCCAAAGTGCATTGAGTGTGATGCCTGCATCGATATTTGTCCCGCTGCAGTGTCTGACAATCACTCAAAATGGCGATGAAGACGAATTGCGGGCTCCGTCTTGTCGGCGCCTGCGGAAAATTTCCCAAGACATCTTTGTCTCGGCCGCTCTCCCACACACTTCGCGCGTGATGGTCAAAGATGAAGATCTTTGCGTCCACTGCGGGCTATGCGCTGAGCGCTGCCCTACCGCGGCGTGGGACATGCAGAGATTCGAACTAATCTATCCACTGGCGGCGCAATGTACTCGCAGCAACTCAGCAACGACCGCGTAAACGACTTCGCATTCAAGCTGGCGAACGTAAATGGGACTGGATCGGCCAGCGCAAACGCGCTGCTCATGCAGGCGATATTTCGCATGGGTATCCCGGTTTCGGGCAAGAACCTGTTTCCATCCAACATCCAGGGCATTGCCCACGTGGTATGAGATCCGCGTAAACAAGGCTGGCTATACGGCCCGATCCCTGGAATATGACCTGATGGTGGCGATGAACGCGCAGACGTATGCTCGTGACATTCGCGAAGTTGCGCTCAGGCGGATATCTTCTTTATGACTCTTCCTGGCCCCTGGACTCGGCTCTGTCACGTTCGGACGTGCAATTCCTCGGGCGTACCTCTGGCGCGAATGTGCAACGAACACTTCTCGGATTCGCGCGAACGAATTCTGATGAAAAACATTGCATACGCAGGAGCATTGGTAGCTCTACTGAATATCGAACTGCCGATTGTGGAGCAACTCTTGGCGGAACGGTTCGCGAGCAAAAAGGGACTGCGCGAATCCAATACACGCGCTTTGATGCTGGGCGCCGAATACGCTAGCGAAACTTCGATTGCCCGCTTCCGATCCACCTCTGCGCCATGAATGAGAATAGCGACAAGATCCTCATCGATGGCAATACGGCTGTGGCGTTGGGTTGCGTCTATGCAGGCGCGACAGTCGCGGCATGGTATCCCATCACTCCGGCTACATCCGATCATGGATGCATTCAAGGAGTTCTGCGAGAGTTTCCGCAGGGACCCGGAGACGGGAAAGAATAACTACATGATCCTGCAGGCTGAAGATGAGATAGCCGCGATCGGAATGGTAATCGGCGCTATGTGGAACGGCGCGCGCGCGTTTACTTCCACTGCGGGACCGGGAATCTCGCTGATGAACGAATTGCTCGGACTCGCATACTACGCCGAGATTCCGGCGTTAATCATCGATGTTCAGCGTGTCGGTCCATCGACCGGAATGCCGACCCGAACGCAACAAGGCTGACATCCTCGAATGCGCATATGCTTCACATGGTGATACGAAGCACATTCTCCTGTTCCCAGCAAATCCGGCCGAGTGCTTCGAATTTGCGCCGGTTGGATTCGATTTGGCCGAGCGCTTTCAGACACCGGTGATCATGCTTTCCGATTTGGATATCGGCATGAATGACTGGGTAGTCCCACGGCTGAAGTGGAACGACTGATACTCCCGATCGCGGCCGTGTGCTTCGCGCTGAAGAACTGAAGAAGTTGCAAAAGTTCTTCGGTACATGCCGGAGGATGGTACGGGAATAGCGCCGCGCACGCTGGCCGGAGTACATCCCAAAGGCGCCTACTTCACCCGTGGATCGGGTCACAACAAGTACGGAGGATACACGGAGAATCCTGACGAGTATCAGGAAGTGATCGACCGCTTGCAGTTGAAGCATCGGCTGCCGCTCCGTATGTGCCGGCCCCGTTATCGAACGTCGCGCTGGAGCACTGAGTTCGGCATGATAACGATCGGTGGTTGCGATCTGGCTGTTCGCGAGGCTCTCGACAGCTATCGGATGCAGACGTGAATCCCGCAGCTTCATGCGCATCCGAGGTTTTCCGTTTGCGAGGAGTATCGCTTCCTTCATCAAGGAACATGAGTACTGCTATGTCGTCGAGCAAACCGTGACGCTCAACTTCGCAATTGATCTTGGCAGAGACGGACGTGCTACGCGAAAACTGCGTTCGATACGGAGTCTATGGCGGGTTTCCCTTTGAGTGCAGCACAGTACTCGGGTCCATACGATCTACAGGGAGGCCAAAGTTGCCGTCCATTGTCTAAACCCATCGCAGTCCATCCTAGCTCCCGCGCAATCAACTCGGACTGACCATCCGGGATTACGAGGGAACATGTCGACGTTGTGCGCCGGTTGCGGTCACGATTCTGTGACCGCGGCTTGGTCCGAGCACTGTGGGAATTGTCCACGCCCCCCACAGGCTCGTCAAAATGAGCGGAATTGGATGCTCATCCAAGACAACCGCTTATTTCGTCAATGGCGCGCATGGCTTCAATTCAGCGCATGGTCGAATGGCTCCCATCGCGACCGGAGCGAATGCAGCGAACGGAAAGCTTCTTTATATCGGCGTGTCGGGTGACGGAGATTCGCTCTCCATCGGCCTCGGCCATCTTTGCCACGCGATCCGGCGCAACCTCAAGATCGACTTACATCATCGAGAACAACGGCGTTTATGGGCTCACCAAAGGGACAGTTCTCGGCTTCGGCCGAAGTTGGGAGCAAAAGCAAGCGCGGTGAAGACAACCGTTCGGCTCCGATCGATCCAGTGATCCTGGGCCTGAGCCTGGGTGCGACATTTTTGCGCGGAGGTTTCTCCGGCGACAAGGAACAACTCGTACCCATTTTGAAGGCCGCTGTATCTCATCGAGGTTTCGCGCTCATCGATGTGATTTCGCCGTGTGTCACGTTCAACGATCACAGCGGCTCAACAAAGAGCTATCTCCATACACGAAACACAGCGTAACGGTGACGGAAGCTGACTTCGTACCGCCGGCATCGGAAATCCTGGCACAGATCACGCCGATCGCGTCACGCTGGTTACCATGCACGACGGCAGCGTTGTACGATTCCGTTCTGTCCCGGAAAACTATGATCCGGGAGACCGAAGCGCTGTGGAAGCTACTTTACGGAATCATCAGCAACGTGGTGAGGTGGCTACGGGGCTCTTGTATCTCGATGAATCCGTTCCGGATCTTCACGAGATGAGTAATACGGTCGAAACGCCGATGGTTGACTTGGCCTATGAGCGATTATGCCCGGGCGCGGCGGCTCTCGATTCCCTTCAGGACGAGTATCGGTAATCTCAGCGCGTGTAATTAGTCGGGTTCCCCAACTGCCGGTTCGACAAATTGCTCCGGTAGACAAGCAGATCGCCGGCATTATTGCCGTGCCGTAAAGCTGCGATATTTTCGTGATCCGTGCGGTGCAGATCAAGCTCGTAACGGCAGCACGATCGACGCCGGTCCGCGGATTATCGGGCACGATGAGTTTGCTAGTTCCGCCGAAGAATTCAAAACACGGATATGACGATCAATCCAGTTCGGCGACGTCTGGCTGAGCGCGACTGT
>CAWJQP010000025.1:0-17687 GCA_963844855.1 Bryobacteraceae bacterium
AGGGCCTGTCACAAAACAAGTGGTTCAATTGAAGGGTGATCGCGGCAGGATCTTGTAGTTCCATTCTCCATGGAAGGCGTCGCGTTCAATATGGAGTGCGGCGACCTCTTTGTCGGAAACCTTCAGACCCGAAGGGTAGAGATTGGAATCGATCTGAGCCCGCACTCTGAGACCAGCCTTCGTGCTGGTGGCGGAGATGAGGTCGACGATCACCTGATGACTGACCAGAGGTTTCCCTCTCCAGTTCTGGCTGATGAAGGAGAAAAGGCGGTGTTCAATCTTGTTCCACTTACTTGTGCCCGGAGGAAGGTGGCAGACTCGCAGTGCCAATCCGGTTTCATCAGCGAACCGTTGGAGTTCAACCTTCCAAAGCCGGACTCGCGATCCATTGCTGCCGCCGGAATCGGCGGTGATGAGAAGTTCGGTTGCTTGCGGGTACGATTGCTGCCCCATGCTGTGCCACCAACGGCGAATCGTCTCGACAGCAAACGCTGAGGTGTCATGATCAACTCCCACACTCACCCAGCCGCTGTTGTTTGCCAGGTCGTAAACGCCATAAGGCGCGGCACGACCCAGTTCAGGAATCACGAAATCATGTACGCGTACTTTTTCCGGATCTCCCCTGGGCCGTAGTTCCGCCCCCGTGTTCTTGAAATCGCCCACCAATTCCTTCTTTTTTGTGTCGACAGAAATGACCGGCTGGCGTTGACCCAGAAGTTGGGTGACCTGTTGGTTGATGTGCTGGAACTGCTGGTCGCGATCAGCATGACTGGAGCCTTCCAGTGTTTTGCGGTTGGCCTGCAAGCTATAGCCCAGTTCATGCAACAACTCAGCCACCATGCGATGGCTGGTCTGATGGCCAAGCCGGCGGAGTTCTTCAGCCAGCTTGCGCACACTCTTGCACGTCCAGCGCAACGGCGACTCAGGATCACCGCGGGTGACGGGGTCAACCAAACGTTCCAGGTCCGTCTTCAGGGAGGCATCCTTGTCGACGGTCTTCTTGCGGCCGCCACCGGCTCGGCGTACCCGGCCCACCCGCACGCCTGGCGCTTCGTCCAGTTCCTTGATCCCTTGAATGATCGCCCGCCTCGATACGCCAGTCTGACGGGAGACTTCCGATGTCCCTCCAAAGCCAATCGTCAGGCTCTCGCTGGCCGCGACGAGCCTTCTCATACGCTCGTCGAGAAACGGAGCTAACTTTTCGAAACGGGTTCGGATTGCGTCGGCTCCAGCCACCAAGCCCAGTATAAAACATTTCAGCACCAGAAGTGTTCCAGTTATTTTGTGACAGGCCCTTAGCGTCGAGTCTACAGGCGGCTTAGGCGGGCAGCAGCTCCGAACCGCGGCCGAACAGCAGTTTTAAGTTCCCGAAGGATTGCCGTGCCGCGATTGATGATGAATCGGTGGCCATCTGAACTAATCACGGCAGGACATTCCGGCCAGATTGCGTGAACGGATCGGAGCCACTGGTCGAGCATCGCCCGGAATCGTCGCGGCCGCGAATAGTCAACGCTGCCGAGTTGTGCCGCGAGACCGTAGTCACCGAAAATCGGGATGGATTCTTCCCCTTTCGCGAAAAAGCACCGGTATGACAGCCACATGAACAGGTCCAGCACCGCCGGAGACGCGGACAGGACCTTCACCGCTTCCAGATCGGTCGGAATGGGATGTGCCGTCACCTCCTCGTAGAACTCATCGCTGAGCACGATCATGTTCTCGAAGTCCCTGGAGAGCGGGAGCGTGTCGCCGCCCCGCTGGTACCAGAGCTGCGCTTCGCGGAAGAAGTTGAACCGGGATCGCTGGATCACCCGTGCCCTGCCATTCAGCCGATCCGTGCCGAAGAATATCGTCGCCCCGAAGATGCGCTCGAAGGCGGCGACCAGGCGGCGGTATTCCTTGCCGCCGTTGTGCAGGCCGAAAGTGGCGAGCATCTCGGCGGCGCTTTCGAACCGGACAACCGGGGACTTGTGCTTCACCGCCAGCGTCGCCAGGAAGATCGGCACGATCCGGTCCTGCCCGAACGGGACGCCGTAATCCGGATGGCCGGTGATCTGAAGGACGAAGTTGCCGTTGCGCCGTTCGTAGATGAGTTGGTCGGGCGGCAGGCGCCGCATCGGCAGACCGCAGAGCACGAACGGCCGTGAGCTGAAACATAAGCTCTGCTTCCGCTCCTCACGGTTTGAGCGGACGAGCGCAATCCCGTCCGCCTGCCGTAGCCGGTACTTCGACACAACCAACTGCCCGTGGCTCCTCTTCAGGAGGTCACCGACAGGCTGAAACCCGTGCCCTACCCGTAGGTGTGTTTGCTCCAAGAGTGAACATCAAACGAGCGGGTGCTAACCCTTTGTTCTGGACTGAACCCCAGAATTGAGACACTCGCAATTGGCACACTTTGCAGGGAAAGGATCTGCGAGTGGCAAAGAAGCGAGCGATCGGGCGGTACCCCAAAGCATTCCGGAAGATGGCAGTCGATCGGCTGAAGAGCTGCGACAACATCGTCGCGCTTTCAGAAGAACTCGGCGTGCATCGACGACTCCTGTACAAATGGCGCGACCAACTGGAGCCGATTGATGACGGCGAAGCGGAGCCGGAGAACGGAAAAGAACGTGAACTCCGGCTTCAAGTGGCGCAACTGAAGCGACTGGTGGCGGACAAGACGCTGGAAGCCGATTTTTTCAAAGGTGCCTTGCAAAAAGTCGAGGCTCGACGCCAGAGCAACAGGAAAGCTGGCGAGGCGGCATCTACGACCAAATCCGGGAGTTGATGTCGATGCAAGGCAACCTGAGTATCGAGCGGATGTGTCAGTTGGCCAGCGTGAGCCGTGCCGGGTTCTATCGGTCGCTGCAAGAGCAGAAGCCGGTTGAAGAGGATATGGCCGTGCGGTCTGCAATTCAGGAGATCTTCGCCACGCACAAGCGCCGCTATGGCTACCGCCGCGTGAGCGCCGAACTCCGGCGCCGCGGCATGCTGGTAAATCACAAACGCGTGGCGCGGCTGATGCGCGAGGACAATCTGCTGGCCGTGCAGCCAAAGGCGTTTGTGATTACCACCGATTCCGATCACGATGTGGAGGTCTATCTCAATCTGGCCAGCCGGATGAAGCTGACCGGCATCAACCAGCTTTGGGTGGCCGACATCACTTACATCCGGTTGCATCGCGAGTGGGTATTCCTGGCGGTGATCCTGGATGCGTTCTCGCGCAAGGTGGTGGGCTGGGAACTGGATCGAACTCTTACCGCCCGGCTGCCGCTGGCAGCGCTGGAGAAAGCGATCACGGAACGAAAGCCGCCGCCAGGAGTGGTGCATCATTCCGACCGAGGCGTCCAGTATGCATCGGGCGGTTATATCGGCCTGCTGCGGAAACACAGCATGATTCCGAGCATGAGCCGGCCGGCAAACCCATATGACAACGCCAGTTGCGAAAGCTTTATAAAGACTCTCAAGCGAGAGGAAATCTACGCCAACGAATATCGTGACATGGACCATCTTCGCGAGAATATGGTGGAGTTCATCGACAACTACTACAACCGCGTGCGGCTACACTCGGCGCTCGGTTACAAACCACCTGAGGAGTTTGAGCAGGCCCTCACGCCCGCAGCAACATCGCAGGGCGCAACTTTGAGTTTTTTCAGGCATGAGGAGATCTTTCAATCCGATATAGGATTGCAGATTGAAGGGGAACCAGCGGAAACCGGCTCCCCCGACCATCGTCTTGATGAGTCTCCGGCTGGCTATTCCTCGGCAGGTTGCTCTCCAGCAGAGCCCGCCTCCGCTTCGCCAACCGAGGGCCATTGTGACAAGGAAGAGGCTGTTTGAGTAGCAAAAATCGTTGAACGGCAAGTGTGCCAATTGCAGTTTGTCTCAATGGAGGGGTTCACCCCAGCTCGCGTGTGACAAATTTGTGCCAATCAGGCCACGCATTGCCACCTCGACACACGTCCGCTACGGCCGTAAACCATTGCAACGGCGTCTCAACGGGTGTGTCGATTAGCTTGAGGTGCTAGCGGGAAGTAATCTCGTGGGGGTTCAAGTCCCCCTCTCCGCACCATTCAAAACACACGGGTTAGCATTCCCGTTCAGTTTGGCCTTTCCGGTCTTTGTGACCAAGTTTGTGACAATCTCTCGTGTTCCTTCGAAAGGAACTCCTCCGCCATACGTCCTGCGTCTTGCAGGTCCGTCTGGTCGGTGATGTTGTAGCGTTCGAAAACCGAACGTGTCTGGTGACCGGTGATCTTCATGATCACGGACTCGGGCACTCCCGCCCGACGGAGATTCCGAACAGCTGTACGCCTCAGATCATGGAACAGCAACCGGGGCAGGCCAGCACGTTCACACGCAAGAGTCCACGTCTCTCGGAAATCCTTGATTGGCCTTGATCTTCGGGCGAACAGGTAAACGCTCGTCCGTGGCTGAAGCTCAAGGAACTTCCCCATGTCTCCGTAGATCGGCACCGCTACCGGCTCCGGCTTGCGGTTCGCCTTCTTCCCTTCCATCCAAATACAGCCTGCGTTTAGGTCGACTTGGTCCCACTTGATTCGCAGGAGGGCGCCTTTGCGGAGGCCGACGTGGTACGCAATCACGAAGAGCTAGGCGCAACTCGTAGGGGAGTTCATCGAGCAGCTTGCGATAGTGTTCCGGCTTGAGAAAGCCTTTCCGCGGCTCGCCCTCGGGCAGTTTCGGGAATACCGGAAGGCGTCCGACGAGCGGGGGGTCGTGTTGGTACCCGAGTTGAAAGGCGCGGTGCAGGATTCCGAGTTCCCGGTTAGCCCAAGTTCGTCACGGCTCACGCGGTTTGAGCGATTTTCCAGTTTCCGGGTGAGGTAAGTAGCTTTGCCTGCAATGCGCGGTTCTTCAAAACACGATGTAGTGCAGACCAACCCTCTTGAAGGAATGATGGAAGTCGTGACAACATCGGGCGAGAATGTTTCTGCGCTCCCACCGCCGCGAGAAGGACGGCAAAGATCACACCTACTGGTCACTGGTGGAAACGGTGCGCACGCCCGACGGCCCGCGGCAGAAGACGCTGTGCTATCTGGGCGAATTGAACAGTTCGGCGCATGCTCGCTGGCTGAAGACCGTCGAAGTCTTTAACGAGCAGGGTCAGACAGAACAACTGAAGCTGTTCCCGTCCGACGTCGCACCACCTGCCGACGACGCTGGTGTTGCGCGGGTGCTGCTGAACAAAGTGCGTCTGGAGCGGACGCGTCAGTTCGGCTCCTGCTGGCTGGGACTGGAACTGTGGAAACGTCTGGGACTGGATCGCTTCTTCGAGCAGGCGATGGACGAGCACGAAGCCGATGTGCCGTGGTCGCGGGTGGCCGCGGTGCTGGCCATCAACCGGCTGTGCGAGCCGGGCAGCGAACTGGCGATTGAAGAGCGCTGGTACCCGTCGACGGCGCTGGACGACCTGCTCGGCATCGAAGAAGGCAAGATCAACGACACCCGGCTGTATCGCTGTCTGGACCGGATGCTGCCGCACAAGACGAAGCTGGAACGGCATCTCAAGCAGCGCTATGGCGAGTTGTTCGGAGCCGAGTTCGATGTGCTGCTTTATGATCTGACGAGCACATATGTGGAAGGCGCGGCGGAGAAGAATCCGATGATGCGACGCGGCTACTCGCGTGATCACCGCCCCGACTGCGAGCAGATGGTGATCGCGCTCATCGTCAACAGCGAAGGCTTTCCGTTCAGCTACGAGACCTTCGACGGCAACCGCGCCGATGTTTCCACGATGGAGACGGTTCTGCGCATGGTGGAGCGCAAGTACGGCAAGGCGCGGCGCATCTGGGTGTTCGACCGGGGCATCGTCAGCGAGGAGAACCTGCAGGCGATTCGCCGGCGCGGAGGCCAGTATCTGGTGGGCACGCCCCGCAGCCAGATGAAGCAGTTCGAAGAGGAACTGCTGAAGGATGACTGGACACAAGTGCGGCCCGAAGTGGAAGTAAAAAAGCTGGCCATTCCACAAGGCGAGGAGACTTATATCCTGTGCCGCACGGCGGGCCGCAAGGAAAAAGAGAAGGCGATTCGGAACCGGTTTTCCAGCCGCATGGAAGACGCTCTCAAACGCCTGGCCCGAACGATCGAGACCGGCCGCCTGAAGGACCGCAACAAAATGGAGCGCCGCCTGGGCGGCATTCAGGCACGTCATCCGCAGGTCAACGATCTCTACGACGTCGCCTTGCGCGAGACGGCGCAGGGCATTCGTCTGGAGTGGGGGATCAGGGAAGAGCGCAAGCTCTGGCGCGGACTTCGGGAAGGCGCCTACATGCTGCGCACCAATATCGAAACAGGCACGGCCGACGAACTCTGGTCGCGGTACATGCAGCTGACCGAGGCCGAAGCATCGTTCCGCGCGCTGAAAAGCGAGCTCTCCATCCGGCCGTTGTTCCATCAGAAGGAGCCTCGCGTGAAAGCGCATGTCATGGTCGCCTTCCTCGGCTACGCTCTGTGGGTCACCCTGAAGCACCTGCTGCAGCGACGCGCTCCGATCCTGCCACAGCCGTCGGCGAGCGGAGTCGGCAACGTGCAGCCGCTGTCGGCGATGAAGGCTCTCGCTCTGCTCGACACACTGCAGAGCGCCGATATCGTTCTACCCACCACCGACGGACATGAGATCCGCCTCCGCCGCATCACCGAGCCCACTGCCGATCAGAAGTCGCTCCTCCGGCAACTCAGCCTCACCCTTCCTGAACGTTTCGAACTCAACCACAAATGTAGTGCAGACTCGGCGACCGCCTGAACGCATTTTCAACGACTTGGCCAGACTTTACCCTCAGTCGTGACGAACTTGGGTTAACCGTGGACGGCTTGACCGTTTTCAACCGACTGCGGATGTAGGCCTTGACTTGCTCCGTTGTCAGTTTGGCCTGTGGGTAGACAGAACGCCCTCATCGAATGGAATCAGCAGCTTGCGAACAGCCGCAACGACAACGTTACGGGGTGTTACAACGGTCGTTTCATGCTCGATTTGCTACTCGCGCTGCTGGCAGCTGGCCGGGTTTTCTTCCGCAGCCGCACGGATACTGCGCTCGAAGTGTTGGCGCTGCGCCAGCAGGTCGCTGTGCTCAAACGGAAACATCCACGACCAGCAGTGAACCGCATCGATCGGGTGTTGTGGATCTGGCTCCGACGAGTCTGGCCTCGATGGAAGGATGCTCTGGTCATTGTGAAACCGGAGACCGTCATCGGCTGGCATCGCGCAGGTTTCCGCCTTTACTGGCGCTGGCGATCCCAGCCTCGTTGCGGTCGACCCAGAGTGGCGGAGGAGATCAGGACCGTAATCCGCCGTATGGCACATGAAAACGCCGATTGGGGAGCACCGAAGATCCACGGCGAACTGCTGAAGCTCGGTTTCGTGGTATCGGAACGCACGGTCGCCAGATACCTCCGACGGCTTCGGCGGCGCGGTGATCCGGATAAACGGTGGCTTACATTTCTGGCCAATCATCGCGAGGCCATCGTTGCCATGGACTTTTTCACCGTGCCGACACTGACGTTTCAACTCCTCTATTGTTTCTTTGTCATTGAACACGGGCGTCGCCGAATTCTGCACTTCAATGTGACTTCCAGACCGACGTCCGAGTGGGTCGTGCAACAACTGCGGGAGGCGTTTCCCGAAGCTGGCCCGTACCGGTATGTCATTCTCGACCGCGACTCGAAATTCAATGCCGACGTCATTCAGTTTCTGAAATCAACAGGGCTGACGCCGAAGCGCACAAGTGTGCAGGCGCCCTGGCAAAACGGGCTCGCGGAACGCTGGATCGGAAGTTGCCGCCGGGAGCTTCTCGATCATGTGATTGCACTGAATGAAAGCCACCTGCGGCGCCTCATCCGCGAGTACGTGAGTTACCACCATGAAGACCGGATTCACGACTCGCTTGAGAAGGACACTCCAATCCATCGAGCAATTGAAAGGAAGCCGGATTCTTCTGCGACCGTGATCTCCATGGCCCGGCTCGGAGGGCTTCATCATCGGTACAGCTGGCGCGAGGCGGCGTAGAACCAGAGTCCTGCTGAACGGGTCAACGCCTGATCTCGCGGAAGCTCTGGAGAGCCAGTCTCAGCAAAAGTCGCGGAGCCACATGCGCTGGCTGCCGCATCTCATGCGTGCCGTGCCGTCACGCACGAATCCCGAGCCTGCAAGCACGAACCGACGCAATCAGGTCTGGGATCCATGGAAATCCATTTCCCTCCCTCTTTACATCGTTTGCGGTTGCCATCCGGTTTTGTCTACTGACAGACGAGCTTCCCGGCTTCCGAACGGTCGCTCCTGCGAGCCGAACATAGGCCCGGCGGGACGAGCGCTTTGCGCCGCCCGCAGCCGGTGCAAACGCTCCGTAGTCTTGCCCCTTTTCATCGGCCTAACAATGGCACCAGCTTGAATTCATGGTCTTGTTCCGTGACGCCGCCGCCGTTCTTGGCCGTTTTCAGATGCAGAACCGGGGTCTTGGACAGCACGGTTAAGGATCGCGACCCGCGCGTCATGGCGACGTAGAGGTCGTGCGCGTCCATCGAGTCCGCGTCAAGCACGACCGCATGATCGAATTCGAGGCCCTTTATCAGCACCGTGCGGCTGATGATCATGCGTCCATAGCGTCGGCCGGCCCGGCTGGTCCGGTTCCGAACATGCCATGCCGCGTCTGCCAGAGTGTCGTACGCGCCCCCGGCGTAAGCTTCAAGCGAGTGGCACATCTCGCGGAAGAGTTCTCGTCTTACAAACTTCGCCCGCGGTATCTTGCGGAGGGACTCCAGCGCAGGGATGAGTGGAGCAAGCGACTGTTGCGAGGCTACACTGGCCAGAGCCTCATATTGCTCCTTGCACTTATCCCCTTTTCGCACCTTACCTGATCTCAAAGCGAGGACTACCGGCTTCAGTTCACCTTTCACCCGTGTGAGACACGCCGCAGCAAACTCGACAAGAACATCCACGCGGTCCAATCCCTTGCGGGCCGCCAGCTCTTGGCATGCTTTCGTCAGGTCGGAACAATCAATCGGCTCGACAATCGAGTAATGCGGCCCGAGGGTTCGAACCAACCGGTGGCATTGCGGCGCCCAATCTAGGACACCCACGCCATTCTCGTCCGCGCCAAGCGCATCCCAGACGTCCTTGCAGGTCACCCTCTGCACTAAGGAGCGCGCCTTGTCTGCGGACCGGACCCATTTCACGTAGGTCTTGGGCGCCTTTGACAAGTCGATCTGCCCTCCGATCGAGAACTGCGGGCGTATGCTCAACAGCCAGCGGCCGAATTCCAAGACGCTGTCCCAACGCCACGGATAATCCAGTTCAGGCAAGCGCTCAAAGTGCGCAACCACATCGCGCCGCCAGTCGATCAGCCGGTTCTGACCAAAGTCGAAGATCCCTTGCAGCGGATCGCCTAAGATCCGGCACGGCAGAACGTCGGCCAGCGCCAGCACGAGTTCGTGCTGTGCCGTCGTTCAGTCCTGATATTCGTCGACGAACGCGCCGGTGTATGACAGGCGGACGATGTCTTTGATATGCCGCTTGCGCAAGCCTCGCGCTGCGGCGAGATAGGTGGCCTCCCATTGCTCGCCTGACGGTCTCACGCACTGCTTAATGCCGCACGTCTTTGGGAAAGCGTTCGCGTAACGTAAGGCCCACCCGGCGATCGTATCGACGTCGTACGATCCCGTCGGCGCATGCTGGGACCGGAGTTGCCGGCGCAGTGCGTCCACCGCGGCGTGTGTGTGGGTCAGTATGAGCTCGCGGCCCGCTGAGAACTTCGCGACAGTCTCAGCGATCAGGTGGGTCTTGCCGCAACCGGCCGGCGCGCACACATAAGCGCGCTTGGTATTCGCCAACGCATGCGCGTGTTCACACATCGCTTTCAGCCCAGGCCCGCAACTCAGTCAACTTCGCAGCCAGGTCGGATTTACCGAGCGCCGCCAGGTGTCGAGCGGTTGTTTCTCCCAACTTGTAGCCAGCGTCCAAGTTCTTGAGCCACTTGCCGCTATTGGCTGCCGACGCTATGGCGTTGCGCAGTTCCGGGGAGTCCGCCCAGGTCGCTATTGATGCTTCTGGCGAAGGTGCGCCGCTGCCGGCCTTCGACGCCACCCCCTGGCGCACCCGCATCTCGCCCTTATCGGCCGCGACATAGCCAACCAGTTCAAGAATGGCCGGCCACGGCAGGTCCAAAGCCGCGCGTTTCTCGATAGCGACGCCACCATCCCAGAGAATCACCTTGATGCCGAGGGCCTCAAGCTCTGGAACTCCGGGCCGAAAGGGCACATCGGAATCGCCCAGGAGCGCCACTCGATACCCGAGCGCCGCGAGATCCCGTGCTCGGGCCGCACTACTCGCACCGTCGCCATAGACCCGGACGAGCCCGAGCAGCGAAAATGAGTCACGTCCCTCGTTCACTGCCCACCAGTCATCCATCGCAGCGCAGAAACCCAGTTCCGTGAGGCCCTCGCAGACCAGCACTTTCCGGCCGAGAAGACACTCGGGGACAGACCGTATCGTGGTCTGCAGCTCATCAGGAATTGGCGTTACCGTGGTGATCCCCGCGGCGCTACGTACGATCGCGAGCTCCGCAGTCGATAATTCCTGTATCGCAGCGGCGCAGTGAGTGGTGCAGATAACCTGGCCACCGCGCTGCTTGGGCTTGTCTTCCTTGTCGGGCACAGGGACCGTGCGCAACGCACGCAAGAGCCGACGGAGTCGATGTGGCTCCAACGCCTGCTCGATCTCGTCAATGAGCGTGACACTGTCCTTCGCAGCCTTGTCGCACTGGAGGGCCAAAGCGACGAGCCGCCGAGTCCCGAGCCCGGCCAGCCGCAATGGCACGTCACCGTCGTGCAGCGAGAGTCCGCTGCTGCCGAACTCGACGGAACGACTGTCGAGGCGGGCGTGGAAAGCGGACTTGGGGGCGGCTCCCAGCGGCTTGGCCAGTGCCGCGACTGCATCCGAGACCTTCTCCAGCTTGGGCAGACCCGCGTCCTTGACCGCCTCGCGAGCGGCCCGGGACGCGCCTATGAGCGCTGCGAGCGCGCCGCTATCCGATCCCGAGAAGCGCGCCAAGATTGAGCCGCGGCTCCAGCTCAGGTGTCGGTCGACGTACGACTCGATCTTGAACACGCCCAACCGCTCCCGATCCTTGCCGGAGAACGGCACGCCTTCAGGGCTGCGCTCGGAAATCAGCGACCATTTGGGCTCCAAACCGGAATCACATGTCAGGCGGACCGAAAGGAGTTTCTCATCACCTTCCTCCGGCTCGTCATGCAAGTCTCCCGTGCTACTGCAGCCTCGGATACAAAGCCCGTATTTCTGGTCCGTCAGAAGTTCCTGTGGGAGTTCCCCCACAGCCGCCGTGATCGTGATCGCTTTTCCCGTATCTCCGTTGTGGAAGTCCGAATCGTCCACGTCGATGTTCCATCGTGGCGAGAGGACGAGATCGATCGCGGTCAGGATGGTGGACTTGGTCGCGTCGCCTGCTCCGACGAGGCAAACGAAATTGCCCTGGACGTTCCAGTCCAGTTGCTTGATTCCTCGAAACCATTCGACACGTAAGTGCCTGAGTTTCATAACGGATTTAGAAGTCCGATTATATGCCCGTGCGAAATGTCACGCCAGCATTTCCGGTACCGTGTCATCCGCGCCTCGCCGCGTGACGGCGTACGCGGAACTTCGGCGGATGCCAGTGTTAGAGCCTGCGATAAGCCGGCAATGGGTGCGGGCATTAGGGTGCTGGGCCCTACCGGTGTCGGCGTCCCGTGCCAGCCTCGGCATCCCGCAGCGATCCGGACCCGCAGCTGTACAAGTTGGGCAAAATAACCGGTCCAAATCTGCTTGCACCAACTTCAGCGTAAGCGATTCAGAATCAAGCAGTTTGGCCGGTTCTTTCGGCCTTATCCGGTCCAATCTGTGCACGCGCCACATTTTGAACAAGTTAACGCCGCGCGGGCATCACGATTGGCCAGTTATGCCGAACTCGGCATAACTGGCCTTATGCCGAGTGCTGGATTATGCCGAGCACTGCGGGTGAACGGCAGTGGGGCGGGCACCGAATCTTGGGTGCGCTCGGCATAATCAGAGCGCCGACAGGAAGGCCAGAAGCGCGTCGTCTGGCTTGAAGCGGGGGAAACGGCCTTCAACGGGTTGCAGTTTCCCGAGCGCCTGTTCTTTGGTCTTCAGATCGGCTTGTATGTACATGTGGGTGGTGTCCAGGCTTTCGTGGCCAAGCCAAAGAGCAATCACTGCGATTTCGACTCCGGATTGAAGAAGGTGCATCGCCGTGGTGTGGCGAATGACGTGGGGAGAAATCCTCTTGGTTTTGAGCGTTGGGCAGGTTGGCAAGGCTCGTCGTACAGCTTGCTGAAGGATGTAGGTGGCCCCGTCGGTGGACAGCGGTCCACCCCGAGCGCTAGGGAATAAGATGCGGTCGCCACTATCGCCGCACTCGGTAACCCAGGCCCGCAACGTGCGGGAAGTAGTGGGCCACAATGGGACACTGCGTTCCTTGCGGCCCTTGCCCTTGAGGTGAAGTAGAGAGTTCGCTCCGAAGGCGAGGTGATGTTGCCGCAGGGTGAGGATTTCTGAGATGCGGGCTCCGGTGTTATAGAGCGTCAACAACAGGGCGTAATCGCGCTTCCCGATCCACGTCTTTGTGCTTGGCGTGGCGAGAATGGCATCCATTTCCGGCCGTGTCAGATAGCCGATCAAGCGGCGGTCCGCGCGTTTGACGGGAATCGCCAGTACCTGTGCCGCTAGATCGATTCGAGCCGGTTCACGGAGTGTCACCAGGCGGAAGAAGGACCGGATTGCAGCCAGTCGCGCGTTCCGAGTCCGAACACTGTTGCCGCGGTCTCGCTCGATGCCGTCGAGGAACCGCATGATCGCTTTTGCCTGCAGGTCGTCCAGGGTTAGGTCAGCCGGTTTCCTGCCGGTGGTCTGGCTCAGATGCTGGAGCAGCAATCGAAATGTGTCTCGGTAACTGGCCACAGTTTGCGGACTGGCACGGCGTTGGCGCACCAGATGATCCGTGAAGAAGGACTGCACCAACGGCGCGATCAGCCCCGTGCCGCTGTTCATGAATCACCTCCTGGCTCACAGGAGCGCCGAAAAGCTTCCCCGGCCGCGGTTAACAACTCCGGCGTGGCCGTCAAATACCAGTAGGTCTCTTCTTTGCTGAGGTGGCCGAGATAAACCGACAGGTGTGGTATCAGGGCGCGCACATCTCGGTTTTCGGCGTACCACGCCAGGAGCCGTTGGACCGCGAAACCGTGCCGGAATGAATGCAGTAAGGGGCCTCGCTTGCCGTCGGCGTTTTTGATCCCGACAGACTGAATCAGTTGGCCGAACATTCGGCGGAGCGCCGCATAGGAAAGAGGCAGCCGCCTGCCGGTAATGAAGAATGCTTTCGAAGGCCGGCGCAGGCTGACCCGATTGCGTTCCTGCAAGTACGCACGCAACTGGTCTGCGGTACTGGAATGGATGGGCACGATCCGCGACTTGTAGAACTTCGCCTTACGGATATGAAGTTGGGGAGGATCGGAGTCTAAACGAACATCGTCGACGGTCAGAGCGATCACTTCGCTTGCGCGGAGCCCCGTGCTGGCGAGCAGACCAATGATGAAGTAAGGAGTCAGTTGCGATAGCGAACCGGGTTTCCATAATTGAGCGGTGGCTTGCTGGAGCTTGGTGATCTCCTCGTTCGAATACAGACGGGGCTTGGGGCGTGGCTGGTGCGGCAATAGGCCCGGTCCAGGCACTTCTGTCTCCGGAACACAGGCCTTGAGGTGTCTCAGAAAACAGCGTGCGTGGGTCAATCGCATTCTCTGCCCAGGAAGACCACAGTGAAGCGCAGCGTCACCGATCCAGTCCAATATCGTCTGCGTGCGGATCGGCCACGAGAAACCTTTCGCTTCTACGTAGTCCGCCAGTTCCCGCAGATTGTAGGATTCGTACTCCGTCTGGAAACCGAGCGAACTCCGCAAGTTCAGATATGCCTCGATGTGTACCCGGAACTGAGCCGGATTCATTGTGCGCCTCCCGGCCACGGCAAGGCCACCTGTGCAAGCGATGGCAGGTCGAGCTTGGCGTAGATGCCTGTGGTTGTGAGCGAACCATGCCCGAGGATGTCAGCGACCTCTTTGAAACTCGCTCCGCTGCGCACCATGGTGGTGGCCAGGGTGTGGCGCAGGACGTAGGCGCCGGAGCATGGAGCGCCAATTCCTGCTTGCCGCAACAGACGGTTCACGAACTTGGCCATGAACCCATTGCTACGTATCGGTGGGTGCGCAGGCCCGTAGGTGAGAAACACAGCGCGTTCGGTGCTCACCGGCCGCGCCTCGCGCAGATAGCTGGCCAACGCGGCGCCCGCATCCTCGGGTAACGGCAGCACTCTCTCCCGGCTGGTCTTGCCGGCGCGGATGAGCACACTGCCATTGGTCCAATCCAGATCCTGTAATCGCAGTCTCAATACTTCGCTGGGGCGCAGGCCCAGGCGAGCAGACAGCAGAAGCATGGCCCGGTTCCGAACCGCGACTGGGCCTTCTGACGGGCACAGCGCCAGCAGATTCTCCAGTTGTTCCGCAGAGACGTGCCGCGGGACCGTGGCATGCTTAGAACGCCAGATCGGGGGCACCGCTCCATCGAGTCCTATTCGGATCAGCCCTTCGCCGCTAAGAAAGCGCAACAAACTCCGAATGGCAGTCGCCGGATTCTGGCGACTCACCAAGGAGAGCTTTTGCGCTCGGCCACTAACAAAATCAGCAATCTGCCCGGCGGTGAGGTTGTCCCAGTTGATCTCTTGAGCTGGAAAAACACGGACTAACAAAGCCCGCGCTTCCCCCAGATAATGTTTTCGCGTCCCCTCGGTGCAGCCGCGTTGTCTTTCCAGATGCCGATCAAAGTCGGTTAGCAACGCTTCGATTGATGTAGCTGACGATAAAGCCGAAAGCGGCTGCCGCTCACAAGTCTGAGTTTCGTTCACGTCTTCTCCCTGCGACCTGGTTGGTCGCAAGGAAACACTCCCAGAATTATGCCGAGAAAATCAAATTGGGGACAGGTCCCGCGTCCGCGCCCACAGCCCCCGCGCCAACTCCACCTTTGCCACTCGGCATAATCCAGCACTCGGCATAAGGCCGGTTAACGCCGTATGAACTAAGCCGCGAGCGGCAGTGCGCTGCGCGCAAGCTCTTGGTTTGGGGATATAACCAGCAAGAGCGAAAGGAGTTTGCTGGTACGACCCGTACACGCCGTTTGAACTAAGCCGCAAGCGGCATTCTCGCTGCCGTGCAACGTTGTTGCATTGGGGATATAACCAGCAAGCGAAAGGAGTTTGCGGGTATGACCCCATTACGAAAGCGAATGACAGAGCAGTTGCAACTGCGCAATCTGTCGAGGACAACAGAAGAGACGTACCTGAAAAGCGTTGAACGTTACGCGCGTTTCTTCTGGAAATCTCCGGAACAACTCGGGCCTGAACAGGTGCGTGAGTATCTCCTTCACCTGAAGAACGAGCGGAAGGTTCAGACCAACACGATCCTCGTCAATCGCAGTGCCCTGCGGTTCTTGTACGTCGAGACGCTGAAGGAAAAATGGTTCGATGAGGAGATCCCGCAGCCGAAACGACGTCCCGGTCTTCCGGGAATTCTCAGCCCCGATGAAGTTGCCCGCATCCTGGACCACACTTTCAACCTGAAGCACTGGACGATCATTGCCACCTTCTATGCCACCGCGCTGCGCTGCGACGAACTTCGGAATCTGAAGGTCAGCGACGTCGACAGCGAGCGCATGGTGATACACGTCCGTCAAGGCAAAGGCGGAGTTGCCCGCGATGTGCCTCTGCCAGCCACATTGCTCGAGCGGCTGCGCGTTTACTTCCGGTGGCTCCGCCCGTCGGACTGGCTGTTTCCCTCAAAGCAGCGGCGGGACCGACCGCTGGAGGACGCCTCGATCCGGGTACTGTGCAGACAAGCGGGCCTGCGAGCCGATATCGGACGTCCTGTTCACCCCCATCTGTTTCGGCACGCCTGCGCCACACATATGCTCGATGCCGGCGCCGACCTGCGGACGATTCAGGTCCTGCTCGGGCACGGTGACATCCGGACGACTGCCAGATACCTGCGGGTATCGGTCCAGCGGCTGCAGGCGATTCGCAGTCCGTTCGAGGCGCTGGAACTCAAGCCGCTCGACCATTCCGCCGATGATGGCCGCCAGAAGTGACAGAGGGGCGACTGGAAGTCGCCGATGTCTTTCGTCAGCACGAACAGGAATTCTTTGCACGCTGGGGCAAACAGCTCTCCTATCAGCAACTCAAAGCATTCCGGGACATCTGCGCATGTCGTACCGGCGCCTGTGGCGCAAGGGTTGAACAATGCGATCACTGTGCCGAAAGAACTGTGCAGTTTAACTCCTGCCGAAATCGAAGCTGCCCTCGCTGCCAGTCCAGCGCGCGCGACCGCTGGCTGGCGAAAACCGCGCAGGAACTGCTGCCTGTTCCTTACTGCCACGTCATCTTCACTCTTCCGGGACAGCTGACGCCGCTCGCGCTGCGGAATCCGAAGCTTGTCTACGACATGCTGTTCCGCGCCGCATCAGAGGCCCTGCTGACCATAGCCGCAGACCCGAAACGGATGGGGGCAAGGGTAGGCTTTCTGGCTGTGCTGCACACATGGAATCAGAAACTGAACGCTCACCCGCATCTGCACTGCCTGGTACCGGCGGGCGGAGTCTCACTTGATCAGTCGCGATGGATTTACAGCCGCAAGCGGTTCTTCCTGCCTGTCAAAGTCCTCGGCAGAAGATTCCGGCGACAGTTTCTGCTTCTGCTCGCGTCAGCATGGCAGCGCAAGAAGCTACGTCTCGGTGGCGCGCTTGCCGACCTGAGCAAGGCCGGCGAATTCAGCCGCTTGCTGCGGAATCTCAAACGAGTCGATTGGGTCGTGTATGCCAGACGTCCATTCGGCAGTCCCGCGCACGTTCTGAAGTATCTCGCCCGCTACACACATCGCGTCGCGCTCGCGAGTGGCCGGCTGGTTTGCTGTAAAGATGGCAACGTAAGTTTTCGCTGGCGCGATTCGGCCGACGGTAATCAACAGAAGGTGATGACACTCGATGCCGTCGAGTTCATTCACCGCTACCTTCTGCATGTCCTGCCGGCCGGCTTCGTCAAGATCCGGCATTTCGGATTCCTTGCCAATCCGTGCCGAAAGGCAGGTCTGGCTCTGGCTCGCCTGCTCGTCGGCACACCGGTCTTCAAGGACCTGCTTACCCCAGCTCAGATCAACGCCGTCCAACGCATTTGCCCGGCCTGCGGAATCGGTACTCTGTGCATACTGGGCTGGGTTCCGCGCGCGGCCGCACCCATACTCATCGCCATCGATTCATCATGACGTGCCTTATGACTGGGAATGTTCTTATTCCGCCGCTCAGACAAGCCACAACCCGGCACGAACAGCCCCACCCGACGTGTGTCCCGCCAGCGATCACTTCACCGCCGCTGCCCTTGTTTCTGCACTTTCTTCCGAACCTGCCTGCGGGCTTTCAGACCGTCATCGATGTTTCTGCGGACCGCAAAGCGGTCAACGGCCGCAACCGAAACACATCAATCCCCGTACTGTACGTTCCGGCTTAGTTCAAACGCGGTTATCGTGAATGCGCGGGCGATGACCGTTGATCACGCCTCAGCTCTGTCGCGCCCGCGCACTCACGATGAACGCTACTG
>CAWJQP010000026.1:0-13683 GCA_963844855.1 Bryobacteraceae bacterium
TTGGGGTCACTCCTCCAATGGTCAAAAATTGCACGCTAAGGAATCAGGCCCGGTTTGCTGGCCCTGAGGGGCCGCAGTTTGCGGTTTCGAAGCCCGGCATCCTTTCTCCAGTGGTAATCGCCGGTCAAGTTGATGTGCTCCCACTTGAGCGGTGAGAGGTGGGCGAGCGTCTCGTCGGGCACCGATCTGCCCGGTTTCGCGGATCGCGGCGACCGCGCGCTCCAGGTAGACCGTGTTCCAAAGCACGATGGCCGCGACCACGAGATTCAGCCCGCTGGCGCGATGCCGCTGGTTTTCGTGCGTGCGGTCCCGCAGTTCGCCCAGCCGGTTGAAAAACACCGCCCTGGCCAGCGCGTTCTTCGCCTCGCCTTTATTGAGTCCGACATGGATGCGCCGACGCAGTTCGACGCTGCTGATGTATTGAAGCAGGAACAGCGTCCGCTCGATCTTGCCGAGTTCCCGCAGCGCCACGGCCAGACCATTCTGCCGTGGGTATGCGCCAAGCTTGCGCAGCATCAGCGATGCGGTGACAGAGCCGTGCTTGATCGACGTGGCGAGACGGAGGATCTCGTCCCAATGGCCGGTGATCTGTCGCTTGTTCACGACCCCACCGATGAGCGGTGCGAGCGTCGGATAACTGGACGGTTTCTCCATGGAATAAAGACGCGTATCACCAAGGTTGCGAATGCGTGGGGCAAATCGGAATCCAAGCAAATGGCACAGACCAGCAGACACTCCCCATGCAGATGTCCGCGATGCGGGACTACGCCAAGAAGAGACGATGGGCTGTTGTGATCGAGGTGAAGGACGTGGGGTCTGGAGCCACGACGCGTCCAAAGCGGGAGAACCTCATCGAGTCTGCCCGGCGACGAGAGATCGACCTGGTCTTAGTTTGGCGGCTGGATCGATGGGGGCGGTCGCTGGTGGATCTGGTCAGCACGCTCCAGGAATTGACCGCGTTGGAAGTAGGCTTCGTTTCATTGAGCGAAGCGTTGGACCTGACGACTCCCAGCGGTCGAGCGCTGGCCGGGATGCTGGCGGTGTTTGCGGAGTTCGAAAGGGATATTCTGCGCGATCGGGTGAAGGCGGGAATCGATCAGGCAAGAAAAGATGGGAAACCGCATGGGCGGCCAAAGACCGCAGGGAAGCTCGATCCCGGAAATGAAACAGCTTCGCAAGGACGGGCTGAGTAAGCGGGCCATCGCCAAGCAACTTGGGGTTAGCCGGACTTCAGTTATCCGGCTGCTACGCCCCGGGAGCGATCGCAAGGCTTAACGTGCAATTTTTGACCATTGGAGGAGTGACCCCTTATTGAAGCCACCGGAATCCAGCCGATGGCTTGGTAAGGCCGGAACCGATAAGTGTCTGGGATAGTGACGTGATATCCACCGTCGATATCCCGCCGGACGATGATCCGATTCAAACCGCCCGGCGGGTGTCGTTCGGCGGACGGATCGAGGAAGCAGTGGTTGTCCTGATCCACCTTCATGCTGGTAAATACAATCCACCAAATGTCACCTGGCTGCATGTCAGAGATCGTTGACGCGGTCGGCTGGATCTGAGGTATTCGGGGAGTTTCGCGGCTGCCGGCATGAACAGAATGATAAAGCAATTTGCAGAGCCTCACTCGCTACTAGCTACCGCTGCGAATCGGCCCGCAGCAGTGAAACGGACGGTGGATTCTGCTTCATCTGCTGTGGAGGACCAGCTGAGTACGGTGCCCGGGAACGGCCCGGAGCAGTCAAGAGCGCCTCCAACTCAGTTGCGTTAACCGCCTACCGTTGTCTCAACACAATTGCCAAGTCGGGTTACGGCCTATGGGGCAGGGAACCACTGCTTGGTCGTTGAACCGTTTGACCCAAGTCGGTTCAACCTCTGGGCGTGTGAACGTTTGACGCGAAATCAGTTGCACGCTGCTGCTGGTTAACATTGATAGTTATCGATGGCTGAGCCGTCCGCCGAAGACCAGATCGCAGTTCTCGCCGGCATTCAACGCATCTTGTCGGAAGGCCAGTTCACAGCCACATTACAGAGGGCTGCACGCGTAGCGAAGCCAGTTAGCTTGACACGTGCCCAGATAGAACCGGAGCACGCGTCGGCGCCTCCTTGCTTTACTTAATCAATGTTTATGGAAAGGCTGGCTCGCAAGCTCCTGTATCACGCGATGAGGACAGGAAAGAGCATTCTTCTACTCATCGGCTGGCCTATCAAATGCAGTCCACAGCGTCGCCAGAGGGATGATTGCGTTTTCGAAGACCACAGTTGCATCCTCATCGCTCAGCGTCATCTCCAGGCTCCCGTTATAGTGGACTTCACAGGTGCGTTTCTCCGGCTCCAGCAGCCAGATATATGGCGCCCTGATCGCGTTGTAATCCTCGATCAGCATCTTCACTGGGCCTTTGCGGTTCGCAGGAGATAGGCATTCAGCGATGAGAAGCGGCGTTTCCCAGATATAGATGTCGTTATCCATCCGCAAGTCCACGCCGGCATGGAAGATCATCTTGTCCGGAATGCGATACGTAAACGGGGCTTCTCTTATAATGCCCAGGCCGACACTGGGTCCGATGACCTCAAACTTCGAACTGAGTTGAGCTACCAACAGAGCCTCGAGCCTGCGCAGCAGGCGGTCATGACCTCGCTTTGGAGGAGGCATTACTCGGGGTTGACCTCGAAGGACTTCTTCAAACTGATTCTCCGGCAACGTGAACGATTCCTCGTACGTGATCATTCCGGCTCCTTTTGTTTAGTTTACTCATTGGAGAGAGCGTGACGCATTCGCTCCCGCAGCACCTCAGCCAGCTCTTGCGTCTTGCCCTTGGACTCGAGGTAACCCCAGATCCGGGCGTACAGATGCCCGGTCTGATGCGCTTCGAGCGCGGCGATGATGCCGTGCTTCCTGGTTCCGTTCCGTTCCGGGCCGCAATCAAAGAAAGCGCAGCCGAAGGGGGCTACGGCATGGATCCCGCAACGGCCTTCGGGCGTCAGATGAATACAGCTGCCATCACCGCGATCTGGTGCTCGACCCAGTCCCAATACCCTAAGCGGGTATCCTCTTCGCCCTTGAAACCTCGGGCCTCCATCTCTTCTTTCACCGCTACCGCGGCCAGCGCCGAACCTGCGCCCAACAAATTGTGCCCGCATCCATGGCCGGGAGCGCCCATCCGCAGCGGCTCCTGAATCGGTATGTCCTTTTGAGAAAGACCGGGCAGCGCATCAAACTCGCCCATTAGGACGATGACGGGTTTACCGCTTCCCCACGAAGCCGCAAACGCCGTCGGCATACCCGCGATACCGCCCTGTATCGCGAATCCGTGGGAACGCAGTGCATCTTGGAGCAGACCCGAGCTCTTCGTTTCCGCAAAGCCGAGTTCAGGAGTTTCCCAGATCTGCCTTGACATCGCGCCAAAGTGATCGGCGTGCTTTGAAACTCGAGTCAACACATCCGCGGTGAGGAGCGTGACCCCAGAAAGAAGCAAGAGCAAACTCCGCATCACGTGATCTTATCCGAATGTGTACGAGCATGTCGGCGGTGTTAACGGCATTACCTCACGCTGTGGTGATTCTTGAACAGAATGGCCGAAGAAGAATAAGATCCGGCGTATCATTCGAGGGAGCAACAGCGAATAGGTAAGCTATTGCCGCACTTCGTTCACGATGGTCACCTGCGACTGTCCCACCGCCTGAATTAAACACTTGTCGCGGGATCTGTTAAGAATGCGCCCAGGTGGCGAATCGCACAAGAGGAAAAAGCCAACGATCTCGTACAGAACTCGGGCGCGCGATGCCGGCAAGTTTAAACCGATCCCTTGGTTCTGTTTAACAGGGCATTTTCCGGGGTCAGCGCGACTCTTCGGGAAATTCTACCCTGACGAGTGTACAAGCGTGACAAGTTCGAGGGCAAGGAGGATCGACATACAACCGCTATTTTTATCAATACGGATGCAACCAAGCGCAACGAGTATTCCGGCGGTCTATCGTCGGAACAGACCGTGGAACTGCGACTTGGGTTGATCGAAGCCTTCGAGCATCCAGATATCGTAATCGAATTTTGAGACGGAGAAGAGAAAACGGTGGCCGTCGGGGTGAAGACTAGACGGGAACCTGGCTGACCGAGGCTGGCAATTCCACCGCTCCGAGCACCTTTTCTGTGCCCGTCACAACGTGGATCGACAGCAGTTGCCATTGTGGCAACGACGATGACGCATTGTTGATGATGGCGTAAACATAGGATCCGTCGCGAGAGAATCCGTAAACCGGCGGAGCTCGGGGCGACAAAATCCGTCGCGAATGACCGTCCGGTGACACAATCATGAGGTTTCGTGACGGACCTCGGAACAGAATCCAATCGCCTCGTGGTGACCAGTTCGTCCGCTGATAGAACCCTGATTCGGCGTCGGCTAGCGGAATCGGCACCGCACTTGGATCGGCCTGGCGTTTGACTACTTGCGTCCGTCCTGCTTGCTGACGCGCGTAAGCGATCCATTGACCATCGGGCGACCAAACGGGAAGGTCAACGATGACATCGGCCATTGCATCCAGACGCACCGGATGTCCGGCGGTCACGTTCATCAGCCACAATCCGGGTTTTCCGTTTAGCCATGAGTCGATTAGCAATTCGTTCGCCATCCGGTGCCCAGCGGCCGCCAGAGATCTGAATTCCCCTAGGGAATGCGCCCGAACCGGATGAAGCGAGTATCTTAGAGGCCCCCCCTGAGACGGGCCGGTCCTCAATTTCTGTGTACCCACGATAGCTTGTCGAAAAGAGGAAGCGACTGCCGGAGGGCGACCAGTCCGGATGGTGGTTGATGCCACGGCGTGCTACGACCGGCCGCACGCGCACATCGCGGATCGACAATTCATAGATGTCCCATTCCGCCGTGCCGAGGCTCAACAGTAATCGCTTACCATCGGCTGAGAGCGCAGGTCCGTGGGACAACAGCGGCATGGTTTGGATAGTCTGAAGCGCACCAGTTTCTACATCGAGGTCGACTTGGCGGGAGCCCTCGGGGCGGTTTAGGGTCACAAATATGTGCCGGCTGTTCGGATGCCATGCGAAACCGCTCATAACGAAACCCTTTGCCGAGTTGATTGGAACATGGTGGAGTTCCCCGGAGGGCCAGGACATCCATACCAGAACAGGTCCCTGTTCGGTATTGAAAGCTCCGATCGCGATCCGCGATCCGTCTCGGGAACATGCCATTGTGTGGGCGCGGAGCGAAGGCGGTAGCGCCGCCTGCGTCAATTCATGCTGAGTTGCAATATCTCGCGTGCCGGACCAAATTTTGTCATTCCTGACAAATACGAACGTCTTTCCATCCGGATGCACGGCAGCTGCTGCCGCCTTCGGGATTGCGCGGCTGACCTGCCCGCCGGAAGCGGCTATGCTCCACAAATCCGATCCTGACAGGAAGAAGATTTCCGCACTGTCGGGAGACCAGAACGGAGCTCTGCAGCCGTCAACTGAGTGAGTGAGTTGGGCGGGCAATGCTGCACTGATCTCTTTCACGAACACCTGATTTACTCCATGGACACTCGCCGAGTACGCGATACTCCTTCCATCGGGGGACCAGCTTGCGAACTCCTCGGAAGTCTCCTCCCGTGCGATGGGCGTATAGCGCAGTTCGCCGGGATTTAAATGAGGTGGAGAAGCAAAACTAAAAGCGAGGGCGATGGCTCCTAACACCGCGATGACAGGAATGGCGAACCGCGTCCAGCGCCGCTTGACTGCCGGGGAGTGCGCCGGCGTGCTCACGGAAGACGACTCGGGCAAATGCTCCTGGAGGGTCCGCAATTCGCGGTAGAGATCGTCTGTGGAAGCGTACCGCTCCTGCGGCTCCTTTGCGAGCAGCCGTCCGACGATCCACCGCAGTGGTGCCGGAACAGATGGTTCCAGCGGAGAGGGCTCTTCGCGGATTATTGCGGTCATGGTCTCCGGTCGCGAGCTGCGGGCAAAGGCTTGCTTTCCGGACACGAGTTCATAAAGAACGAGGCCGAAAGAGAACTGGTCTGAGTAATACTCAACACGGTGACCTTGCACCTGCTCAGGACTCATGTAGTTGACCGTGCCCATGACGATGCCGGGTTCCGTCGAGGGACCACTTGTCAGTGTTCGATCGTCAGATTGCGTGGGCGCAGTGGTGGACGCTGCCAATTTGGCGATGCCAAAATCCAGAAGCTTTATCCGTCCATCCTTTGTGAGCATGATGTTGTCAGGCTTAAGATCGCGGTGCGTGATCCCGGCACCGTGCGCCGCAGCAAGCGCTGCCACGATTTGAACGGCAATCTCAAGTAAACGCCTGATCGGAATAGGGCCTCGAGCGGTAGTGATTCGCAGTGTTTCGCCGTCGATGTATTCGGAGACGATGAACGGCTGACCGTCTACTTCGCCCACATCATAGACCGTGACAATGTTTGGATGGTTGAGCGCGCTGGCCGCCCGGGCTTCAGCGGCAAAGCGGGCGCGCCGATCAGGTGAAGCAAGTGCGTCGGAGTGGAGCAGCTTGATAGCTACATCGCGATTCAGACGCGGATCGCGAGCCCGGTAAACACGGCCCATTCCGCCCTCGCCCAACGTGGCCGATACCTCGTATTGGGCAATCCGCATAGAAGCTAGCTTAAGTCAACGAAAGTCGGGCCGCTTGCAGTTGAGTGGATTCCTCCCAAATTATCGTGTAGCCACTGTGAACGACATCTTCACTTGGAATGCTGCCGGTACTTTTCGAGATTGGCGGAACGTGAGCTGTGGAACCTGAAATACGGCGCTACCGGAAACTTGCCAATTCCTGAACAGAAGGCGGAAGTCGGTTTAACGTACCTCCGCTTAGGTAAACGTTGCAGGTTGCAACGGCAACGCAGGACATTATCTCGTCTCCCGGTCTTCGTTCCACTTCATGGTGTCCCGTGCCGCGTGTTGCCGCGTGAGATCCTCGTCCACTATAATCATGCGAACCGAATAGAGATAGGCGCGGGGAGAGGTTCTTATGATTGATCAGACGATGTTTTCGTGCAGTAGCAATGTTGGCGGTCAGCGTAACGTACGCCATTGCAGCTGGTCCTGAAGCGTTCCTTGGACGTTGGAAGCAACTCTTTGAGAAGAGTGGTGGAACTATCCAGCCGCCTATGACCAGCGCTACCGTCGAGATCAAACCTATGGGCATAATCGCGTCAGTGTGTCCATGTCCGAGAAGTCGGAGGCGGGGGCGACGAACTCAGATGAATACATCGTTAGCCTGGATGGATCTCCCGTCAAGAATGCCGCGGGCGAAGAGACCGGCAGATCATTTCGGCAACTGGACTCGACCGTTTGGGAGTGGACCAACAAAACTCCTCAGCAGCAAACAACCGGACACTACGTTATTTCAAAAGATGGCAAGATGCTTACGATTACTGGCCGCCGTCAGCGCTCCGATGGCTCCGCGGTTATCTTCACAGGGTTTTCGAGAAGCAATAACAGCGGCGAGTAATCCGCATATTCCAGCACCACACTTCGCAATTGGCGTTTGCCTGGCCAAGGACGCTATAGTTTTCCTCAATACGCCAGCAACGCGCCGCTTCCGTCGCATTGAAACTGCTAGCTGGTTAGCGTGCTACTCGAAAACATCGCCGGAGTGGCAACGTATTGGGTGGCAGTTGCAGACGTTGTGCTTGCTGTGCCAACGTTGATCCTTCTTCTATGGCTACCGCTCGTTCGTCGTAGTTAGCGGGCTCTTCGGTCGGAACATGCTGACGCTTGTATCCGCTGGTCCTGGAGGAATGGATGTAATCTGAGAATGAGGCGACTATGAGCCGTGTTGAGCAACTGGAACAGCAAATTGCGAAATTGGAGCCTGCGGAATTGAAGGCTCTTCGTGCGTGGTTCGAACGCTACGACGCCGAGGTCTGGGACCGTCAAATCGAAGCTGACTCGAAAGGCGGCAAGTTATCCGGTCTCGCCGAGCGCGCCCTTCGTGACCATGAGGCCGGGCGTTCAACTGAATTGTGAAGCATTATGCCGTGCCTGACTTCTGGGCGTGTTATCGTCGCTTGCCTGCCGAAGTGCAACGCACGGCAGACAAAGCGTTCGAGCTGCTCAAGGCCAATCCTTACCATCCGTCAATCCACTTGAAGAAACTCGATGAGGTCTGGTCTGCGCGAGTTGGCCTGCATCACCGCGCTCTCGCAAGCCGCGTGTCTGATGGGTTCTTATGGTTCTGGATCGGAACACATGCAGAGTACGACGACATCATCGGTTAGCTAGGAACGGAGAACGCTGTTATCTCCAACCCTGATTTTTAAACAGAACAGGGAACTCGGAGCGGAACTGAAGTTCCTTTGTCTCCATGAATCGGAAAATCTTAAATATCCCGACATCCACATTCCAGAGACCGGGACCGCGCATCGTATTGATGCCCGTGGTTCCGAAAGTACCCAGCGCATTCGCAGCGAATGCGGAAGTGTTGAACCATTGGCGCACCTTGTCACCCCGGTTACCGGAAGTGAGCGAGGGTGTGCCCACAAGATCTGCGGTATTCAGATTCTGGCCCGTTCGGGAATTGTCGGCTCCGCTCCGCACGGTGAAAGGAAATCCGCTTTGAATCTGAACGATTCCCGTCGTCTGCCAGCCGCCGAGAACATGACGAACAAATGTGTTGGAGTTAGTCAGCAGAGGTAACTGAACCACCGCTGACCCCGAGAATACATGGGTGGCATCCAAACCGAGAATTCCGTTATCCAGGGTTGCGTTAAACGGGTTTCGAGTACCCAGCGAACCTTCACCCTGGCTGGCCATATAGCCTGTATTCTTGGAAAGCGTATAGGCGGTCTGCAACGTAAACGTCCTCGACATCCGCCGCAGCAGCAGGACCTGCAGCGAGTGGTATTGCGAGTATCCGATGGTATGTTCGTCTTCAATCGGACCGAATAGCGGATAGAGACGGCGCGCCTGCGTATTCGCAACAGTAGCGCCCGGTCCGTAGATCGCCGGGTTGATATTTCGCGACCCGTCGAGAGACCGCTGGATGTGTGGTTTGGGGTGGCTAAGGCCGCTCGGTGGCAGAGTATTACGGATGTTCGAAAGACGTTCCCGTCAGCCGACCCGGTGGGGAAGTTCACAGTGTTCGATATCAAAGGAACCAAGTACCGATTGATTGTAAAGATCGAGTATAGGTTTCAGAAGATCTTTATTGCGCATGTTCTTACGCATGCCGAGTACGACAAGGAGAAGTGGAAGAAATGAGCGCGGCTGCAACGATAAACAGTACATTAAGTTGCTGAAGGAAACACTCCCGACGGCTATTAAGACTGAAGCGCAGAACGAGGAGTACATCACGCACATCGAGAAGATCACGTTTTCCGAAATCCAAGCCCGGAAGAGATAGAGCTCGCAGATCTCCTCACGGTTCTGGTCGAGCAATTTGAAAGCCAGCACTACGAACTTAAAGGTTCAACGCCCATCGACCTACTGGTCGGATTGATGGAGGCGAACGGCTTAAAGCAAAGACCTGGTTGATGTATTAGGGACGCCCAGTGTAGTGTCAGAAGTTTTACATGGCAAGCGCCGGATGACTGTTGACCAGATAAAGAAGCTGAGCAAGCGGTTTCACGTGTCGGCGCAACTGTTCCTGAGTTCCGATAAATGAGCAAACCACGCCTTACGACGCCCGCCGCCGTTATCTAACTACAAGCCTGATTTATTCATCGATAGGATGTGTAGGAACCACGCCTCTCCACGTCCATGTCGGTATCGTGGCGCAGCACGCCCTCGATCATGGCTGCCACCTCGGAAGAGGAACCGAAGGCTGAGGTTCCGCAATTGCGTGAATGCGGACAGCAGGGCCGGCGGCCCTCAAGCATTTGCTGTTATAGGCGTAAAGAAAATCTGCGTAGTAGCCGATCATACAGTCAGGGTGGTCAGGGTGATTGAAGCGGTTTTGAAGCACACCAGGCTGGTTGAGATCGACGCTACATGGGTGCTGATCTATAAAGACAAAGAATACATATACCTGCTCGATGCAGAATCGCGCGAAGATGCTGAACAGCAGATTGCCGAGATGCTATTCCTCCGCGAACTACACGACGGCCACCATCATTCAGACCAACAACAAAACAATAGGACACTACCTGGCATTGGCAGTATGATCATTTCCGGTCGATAGGCTTAGCAGTCCAAGGCCTCGTGTCCGGTTAAGCATTCCCAAAGGGGTCACAAATCGCTGGAAAGGTCCAACAACCTCACGGCGAATTTCTCCGACGCAGATCCACTATGGAGATAGCACGGTCTTTCCAGCCGCCTCCCAGCAGCCGAAATTCCTTGCCACGGACCCACACCATACTTTGCAAATGCGAACGCCTGCCCATAAGCCCAGCCAGCAATTTGAAGCGACGCTTCCAAATCAGCTCTTATTCGCGCTAACGCGTGCCCTTTGAATCTCATGACCATCGCCCCCCGGTGTCGCATCCACCAACCTCTCTAAATTGGCCATAAATTGCGGCCCCATCATTGCCCGAAGATCCGTAAGTAGAGGCTCGATTCGAGAGAACACCATGAAGTACTCACCATTTGTGTCATTGAACAAATCGAGGCTGATGGTGCGCCGGAAGAAGTTACATTTGTGGCGGATACGCCCGAGCGGCGGGAAGCAGCTGGAAAGTCGCCGTGATTGTTGCCGCGATGGCAGGTGTAGTCAAAACGTGACTCTGGGCGCGCCACCGTCGGACCAACTGACGAACTTATAACGATTGCCCCCGAGAGTTTGCGGAGAGCGGCCGAGCGTGTCGAACGCGCTGACGGTCACCCACCCCTGACCCGAGTCCCGACGCTTTCGTCATAAGTCGGTGCGTAAGGACTGAAACCTTTTAGTTGTAAACTCGCTATAGTCTCGCACATTCAGCCTCGGCTCGCCATCCTCACGTATATACGCGTCGCGTAGGGAAGTTTGGGAGCGATTCGGCCGCGCGGGAAGGCCATGGCTCGGCCCTGGTCGTCGAAGAAGTGCGCCTCAAGCATCGCGCCCGTGCAGGCAAAATCCATTAGGCACGTGGATCATGATGCCCCGTGGTCCAGGCATCATGAATCTTGGGATAGACATACCGCCCGGAGCAATGGTTTCAGCATGCCCTGGCAACACCTCTAATGGAGCAGATTTATTAGAAATCCCGGCATGGTGTCCCCTCATCTCAATTGCACCAATCGTCATGCTGTTTCGACCGTCCGCTCGTTTTTTGTACGTCTGCCAGTTCCGCAATGAAACGGTCGGTGCAGAGTTCAACGTTCCCGCATTGGTATCCAGTTGGAACCCTTGCGTCACCTGGAGTTTGCCGGACTCTCCAGAAGCGGCAGGCGGCTCCGAGACAACCTTTCACAAGACCTATGCCGTTAGTTGAACACAATATAGAGCACTTCTCTGAAGCCTGGAGGAGCAGAAGGGAACTGCTCCTGCGTTGCTTTTTGTTCGCGCAGATTTATGCCGTCTTCCCGTATTTTTTTCGGAGAAGTCCCAAGCCAGCTAGGCCTGCTCCTGTCAGTATCATGCTCATCGGTTCTGGTACCGGACTCGTATGAAAGCTTTGCGAGAACGAGGTAAGGTCTGCGCCAGTTAAGCTTCTACGGCCGTCTGTCAGAATGTCCTTGTAAATGTAAACCGTGGAACTCAGATCAAAAGTGGTCTCAACCGGTGCGTTCCCGCTGAAGTTATTGATCGCCGCTAGCTGATTCGTCAAGCCGCCGATGCACGTATTGCCCCCGTTTCGATTAATCGGTGAGGAGCAGGCACGCTCAGTAATGGCGGAATTGATCCCACCTACCCCCAAATCGATGCCGGTGATACCGCCCGTTACCTGAAAGTAGAAGTGCATATCCTCCGTCGTACCCGGGAACGCAAACAGGTTTGGGTTGAAGTTTAAGTACACAACATTCGCGGCTGCATCATGCTGAGCGCTGACGAGGTTCATAGTGGCCGGCAATACAGTCCCAGCATCGACGACTTCAAAATGGCTGAATGTCAAACCGCCACAAGTCATCACAAATGCACTTGGGCCCGCCGTGGCCGTGGTATCGACTGTCTGGGCGGGTGGCGGGGGGGTAGCGCAATTCACCGGCGCGCCAGGTAAGGTAGCTGCCGTTGCCAGCAGCCCCAAAATCAGTGAGAACTTTGAACGAGATCTCATAAAAGCACCTCCGAGTTACAGAAGAAGAACATCTTGCGCTCCTCCATGCTTCTCGATGCTATTTGCTTTGCAAAGCCCAAACAATTGCCCTAGAGTTCTACACCGTTCCAGGACTACGCCGGAAGAAAGCCAAGATTCGGCCTGCGGGAAGGCTTCAAACGCGAGGTTTCTAGGGGGTTCGTACCAGTACCCCCTCCTCAATGAATGGTGTTGCCGAGACTCCTTCTCTCTTGGCCGGCTGCCAAACTTCCCTGCACGCGAGCAAAGCGCGCCTCCCAAGTCATCCCGTTCTTTGGATACGTGTCCTGCGACTTTAATGGGCTTGGCCGAAAGTTTTCAAGGGCTTCAAGTAGCGCATTAAGCGGCTTACGTTCCGTTTGTTAGATAGTGAAAGCTTGGGGGCCTTGCAGGGTAAAAGACTTGCAGGTCGAACGGAAATGACTCTACGGCTCGAATCGAGGCTCCTTGATAGTGATCTGCTGATTGGACGCTATGAGCACTATGACTATCCCCTTCTTCAATATGCCGGAGTGATACGGTTTACCGATGTCTTCAGGTCGAAAGTCACAGAGCGATGGTGTGCCCAGTTCCAACTTCCTCTGCGCGGCACTTTCCCGAAGACGACAACGGATGAAACGGCCCAAACCCCAACAGAAGGAACCAAGCGAGACGAACCTGGCACCCAAACAGTTTTACCACTCTCACCTGAAATTTGCTCTCCTAGGTCTCTGACCGCTTGAAGTATTTGTTATGAAACAATTCCAATCGGAAATGTTTTGGCGCATACTTAAGGTATGGCTCGTGCAGCCCTGCGCATTGAAGTGTCCGCTAAGGATCAGAAGGAACTCCGAAAGCTCGTGAGTGGCGGAGTCCAACAGGTCCGTGTCGTGTTACGTGCCCTGGCGCTTCTGCAGTGGGGTCCACGGTATGCGGATGGACAGTTGCGGTTACAATGTGCCGTGATGTAGGAAGACTGCCAGTGCCATGATGTCTGAGAAGCAGAGTCCGGTCGCACAAGGGCTTCCTTTCGCCATCCCAACCGCTGTTGCGGCCCTGGTGCTTGCTCTTGTTTTGCTGGTGCCGCGGGCGCTGATCCTGCACCGGTCTGATTTCACGCGATGGCCCATGTCGGTCCTTGAAAATAACGCCTAATAATGCCCGTTCTAGGTTTCGATAACCGATCGTTATGCTACACAACGCCGACATCATGCCCACACAGTTCTTCGGTCACCGCTTTCACTTTGCGTGTGGACACCCCTTGCACGTACATCTCGCTTAGCGCAGCTACCAACGCTTTCTCGCTTCGCTGGTACCGTTCGAAAATCTCGGTCCGGAAGCGTCCTTGTCGGTCCTGTGGCACCCGCAACTCCAGCTTGCCGACTCGTGTGATCAGCGTCCGCCCGTAATAACCGGAACGATAGCCCTGCCGGCTCGCTGTGCGCTCTCCTTTGCCAGCTCAACCTGTGATCCTACGTGGGGATCATATTGAAGGATCCGAACGAAACGCGCGGCCTCCGCGACCCAGCCGTCATCGCAGGC
>CAWJQP010000027.1:0-25841 GCA_963844855.1 Bryobacteraceae bacterium
TCGTACACCTCGCGTGCGATCCTCGTATTCTTTGGGACCGCGGCCGACCGCTGCCTGGCGTGCTCGCCAGATAACGCAGGAAACGCTGCGGGCCGATCGCGAAATCCTCGTCTGGCGCAAATTCGATCGACGTTCGGTTCGATGCAACTGCTGTTTTCGTCCTGCTGGTCGCGACTCACGGCCTACCAGATTACCGTAAGTTACTCATTGGTCGTCAGAGCGTTATGGAATTGTTAGTTATGAAAACAACACACGACGGCATCGATCTCGAGATGAGATTTATGGGAGCGGCCACACAAACGTGCTGTTTCTTCACGGTTGGGGAAACGCTGCCAGTTTCTGGGACGACCTGCTGACCAACCATATGGACTTCAGCGGACTCCGCTGCATCACGGCAAGTTATCGCGGCCATGGGGGATCGTCCGCGGCAGAATCCGGCTACACAGCCGAGCAGTTCGCTCATGACATTTTGCCATTGCAGACGCGGCTGGCGCAAGAAAATGACGTGGTCGGATTCAGCATGGCTGCGAAGTTTGCACCTGCTATGGCGGCAGTCGACCCGTCACGGGTGGTAGCTCAGGTATTGATTGCTCCGGTTGGACCGGACGCCATCGACATTCCGGACGAGGTGTTCGAAGGCTGGATGGAGGCGGCAGCCGATCCGGTTGAGTTCCGAAAGATCCTGCAGCCCTTCATAGCCCGCCCCATTGAGGAAAGATTGATTGGACTCTACTGCAGCAATGTAGGCGCGCGACCAGAGCTGGTCTGAAAGGTACAAGTGATATGTGTTCGCGAGAGTCCCTAGTGGGCTGTCCGGGAGAGTTCTTTACCATGGCTGAATCCGGTGAGATGGATCGGAGTATTTCCACTGGAACGGCTTGGCTGTCTTGCCGTAGAGCCGGATGTAGCGCATGATCTTGCGGCGGAGATCGGTGACGGAGGTGAAGATGCCGCGCGCGATGACGTCCCGTTGCAGCTTTCCGAACCAGATCTCGACCTGATTCAGCCATAAGCAGTACGTTGGCGTGAAGTGCAACCGCACATTACGGTGATCCATGAGGAAATCCTTCACCAAATCGGTCTTGTGTACTTGGAGGTTGTCGAGGATGATGTGGATCTCCTGGTCCGCTGGGCAGGTAGCGACGACCTGCTCTAAGAAGTCGACAAACTCCTTGCTGGTATGGCGTGGAGCGGTTTGGCCGATAACCGAACCGGTTTTCGGGTTCAGTGCGGCGAACAGCGACAAGGTGCCGTGGCGGTGGTACTCGAAGCCATGGCGCTCGGCACGTCCAGGCGATAAGGGCAATCGGCGATCCTTGCGGTCGAGCGCCTGGATGGCACTTTTTTCGTCTACACAGAACACGGCAGCATGCTGGGGCGGGTTCAGGTAGAGCGCTATGATGTCGGCCGCTTTCTGCTCGAACTGGGGATCCCTGGTGGCCAGGTACCGTTCGAGCCGGTGCGGCTTGAGGTCGGCCTCCTTCCATACCTTGCGGATCAACTCCTTGCCGACCTTCATCACCGCCGCCATCTTACGCAGGCTCCAATGAGTGCTCCCGTCGGGCGGAAGCTCATAGGTCTTGGCCAGGATCTTGGCCCGTAGTTCCGGCGTCAACAGTTTGGCCGGCTGTCCGGGGCGTATCGTCCCGAGCCCGATCACACCTTCCTCAGCGAATCGCCGCTTCCACAAACTGATGGTCGGCGCAGTCGTATTCAGGTGCTCGATGATCTCGCGATAGCTGAGGCCATCGGCCAAAGCAAGGACGATCCGCATCCTTTGCGCAACGGAGGCGGGCAGGTTGTGTTTACGGAGGTACGACTGAAGTTCATGCCTTCGTGCCGCCGATAGTGAAAGAGCTTTGGACACCGCCATAAATGGTATGGCGACGCATCTAAGCTAAAGATTACTTGCGGACAGTCCACTAGTCGCGATGATTAGGGATGTGCGTATCCCGACGCTAATCGCCACTGGGAGTGAGGATCCTATGATGCCTGCCGCTTACATCCGCGAAGATATAAATTTCGGTGCAAAAATAGACCACGAAAGCAGCGAGAGCTGTGATCGATAGTGGTCGAAAAGTAGACCACCGAAATCCAGTTCCAGAGAACAAAAGACAAACGAAGTGTTTTATGGAACACCTAAAGAGGTGTACAGAGTGGAAGTGTATGCACAGGTAAGGCGAGCGGTACAGGTGGACGGAATGACGGTTCGTCAGGCAGCGCGGCAGTTTGGATTGTCACGCAAGACGATCCGAAAGATGCTGATGTACTCGATCCCACCAGGGTACCGACGAAGCAAACCAGCAGCGAAGCCCAAGCTCGGTCCGTGGTTGGGACTCATCGATCAGATTCTGGAGCAGGATGAAGGTCAGCCGAAGAAGCAGCGGCATACCGCCAAAAGAATCTGGGACCGACTGAAGGAGGAACACGGATTTCAAGGCGGCTACACGATCGTCGCCGATTATGTGCGCGAGTCGCGGCTGCGACACAAAGAAGTGTTTGTGCCGCTGGCGCACCCTGCCGGCAGTGGACAGGCCGACTTTGGTGAAGCTTTGGTCTCAATCGCCGGTCGGGAGCAAACGGCACACTTCTTTTGCCTGGATCTGCCGCAATCGGATGACTGCTTCGTTGTGGCATTTCCCACCGAAAGCACGGAAGCATTCTTGGAAGGACACAACCAGGCGTTTGCCTATTTTGGTGGAGTACCGCGGACGATTCTTTATGACAACACCCGGATCGCGGTGAAGGAGATCCTGGGCGATGGACAACGGAGGCCGACGCAGGCCTTCAGTGAGTTGAAATCACACTATCTCTTCGAGGCCAAGTTCGGCCGGCCTGGCAAAGGCAACGACAAAGGGAATGTGGAAGGATTGGTTGGCTACGCGCGACGGAACTTCCTGGTTCCGGTACCGCGCGTGAGTAGCTGGGAAGCGCTGAATCGTCACTTACAGCAGCAATGCGAAAAGCGGCGCGAACGCAAACTACGAGGACATGAGGAAACGATTGCGTCACGCTTTGAGCGAGATCGAGAACAACTGCTGCCATTGCCGCCTGTAGCGTATGAAGCTTGCGCCAAGCGCACCACGCGGGTTAGTTCCCAAGCGTTGGTGCGCTACGAAACAAATGACTACTCCGTGCCAGTCGCTTACGCGCATCGCCAAGTGCTAGTGAAAGCATTTGTCTGGCAGGTGGTGATCAACGCCGGTAGTGAGGTCATCGCCAGACATGATCGGAGCTATGAACGGGAAAGCTTCGTCTTTGATCCCCTGCATTATCTGGCGCTACTCGAGCGGAAGACAAACGCCTTAGATCAAGCCGCGCCGTTGGCCGGCTGGACTTTGCCGCCAGCGTTCGCTGACTTACGGCGGTTGATGGAAGCGCGATTGGGGAAACACGGCCGGCGCGAATATGTGCAAGTACTCCGGCTCCTAGAGACGTTCTCTCTGGAACAGGTTCATGCGGCGGTTGAGCAAGCATTGCAACTGCGAGCGATCTCCTTCGATGCCGTCAAACACTTACTGCTTTGCCTGTTGGAACAGCGGCCGGCCAAACTCGATTTAGACAACTATCCTCATCTGCCCGTGGCCACCGTTGCCATCACTCAGGCGGCGGACTATCAAGCTTTGCTGAGTCATGGAGTGTTAGCGTGATGGATACCCCACATCTGCTGTTGGAACATCATCTTAAACAACTTCGCTTGCCGACGATGTTGCGGGAGTACAGTAAGCTAGCCGAGCAATGTGCCAAAGAAGGAGTGGATTTTCAACGTTTTCTGTTGCGTCTGGTGGAGTTAGAGATCTTAGATCGGGAACACCGAGCTACAGAACGGCGCATCAAGGCGGCAAAGTTTCCAGCGACCAAAAGCTTGGATACCTTTGACTTTCTGGCGATTCCATCGCTGAATAAAAAGCTTGTCTTAGATCTGGCCCGCTGTGAATGGATCCACAAAAGGGAAAATACACTCGCTTTAGGGAATTCTGGAACTGGAAAGACGCACATTGCCCTGGCGCTTGGACTTTCGGCTTGTCAACAAGGAATCCGTGTGCGATTCACAACAGCGGCGGCGCTGGTTCACGAACTGATGGAAGCACGCGATGAAAAACGATTGCTGCGTTACCAGCGGCAGTTGCTTCGGCAGGAACTGCTGATTGTCGATGAACTCGGCTTTGTTCCGTTATCCAAGACCGGCGCTGAAATGTTGTTTGAAGTATTCAGCCAACGCTATGAACGCGGTTCCACGCTAGTCACCAGCAATCTTCCGTTTGCCGAATGGACCGAAGTTCTCAGTTCGGAGCGTTTGACCGGCGCTCTGTTGGACCGGCTCACCCATCATGTTCACATTCTCGAGATGAATGGCGATAGCTATCGCTTGAAAACAAGCAAGCAGAAAAAGCTACCTCCGTCCACACCAGATATTCACCCCGAAGCCCAATAACAACCACAAACCGCGCAGCAAGGCTGCTGAGAAAAAGACACCAGCCGCCTTCTGCCTTCCTTCCACACGCCATCTCGCTCGTTTCGACAAACCTATGTCCTGTCCAATCGAAGATGGTCCCCGTTTCCTCCGTTTTGCTGGTTACCTTTCACTCCGGTATTGACATCTGACCGTCGAACATGTAGAGAGTGGCGTATTTCCTATCTTTCTGACCGGGTTCACTGTGTCCGGCAGGAAGCCAGATGCGGACTTTCATAGGCTTGCCGTAGGTCTTGCTCTCAAATCGCTCGACCCGTACTTCCCCCACTACCGTTTGGGCGCAGGGTGCTTGCGCGTGTACATCAAAGGTCATGAGCGTGCATCCTGCGATCAGGCAGCGAATCATGGACGCAAATACGACTGAGACGTGATACTGGTTCAAGGTTTTTTCTAATCGGACGAGATGACAACGAGTAGTCGCGCAGCGTCGACTCAGCTGGAACGCAGCGCCATCCAGAACAGTCAGTCATGTGGCAGTGGAACCGAACAGGTGTGACGGCCAAGGCCTGGATGTTCGCTACGATTCGTCAAGCAATGTGGAGATAGAGAACGAAGAGCGCCGATTGCGGAAAATGACGCACGACGCGACATCGTCGTGCCGATTGGCACGCATGAGCAAGCGCAAGACTCTCACCGTCGAAATTCCTGAAGGCTAAACCCGCATCGACAACCGAACTCCGACGCGAAGGCCGCCTAGCCAGAAGCGCGAAGGCACTCGTCTCCGGCGCTACCTTAACCGAGATCGCCGAAGCCGAAGGCATCGGTCGCACTCTCGCCTCCCGCGAAGCCAACTCGCCTGAGTGCCGACCCTTCCGGATGTAAAATCACAATCACAAAAGATCTGTCTTGGAGCGTCCAACGCTGCCGATAAGCAGAATGTGGGCCGCGGAAGTACATGCGACGTTGGCTTTGTTTCTCGGAGGGTCGCCCGCGGTACGCGTGCAGGACTGCTGCCACGCGGCGAACCCGAATACCCCGTTGCCAATACTCTCGTGGTGAATAAAAGTGAACACTTTGCGCGGCAAAATTTCTAATTGATCCCGTGCTGAACCGGTCCGTTCACAGCCCAAGGTCCTTTCGCGAAGCAAGGGCGAGCCGTTCAACGAGATCGTCAGGGATGGGCTTGCGTGCCGAGAAGGTGACGCCGGTCTTGCTAGCTTTAAGTCCGGCAGCGGCAATTTCATCAGCATGGGCGGCAATAGCGCCGGGGGACAGATAGAGGCCGCATTGCTTACTGAAGGCAGCATAACCCGCGATGATCGATTGTCCGATCCGAAACCCAGGCATTTTGTATTCGATGACTTCTTCTGCGTCGGGCAGCGTAGAGGCAAGCTGCCCGCGCAATTGAGCCAGCAGCGGGCGGAATTGTTCCGGAGCCGCAGCAATATAGGTGTCATGGTCGGTCATCGTTTTCATTCCTCATTTCCAACAATAAATCGTCGGATGCACAACTACCAAGGTTTAGAGGCGGTCTTCGGCCCGCCATCGCCACGAACGACGAGGACGCGGCTTTGCGGATCCTATCGTCAGAAACGACGATGCTGGATTTCTGCATCGCCATACCCGGCGAGGCCGAGGGGACGCGAAACACTATTGGTACTACGGTTCACCGCGACTTGTCAGCGGGATAGTCATCTGTTAGCCAACACCGCCAGCTCTTCGGATACGCAGCGCCGGGACCATGTTTCGTAACGTCATGCGCTTCGTCCGAGCGCCATTTGCTGAAGAGAGTTCGTACCGAAAACGCGACCAGCAAAGCGAAGGCAACACTAACATACGCGGTGTCAAGCCACCAAATGTCTGTAGCCATGAGAACGGCGAGCAGCGCCAGAGCACCAATGTAGAAGAGAAAAACCTTGATTGCGCGGGCGCGGGTGCGAACTGGAGCGGCCATTGCGAAACGCTTAAATGGTTCGCCGGTGAGTTCTAAACTGGCTGGCTACCCGGCGCTGTATTGACCCCAGGACCGTAATTTTGTGCCTCTGGTACTGCTAAGGGCAAGGAGGATCAGTTTCCACATTGGGCGAGTGTCCGTCGTTGAAGCCCTCATAGCAATATTGTCGCAGAAACTTTTTTGAACAGAATGACCACTTCAAAAGTCTGGTTGCCGCGCGAATGGCGCTACTAATGCTGGCAAGCACTTGAAGGCCACTAAAGACACCAGATTGATGCCATTTTGAAACAGAAGTCCTTGAGAACTGTTCATGGCCGAGATTCCTGGGCAGTCCACGTTCAATAGCATTGCGGCACCTTCGCGGACGGCTGATTACGGCGAGCTCGAAGAACGCCGCTATCGGAATGTGGGCCAACTGTCTAACAAGTAAACTCCTGCCAGGCATGTCCGTCAGGTCAAGTTCAGGCTATTACATCATTGTTCTTTGGGAAGTAACCAGCCCACATCTTCCGCCCGGACCTAGGCCACTCGCATCGTAGCGGCGGCGCATCTCTCAGCCCGACTGGGACTTCCTCGGCGCGCCTGGATCGATGCGCTTGTCCCTGCTCCGATGTGACTTCGACTTCGCAAACATAGGGCAGGGAAGCCCGCCCTATTAGAATCTTCAGCGCCCGCCGATACGCAGCGCAGGAAGGCCGGTCACAGGCTTCACCACTAACTCCGGCTCGCCCGGAGAGTCCGAGTTGTACCCGGCCACATATTGATTCGTGACGTCCACGATCGTCTTCCGCACTTCCGGAGCATCCGCGACTAGGGCCGTAATCCCGCCAGGGACCGGGCCCGCGGACAGCGCATCCAATCCCCGCACGATGATCAATGCCTTGCGTACGGAGCCGGAACTCCCCAACCTCGCCACTGCGTCACTGATCGTCCGCGTCTGGATTAGTGGTTCGTTCAAGGGAAGGGAATCGAGATCGGGCACATCGGCCCTTGAAACCACAGCCACCGCCGTTGGTGTTTCCGGCGCCTCGAAATACGCAATCGACTTTACTTGCCCGTTCTCCCGCAGGACAAAGTGTTCCCGCATCAGACCTGTCACAAACCGGTTCCAGGGATCAACGACTGTCCACCGGAGTGTCCGATTGAACACCGCCGTTTGTTGTCCGCTTTCGGTCGTCTGCAGCTTATAATCGCCCGTATTGCTCACATCGGCGAAAGTGAAGAACCGTTCGGGCTGACCGTCGGGAACCGCCTTGTACCGCCACATTGAGTAAGCAGGCCGCCCGTTTTGCGAGGAATGCGACTCTAATCTCGGCCGGCGGACCATAAACGATATAGATCCACCCACGGTCGGTTTGCCAGCCGGGCATATCGCCTGCTCCGAAGCGCGCGTTGGCGTAGGCAAGGCGACGGTAGTGCTCCTCTTTTTGTAGTCGTACCTGCCAGAACTGCTCGACGAACCTTCGCCTCTCTTCATCGGTCTGCAACTGGTTGAAGGCGGCTCGGTCCTCGTCTTTGATCAGGTAAACTACGTCCTCGTTCAGCCACTTCTGCCACGGCGTCGTCACTTCAACAGGGTTTGGAGACGGCTTTGGCTTGGAGGGCGTGAATTGCGCTACCGTAACCGGCGCCTTCTCACTCAACTGCGGCACAAAGGATTCCGTCTTGGGACTCTCTGTCGACCTTGTCTGCCATCCCGCAAACGCCAGCGCCGACGCGCCGGCAACGATGGTGAGAAACGAAACAAGACCACGCGCGGGAGAAGTCGGGCTCTGCCGCAAGAGACGATCGATGCGAACGCGCAGACTCCCTCCCGTGGCTGCAAGCGCCGGCGAATCTTGCGCGCTAAACCGGCTTTCCTCCAGAGCAACCAGGGCGCCGGCATATTGTCGGCGATCACCCGTCGCTGCTGCAGCCAACTCATCGCAGCAAGCCTCGCGCTCCAAGCGGACAACGCGGGATATCCACCACATCGCGGGATGGTAAAAGAACAAGCCCTCGAACCATCTCTGCAGGAGGTTCACAAGGTAGTCGTAGCGCTGGATATGCGCCAGCTCATGCAGAAGGATCGCTTCCACCTGATTAGCGGGCAGACGCGCGAGCATTCCCACAGGGACAAGAATTAGCGGACGCAAATGGCCAACCGTGACTGGAGTGTCACTATCATCGATTCCAGAAGCGCAACCGACCTTGTGACACCCAACTGTCGAGCGAGCCCGCGCATCCGCTGTTCCCACTCCTCCATCACCGGCCAGTTTCCTCGGCTCCGCCACCGACGCATCGATGCCAAGCCCGCGAGCTGCCACAAATGACAGGCGCAGACACCGGCAATCCAGAACCCCGAGATATAGGGAGCCATAAAATCCAGCGGGCTCGGAGCAACATTCTGCGATGTGCGAACGGGACCCGTGGGAAGAAACGAAACGCCTGATGGCGCCATCGGACCAGTCGTTCCTGGCATCGTTTCCGGCGACGATAGCATGAGAGTAATCGCGAACACCACAGCCATCAGCGCCATCGACACCAGGCCGGCCGCATACCGGATCCGCGCCGATCGAGTCAGTGCCAGCACGCTCGCCAGTCCCAGCGCAATGACCAGTCCTTGCCAAAGCGAGTGCATCAATGCCCAACCGAGAATGGTCATTTCGTTTCCTCCCCTTGGTCGTATTGCCGCAACAGCGTCTGAATCTCTTCGAGTTCCTTCTTCGATGCCTTGCGTGCCGACAGGGCGCCCATCACGAGTGCCTTGGCCGATCCTGCGAACGCGCGCTCAAGCAGGTCTCCGACCAGTTGCCGCTGCGTCCATTCGCGCGGTCGAGCAGCTTGATAGACGTGGGCTCGCTCGCTCTCGTCCCGCCGGACCAGCCCCTTCTCCGCCATGATCTGCAGAAACTTCAGGACCGTGCTGTACTGTGCGCTCTTACGTTTGGAAAGCACAGTGAAAACATCACGCACAGTGGCAGGTCCGGTTTCCCAGAGAACAGCCAGGATTTCAAGCTCTGCATCGGTGGGTAGGGGCGGATGCGGCATATACGAAGACATTACTAGTAAAAACTTCGTATGTCAACAGCATTTCAAGATCAACCGCTATTACCAGGTAAAACTGCCGGAGGACGGTGGCCAACTCCCGTAAAGCTGGCGAAGCAAAACGATCTGACCCAAATGATGCGCGTTGTGATGAGCGACATGGATCAACGCATCGCGAACTGTGTAGTTCGCAAGTGGTGGGAACTCGAGAGCGGGTGTGACGCGGGTTTCGAGCCGTCCGGGATCGGACACCAATCCAACGACTTCATCGAGACCCGTCACAAACTGCGTGCGAACGCGTTCCCAATCTCCCGCAGCGACAGCAGGCCAGCCCATCGCTGCCGATGCAACCAACGGCTCCGGCTTTCCCTCGATGCGTTTCATGAACCAGGACTGCCAGAACGCCATGTGAGCGACGATATCGGCGATGGAATGAGAAACTCCGGGAAATCGGCGCGCGGCGTCATGTTCAGATACATCGGAAAGTATCGCCGGCGGCGGCATGTGCGCATGTGTTTCGATGAGCAGGCTTCGAACATCCATCTGTTCAAGTTACAACGAAGCGCTCGACACTACCGGCCGCCAGTAACATCGAGGATCGTTCCCGTGACATACGACGATTCCTCAGACATTAGCCACAGAATTGCCGCTGCGACTTCTTCGCGTTTGTCCGCCGCGCTTCATCGGCACAAACACCTTTACACGTTCTACGCGTCCCGGCTCGCCGCCCTTCGCATGCATGCCCGTATAGATGTAGCCCGGCCGGACTCCATTCACGCGGATTCCTTCCTCCGCGACCTCTTTCGCGAGACCGAGGGTCATCGTTTCGACTGCGCCCTTGCTGGCAGCATAATCAACGTACTCCCCGGACGACCCCATACGGGCCGCCACAGACGAAATATTCACGATGCATCCCCCCGAGCCTCCATGGCGTGTGGACATGCGCTTCACCGCTTCTCGAGCACACATTAAAGGACCGAACACATTTGTCGCCAAGATGCGTTTGTGGAAGAGATGCGCTGCAGTCGATCCGTATTCACCGACTCGAGCCGCATCTGAGTCTCGAGCGTGGCGGCGTTATTCACCAGCGCCGTGATCGGGCCCAGTTCTTTGTCGACAGTTTCAAACAGCCTCACAACATCCGGTTCCGAGGCGACATCGGCTTATACCGCAATAGCCCGTCCACCCTCCAGCTCAATTGTTTCGACGATCGCAAGCGCCTCATCCCGGCGCCGGCGATAGTTCAAGCACACGGCATACTTTTGTCGCCGGCAAGCAGGGCCGTGGCAGCTCCGATTCCGCTGCTGGCGCCGGTAACCAGCACAATGCCTTTCAAAAGCACTAGGGGACAAGCCTTCATTATCCCGGATGGCTTCCGGCTTGCAATAGGTGTTTAGAGAGTTGCAATCATGTTCTCTCGGAATCAATTCTTTCGATTCACGAGCTAACAACAACGACTTATTCGGAGGATTAGTTGAAAACTTTTTGGAGCCGACTTTGTCAGTAGTAATTGCTGCACAAACTCTCGGAGCTACAATACTCTATCAACCGACTCCCATTGGTAGTTCCGTTCGAACTGCCGACTTCGGGCTCGAATCAACAGTCTGGGTTTCGGACTTTCGATAACTTTACCCTTGCAAGCGCCGGCCCCAACGGAAGACGTTCTCAACTGGGAACTTAGCTTTCACGCCGACAATGGTGGACTTCCTGGAACCCAGTTGGCGTTCGAAACGTTCGCTGCCGCCGACGTTTCTTCCACCTTCCTCGGAACCGGACTCTTTTCCGTCGGACAGACTTATCGAGTTTCCTACTATCAATACTCCGTGGATTTGGTCAATCCATTTCCAGCGATGGCCGGGACGCAGTATTGGTTCGGGCTCCTCGGAATCTCGGACAACGTCAATCCGTCTTTCGCCTTGTTGGGAGCGACCGGAGGCGATGATTCTTCGGTCCAGCAAACGCTGGGAGCCGGAATGTCTGTCGTGGATACCGTCGTCAGGGCTCGTGATCGCGCGATCACTCTCGAAGGGACGGTTCCGGAGCCAGGCACGTACGCCCTCAGCGTCCTAGGGCTGGGTCTTCTCATCGCTAGGAAACGCCGGACTGCCGCCTGAACGAATCCATAGCCGCCTGATCCACTTCGATCGGCGGCTATGCCACTTTGTTCCGTAGCACTCCAATCGATTGAATGTCCACCTCGACAACATCACCGGGGCTCATTTTCTTCGTCGCGCCCGGTGTCCCGGTATAGATCACGTCCCCCGGCACGAGCGCAACATATTTACTCACATGCGCCACAATCTCCGTCGGCTTGAAAAGAAGATCCGAAGTATTCTGCTGCTGCACGACTTGTCCGTTCAGTCGTGTCGTCAAGAGCAAGTTGTCATAGTCGAGTCCGGTCACAATCGCGGGACCCATCGGACCGAAGGTGTCGGCTCCCTTGGCGCGCCACCACTGGAGATCTTTGTCCGATCCATTCTGCCAGTCGCGTTCGCTCACATCATTGCCACATGTCACGCCAAAGATTACGCCCCGCGCCTCCGCAGCGCTGACCTTTGAAGTTGGCTTGCCGATCACCAGCACAAGCTCACCCTCGTAATGAACGTTCTTTGCGCCCTCCGGAATCACAATCGTTTCCTCGGGATGTTGCAGGCATGTGATCGGCTTGTAGAAAATCTCCGGCCTTGATGGTGGTGTCCGATTCCCGATATGACTCTTATAGTTCAACCCCACCGCAATCACCTTTGGAGGCGTGCAAGGATACAGAAGCTTGAGATCGGCCAGCTTGTGCTTCGTTCCCGTGGTCTTTGAGAACAGGTCCCCGCGCAATTCCGTCACCGTCGACCCGTCTACCATTCCATAAGCTGTCGTCGAACCTTTGCGAAACCGAATGTACCTCGTAGCCCCTGGGACTTGCGCGGCCAAAACAGCCGCCGCTCCCATCACCGCCCCGATTGCCTCCCGCCGCGATTGAGCCATGCGATTCTCCTCCTCCTCCCGGGATACCCGGTTTTGGTATACCCTTGATATATCAGAATTTGAGGCATCATGACCGGACCACTCCCCGCACGCGCCGTCGAAATTGAAGAAGTAAAGCGGTCGCAACGCAATCTGACAGAAGAAGCATATCAATGCATTCGTGGCGGCATACTTTCGGGCGCTCTCCCGTTCGGCGCGAGCCTGTCCCGTAGAGTGATCGCGGAACAGCTCAAAATCAGCATCGTGCCCGTGGGCGATGCCTTGCAGCGACTCGAAGGCGATGGACTCGTTGAGAGCAGGCCCCGCGTCGGAACGCGAGTTCGAATCCCCACTGCGAAAGCAATCCGCGGCCACTTCATTCTCCGCGAGGCTCTCGAGACACAATCGGCCCGCATCTTCGCCGAGCAGGCGACTCCACAGCAGCGCGCTGAGATTAGTTCGCTCGCCAATCAGGTGGATGAAAGCTACGCGTCCGTAGAAACCGCTGACCCGAACTCGGCTCATCGCATGTTCGAAATCCACAAGATCCATATGGACTTCCACATGCGTATCGCAGCCGGCACAGGATGCGATGAGCTGTGTGAGGCGCTCGAAAAGAACCAGGTGCTTGTTTTCAATTGGCTGTACGATACGGCGCTCGGAAACTTGGCGCCACCTCCGCAATGGCACGCGCAACTGGCGACCGCGTTAGTATCGGGCGACCCGCACGCCGCCGACGCCGCCATGCGACGGCATACACGCTACCGAATGGAAGACTTACTGCAAAGGTTGGCCCCGGACACGGGTTGGACGCGAGGCGCAAACAGCGATCGTAGCGGCCATCTCTCTCACCGGCAAACGCACATTCTGGGACAGAGGCCATGGCGAGCCTGAATACCCTACTTGACAACGACGCTTTGACTGAGATATCAGATTCATAGCCGGAGGTTTTATGCCACTACGTCCGCTGGCGTTACTCTGTTTGCTGCCACTGCTAACGTTCGCCGATTCAAAGCCGCAATCGGTGAAAAAGCAGGAACAACCTCGTCCCGATATGTCGGAGATGCCGGCCGATGCGCATGCGCCTCTTTTTCGAAAAAAGACGAACGACGCTGGCAACTTGACGCAACGCCTCACCACCGGCTTGCCTAAGACCGCCAACAGTGCTCCTGTACCGCACAAGAACTTCATCGATAACGAAGTGTTCGGCAAGATGAAGCGCGATGGCGTTCCGCACGCTCCGCTCTCCACCGACGACGAATTCATCCGCCGCGTCAAGCTCGACATTACCGGCCGCATCCCTTCGTCTGCGGAGCTGCGTGAGTTCCTCGCCGACAAATCGCCCGATAAGCGCGCAAAGCTCATCGACAAACTTGTTGGCAGCCCCGAGTTCGTCGACAAGTGGTCCTACTTCTTCATGGACATGTTGCGCGCAAACGGCAAGATGGCGCGCGGCCACTTCCTCTTCCAGTACAACCTCAAAGAGAGTCTCGCCTCAGACCGCCCGTATAGCGAGTGGGCAGCCAGCCTGATCGCCGCTTCCGGCAAGAGCAATTTTGTCGTGGCCGCTGCCAACCCCATCGTGCGCGAGCACGTCGAGGGCAAACCGGGCGAAGAAGACAATGGCGACGATCTCACGAAGATTAACCAACTCGATACGCACGATGAACTCAGCATCCTGTTCGGGAAACTGTTCCTCGGCATCAATCTCTCCTGCATTTCCTGTCACGACGGCAAAGGTCGCCTCGACAAAGTCAACGTCTACCTCACCTCGCGCAAGCGTTCGGACTTCTTCCAGCACGCGGCCTTCTGGGGGCAAACGCGCTACATCCCGCACGTCGAGAAAACCAATGCGGTGATGGGCCACTTCATCGTCGACGATTACGCCAAGGGCTACGACACGAAAGCCGACAGCATGCTTCGCATGAAGCGCTACGGTGGACCGAACAGTCCTAAGTTCCTGTTGACCGACGAAACGCCCGCGCCCGACAAGCTCCCACGAGAAGAACTCGCCCGCATGTTGACCTCGCATCCGCAGTTTGCGCGCGCTACCGTCAATATGTTCTGGGCGAAATTGATGGGTGTCGGGATCGTCGATCCATTCGATGAATTCGATCTCGCTCGTCAGGATCCGAACAACCTGCCGGAAGGATGGGATCTGCAGCCCTCGCATCCCGAGCTGCTCAACAAGCTGGCCGCGCATTTCCGCGAGAACAATCACAGCCTGCAAAACCTTTTCAAGCTGATCTGCAACTCGAGCGCATATCAGCTTTCCTCCCGTTATCCGGGCGAATGGAACGATACCTATACGCGTTACTTCGCGCGCAAGTACGCCCGCATGTTGAGCGCGGAAGAGTTGCACGATGCAATCGCCGTCGCCACCGAGCGGCCCGGCAGATTCCCGATGAAATCCAAGCGCGAAGATGGCACGACCGATGGCGGCGCAAAAGTTCTGACCATGGCAATGCAGGTCAGCGTGCCCAGCCCAACAGGCGAGCTCAAGAGCTTCATGCAGGCCTTCGGGGAATCGAATCGCGGAGCCCCGCCAAAAGCCCCGTCACCTTCGCCTCTGCAGCCGATCTTAATGATGCGATCGCCGGTAGTGAATGATCGCGTCCTCGCCGCCAAGGACAGCCGAGTGCAACGGCTGCTCGACAGCTACAAAGACAACGACAAGGTCAGTCGAGGAGTTGTTTGTCGCAACCATCTCGCGTCCGCCGTTACCGGCTGAGAAGGCGCTTGCCTTGACGGCCATGGAAAAGAACCGCGTTGAGGGAGCCCAAAATGTCCAATGGGCGCTCCTCAATTTGTCGGAGTTCCTGTATAACTTCTAAAGCCGGATTTGATGAGACCGCTATGAAAAAGCTAACGACCATCGGCGAGATCATGTCCTCGCGCCGCGAACTGCTTAAATTCGGCGGGATGGGACTGTTGGGAGCCTCGGCCGCCGGCGTGTGGCCCCTGCAAGTTAAGGCGAACGACAAGATCAAAGCAAACCCGCGAGGCAATGCGCGCAACGTCGTCTTCTACGAGTTCTCCGGCGCCCTCAGCCACGTCGACTCGTTCGACTTCAAAGAGAATCCGAACACATTACAAGACTTCGGCATCCGTAAGACCCCCACAGGTATCTACGCTCCGTACTCGCTGTTCCCGCGCCTGATCAGCCAGCTCGACAAGATCGCAATCGTTCGCTCATTCGTCAGTCACGAGGAAGTTCACTTACGCGGCCAATACTACGTACAAGCCGGACGCCAGTTGAACGTAGCCTTCGCTCCCGAAATTCCATCGGTCGGCTCCGTAGTCGCAGCCGAGCTCGAATCGAAACGCCGTGATGGCGATCCCTTCCCGACCTACGTTTCTTTCAACCTGCAAACCAATCAGATTGGCGCGCTATCGACGGGCTTCCTTCCCCCGCGATTCGCCGTCTTCGATCTCAATCCCGAGCAGGCGCTATCGGGAATGTCCCTTGACGAGAAAGCAATCGAGCTGCTCGAAGAGCGTTGGCGCCTCCTCGCGGGATTCCGGGAAGCGAGCCGTGACCGTGTCCGCACAGCAGGCCGTCACATCGGGGCATTCGACGATTTCAGCGAAACCGCCAAGCAACTCCTCACCGACCCTCGCTGGCCCGCGGCCTTCAAAATCGCAGAAGAAGATCGTAAGCGCTACGGCAATAGCTCCGTCGGCCTGTCCTGCATCCTCGCCCGCAACATCCTGAAACAGGACGCCGGCACCCGATACATCCATGTCTGCCAGCACGGTTGGGATCATCACAAGCAGATCTGGACCAAAGACGCCGACACGAATCACTACAAGCTCATCGCCGACGCCGATCCCGCGCTGGCAAGCCTGATCGAAGATCTATCCACAACTCCAGGCAGCGTTTCCGGCAAGACCCTCCTGGACGAAACTCTTGTAGTAATGATGGGCGAATTCGGTCGAACGCCTGGAGCGCTCAATTTCATGGCCGGCCGCGATCACCACAAGCACTGCTTCCCGGCGATGTTCGCCGGCGCCGGTGTCAAAGGCGGACTCGTCCTCGGCGCGAGTGACAAGGATGGCGTCAAGTGCGTCGACACGGGCTGGACTCACAAGGCGCAACCGCGCATCGAGAACGTCATCGCCACCATCTACTCCGCCCTCGGTATCGATTGGTCGAAAGAAGTACACAACACGCCTTCCAAGCGCACTTACGTCTACGTCGATCCACTTGGCGCGAACGGCTACATCCCGACGGATGAGCTGTCCGGGATCTATGGGTAAGTGGTTCCGAAGGACTACGCTACTCATCTGCGGTACGATTCTCGGCGCGCCTGACTCTGGCATGGTTTCTTTTCCGGCTGCCGAGTTTCAACGTGGCCGCACCTTCGAATGGTCCGACTACGAAGTCAAGTGGTACCCGAATCCGGCGAAAGACGATACTCCCGTTAAAAAGATCAGCCTCGACGCGTTTCTGCTCGACGAAGCCGAAGTGACGAACGAGCGATTCGCCGCTTATGCCAAGGCGACCGGCAAACCCAAGCCCTACTATTGGCGCAATGGACAGATCCCCGAAGGCAAGGAAAAACACCCCGTAGTCAACGTCAGTTGGGAAGAAGCAACTGCGTTCTGCGCCTGGGAAGGCAAGCGGCTGCCGACCGAGGCCGAATGGGAGCGATCCTGCCGCGGGGCAACACCCGACAATCGCATGTTCCCTTGGGGCGACCGCGACCCGACCTCAAAAGACGCGCACTATTCCGCGCTCGACGGACCCATCGCGGTCTGCAGCAAACAAAAAAGCGATGCCGGCCTATGCGACATCATCGGCAACGTCTGGGAATGGACCTCTGATTGGTATGAACGCAAGTACTACGAAGTGGCTCCCGACAAAAATCCCAAAGGGCCGGAGAAGGGAATCTATCGAGTTCTCCGAGGCGGCTCGTGGTTCGATCAACCGCGACTCTTCATGACCTGCTCCTACCGCAGTTGGGCCCGCGAAGCCGAACGCAGTCCCACCATAGGATTCCGCTGCGCTAAAAATAAAGAGTGAAACGATCCGGGTTCGCCGACCTGCCCCTCCATGGCGGCCGTGTGCCATCCTGGCTGGCCTCCAGGATGTCGGAGCTGGGAACCGCCATCGTCGAAAACATCATCCTCGAATACGGCCACTCCGAGTTCCTCTCGCGTCTCAGCGACCCTTATTGGTTTCAAGCCCTAGGCAGTGTCATGGGCATGGACTGGCACTCCTCCGGCATCACGACATCCGTCATGGGCGCTCTGAAACGCGGGCTGAATCCCAAAGCCTCCGAACTCGGTCTATACATATGTGGAGGTCGCGGCAAGCAATCCCGCAAGACTCCCGCCGAGTTGCTCTCGATCGCCGACCACCAAGGACTCGACGGTAGCGACCTCGTACGCACCAGCCGCCTGACCGCCAAAATCGACAACAACTGCATCGCCGACGGCTTCCAACTCTATCTCCATTCCTTCGTACTCACCGCAAACGGCGAATGGGCCGTAGTGCAGCAGGGAATGAATTCCGACACCGGCATGGCCCGCCGCTACCACTGGCACTCCACAACCGTCAACGACTTCGTAGCCAACCCGCACACCGGCATCGTTGGCGAATCCCAAGGAACGATAACAAACCTCATAGACGCGCAAGCCGCGCCCGCAAGAGAAGCCTTCCTAACCATCGCGCATGAGTCCCCCGAATCAACGCTCCAGCAGATCCGCAAACTAACCATGCCGACACATCACGAGGTCCGCAGCGTCGATGTAGACCTCAAGCGCCTCGGCTCCGTCTTGGCCGTAGCCTACGAGCGCGACCTCAAAACCTTCGCCGACCTACTGCTAGTCGAAAATCTCGGACCCAGAACCGTCCAAACCCTCGCCATGGTCGCCGAAGTAATTCACGGCGCCCCGAGCCGCTTTCAAGACCCTGCCCGTTTCTCCTTCGCCCTCGGTGGCAAAGATCGGCACCCATTCCCGGTCCCACTCAAGACCTTCGACGAGTCCATCGGAGTCCTTCGAAGATCCCTAGACGCAGCCCGCATCGAAGGCAAAGAAAAAATCCAGGGCTTCAAGCGGCTTCACAACTTCGTGCGCGCAGTCGAGCAGAATATGGACGTCGAAGCGGACTTCGACGCCGTCATCCAACACGAACACGCAATCTCTCCATCCCTCGACGGTCGCACCGTCTTCGACGACCGAAAAAAGGTCCCCGTCAAACGACAGCTATCGTTGTTCTAACAAAAGGTGTATGCTCCGAACTGGCAAAGCTCCCAGAAGGAGGGAACATGCAACGACTCCTTTGCGTGATCGCGTTGTGCGTTTTCGCAGTGTCGGCATTCGAAACCGGAACCCCATTCCTCGGGTCCTGGGACCTGAATGTATCGAAATCCAAGCTCGATGCCAGTGGTCCTAAGATCGAATCTCAAACAATCAAATACTACGTCGAAAATGGCGTCTTCAAGTCATCCGTCACAGTCGACGGCTCCCCATCGGCGCACCCCACCGTCTATGACGGCAAAGAACACGAATATGGCGGAACAGCCGCCCTTCGCCCGACGCACATCATCCCGACTGCGAAGGCGAACATGCTCGAAACCGTCTTCAAACGCGACGGCAAGAGAATCGGGACGAGAAAAAATACACTATCCTCCGATGGTCGGACGATGACGGTCATCTCGGAAGGAACCAAGGCCGACGGCAGCCCGTACAAAAGCATCCTAGTCTTCGACAAGCAATAAAGTCTGCCAACCGGTCCGCCGATAGTGAGGAATGCGTTTGCAGGCGGTCCTACGAGAGGTGTCTCACTTTGGCGGGATGCTCGCAAAGACCCTGCTGTACGTCTACATACCGCTGATCACACTCCTCGTAATCCTCCACTTCCCCTACGACACGGATTCCGAAGGTGGCGCCACACAGCAGCGTTCCCCCAGCAATTTCTACGAAGCCGCATATCGACCGGACCTACCCGCCAAACGAGGTGTCGACTACGAGAAGACCGCCGAAGCAGCCGCCAAAGAATACAAGATTGAGGATCACGTCAAAGCGTTCGTAGCTGAATATAAGCTGCAAGACAAGCGAGTGCTCGACATCGGATCGGGTCGCGGCTATCTCCAGGATGTTGTCGCCGACTACACCGGGCTCGACCTATCGTCAAAAGTAGCGCCCTACTATCACAAGCCGTTCGTCGTCGGCTCCGCCACCAAGATGCCGTTTGCCGACAGCTCCTTCGACGCAGCCTGGACGGTATGGGTAGTCGAGCACATTCCTCAGCCCGAAAAAGCCTTCGAAGAAATGCGGCGCGTGCTCAAACCCGGTGGCATGCTTTTCCTGCTCGTCGCCTGGAACTGCCCCACGTGGCTAGCCGACGGCTTCGATGTCCGCCCCTATGAGGATTTCACGCTGCTCGGAAAGCTAGTAAAGGCCAGCATCGGCTTCCGGTCCACGATCTTATTTGACTGGGGTCATCGAGCGCCGACAAGACTGATCCGCCGCGCTCAGTATCAAATCTCCGGTGCCAGGACACGACTGCGCTACAGGAATCTCGTGCCGAACTACGACACATACTGGCAGCCGGATAGCGACGCCGCGGTATCGCTCGACAACTACGAATCGATGCTCTGGTTCCAAAGCCGTGGCGATTCGTGCCTCACTTGCGGAAGCCCGAACGACGAACTACTTCACTTCAGGAATCCGCTAGTTATAAAGATCCAAAAACCCGAACACGCGCGATCGATTACTCAAATCGCAGCGCCTCGATAGGATCCAGCGCCGCGGCCTTACGCGCCGGATAATAACCGAAGAAAACACCGATCGCCATCGAGAAAACTGCCGACGCAAATACTGCCGCAGGTGAAATTGTTGCCGGCCAGCCGAACACGTTCGACGTCAGCGCTGACAAGCCAACACCCAGTCGCGATACCGATCAACCCGCCGGCCAAACCCAACACCAGCGACTCCAGCAGAAACTGCGTCCGCACGTGTTTCGACTTCGCGCCCACAGCCATGCGAATCCCGATCTCGCGCGTCCTCTCAGTCACCGACACCAGCATGATATTCATGATCCCGATCCCGCCCACCAGCAGCGACACACCCGCAATGCTCCCGAGCAGCATCGTCATGATACGCGTCGTCTCTTCCGCCGAGTTCGCCAGATCCGTCAGATTGCGAACCGTAAAATCGTTTTCCTGCCCATCGCGAATGCTATGCCTCTGGCGCAGAATGTCATTGATCTGCGATTCCGCCTCAAACGTCGCCTGCGTGCTTGCAGCCGACACGTAAGCCGTCGGAACATACTGCGTCGACAGCAGCTTCTTCATCGCGGTCGTATACGGAATGAAGACCGTATCGTCCTGATCCTGCCCGAACTGCGACTGTCCCTTCGCGCCCAAAACACCCACCACGCGGAACGGCAGATTACGCAGCCGTATCGTCTGCCCCAGCGGCTCATCGCCCCCGAACAACTGGCTCGCGACCGTCTGTCCAATCACCGCCACCCGAGCCGCCGTCCGCACATCCGTCTCCGAAAAAAACTCGCCCGATGCGACAGTCCAGTTCCGTATCGACGGATACGTGGGAGCCACGCCTTCCGCGCGCGTGCTCCAGTTCCCGTTGCCGAACACAAGCGTGACCGGAACACTCACACTGGGACTCAGCGTCGTCACTGCAGGCGCATCGCGAAGAATCGCCTCCAGGTCTTCCGGCGTCAGTGTCGTGCTGGTGCCTGCGCCGCTCCGCACTCCGCCCGTCCTCTGGCTTCCCGCAGAGATGATCAGCATGTTCGTTCCCATGCTCTCGATCTGCTGCTGCACCTGCTTCTGTGCGCCTTGTCCCAGACTCACCATCGCGATCACCGACGCGACACCGATAATGATCCCGAGCATCGTGAGCGCGGACCGGCCCTTATTCCGCGCCAGCGCGCGCAACGCGATCTTCAGAACGGCCCCGATCATAACGCTTCCACCTCCAGCTCCTCCGCTGCGTCACGGCGATCCACGATTCGCTGATCCTTCATAATCAAGCCGTCGCGAACCACAACGACACGCTGCGCATACTGCGCAATATCCGCCTCATGAGTCACCAGCACAATCGTGATCCCCGCGTCGCGATTCAGCCGCTGGAACACGCTCATCACTTCCACTGAAGTTCGGCTGTCAAGATTCCCCGTAGGTTCGTCCGCCAGCACCAGCGACGGACTATTCACCAGCGCCCGCGCAATCGCAACACGTTGCTGCTGACCGCCGGAAAGCTGGTTCGGATAGCTGTCCTCCCGATGCGCCAGACCCACAAGGCTCAACGCATACCGGCTGCGCGCCACACGATCGGCCGCATTCACTCCCGCGTACAAAAGCGGCAACTCGACATTCTCAATCGCGCTCGTACGCCGAAGCAAATTGAATCCCTGAAAAACAAACCCGATCTTCGAATTCCGAATATCAGCGCGATCGTCTTTATTCAACTCGGAGACATCGATTCCATCGAGTAAATACGAGCCCGACGTCGGCCGGTCCAGGCAACCAAGGATATTCATCAGCGTCGACTTGCCTGACCCCGACGTACCCATAATCGCCACGAACTCGCCCTCTTCGATCGAAAGAGAAACGCCCTTCAGCGCATGAACACGAACCTCGCCCGAGTCGTAGACCTTATGAAGATCGCGCACATCGATAACGTTGCTCATCGGCGCCTCCCCGGGCCCATCGGCATCATCGGATTACGCGTAGCCGCCGCAGGCGCAGTCCGACCCGCGTTCGCCGCGATCTGCGGAACCGCAATCTTGTCCCCTGGCTGCAGCGCGCCCGAGATAACTTCGGTCTTCACGCCGTCCGTCACACCCAACTTCACCGGAACCGGCGTCAACTGCGTGCCCGCAATCTTCCAAATATTCGACCCGCCACGGAAACGCAGCGCCGCATTCGGCACAGTCACCACATCGCGCTTCTCCGCGACAATTGCCGTAACGTTCGCCGTCATTCCCGGCTTCAGCTTCAGCTCCGGGTTGTCCACTTGAACGACAGCAGTGTAAGTCACCACGTTCTGCAAAGTCTGCGGCGCAAGCCGAATCTGCGAGATCCGTCCTTTGAAATCCTCAGCCGGAAACGCGTCTACAGTAAACGTCACGCGGCTGTCCGGACCCAGTTGTCCAATATCCGCTTCATCGATATTCGCCAGCACCTGCATCTCCCGCAGATCGTTCGCGATCAGAAACAGCGTTGGAGCTTGGAAGCTCGCCGCCACCGTCTGACCCACGTCGACGTTGCGCGCTACGACAACACCATCGATCGGAGCCCGAATGATCGAGTTCTCCAAATTGACCGACGCCAGTTGCACCGACGCGCCCGCCTGCTGCGCCTGTGCCCGAGCTTGGTTCACCTGCGAACGAGCGGACTGCGCCTGCGCCTTCGACTGATTCAGTTGCGCAATCGCCTGCTGCAATTGAGCGTTTGCCTGCACAACCGTCGCCTTCGCCGAGTCCACCTGCTGACGAGCGGTCACACCTGCCTCCACCATGCTCTCCGTGAGGTCAAGGTTCCGCTGCGCATCGGCGACCACCGATTTAGCGCGCTCGACATTCGCCTCATTCGCCTGCGCCGCCGCATCCGCGCTCAACACCGAGTTCTGCGCCGTCTGAATCGCCGCGGTCGCGCTCAATTGATTCGCAGATCGCCTGCGTCACCTGCGCCTGCAATTGCGACGGATCGAGCTTTGCGATAATCTGCCCTTTCTTCACCGGCGAGTTGTAGTCGACATAGATCTCCGCTACCGTGCCCGATACCTGGCTTCCGACGCTCACGGTGGTCAACGCGTCCACTTTCCCCGTAGCGCTAATGCTCTTGGTAATCGTGCCGCGACGAACTTCAGCGGTCCCCCATTCAGGCGCAGGAGGCTTGGCCTGCCATCGCCAACCCCAGAACGCAACGGCCGCCAGCAGCACGATCACCGCTGCAAACACCCAGTGCTTGCGCGAACGCTTCCGCATCGGCGGCGGAGGAGGTACAGGCCTCAGTTGCGAAACGTTGGGAGCTTCCTGGACAATCGTAGTCATCTCAATTAATGAGATGTTCCGACTCGGCTCACCGTGTGTAAGAATTTGTAAACTATATGACGCGAACCAGATTTGAAGGCGCCAATCCGATACTCAATGTGGCAAGAATGGCCAAAAGTGTCGATTACTACGTGAACATCCTGGGGTTCGAAAATGCCGACTGGGGAGGAGACGATTTCACCCTAGTTACCCGCGATGGGGCAGGCATCTACCTCTGCGAAGGCGACCAGGGCCACCCCGGAACCTGGGTGTGGATTGGCGTCGAAGACGCCGAAGCGCTTCACCAGGAGTACAAAGCCAAAGGCGCCATCATTCTCGAAGCCCCGGTCAACTATCCATGGGCGCTTGAGATGAAGGTCAGCGACCCGGACGGCCACATACTGCGATTCGGCTCCGACCCGATAGAAGAAGCCTGACTCCTGCGGTTCAGGCGCGGATCGATATCCTGGCAGAACGGGCAAACGACGGTGTACTCAGCGACGATGAACGTACCTATGAGTCCTTCATCAATGCTGCTGACTTCATCTCTATTTTGAAGCTCAAAGCCGCGCGACAGCTTGGGTCCAATCCGGCTAGTGGTGGATGCTGCCACGTGAGACCTCGTCCGACGGCCTGCGGATAACCGTTGCGAATATTGCCTGCTGCGCCAGCGTTACTAAAACATAACGTCTTAAATTTTTGCGCATCAGCCGGCCAAGTGGGGCAGACTTCCAGTCTGCCCGGGATTAGTCCCATCCGGAAGCATGGTTTCAGAAGCGTCCTCAATGGAGCGTTTTTGGATTTTTTAATAGCTCCCTCAGCGAGCCGTTGTCTCGCAGGATATGCGCAAACACCTCTGACGCTCTGTTTAACTCACGGAGCGCGGCATTCTGGCGACTGCAATTTTCGTCAACATGCCATCTGCGCCCTCATGTCCCCAAACTCACACCCGTAGCGACCCACGGAACGCCCGAGCGGCATAGTAAGATTCAGCGCCGTTGTGATACACGAACACCTTGCCATAGCGGAAATCAGCAAAGATAGCGCCGCCCAGTTCTCGAATATCAGAAGGTGTTTTCACCCAGCTCGACGTCTTCGTATCGAACTTTCCAAGCTGCTGCAACTCCCGATATTCTTCTTCTGTCAAAATCTCAATGCCCATCGCTGTCGCCATGCCGATAGCGCTATTCGCTGGTTTATGTTCTTTCCTTGACTGGAGCGCCTCCCCGTCGTAGCAAACACTTCTGCGGCCTTTCGGGCTTTCCGCCGAGCAGTCATAAAAGACATACTCGCCCGTCTTATGAAGACCAACAACGTCCGGTTCACCACCAGTCCTTTCCATCTCATGGAGTGACCAAAGCTTTTCAGGATTAGCTACCAGCTTGTCTTGCACTTTCTCCCAAGCAAGTCCTTTATGGCGGTTCATGTTCTTCTCAAAACGGCCTTTAATGTAGCGAGCAGCTCGTCAAGTTCTATGCCCTTCAAACTCTTGCCTTTCGTGCTCATTCTTTTACCATCCACCTCGATTCACGACTTTGGAGCCGCCTGAGGCGGTCGGTTCGGCGCTTCTACACCGAACTGCTTGGCATATTCCGCGTTCAACCGCGACCAACCGAACTTCATCGCCTCACCAGCAACAATCCGGCCGATGGGAGAGTGTTCAGCAGGCGATCCAAAACATCGAAACAAATATGCCACCCAGCGGCGCCCATCGAGATGAAGCCCCGATCGATGTTGTGCCACAGCGTCAGGCGCGTGCCGCCGCCAACCGCTTCGAGTTCCCACCGGATATCTTTGTCCCCCCAGTTGTACTCAAGCACCTTGGGAGCGTCGGCTCGTATCACTTTTGTTTCGGTAACATGCGGCGTGGGCGCTCCTACGGTCGTGAGCTTCACCGTGTTCCCAACCGCACCCAGGTCCCCATCGGCATCAAAGGGAGCCCACTCCCGCAGATGAGCCGGCTCGGTAAGCGCCTCCCAGACCTTCTCCGGCGAGTGGCACAATTCTCGCACCAGAATGAGCGTCCAATTCTCTTCGTCCTTTTGTACCCGCGCCCCACTGGCCGGGCCCGGTGTGTACTGCTCGCGATCGCTCATCTATCTCCTCCTTTTTTACGTTTCGATCCGTTACCGATCGCTTACGGTCAAGGTGGCGTTCGAGAGCATCCACATGAGCGGACCAGAACCGCCGAAACGAAGCCAACCACGCATCCAACTCCTGAAGGGGTTCCGGCTTCACCGATACAGACGTCGCTGCGCGTCCACCGTCGATTCCACGAAACCGGCCTCACGCAGCACGCGCAGATGCTTTGAAACGGTCGGCTGCGGCATACCAAGCTGACGCTCGATCTCTCCGACCGACTGTTTTGAGGAGACAAGCAATCCCAATATCGCCCGGCGGTTCGGCTCCGCAATAATCTCGAACACAGACTCCACGCATATAATATACCGTTAAGGTATATACGTGTCAAGGAATAT
>CAWJQP010000028.1:0-27978 GCA_963844855.1 Bryobacteraceae bacterium
CGTTTACGGACTACTGGCTGGACCTTCGCAAGATCGACGACAGGTCCCCGTTCCACTACCCTCCATAACGATTACGAGCTCGACGATCCTCTCAAACTCGCCGCAATCGAAGAGACGCGCCTTTTTGTCGAAGAATTGTTCCGCGCCAACATTCGCGCGCGAACCGTAGTGGATTCGGATTGGACGTTTCTCAATGAGCGGCTTGCCCGGCACTACGGCATCGCCGGTGTCTCGGGTGTAGCCATGCGCAAAGTGCAACTACCAAAAGGGGTCCGTCCGCGGAGGTCTGATGACTCAGGCCAGCGTGCTCAAGGTGACCGCGAACGGAACTACAACGTCGCCCGTCGTGCGAGGCGTGTGGATCATGGAGCGCATCCTTGGCTTCCATACAGCGCCTCCCGCCGGAGTGCCCGCTATCGAGCCCGACATCCGCGGCGCGGTCACGATTCGCCAGCAACTCGATCGTCACCGAGCCGACCCCAGTTGCGCAGCATGCCATCGCAAGATTGACCCGCCCGGCTTCGCGCTCGAAAGTTTTGATGTAATGGGCGGCTGGCGCGAACGCTATCGCGCCTACAGGGAAGATGCGAAACCAGAGCCTGGCATCGGCCTTTCGGGTCAGCGGTTCGCTTTTTATTACGGCCCTCAGGTGGATGCTGCAGGAGCGCTGGAAATCGGGCTGAAGTTCAGCAACATTCGCGACTTCAAGCAGTTGCTTTTCCAGCACGAGGAACGGACCGTCGCTCGCAACCTGGTTTCCCAACTCGCGACCTATGCCACCGGCGCGCCCATGGGCTTGTCAGAGCGGAAGCACGTAGAGGCCATTCTGGAGAGAACGCGCGCATCTGGCTACCAACTTCGCGACATTGTCCCCGCAATAATTGCCAGCAGTCTCTTCCAATACAAGTGACCGGAGGCCAGATGCCCGATTTGAATCGGCGAACTCGACAGGCGTTCCGGACCCTTTCCCGCAGAGCAATGCTGCGTAGCGCGGGTGTGAGTCTGGCCCTGCCTTTGCTGAACGCGATGGCTCCGACTGCGGCTCCCGCGCAGTCAGGTGCTGCCACACCACGCCGGCTCTTTGCCATCTGCAACAACCTGGGCCTGCTCCCCGGCGAGTTCTTTCCAGCGGAAGCTGGTCGGAACTACACTCCCTCACCGTACTTAAAGATCCTGGGGATCATCGCCAGGACCTCACCGTCTTGTCCGGCGTTTCGCATCCGAATGTGGATGGCGGACATCCGGCCGACATCAGTTTTCTGACCGCCGCGCCACACCCGGCCAGTAGTTCCTTTCGTAACACCATCTCGCTCGATCAATACATCGCCGAACGGATCGGTAATCAGACGTGCTTCCCATCGCTCACACTGGCTGTAAATACGGCATCACGCTCCCTCTCGTGGACAGGCAACGGCGTCGCCATTCCGCCGGAGCAAAGCGCTGCCGCTGTCTTCCGTCAGATGTTCATTCAGGGCAGTGCCGGGGAGGTCGAGGCGAAGATCGAGGAACTCGATACGGGTCGCTCCATTCTTGACGCCGTCAACGAGCAGGCTCGGGATCTCGCGCGCACCGTGGGAGCTGCTGATCGCGCGCGGCTCGACCAGTACTTCAGCAGTGTCCGCGAGTTAGAGACACGACTTCAGGCATCGAAAGGTTGGGAGCGAAAGCCCAGGCCCGTGGTGAAAGCGCCGGAGCCGCAGGATCCCGCAAGTCCGGCGCAATACATGGCGAGGGTGGCGAACATGTACAGCCTGGTTCGGCTTGTCTTCGAAACTGACTCCACACGCTGCGTGACTCTGATGCTGGACAGCGTCAGCACGCCCGTGGTTGAGATCAGAGGAGCCGTGATCAGCGACGGCTACCACAATCTTTCGCACCATGGAAAGTCCGAAGCGAAACTCGCGCAGCTCCGCACCATTGATACGTGGCATATGAGATTGCTTGCGGATCTGTTCAAGGGTCTGCGGAGCGTGAACCAGAACGGCGAGACTCTGCTCGACCGCAGCATAATCCTGTATGGGTCGAACCTGGGCGACGCAAACGCCCACTCCACAACGAATATGCCCGTGCTGCTCGGCGGTGGAGGCTTCCAACACACCGGTCATCGCGCGTTCGACAAGCAGCAAAATCGTCCTCTTCCCAACCTGTTCGTTTCAGTGCTGCAGCGCATGGGCATCGAAGCCGACAAGTTCGCCTCATCCACTGGCAGGATGTCGGGACTTGAAATGAAAAGAGCATGATCGGCACCGCCTTACAACGCATTCTGTTGCTTCTTGTCGCGATTGCCTGTGCCTCATCGGCCGAAGAAGTCGTAGTGGATTTCGAACAGGCCGTCCCACTGCTGGCCGAGCAAAAAGCCAACCGCGTCGCTCGCTGGGAAGAAAAGGGAGTCGTCTTCGCCCTCGCCCACGAGCCGCAGCAGACTAAGGGAAAGGGCCTGCTGATGTTCTTTACTCATCTGTCGACCGGTCACAAAGGGATCGTCTGCGCGATGGCCACGGAGACCGTTCCCATGCGGGCAACCTTTCCCGTACCGGTCTCTTCCATCACGGTTTCATTCTGGGGATCTACCGGTACGCCGGCCGTGCTCGAGGCCTTCAGTGCTGATGGCAAGTCCCTCGATCAGGCCAGCGTTCCGTCCGTGCCAGGCCGCAAAGCCCCGGGCGATCCGGTGCCGACGTTCACGATGGCAGTGAAGGGCGACCACATCGCATACGTCCAGTTTTCCGGCCCCAGTGAAGGCGAGTATCTTGCAGCGGATGAGGTTCGGTTTACTCCGTCAAGCTTCGATCGAAAGTGATTTAGCTTCCTGCTCGAACGCAATCATCCTGTAGTCTGAATCGTACTTCGAATCCTTAGGACCACATCTTCTCGCCCTCTACCAAATAGCGCTCACGAATCAGCTTTTCATTGAGCTCGATGCCGAATCCAGGACGATCGCTGAGCTGAATGTGCCCTTTGACGATCATCTCTTTGTCGTATCCGAGCACTTCGGGGTCGCCATTTATGCCCCGGCCATCCCGATTGATTGGGTTACTAACGAAGGCTTCGTGCGCGACGAACTCGCGCACTGATGCGGCGAAGTTGGCGGAAGCGATCGTGGCGATTGGTCCGGCCACATTGTGGGTAGCTACGGGCATGTAATACGTTTCAGCCAGGTCGGCGATCTTTTTCGCTTCGAGCAAGCCGCCTGCCATCGAGACATCGATCTCGATGATATTCACCCCTTGATTCACGATGAACGGACGAAAGTCATCGCGGCCATACAGGTTCTCACCAGTAAGGATCGGTACCGGCGCCTTCTCGGTTAGCTTGACCCATTGCTCGTTGAAGGCGATAGGCAGCGGATCCTCCATCCAGATCGGCCTCATCGGAGCCACAGCCTGTGCGAGCCGGAGTGCGCTATCGAAGTCAAATTCCCAGTGGCAATGTACAGCGATGTCGAAGTCCAGTCCCAAAGCTTCTCGCATGTTCATGAAGCCTTTGGCATTGCGATCAGCTTCGAGATTCGACAGGCGGCGATTGTCAAGCTGGTCCCAGCGCTGATCGCGAAGGATATTCGTCTTGCAGGCGGTCCAGCCCTGGCCTTTCATCCGTTGGGCGAACTCCGCGCATGATTCTTTGCTGACCATGTCGCGAGGTCCTGTAGAGGCGTAGGCACGAACCTCCTGCACGTGCGAGCCGCCGCCGAGAATGCGGTGGACCGGTTGCTCGGTAATCTTCCCAATCAGGTCCCACATGGCGAACTCCACGCCCGTGATGGCGTGGGTTGCGACTCCGTGATTGCCTCCGTAGTACGAAGTGCGAGTGCTCATCTTGAACACCAGATACTCAAGATTCATCGGATCCTGACCCATCAGGATGGGCTTGCATACGTTCAGGACAATGTCCTTAGCTCCCTGCCCATTCTCGTCGTGATGGCATTCGCCGATGCCTACGAGCCCGACGTTGGTCGTGATCTTGACAAGAGGACTTACACGAAATCCGATGCGCACCAGAATGCATTGAACGTCGGTAATTTTAACTTTGCCGGTCTTTGGCCCTGCCATCAGATTTAGGTAGGGGACGAAGGCCGCGGCCGATGCTCGCGCTGCGAAGTGTCGGAGGAACTTTCTTCGATTCATAGGTCGTGGAGGAACTTAAAGCCGTTGAACCACGAGCGTACCACAGACCTACACATACGACGCCTACGCTGCTTGCATGAATCGCACGATAGCGCCGTTGGGCTCGGAAGCTTGGGTGTCCAGCGATCGTGCGATCGGATGAATCGATCATCCGGAGGTTGAGCCTGCAAAACGGCGCTACATCCAACTGAGATCGACGGCGTCCGAAACGGTGCCGAGAAGCCACTTTACAAGAATCGGACTTCCTGAGCTTGACCGGTCGTCGTTGATTCCTTGTCTCATTACTTTTCTTTGCTGAGCATGACTATTGCCTTGTCGACTCGGTCAATACTTTTAATCTCGAGGTTTCCCTTCAACTCGGCTGCTCCTGCTAGCGTGAGGTCATAGAAGAACTTCGATCGTGCCGTCGTCAACTCGAAGCGTATGACGTTGCCGGTCACAGTTCCTTTAGAGATGGGGTACTGCTCGGAGTCATCGGGTCCCCCGCTACCGGTGACTTTGGCGCCGTCCTGTTTGAGGATAAACAGCTGGGGAATTCCATGCTCCCCGCCTCCTCTTTTGAAGCTTCCCTTCCATCGACCGCTCAGTTCCTGGGCCGCAATAGAAGAAGCATGAATCAGTAGTGTCGCGATGAGAAAGATTCTAACCATTCCGAACATAGCGAGATCCTATCGAAGTGAAGACTGCCGATTTCGCAAGCTACAAAGCCACGTCAGTATTAATCCGGAAGCAAAGCTCCCAACCGTGAGAAGGCTCGCAAGGCAAAACAGAGCCTTCCCAGTCGTACCAAATAGGGAACCGATGTGAATCTTTGCAAGTGCAGCCATCCAGCGATCTGCGTGTGAACATCTCCGGGACTCCGTTGGAGCAGGATCACTCCAGAATCGGGGTCGAGCACGACAGAGTGTCGCTCCCCAAGAATGCGATCTGATCGGTCCACTAGGTCCACAACGTAAGTCCCAGCGAAAGCTGGAAACTGAACTCGGTAGGGTGTCGCCTAGGGCGCTGCTGCCCTCGCAATCTCCACGGCCTTGTCTGGCGTGAGTTGGTACGTTTCGCTGAGCTTGGCTGTGTACTTTGGATACTTCGTCGGCGGTTGTCCTGAGATTCGATATAGCAAGGGACGGAGGGCATCAGAAAACGCCATTGCCGCGCCCGTAAATGCCAACAGAAAGAGGAACGTGGCAATTCCGATCCCGATATTGTTATGCAGCCCTAGCCAATACGAACGCTGGGAGATCGAACCGCGTAAGCGGATTCGCTTCCCCGGCCACCACAGGAAGATGCCCGTTATCAATAAGGGGAGTGCTGCTACCGTCGACCATTTGACCAAAACTCCGCCGGTTGGTCCCCCGGTAAGCCCAACGTGTACCGAGCGTACTCTTGCAAGCATAGACTCTCCCCGCGTGCGGAGGCCAAGAGCATGACCCGTGTATGGGTTGACGTAAGCGATGCCGGACGGAAGCACTACCTGCCGAAAGTGTCAGAACTCAAGGCAGTTGGCCAAGCAAAGTTGTAGCCAAGCCTGTCGCCGATGAGTTCTACCGGGTTAGGCGGCCAGGAACATCAACTGAAGTGCCTCTGCTCTGGCGACAAACTGTCGTCTGCTACGAGCAAGTGAGACGAATTGTTTTCTTTTGCGCCGTGGACGGAAGTACTGGCGGACTTCCTCGAACGCTCGACAGAAGCGCTGGGCCGAGTGGAAAGCACCGAAGCCGAGCATTGAATAGTACCGCTGTTTGACTCCGCGATGGTCCTGCTCGATCCTTCGATTGAGATACGCGCTGCAGCGGTGTTCAACGCTGGTGCCGAGCGCTTCACGGATCGCACGCGGATACGAGTCGTGCCCGTCCGTCGTCACTTGTTGCGGAGCCTGGCCGGCAACGGAGAGTGTGCTGCGAAAGAATCGCTGGGCAGCAGCCATATCCCGCGTCAGGCTGAGCATCGAATCGACCAGATTGCCTTCTCGATCAATGGCTCGGTACAAGTAGCTCCATTTGCCTTTGACCTTTACGTAGGTTTCGTCGACGTACCAGCGACGGCCCACCTTTCCCTTGCGCTTGCGCCGTAGATGTTCGGCCAACACCGGCGCGAAGCGCTCTTCCCAGTCCCGCACCGTTTCGTGAGTGAATTCATAGCCACGCATTAGAAACATGCGGACCAGGTCGCGCAGGCTGAGCTTGAACAGCAATTGGAAGACGACGACTTGAAACACGATATCGGTCGGGAACTCAAGATGATTGAAGGGCGTACCCGTGCGTTCATTGAATCTGCGACGGCATCGACGACAGCAGAAACGGCAGTAGCCGAGATCCGTTGCACGATCGAGCCTTTGAGTGTCATCGGTCTGGCAATGCGGGCAGGTCATAACGGCCTAACAACGATACCAGCCGTCCCGTTCTGCTCGGCACCGAGTCCTGACACTTTCGGCAGGGACAGCAAAGAGCATCCCCTGATGCTGCTGACATCGAAGGCTGCCAAGCACTTCTTGAATTCGAGCCACGCCGGTGCGCGAAGCAGCGTAAAGCGCGAGGGCGAACCGCGGCTTCAAATGCACAAAGATGATGCTGATCGGCGAGGGATCGTAGATGGTGACATAGTGCGAGTGTTCAATGAGCGAGGCTCATTGCAGATCCGGGCGCAGGTCGTAGATCGAGTGCGGCAACAGGTGGTTGCGATGTCGCACGGATGGTGGGCGTCCCGCATGCCGGGAGGATCGTCGGCGAATGCGCTCACACCGGATGGATTGAGCGACCTCGGCGGAGGCGGTGATTTTCACGACGCGCGGGTGCAGGTGGAAAAATTGCGAGTGTAGCGGTAATTTGCGTTCTGTCGTGTACTGTTCGGTATCATGGAACGCCACGGTATAGCCTCTCGATGTGGCAGGCGTGTTTAAACAGAACGCGGAAGTCCGTTCATGCCCAGGCCGGCCCGACGGTTTCCGGCGGAGAAGTGCGCATCGGTTCGGATTACTTCCGTGTAGCGCGTTATCCACTCGCGATCCAGAGATCGTGGGTGAATGACTTCGGTCGCCTTGCCACTTGATGTGGGTGCTGAACCAGCGGCGCAGATTCAGGCGACGCGACGGACCGGGTAGAACCGCGTAAGTAGCTTGTTATTATCTAACCCATGCGAGTTCTCCTCGTTGCCTCTTTATTCGGATGTGCAGCATTTCCCGCGCTTGCCGACGAGTCACTTCTGCAACGTCCTGACATTAGGAAGGCCCTTGCGTATATCGAGTCTTCGCATGAAAAAACTCTCGCCACGCAAGTTACCATCGCCGAAATTCCCGCGCCAACGTTTCACGAGTCCGAACGCGCGAAGTATATGGCGGAACAGTTCCGTTTTCGCGGATTGAAGAATGTCGATATCGATAAGCAGGGCAACGTTCTCGGCTGGCGCGACGGAGAAACGCAGGACATACTTGTTCTCGCTGCTCACCTCGATATCGCATTCGATAGAAACGTGAACACGAAAGTCCGCAAGGACGGCCCGCGCTGGTACGGTCCGGGGCTATCCGACAATAGCCGTGGTTTAGCCGCATTATTGAACGTCGTCGAGGCGATGAACGAAGGCAACATCAAGACACGCCGAACCATTCTTTTCGTAGCGAACGTGGGCGAAGAAGGATTAGGCGACCTGAATGGAGTGAGGTATCTGTTCAACGAAAGCGCCTTCCGCAGCCGTATCAAGGAGTTCGTTGCGATTGACGGAACCAGTCCTGAACGCATCACAACGGGGGGCACGGGCTCAAAACGGTACTCCGTGACCCTGCATGGCCCGGGGGGCCACAGCTTCACCAATTTTGGCCGGCCCAGTGCCATTCATGCCGCTGGCAGGATCATCGAACGAATCTCGGATTGGGACGTTCCAAACTCGCCCAAGACAACCTTTACTGTTGGCAGAATTAGCGGCGGAACATCCGTCAATGCCATCGCGGAAGAGTGTTCTTTTGAGGTTGACCTCCGCTCGAACGATCCCGGTGAGCTGGACAAGATCGAGGTCAAACTTCTCGAAGCTGTGAGACTCGGCGTCGAAGAAGAAAACAAGAAACGGGGCGATTCCAAAATGGAGTTGAAAGCGGAAACCAAGTTAATTGGCAACCGGCCGGCCGGAAGAACGCCGGATTCCAGTCCGCTCGTCCAGGCCGCTCTCACGGCAGCTACAGCAATCGGCTTCAAGCCAGTTCTGGTGTTCAGCAGCACAGACTCCAATTTCCCGATCAGCCTGGGTATCCCGGCCATCACTGTGCACCGAGGGGGAACCAGTGACAATCACCACTCGCTCGCCGAATGGTTCGAACCCGCCGACGCATGGAAAGGTCCACAGATGACTCTGCTGACCATCCTCGATTACGATTCCCGGCTCGGAAGGTAGGCTAGAGCCCGGAGTCGTTTCTACGCCACAAACGCCGTATAACAATTGCGCACACCCACCCTGTCCTTCTCTCTTTCGGTTGCAACCATCGGACTATACATTTCCGGTTGGTCGCTATGCGGAAGTTGACACAAGTCATACAGCCGGCGGCGGGGGCCGAGTCGCCCGATTTGAACAGAATGGGACCACGTCGTCAAACGATGCTTGTATCTGGACGTAGCTGAGCACGAAAGACGCGAGTTGAGGAGCGGGTTGCGACGGGAAGAACATCCAGAAAGTTTATCCAACGCCGCTTCCCGTGTGTCGCTTTTTTACTATCGCTAGATCACCGCCGCATCTACGCTGATTCCATGATCAAGGCATCTTCAGCCTCCCAACGCCGTGAACGAATATTCTACACAGGTTTAGCCGCTCTGTTCGTCATCTTGACCTTCCTCGGGTTCTCACGTACCTACTACTTAAAGCCTCTGTTCAACACGCCACAATTGATTGCGCTGGCGCACGTTCATGGCGCACTCTTTAGTGCCTGGGTACTGTTCTTCTTCGGTCAAGCTGTATTGGTTACGGTTAATCGAGCCGATCTTCACCGGCGGGCAGGCACAGCAGGGGCTTTCCTGGCGGTTGCAATCGTTGTGCTTGGCAGCGTGATGACCTTTTTCTCGGTCAAGTTAGGGTACGCGGCGGGCAGGCCCAACATGGACGCGCTTTTCGTGAACGCCTTGATGGATCTGGTGGTGTTTTGTGTTTTGTTCGGGGCAGGGCTGTACTTTCGACGTAAGAAGGAGGTCCATAAGCGGCTTATGACGCTGTCGATGGTTGTCATAATTCTTCCTGCGTTAGCGAGACTGCCATCTGCAATGAGCTATATAGGTTGGCTGGTGTTCGGGTTTTCTTTGGTCGGTATTATGTTTGATTTGCTATTCCTGAGGCGCATTCACCTGGCGAACGTCCTCGGTGGTGCGCTCATCCTTCTCACCACCCCATTGCGTTTTGTAATTGCCCCGATGCCTGCCTGGCATAGGTTTGTAGAACTTGTCGTCCGATAACCCATTCATGCCTGCAAAACGGCGTTATCGCCAAGTTGGTTGAACTGAAGTGGTCATTCTGTTTAATCGGGCCAGAACTGCTGTCTAGCCTCTTGCGAATGGACGATCGGAGACAACCAGACGCGTCTACCTGAGGATGTACCCTGTCCTCAACGCTGGGTTGGTTGACAAGCGGGAACGAGAAAGCCCGGGGTTGCGTGAAGGCCCGGCCCTGAGTGCGAACAACGCACTCGTGTAAACACAGGGATGCACTGATTTCAGCAACGGCGACCTGCTTTGGGGGCGCACCTGCCGGGGGGGGACTCAAGACGCGAACCTTTAATTCGGCATCGGCGCTTGCAGATGTGAGATGTACAACTCGCAATAAGACCGCCGCAATCCTTCTCCTGGTACCGCGGCTCCGTTTGTGAACTGCATGAATGCACGGCTAGTTGTATCGAACCTCCTCCAGAGTGGCAGATCTGACTTATCCGGAACATTGGGGTTTCCTGTCTTGGCGAAATTTGTCCAATACTGCTGCATTGCATCGGAGATACGCTGATCGACAGAGCTATATTCCGGCTTCGGACCCACAGGTGGAACCGCAGTCGCGAGTGTACCGAACACATAAGCTAACTCGCTGGCGTGCGTCGCTCCGACTGCTTCTCTGCCCTTGGGGGTCCGGGCAAATTCATATTGGTAGGCCGGGTGACCCGCACTAGCGTGCCACAACAACTGAACGACGGATGGGCAGCGAAAGTCCGTATCAGTAGCCCATTGTTCTTCTGATGTGCCATAGATCGAGTCCGCCTTGCTCTGCTGGTATAGAGTGATGCCCTGAGAAGCCGAAGGCCCGTAAGCCGATTGAATCGTTTTGATTAGATCTTGAGTAAGCTCCGTATTAGGGATGCGCTCGCAGCGTTGCTTCCGAGCATTAAGGCGACACGATGCTGCTCCCCGCGTGCAAAGACCGCGCTTGGATCTTTCGGAAAGACGTACGTACCCGTAACGATGCCCAGATTTGTCGTTGCAGAAATCAATCGGGAGGGAGCCGACCTGGGCACTACAAAAGCTTTTAGTATCTCGCTTACCGGCGTAGAGCGTAAGGCTTCCAGTCGTCCCCGGCCAGCAAGTCCGAGACTCGCTGCAAATGCCAAACCACGCTTCTCAGCTTGAGGTAGGGTCTCAAATATACCCATGCCGACTACCGCTCCGCTCTGTGCGATCACGCGCGTGAACAAACCTCTCGCTAACGGAGATGTCATTAATGCACTAACATCGAGTGATCCCGAAGACACTCCGAAGATTGTTGTATTCGCAGGATCACCACCGAATGCGGCAATGTTCTTATGCACCCACCGTAGTGCGGCGATTTGGTCAAGTATCCCGTAATTGCCCGAACTTTGGTGTCGCGATTCCTTCGTCAGATCGGGATGTGCCATGAAGCCTAAAGCTCCCAATCTGTAATTCGCGCTTACGACCACTACGCCCCGCCGGGCCAGGGCTTCTCCATCCCAGGTTGGCCGTGCCGAAGAGCCGATGGAATTGCCGCCGCCATGAATCCAAACCATCACCGGCTTCCGAGACTTGCTCGGCCAACCAGCCGCCCAAACGTTCAGATGTAGGCAATCCTCGCGGCTGATCTCGGCTGCGCCTGGTTCGGTAGGCGCGGGATTCTGGGGGCACGGCGGGCCGAATGCCGTAACATCGCGAATTCCGCTCCATGATATTGGAGGCATTGGCTCATGCCATCGCAATTTACCGACAGGAGGTCGCGCAAACGGGATACCCTTGAAACTAGCGACTCCATTATCAGATACGGCACCTCGGATTTCACCTCCTGTTACGGCTACCGTCGGAACGAGGCTCGCCGCTCTCGCTCCGATACAGCCTACCGAAAGCAGGACGGCAGCAAAGATAGTCCGCGTTGGAAAAGCGGAACACACATACCCCATGATGTAGTAATCCATCAAGGTTGGAATCATAACATTGAATCGCCGGCTGAGTCGGTTCATTCCCCGAGGGCAGTCGCCACGCGTTTAACAGAACGAGCCCAACTGGTTAACTGCGCGGGTTTAAAGCGAAGACTCCGCATTGGGCGCGAGAGCAATCGACGGTTTTGCTAGGATCGGCGGCGCACGCGACGGGAAACGGAGCGCCCGACGGCCATCGCTCCAATTCCTAAAACGACTAAAGAGAGCGCGCCCGGTTCGGGAACCGCCGCCGCCACGGCCTCATAATCGTGTCCGCTTTCACTGATCAGCTGCACGTTCGCCTGAGGCAAATACATCATGCGGCCGGTGTGGCTGGCGAGGATCGCAGACGTAGCGATAACATTGCCCCCCGACTCGTTCCGGGCGCGCGCAATCACACCCAAGTCGAGGTTTCCGGTCAGTTCGATAACTCGACCGACCTCCGTGTGCAACGTTTGGCGGACCACCCAGGGTGTCGTGCCTGCGCTTCCGTTGACGATCACCGCTTTCACGAATGCTCCAGAAGTCGTATCCTTCGCGGTACCGTTAAACTCAACGCTCGCGCCGTTGTGCGTGGGATCTGCTGGCCTGCCAGTGTCCAGGAAATCTGAGCTCAGCGCAAAATAGAAGTTGAGATCCACTTCTTCCCCGACGGCTAGCGTGCTCGAAACGACCACCCCTTGGTCTGCGAAGGACATACGAAGAATCCCGGTAGCTTCGGGCTCGAGGATGTTCGGGATCGCTGCCAGATTCTTAACCTGTGCCTCCAAACTCGCTGCCAGCGCGCCATAAGTCGCGGCTCCACTACCGAGCAGGCTTGCCTCGATGTGGACGGGAAAGTTCGGGTAGAGTGGCGAGGCGCCGCTCTGAATACTCTGGACTGCGATTACGCTGGGGTCCCCACCCGCGAGCGACACGGCAGCTGGCTTTTCCCCCTGCGTTCCGATGGTATATCCGTGTGCCGTCACGATCAGGCTGCCTGTTGCCGTTACCGGCATGCAAGCGGCGACGAACATTACAGCCAGCGTTCGGTTCTTCATTCGGTTCTTCATCTGAGTTCCTTTCACAGCCAATCTCCCGCGGGTTCACTAAGGTACCGCCCTCGAGCTAAACTGGGCCGACGCGTTTAGGCTGGTAGATGTACCCTTCTCTGTGCAAGTGTCGGGTATTCCAGATCGATGGTGTTCTTCTGGGCTATAGCGGTATTCCTCGGGCCTCTATAGAGATAGCGTTGATCGTCGACAAGTCCGCCAAACTGTGACGCTACAGCGCCGGGCGTCAACGTTGGTTGCGTCGGTGCTTACGCCAGCACACACGTGCGGTTTTGAACGGGTTGACCGGAGACGGTTGGATGAATGTCACGCGCTTAACATGCGACTACAATGACTAGTCAGCAGCAGGTGCCATAACTACTGAGGCTACGCTTGTGACCGCCGAACGATTTCGACAAATTCGAAGCTTGTTCGAATCTGCCTTGCACCATGAACCGGCAGTTCGTGCAGATTTCCTGAATGCTGCAACCGCTGACCTTGAACTCCGCGGGGAAGTTCTACGATTGCTTGAGGCTCGTGACCAAAACCCCACCTTCATCCTCCAAAACCCCGAGTTAGCTGACACGCAAGCGACTACGTTCCTCGATCGCCACCCGCGCGTATTCCCCATGGGCGCGAAGGTCGCTGATCGCTTTGAAATCCTGGAGCTTCTGGGAGCTGGGGGTATGGGCGAGGTTTATCGTGCTCGCGACAGTAAGCTCAACCGAAGCGTTGCCCTCAAAGTTCTATCGCTTTCTCGCACACTCAGCTCAGAAGGAAAGCGTAGGTTCGTGCAGGAGGCGCGCGCGGCATCGAGCTTGAACCACCCGAATATTGCAACCGTTTATGACGTCGGCGAAGATGACGGAACCGAATACATTGCCATGGAATGTGTTTCCGGTAAATCCTTAGTCTTGTCTCATACGAGATGAGCCTGGGCGACGGGTTTGTTTCTCACACAAGATGAGCCTGGAGGGGCGGATCCGCATGCTGGGAGTTGATTGTCAGCGTGCAAACGGCACAAAAAGTAAGCCTGGAGCAGATCCGGGCGTTTCTGGAAGCGAGCGATGAGGTTCAGTTCGAAGCCCAGGATAAGGAACAGGTCTACGGCTGGGTGGAGCGAACGCTGCGAGAGCAAGGCTGGAATGGGTTGAGACGATCCAGTCGTGGGCTGGTGCGCCGATATCTGGCCAAGATGACGGGACTGAGCCGAGCGCAGATTACACGGCTGATCCAGTTGTACAGCAGGGGCGAAGCAGTGAAGCCAAGGTCTTACCGTCGGCATCGCTTTGCCAGCCGTTACAACCAAGCGGATATCGAACTGCTGGCAAGCGTGGATGAAGCCCACGAGACACTGAGCGGTCCGGCGACGCAGAAGATCTTGCAGCGGGAATTCCATGACTTTGGGAATAAGCGGTATGAGCGGCTGGCGCAGATCTCTGTGGCGCATCTGTATCGGCTGCGGCAGAGCCGGAGGTACCGCGAATGTCGAATTGTGTATCAGTCGACCCGGCCGACAACGGTGGCGATTGGCGAACGGCGAGTGCCGCAGCCGGAGGGGCGACCGGGATATTTGCGTGTCGACACGGTTCATCAAGGCGATCTGGAGGGAGTCAAAGGGGTGTACCACATCAACGCCGTCGATGAGGTCACACAATGGCAGGTGGTTGGGGCAACCGCACATATCAGCGAAGCGTGGCTGATGCCGGTGCTGGAGGCCATGCTGGCACAGTTTCCATTTCGAATTCGTGGCTTTCACAGCGATAACGGCAGCGAGTTCATCAATCACACGGTTGCCGGTCTGCTGAACAAACTGCTGATCGAACAGACCAAGTCGCGTCCGAGGCATTCCAATGATAACGGCTTGGTCGAGTCCAAGAATGGCGCGGTGGTGCGCAAGCACATGGGTTACGGACACATTGCGTCGCCGCACGCCGAGGCGATCGAACGCTTCTACGAAGAGCATTTCAATCTGTATTTGAACTTTCATCGGCCGTGCGGGGTGCCCGAGCGGGTGTCAAACGCCAAGGGTAAAGAGAAGCGAGTGTACCGGTGGTATGCCACTCCGTGGCAGATCTTGCGTCAATTGCCGGATCTAGCGAGACATCTCAAGTCCGACATCACGATCGAGAACATGGATCGACAGGCGCAAGCCAGCAGCGACACGGAGGCAGCGCGGAAGATGCAGCAGGCCAAGCGAGAGCTATTTGCGAACCTTCGTCAGAAGAAAAGCGCATGAAGAAGACGACTGTGGAAATGACGGGCCATGGACGCAGTGGAAAACCAAAGACAGGTTTCCCCACTGCGCCCACAACCCTTGGAAATCGCCAACGACGCGATTCCCACATTCCCACAGCCGCGACGAGAAGCGGAAAAGTGGAAAAACGAACAACACGTTTCCCACTTTCCCGCTCACGGTTTCGTCTTTGTTTCTAAGACTCAGAAAGGAGGCTTGGCGGCGGATCGCTTCGCTCCCGCTCCAGGCTCATTCTTCGATGAGAAAATGCTTCCTTGGATCAAGTGATCCCGCCCGGCGGATTGCCGGTGCCCGATGCGTTGGCCTATGCGGTGCAGCTAGTGAACGCTCTCGCCGCCGCGCATGCCGCTGGCATCGTACATCGGGACATTAAGCCGGGCAACGTGATGGTGTCGGCGGATGGCGTGTTGAAAATTCTTGACTTCGGACTCGCAAAAGTCACCGAGTTGGTGGACGCCCCGGCTTTAATCACCACGCGATCGGCCGTGACGACAAACGAAGGAGTGATCCTCGGAACTGTAGCTTACATGTCCCCTGAGCAAGCTGAGGGTCAACGGGTAGATGCCCGGAGCGACATTTTCAGTCTTGGTTGTGTGATGTACGAAATGCTGACAGGAAGGCGACCCTTCGTAGGAGATTCACAAGTCTCTATTCTTGCGGCCATCCTTCACAAAGAGCCAGAACCCCTAAGACGGTTTGCACGTGCTGCACCTGCACGGGTCGAGTCTGTTGTAATGCGATGTTTGCGCAAAGACCGCGCGGACCGATTCGCCAATGCAGTTGAGCTTCGAACGGCGCTGGCAGAGGTGACAACTCGCATGTCCGAAGTTCTGCCTAACTGGGTACCATCGCTGGGCCAATGGTGGCGAGGGCTCATTGTCCCAGTGACCTGTGTGACTGTGGCAGTAGTGCTTGCGGCGATTGCGTGGACGATGATGCGTTCTTCAACGCGGCAGAATCGGGCTGCCCCGCCGAAGCGAGTTACTAATGAGGCAGGTTCGGCGCGATACCCGGCGTTATCGCCTGATGGCAAGCTGGTCGCGTATGCGTCTGACCGAAGCGGTAACTTTGACATTTACGTGCAGCAGGTGGGCGGTGAAATGCCGATTCGCGTCACCTCGAGCGAAAACCGTGAGGTCGCACCAAGTTTCACCCCTGATGGAAAGTACATCGTGTTTCAGTCAGATCAGAAGGATGCGGGTTTGCAGGTGGTCTCGGCGCTCGGTGGCCAGCCCCGAGTGCTCGCGTCGGAAGGATACCGCCCAAAAGTTTCACCCGACGGAACTCAGGTGCTGTTTTGGGCAAGCTCGCCACGCGATTCGTATTACGCAAAAGACAGTGGTGTCTATGTTGTGCCATTTAGAGGTGGAGTGCCGCGACGAGTTCACCCCGAGTTCTTCGGCGCAGGGTTTCCGGTCTGGTTGGACGGTCGGCGCATCATATTTAGCGCGATGTCAGAACCTCCTACTGGCGAGCGATCGCAGTTAGAGGAATGGTGGATCAGCGATCTAAGTGGCGCACCTGCTACCAGGACCACCGCGGTCGCTGTGATCAGCAAACTTGGCGACGTCAAGAGTGGTATGGTGCCCGATTTCGTCTATAAGGGAGACGTTTACTCCTCCTTATCCTTAGATGACGCGGGTGTGCTCGTGAGGGTCAGATTGGATCCGAAGCACCCGGAGTCCGGCATAACTGCAGAGACTGCGTTTACTACGCTCGGCAAGCTTCAGGACGTATCAGTTGGGGGTAGCGGGTTGGTGGCGTTTGCCGATGTTCGAGTTAACAACGACTTGTACCGTCTGCGATTCAATCCGGCTACGCGGCGTGCCGAGGGCAACCTGGAACGACTAACCGATGAGCCATCACAAGAGAGCAATGGCTCGGTGACTCGAGATGGCCAAAAACTCATGTACTACTCGGACCGGGGTGGTGTAAGAGGTGTATGGATTCGTGACTTAGCGACCGGCCACGACAGAAGACTAGCTGACGTCCTAAAGCAATATGGAAATGGAGGGGAGATTTCACCAACCGGCGAGTATGTAGCCTTTGTAAGTCCAACAAAGAACGCATCTGTGGCGCGGGCGGACGGCACTCATGTGACCACATTATTTCCTGACGCGAGTTGGCCTGACATCTGGATGTCCGACCATGTCCTCCGTGTGCGCCGCGTAGACAAAACGTTTACTCGCCTGCAGTATGTGGATGTTGACGTGAGAACTCGCCGCTTAGCGTGGCAATCGCGATGGTTTGGGTCGGAAGACTCGCTAGCATGCTCCCCTCGGCATGCTCTCGAATGGTGCTCCACACAAGATGATCGTATTGTCTCGCGGCCGATCGGAACCCAAGAGGCTCCGAAGCACGTTCTAACTCCTCTAGGGTTTCCATCCATGTTCAATTTCATCTCAGAATCTGAAGACACAATCTATTGGCTGGATACCGCAAACGGATCGGAGGCATTTCGCGGACGCAGGGTTGATCCACGGACCGGCTTGCCTGTCGGGGGCGAGTTTATTGCGTTCCGAATGCCGCGAACAATGCATGTTGAACACATTGCGTATCAAGGGCAATCGTATCGTGCAAACTCGGTCATTTTGACACTGCGGGACGTGAGCAGCAATGTATGGCTGCAAGAACTGCCGGGCAGTAAGTCTGATTAGATATCGGATCTAGGCGGATACTAAATAACATTACAATATTTTCCCTGAATTTCCCATCCGTGCCCGATTACCGCCACTCTCCGTTTGAAACACGAATATAGCCGACGGCTTTGGTTGTGATTGCCTCGCCTGAATAGCGCGACGTCGGAGGGACCGCCTCAACTAGGGATCATTGATGAGCGATAGCGAGCGATAATGCCGGTTACGAACAGCGATGTCAACTTGGAGGCGGTTAGGGGGATTCCTCGCGAGGCCATTCGCTTGCGCGTGTGAGCCTTTCTTCTTTAAACAGAACAGCGAAGTCGGTTCGCGGCCTGGCGGGGCAGGGAAGCACCGTGCGGTTTGAACGAGCTCAAGTCGTTAACGGCGTGCCCGGTTGAACCGGTTGACCCGATACTGTTCAAACGTACTTTCCGATATCGCCACTTCCACGGCCACACGGACAAGCCCTGTGCTCAAGGTTGGTATTTCTCAGGACCGGGCGTTTACCGTCAACTTGCCACGTTCGACTCAACATGCGGCTGACTCCGTGTTCCGACCGTACCCAATGATCAGTAAACGGTAGTGACAAGGAAGATTACCGTTGCTCCGGCCGCTGTCTGTGAGAGTCCCAACATGCCTTTAAGCGGCCAATCTACAAATGCAGGCTCAACCGCCGAGTAAAGGGTAGAAGATTCTCTTCGTTTGAGACTGCACTGCCAAAGGGGAAGGCCCGACAGTGATCGGGTAAAGCTATTTATGGCTGTGCTTGTAGGCTGCGGAGAATTTGTTCGGCAAGCTTTTGTAATGGCATGTCTGACAGGTTACTCAACAAGATTACGACGATTTCGCCGCCATTGACTCTGGCCATTACCGTGGATGAACCGGGCATTCCTCCAGCGAAAACCTGCATTGCGCGTCCCGCAGGCGAAGGCCGGATAAAGACCCCGTATCCGTTTATTTCGCCAACGGGATTCAACATGCCTTTCTGCATATCAAGCGAGAGCAGGCGGCCGGTAGAAAGCGCCCTCGAGAATCGGAAAAGATCCTCTACTGTCGAAACAATGGCACCGGCGGCTTCTACGGAAGACAGATCAGCTTCTTCGTTCCGGATAAGCTCACCCGAGACGAGTTTGTAACCCGTAGCTCGTCCTCCGGCAGCGCGCCCGCCCACTTCCACCATCGTCGATTCCATGCCCGCTGGCCGAAACAAATGTTCCCGCGCAAATTCGCTGAACGGCTTGCCGCTGATCTTCTCCAGTACGATCCCCAGGGTTGTAAAGCAGCCATTGCAATAAGCGAACTTCTCACCAGGAGCGAAATCTAGCTTCACAGCGTGGAGCTTAGCTATCAGCGCGTCGCGAACCGTCTGCGTACCGTGAGCCGCTGGTCTGAAATCGGGAATGCCGGAAGTGTGTGACAGAAGATGGTGGACCGTAACAGGTCGTAGCGCTGCGTTATCAGACTCGGGAAGCAGATCGGCTAACGAGCTATCGAGCTTCAGATCACCGCGTCCAATGGCCTGCAAGACTAGAGTCGCCGTGAATCCCTTAGTCATTGATGCGAGCCGAAACGGTGTTGCCACGGTGTTTTGCCGCTGTTTCTCTACATCGGCCATACCGGCCGAGCCTTTAAAGATCACTTGTCGGCCTCGCGCGACCAGCGCGGCACCCGAAAAGCGTCCGCTCTTGTGAGCATCGCGAATGATGGAAGCGATCTGCTCGGCTTCGTCAACCCCATAGACAGGGCAAGAAAATGAAATGATTACGGCGGCAGCGATAAAAAGAGTTTTCATCAGGGCTAGTACCTTCAAGTGTAGGACGAAGTGCTGCTGATTGCGAAAATTCGATCGCTCGCACAACAATAAGACGGTGACGTTCGAACTGGCCCACATTCTGCACCACTTTCACTTTTGATCCAACGGGCCGTATAACGCCCGTTGCTGACATTTGCTGGTCGTACATCGGGCCAGATCCGACCTGACGGCGCAACGTTTACGAAATCCAGTTTGACCGTCTATTCGCCTGTGCGCGGATGCCCCTGTGTGGGAGCGACTCGTTCATCCCGCAAGACGGCGTTACCACCAACTTGACGCTGCACCCGAAATGTTCAACCAGGCGGCACCAGCGAAGTGAACACTTCGGGCAAAAACGTTTAAACGCGGCGGTTTAAACCGATCACCTAGGATTCTGTTCAAAATCGTACCCGAATTCGTGAATGCTACCGCGTTGGACACATCGGCATGCAGTGCGCCCAAACGAACGACGGAGTGTCGTCCCGCGTCGCAGTTGGGGTGTTCATTAGAAACTGCCTGGTTGAGGGGTGGCATGTATACTTGCACGGTGTACACGATTGGAGCAGCCGGAAATAAAGTTTCAGTTTTAAACTTGCAGGGCGACGCAGATCGCCGCGGTTCAGATCCGTCACGATCCAGACGTAAGACTTCGACCTCCGCCGCGTTTCGATGTCGCTGGCCGACGTCAGCTGTCCTCTGCAGATTAATTCTCGCCAGCATCCCTGTATTTTCTGCGGTGACATCGTCGGGGCAAGCGCCGATACGTGATACCTCCAGGTTCCACCTCAACGAGGCAACCATCAATGAAATGCATGCTGCCATGAGATCAGGCCAGTTGACTTGTCGCGCCTTGGTCGATGCTTATATCCGCCGTATTGAGGCATACAATCACGCCGGACCTAATCTGAACGCGATTCAAAACATCAACTCGAGGGCATTGCATGAAGCTGACAGGCTGGACAGCTCGTTCAGTAGTAACGGGTTCTCGGGCCCCCTGCACTGTATACCCGTGGTCGTCAAAGATCAGATCGACACGCGCGACATGCCGACAACCTATGGGTCGATACTCTTCAAGGACTTCGTCCCACATAGAGACGCAACCATCGTTTCAAAGATGAGGGACGCTGGGGCCATCATCCTCGCCAAATCGACCATGGGGGAGTTCGCTGCAGGATTCTTGGGGTCAGGCTTCGGTGTGGTTCGAAACGCTTACCATCCAGGAAGGTATGCCAGCGGCTCCTCGGGCGGAACTGGGACAGCTATTGCTGCAAACTTAGGTGCCGTCGGTATCGGCGAGGACACAGGTGGTTCAATCCGTGGGCCGGCGGCAGTAAACAACCTGGTCGGTCTTCGGCCTACCACACCGCTCGTGAGCCGTTTTGGTGTTCTGCCTGCCAGGCCCACTATGGACACGGTTGGCCCGATCACCAGAACTGTCCGTGATGCGGCTATCCTGCTCGACGTGCTCGCCGGATACGACAGTCGTGATGTGATCACGTCATACGCTGTTGGGCACATCCCGAAATCCTATAGAGATTCGCTCCAAGGCGGGCTGAAGGGAACTCGTCTTGGGATTATCCGCGAGCCGATGGACCCGAAGGCGGACCCAACATCGGCGGAGTATAAAAGCTTTCGCTCAGTGACTGACCATGCAATCCGCGACCTAGCCGCGCTTGGCGCAGAGATTATAGATCCTGTAACGATTCCAGAACTGAAAGAACGGGTCAAAAATCTTTACGAAGGAAACGTTTTTGAAACCGAGCATGCGATGACTGAGTACTTTGCAGGACATCCAAACGCGCCCCTGAAGTCTTTATCCGAGATTGTTGCTTCTGGCAAAGTAGTCCCGGCGAGAGTAGTGGCTCTAAAGGGCAGCGTCGGCAGGTCTGTGGGGGAAGTTGGGTATCTGAAGCTCCTGTTACTCCAGGAAGAAACTCGTAGGCTAGTCCTAGCACTCATGGCCGAGCGTCAGCTGGATGCGCTCGTATACGCAACGTTCGACCATCCGCCATCTGTTGTTGCCACGGATGCACTGGTGAACCCGAAGATTGATCTTCAGGGGCTCGGGAACAACCGGCGACTGAGCCCTGTGATCGGTTTCCCGGCCCTGACGGTGCCCGCGGGTCTTAGCACTGATGGGCTGCCCGTCGGCATTGAATTCATGGGCCGACCCTTCAGCGAGCCGATGTTATTCCAGTTTGGCTACGCATACGAACAAGCGACTCACCACCGCAAGCCGCCCAACTCGTCTCCACCGTTGCCCAACGAGCGGTAGTGGACGGGGGTATCGACGTACCAGTAAGTGAACCGTTGCGGCAAGTCCGCTCGGTTGAGCGCGATTCAGAGCTTGGCCCTGGGAGTAAGGATCTCACCGCATACCTAGAAACTTGCTGATCTCGGTGTTCAGAAAGTGCGCGTCGGCAGGATCGGTTCCACGGCCCGCCGTATGTCCCCAAAGCGAAGGAATGGGCTTAAATGTTACTCGCTTGATAAAACCGGATTCATACCTTGCGTCAGTCACAGGGAAGTACAGGTCTGTCGCAGATGGCATGTAAAGAATGGGAAGCCTGATCGACCTCAACGCCTTTTCGACATCACCGTCGAACCCGGATGTTGTGCCCACATCGTGCTGCTGCCAGGTCCGGCACTGGAGAATGAGATCGTTTGCATCGCTGTTATACCGGGTCCGGAAACTCTCGAGAGTTTGTTGGAAGGTAGTTCCAGCCGGGCTCGACGTGCGCCATAATTCCTTTCTCCACCATTCCTGGGAATAGAGCCAACCCGCCCAAACTAGCCCGAAAGCAGCAATTCCTTTTGTTGGCTGAGTTTTGTACTCGCCGTCTGCAAAGACCGGATCGGTAGTAATCGCGGCAATTTGTCCCTCGAGCCGGACGAAGCCATGCGGGTAACACTTTGCGGTGCCAGCGGTTGCCACAATACGGTCGACAAAATCGGGGTAGCTCACAGCCCACTGGAACGCTTGTTGCGCACCCATCGAGTACCCGATCACCGCGCGCAAATGGTTGATTCCCAGTTCACCGACCAGCAATTGATGAACCGCACGGACATTATCGCGGATGGTCGTTACCGGAAAACGCGGACCGTGAAAAGGTTCCGGTGTATTGCTGGGGGAGGATGATCGCCCGTTGCCGAACAATTCCGTGGATACGATGAAGACGTTCTCGGGATTGAGAGCCTTACCTTGTCCGATCATCCATTCATAGCCGTGGTAGTTCGACCGGTAATACGAAGGCAAAAGAACGACATTGTCTTTTGAGGTGTTCAGACGCCCGTAAGTTCCGTAAACCACGACCGCTTCCGGAAGCGTTACTCCACTCTCGGTTTCGAAATTCCTGATCCGAAATTGATGCTGTTCGGACGTCGGCCCCGGAACATTCTGACCAGTGAGGGTGGACGAGATCAGCAGGAATAGAAACGCACGCATGTCTTGGTCAGTTTACGCCGGTCGACTCTTATGTTTTCAGACGTCGGTGACTAGCGGTACACGAATAACCGGGGCTGCGAACGCATACTTTGAATCGGATGTTTGCGGACTGCTCGCGACCTCGCCCGGCGAGGTGTGGCGAGAGCAGTTGTAGTCTTGGCGCGCGGCCTTCTACTTTACGGCGTCGATGGTCCGGTGTTGGTTCTCGGCCGGCGTCGTATACGCCAGTAGCGTTTTGCCCCGTTCCAGACGACCGATCCGCCTGCCAGATGGTGGAACTCTATTAGAACGTCCTTAGAGATCGCCACGTTGCCGTTTGCGTTCACATACAGATGCTCGCCTCCAAACTCATGCCGAATGTAGGCGATTACAGTTCGATGGGAAAGGCCATTTTTGATGCGTAGTTGCTCAGCCATCCATGCGGCCACGGTCGCGGGGTCGCTTACCGTTTCGGCCGGGGTGGTAATTGGTGGAATAGTAGTCATTCCGTGATATCTCGTCCTCATATGCGCGCGTTGATGTCTTGAAGAATCTTGGACTCCGGACAGGCGATCATCAGGGCTTCCAATCAGGGAACCATTCGCCGGTGTCTTCAGCGAGTATCTTGAAATCGTCTCCCTTCTCGACCCAGCGCGCCAGATGTCGCTTCTTACCCTTCCTATCAAGAACGGTGTCGACACCGGTGATCGCCTTGGCGGGGCGAGAATCCTTTTCCGACTGGCGAATATAGCGGTCGAGCCGCATACAATCGCGGCAGCCTTCGCGGCCGTTCGGAACTTCCTGCTGGTCGTAGATCTCGCGCATGCGCTTCATGAGTTTTTCGACTTCCTCGAAGTCCGCCAATTCGAGATCTACGACCTTCACGGAAAACGGCATCGTAAAACCCGTTTTGGTCGTGTGCTTCAGCAGATCTGCCGGCTTCAGATCAGTAGGCGGTTCGAAGTAAAATAACGCGGCGCGCTCAGGCTTCTTGTAGCCATTCATGACCAGCAAGTAGGCGTATGCAAGCACCTGAACCTTGTATTGCGGCAATAGATGGTCACGGCCGTCGTCGTAGCGAGCGGTTTTGTAATCGCCGACGAAACAACGGATCTCCTTGGCATCGTGAAGCACCACATCTGGCGAGCCCTTCAGAAGAAGTTCGTTCTTCTCATCCTCGTGTTTCAAGAAGCCCACATTCTTGTAGCCGGTTGCCTCGGCAAAGCTGCCCATCCATTTCGGCGCCCTACCGGTTTCGTCGATGTGCGTGTGAACGATGGACTTCGTGTAGAGATCGATGGCGTTGAAGATGCTGGGGAATATGGAAAAAGGGGCATCGCCGCATTTCACGCGGTAGTAGAGGCACCGCTCGCAAAAGTTGGGTAATGCCATAGAGGCGAGGAATTTGGCGCCGACGCGAAGCGCCCCGTCTGTAGCCGCGTCTAGAAAGCTCAATGGCTTGGTTTGTAACATTGTGTTAGTGGGGAGCGGGAAGCTCGAATAGCTTCACCATCCCCTTTCAAATCTGAGTAGTATACGGATCGGTGGCGTAAATCTCCGTTACCGCCGCTTTTTTTTGAGGGTTGTGTGGGGCTAGAGGTCGAACCGCCACGACGTTTGCGGCGGCGCTCTGGACGGTTCTGTAAGCAGGCGGTGTAACACACGGTTGTACGCTACGACTCATGAGGCAGGTCCGAGGTGGGTAATCACACGGTTCGTTACATTCGGTTCGTGCTAGTGTCACACACAGTTAGTGGGCACGTAGTCAGCGCGGCGGGCATGCGTCCAGCTCGTTCGTTGGTAGAACAGCGCAGCGAGGCACGAGATGCGTACAGTGCAACCCCGCCTGGTTAAAACGATTGTTGGTAGTGTGAGTATGGCTGCCGACGGGGTTCGCTTTGCCAGTTTCCTTCCAGGAGCGACAGCGGAGTGCCGGTAGTAAGAGGGATTGGCCGAGTTCAGCGGGACTGCGATTCCGCGCTGGAATGCGCTGCGGGTGAACGACTTACGCCTTTCAGGCCGCTTTTGTGCGCAATCGTAGAATAATCGCGCGTAGCGCCGAATAACCTCCAATGGGTGTTATCGGCGCGGGCGGCTCGACAAAATACGGGCACATTCCCGCACTGCAATCCTTTAAGAATCCCCCTGGACTCGGTTTCGGCGACCAATAGCCCGGCATCATCGAAGTCTTCCCTGCGACAATGCAGGGTAGAAGTGACTTTGAACTTTCATCAGCGGAATCTTTTGAGCTGCGACGATAGCCGCATTGGAACTGCCTGGACCTGCGTTCTACTTCTTACGGTCATGCTCTTAATTGGCATGCCCGGCCGGGTGAAAGCGCAGGGCGAAAGTAATCCAACTTTTAGCACTGGCACTCGGCTCGTAGTTCTTCACGCCACCGTTGTCGATGCGAAAGGACACCTCGTCACAAATCTTCCTCGGGCGGCGTTCACCGTCATAGAAAACCACACCGTACAGCCAATAAAGACCTTCCAACGTGAAGATGTTCCAGTGTCCTTGGCTCTTGTCGTGGATAACAGTGGCAGCATGCGGAATAAGCGTAAGGAGATCGAGGCCGCCGCTCTCGCTATGATCAACGCCTCCAATCGGCAGGATGAAGTCACTATCGTCAACTTCAACGATGAGATTTTTCACGATGTCGCGTTTACTAGCGATATCAAAAAGTTAGAGGCAGGCCTATCGCACCTCGACGCGCGAGGCGGTACCGCCATGCGCGACGCGGTCAGCCTGGCTATCGATCTGGTCAAGAACCAGGGCAAGCACGATAAGAAAGTCGTTGCAATTATCACGGACGGAAACGACACGGCAAGCACAAAATCGACGTTGGACCAGTTGATTGACAAAGCACATCAGAGTGAAGTCGCAATCTTTTCCATAGGATTTCTGAACGATGAGGAAAAGAAAGAGGCTAAGAAGGCCCAAAAAGCATTGGAAGCATTAGCAAAAGCCTCTGGCGGTACGGCGTTGTTTCCGCGGGACCTTAGCGCTGTGTCTGCGGCGGCGGTTGGCATCGCCTCCGAAATACGAAACCAATACGTCATTGCTTACATTCCAACGAACGCTTCTCTCGATGGCACGTTCAGAACAGTGCGAGTACAGGTGAAAGGTCCGAATGGTCCGAAAGTGCGAACCAGGTCGGGGTACTACGCGAACGCTGGGCTACGCTCTAAGTCTTAGCTCGGCTGCGCCTTTTCGAACAAGTAACGTTATGAAGAGTTACGCCATCCTGATTCCATTCTGTTGCGCGGTCTGGAGACTCTCCGGCCAGCCTTCAACTGCGGGGGAGCGCCAACCTGACGCAATACCCGAGAGTCGGATCAGCGTAAACGTAAGCCGGGTCAACATGCTATTCACCGTGTCTGACAAGAAGGGCCGGTTCGCAGCTGACCTATCAAAAAGTGATTTTGAGGTCACTGAGGACAAACGGCCTCAACCCATCGTGGGCTTTTCATCACAGGCTGACCTACCGCTTCGAATTGCCGTGTTAATCGACACGAGCAATAGCATTCGTGACAGGTTTAGATTCCAGCAGGAGGCAGCGGTCGAATTTATCTCTAGCGTTATCCGGCCAGAGGACAAAGCGGCAGTCGTCAGCTTTGACACCGGCCCCGAGCTCGCAGTTGATCTTACAAGCGACGTTAAACAACTTGCCAAGGGCATCCGAGACCTTCGACCCGGCGGCGGCACGTCTCTGTACGACGCCATCTATCTTGCTTCGCGTGATCTGCTCGTTCGTGAACGGGCTCGTCTTGACTACCGACGTGCCATCGTGATCCTCAGTGATGGGGAAGACAACCAGAGCCGGTACAGCCGCGACCAAGCTTTGGAGATGGCGCATAGAGCTGATGCAACCATATTCTGCATTTCCACGAACATTTCGGGCCAGCAGAGCGATGGGTGATAAGGTTCTGCGGTACTTCTCGGAGGACACTGGTGGTGTCATCTTCTTCCCGTTTAAGGCACAGGATTTGGCGAACAGCTTCGGCAACATCGCCAATGAACTCAGGCACCAGTACAGCATTCTGTACCGACCTGAATCGACCAAGCCAGACGGACGATTTCGTGCCGTGAGTATCAGGGTCAAGGAACGCAAAGACCTTCGGGTACGCGCGCGGCGCGGGTATTACGCGGCGACTCCACCAAATTGACCTCAGCTTTCTATGGGTATGCGGCCGCGCTTCAGGCTCATACCTGGCTGCGACGGCGATTTCGCGGATTGTGGTCGAAGACTCTCCCGATAATCTGACCAGTTGGCTACGAACAGGTACAAACAGCAGCAGAGCACAAATTGCAAAACCAGTTGTCAGTAGGATGCCATTCCGCCTCGGTGGAACCCTTCACAGCAGGGAGCCGCGCAGGACTGCTGCGGCAACACTGAAATAGATGACAAGCCCGGTAACATCGACGAGAGTCGCAACGAACGGCGCCGAAGCGCTGGCCGGATCGAGACCCGCGCGTTTGAGGATGAACGGCAGCATAGAACCGCTTAAGGTTCCAAAAAGAACCACGCCCAAGAGGCTGAAGGCGACGGTGAGACCTATCTTCAAATAGTGCTCTCCGTAGGAACCCGCAATAGCTTGCCACAACAGAATGCGCAGAAGACCAATAACAGCGAGAATACCCCCTAGTACAAGCCCCGTGAGGAACTCTCGCCGCACAACCTGCCACCAGTCTTTCAACCCCACCTCACCGAGCGCCATGGCCCGGATCACCAGTGTCGTCGCTTGTGAGCCGGAGTTCCCGCCACTGCTGATTATTAGGGGAATGAAGACTGCAAGAACCACCGCCTTCGCAATCTGTTCTTCATACTGCGCCATCGCCGTAGCGGTCAGCATCTCACCAACGAATAGAATTGCGAGCCACCCCGCACGCTTTCGTACCAGTTGGCCAAACCTTGTGGCCATGTACGGCGCTTCCAGAGCTTGCATGCCACCGATACGCTGAATGTCTTCACTTGCTTCTTCCTCCACTACGTCGACAATGTCGTCAACCGTGACGAGGCCCTTCATGCGCCCTTGTTCATCGACTACAGGTACTGCGAGGAGGCTATGTTCCTCGAACAGCCGAGCTACATCCTCCTGATCGGTTTCTTCGCCAACTGAAATGAATCGCTTACGCATCACCTCCTCGACACGCCGGGTACGGTCGGCGGAGAACAGATCCCGAAATGAGGCCACCCCCAGCAATCTCTGCTCAGGATCGAGAACATACCCGTAATAAATCGTTTCGACCTGCTCAGCCTGCCGCCGTAGATACGCGAAAGCCTCATCAACCGTCATCTCCGGCCGAAGTCGAGCATATCTGGTGCTCATTAA
>CAWJQP010000029.1:0-30533 GCA_963844855.1 Bryobacteraceae bacterium
CGTTCGATCACTTCATAGAGCACCCGGGGTAGCTTTCCCTTCTGATGTTTTCTGGCAGCTTGCTTGCCTACGTAGCCGGTCGAATACCGACGGCAGCATGCCCGGAATGGAATCTAACGTCGAGTTTGCGAGAGCGGTAAGGGTCGCGATCCCACTTGCCTGAAGCTTTTGGATTTGCCTGGTGCCAGAGGTGTAAGCAGCAAGCGATAGATCGTCACGGTCCGCCATTACGCGCCCCACGTGCCCGTTCCACCTGCCGTAGTTCTGCATTCCGGAGAGCACGGGTCATTATCCGGGTCAAAGGCTGACTGTTGGGCGATGAATGCACGCTTCACGGCGCGGTAATAAGAGATGTAATCGGCAGTGCGAAATCGCTCGCGCCGTGCATTGCCAAGCACAACGCCTATGTTGCGTGGGCAAGCATCCCTGAATGGATTCGATCATCTCGGCGTAACAGCAGAGCTGAATGACGAAATATGGCTTCGGACTGCGGGCAAGCTTCGTGTCCCAAACCTCATACTCGTAAGGGCCGAGTTGCAATGACCCTCGACGCGCAGAGAGGAAATCGGCGTATCCGGCAAACTCGTCTCCCTCTAGCCGGGCCTGGTAAATTACTTCTAAGCCCAATTGCATGGCTTGCAATGTCGACGCAAAATCCCGATCTTTAAGGTTTGCAACGTTCGACCCTGCCACCTCTAAAGTACGCACAAACTCCAGCTCGTGCTGATCACCTGCGTGGCTTAGCATTTCTTCGTGCTCACCAATCTCATCCCGAGCTAGTCTGCACGGATGCTCGATGTCGAACCGATCGAACCATGGAATGGCCTCATTTTCGACAAACTTGATCAAATCCGATGGCGAGTACAGCAGCGTGTGGTTGGTTGTGCGTTGCACTTAAGCTCTCGATGTGGCGGCTGCCGGGGCCTGTAACGCTTCGATGTCGATCAAATTGGCCTTCGAGATCATCGCAAAGCGTTCTGGATGGCAGGTGAAGAGAATTACCTGCATCTTGCCCGCCATCTCCGTCAGTAAATCGCAGGTTCTCGGAAGACGGTCGTTATCTGTCGCGGTCAGGACATCGTCCAGCAAGAGGAAATGGGACTCCTTCCTGGTCAATTCCTCCGCCAGCGCGAGGCGAGTGCACAGATGGATCTGCTCCTTCTCGCCACCGGACATCCGGTCGATACGTATGGCGTCCTGCCATTGATCCAGATCGGCGGGTAACAGCACGTCCGTCGCGAAATCATGGGTCAGTCGTATCGACGCAAGCTTGCGTCCGCAGATTCGTTCCAGGTAAGCAGTAGCGCGATCTGCGACCGGTTTTGACACTGCATCCAGTAACTGCTCTTTCACGTCGAGCATTGTCGTTCTCAGCAGCGTTAGGGCATCCATCTTGATTTGCTCCCGGCGGCAATCCGCCTCCGCCTTCTCGCGGCGGCCCACACTTCGGCCAGTTGCGCGTAAGGAGCGCGTCCGGCGATTTCAAGAACCCTACGCTCGGCCTCGATCAGCGCGTCGCGGCTTGCCTGCACTCGTAACTCTGCGCTCGCGAGTGCCGCCTCCAATTGCGGTACACAATCGGATGGATCGGCTGTAAAGGCCGCCAATTCGTTTTCAATCGACTGCAACGCCCCCAAGCAGCCTAGGCGATCCATCGCGGCCTGCTGCAAGCTTTGTTGCCGCGCATCGTCAGAAACTTGGCCACTCAGTAAGGCTTCTTCTTGCTTGCAAGCGACGATGGCTTGCGACAGGGAATCTCGTCTGGAGGTTAGTTCGTCGCGCGATGCGACCGCGCCCGCCAGGGCCCGCTGTGCTGTTGTGAGGCTCTCCAAGCTGCCAGGCTCTCTGATCGTGTTCTCTGCACACATTCTGCGGCCGCTGCTTCCAGATCAATGGCATTCGGATGAGCATCGGCCCACGACGGCTGGTCAGCTATAATCGCGGCAGCCCGATTGTTCAGCTGTTCCAACTCGGCGTTAAGAGTTTCTACGGTGGACCCGGACATCAGCGCACTTTGAGCCGAGGCTATCTCTCGCGATTGGGATTCCAGATCAACTGCGTTCAAATGCAGGGCTTCCAGTTTCTCCAAGTCCGTCGTGCCGAACCGGCCGCCAATCTGGATAAGCTTCGCGTTGTGTGTGTCTGCTTCACGCCGGACGGAGTCGTAATCTGTCACCGGGCCACGAATACGCAGTGTGCCCAGCCCTGGGATTTCTACCACGACGTTCGGTGCACCAGCAATTTCGACAGATCTCCCGCTTAGGGTCGCCACGACACCCTGGTTCTCGCCGTCGACCACATTCAGTAGAACCTCTGCGGTCGGATCCAAAGTAACATTGATACGAGCCAACTCCAGGCGCCGTGAGGCGTCTCGAGCAGCTTCCGCGGCTTTCCGAAACCGGCGAAGGTCGGAGCCGGTTGGAGCGATCAATCCATTGCGTTCTTCTGCAGCCTATTTAACAGCAAGGCGTGACCGCGGATGGTATGTAGCCGTTTCTCGAGATCTCTAACGCTTTGTACGGTTGTTACGTACTCTCGAGCTAAATGGGCCTTGCCGAGCGAGGCGTTCGCTGCCATCTCGCATGCGCGCGTCTGCTGTGCAGCTTCCTCGGCTGCCGCCAGATTCTTCACGGCGGTGTCTACCGCTGCATGTAAGCCCGGGAGTTCGGCATCGAACCTCACGAGCAGGGTCCCATCCTTCCGAACTCTCGTTCTGCAGCGTTCAATCGCAGCGACAGTGTCGGCCACACGCGCATAGGCGGCCTCGGCTGCACGCACGGTCTGGACGCGTTCAGCACGTTGCGCGGACAGTTGCGCGTACTGCTGGGCAGCTGCCGGATGTTTTTCAGTTCATCCGATGTGTTCTTCGACGCGACCTGCTCGTTCGCAAGACTCACGCGCAGTTGCTCAACCAATACCGATTGCGCTTCAAACTCTGTCATCACATCGTTGAGTGCCGATTCTTCCTGCCGCAGGCGAGAACTCTCTTCCGCAAGTAGAACAACTGGCGCCGACCTCTTAAGCTGTCCCTTTGCCGGGGTGAAAAACTCAAGATACCGTTCGAGAATCCGCTTTTCGATAGCTGTGCCGCCCGCCGATAGCTGCGCGCCAACCGAGCGTTGAATAGACTCCACGACGGTCGAGGCGAGGCCGGGAAGTTCCAGCTTGCCTTGCGTTGTCCAGAGCACTTGCGCCAAGCCCCAGTGCTTCTCACGCTGCGCGATGCCAGAACCTGGTGGCGTGCACTTGAGAATTTCGCGCAAGAATCCGTCCGCCTCATCACCGGTCATAAACGATCGCCAGCTTTCTCCCTCAAGACGGTGCAGACTCGATGCCGCTCCATCCAGGAATTGCTTTTGAATGCGGTAAGTGCGGCCGGTGTGATCGAAGTCTATCGAAACCCGCGGTGGTAGCCTGCGTCCCCAAGGGCGCATAGCCTTCAGTCTGCGGCCTTCACCCGATGCCCATCGAGCAACCCCGTCGTAATCGCACTTGACAACGTCGACTTACCAGCGCCATTTGGTCCGAATAAGATATTCAGGCCCGGCGTGAACGGACCAGCCTCTACCCTATCGACGAAATAGCCGAAACCCTGTACCTGGACAGAACGAACAATCATGCGGGAACCTCCGAGGCCATTGAATACAGTTCAAGGAGAGCCTGTGTCGCCACCTCAGAATCGGGTCCGGGTGTCGCCGCGACTGTGTGCAACCGGTCCGCTGTTACGCGAACTAGTCCGGCGGGAGCTTCTCCAGCCATGAATTGTCTGCAGGCGCGGGCCTGAGCCCGGTCCGGTCAACCCTCGCATACAAGAAACGCGCGCACGCTTTGTCAATCCGAATCAACTCGTCGGCGTCGCAGCCGAAAAGAAGTCCGGAAAGGCCGAGTTCGATCAGAGTCGATCCGGGATCAGTCATCCGTGACAATGTCCGCGCGATCTCGGCGAGTGCCCCTTCAACGGTCACATGCTCGTTCATTTGACGCCACGTCAAGGCGCCAGTCTTGATGGTCGTCAGTCGCGCTTGTACTCCTGGTTCGGCGATATCGACCAGCAAGACATTGCCGCTGTCCCGCTCACCAAACCTGGTTTGTTCATGCGTACCTGAATACGCCATTCGTGCGCTGCTGAATACGTTTGTCGAGTGCCAGTGTCCGAGAGCCATGTAGTCGAGTCGGCGCGACTCGCCGCATCTAGCGGTATGCCATAGCTGCCGTCTCCGTTTGGAATGTCACCGGCATGTCCATGTGCCATGGCGATGCGAATCCCGGTCCCACTTGCCACTGGAATCCATGCCGTCGGGTCCTCCTCCGAACGTTTACGGAACAATGGGCACGGGTACAGCGTTCCGCCGGGTATCTTCACGGCATTGCGTTCTGTCAAGACATGAACCTGGGAGGCCGAGTCCCAGAGCCGATTGCTCCAAACCGACCCGTGTTGAAGCGGATCGTGATTCCCAGGAATGACATAAACCGGGCAGGGCATCAGCTGGAGCAGGCCGACAACGGCAGCAACCGCATCACGACCGACACCGTTGTCCTCGAACGTGTCTCCGGCAATCAGCAGGAACTCCGCCGACTCGCGCCGGCAGACATCCGCTACCGTTTGAATGCTGGCTAAACGCGCCTCTCTGACGCGCGACCCAGCTTCCCCGGTATGCGCTGCGGCCATACCAATCTGCCAATCCGCTGTATGGACAAACCTCATACTCTGATTCTGTGGGTGAGTGTGGCTCACAGAATGAGCTAGGTCCGCACTTTTTCTACTTAGTACTTTTTGAGAGCCTTCTCTATTGCCCGCTTCACAACCTCGCGCAGAGAATCCGGCGCGAGTACCTCGACATCCGCCCCGTACCGCAGGATGTCCATGAGCAATTCCCGCTGATTCGCGTAGGGAATAGTGAGAACGAGATGTCCAGACGGTTCAACCACCCGTTGCTGGCGCGAATGCCACACTTCCCGAGCAACCCAGCGTGCCGCCCCAGGCTCGAAACGAAGCACGGCCTGCTCGGTCGCAGGCCCGGCGAAGATTCCATAACCGCTGCCGAGGTGCGCGTTTAGGTAATCCTCTTTCAGTTTGGAGGCAGCTTCTGAAAGCACGGTTGCGGCCTGAATGGCATCCACGGAGAAACTACGCAGGTCCTCTCGCAGGTGGCACCAGGAATCCACGTACCAATTGCCCCGGTAGAACACCAAACGTTGTGGGGATATGACTCGTTCCGTGATCTCGTCCGTTGAACGTCCGTGATACTCGATGTGAAGGCGGCGTCGGGTCAGCGTTGCCTGACTGACCTTTCGGAATTGAACTGGATCAACCGGCCGCGACGCCATGTGCAGGATGCGGATACTCCGGCGTATTTCGTCAGACGGCAACTCGGCGGAGCCGAGCAGCAGGTTCAGGCGTGCACGCAGCGGTCGAAGGTGCTCTTCGAGCAGTTCTGGCTGAAGCTGTGTAACCAAGTCTTGCATCAGCAACATGGCGTGTATCTCGGCCATTGTATAAATGGGGCCGGATAACTCGATATCAGGACCGTCTTCACCGCCCTCCAGTCGGTACGCGCGATGCGCCGAATCGTAAACGATCTGCTTTTGAAACTGATCGCGCAACATGGCCAGATCGCGTTTGAACTGCGCTTCCGAGATCTCAAGCTCCTGCAGGAACGTCTGCTTGGAAACGTGGCCTCGTTCCCGCAGCATCTGCTGGATACGGAACACTCGTGTTGTTTGACTCATGGCGTTTTGCCCGCCCCTACTCTTACACGTTACTCAAGCTTCCTGCGTTGCATGCCGATCATCGGAGCAACAGCTATGTTGTCTTCTGCTGGTTTCTGTCGTACTATACATAACTTTCTTCAAACTAGAATTTGAGTCTCAACTGGAAATCGGGCGAATGGGGGAGTTCCGATCAATCGGATGGCAATGATCACAAATGTGCACGCAAGCGGACATCAGAGCGAACTCCGGATGCAAAGCTGCTGGAGGTATCCGCGTAGTGGTAGTGCACTACGTTAGCGCCGACCCAGGGGTCATCCTCCAGTTGCCGTTCTGCGTTCAAAATGGGATCGCTTGAAATGTGCGAGGGTTATAGTCCGGTTTGGTGTGACGACTTCCGATTGCAGCATGCACGCTCGTAACTCCGACTCGGAGATTTCCCGTGTTGAGATCCCGGCGGACTGCATGCACACATCCGCCAGCTTAAACCCGGTGTGTGGAAATGCGAACCCGATAACGACCGGGCATGCAAAAACGGATGATGCCACTTCAGCCGCAGGAACAAAGTCGATATCGGCACTTATCAGAATGGCGGCGTGGCATGCCGACGGTGTGGGTCTGGTGTTTTTTAGGTGCTCCGGTGGCCGCTGTGAGGCAACACTCGGTTCGACCCCTCTATGCCCCAGAGCAGCGTCAGTCACAAGTGCACATCCCAACATGACGTCACTCTGTTTCTCTTCACGAACAGTCATGTTCGGATGGAATGTAGGTCGGTCGTCCAGAAGGTCCCAATTTACTGGGATTCCCGAACGCGCTATTTCATCGAGTTCATTCCGCTCAATATAGAATCGGTGTTGCCGACTTCGAAAGGTCCCGTGAATTACTTCAACGCGGCCCTGTGCCTCATAATTGAGTGCGTCTAACCAATCCATCTTCCGCTGGATACCGCCGCGATTTTGTGGGTAGTTCTCGGGTATTGATGCGGTGAAGTACTTCACCATCCCCAGTTCGCAACCCGCAAAATCGCCGGGACGTTCGGTGCGCAACGACGCCAGAAGGTGCTCGGCTAGTCGAAAGAAATTGCACCAGGCAAGCTCGTAGTGGTTGATTGACATCGTGCTGAAAGGCACGTAGAAGTTGTACCCGTCGATGTACACGTTCACCCGACGTGTAGCTGGAGGCCTACCCGGGACCGGCCGTAGCTCAGGTTTGAACGTCACTACCGGATTATCGGCTGAACGGATTCCGCACCCCATACAGCTTAGCCCGCGGATGTACTAAAGTCGCTGCCGCAAGTACTGTACCCCAGCCTGTGCTCAAGCTCAGATTCGGAGCTTGATGCAGATGCACCTACTCTCCAACCGCCACGTCGTCGACACACTCACGAGATAGCGTTATATCCAGCAAAGCCGTCCGCTACATTGCAGACCGGACGCAGGCAAACGCCAGATGGAGTGGCGGGGCTGGAAGGGTGCGCTTCCGGGAAGGGCCAGCAGGCGTGTACTATTCGCCTCGTATTTCACCGGATGGGTCGGCGATCGCGATCGCTCGCCTGAGGCCGCCCAATTCAGACCTATGGCTGTATGAACTCGGCCGTGGAGTCATGACACGCTGTCGGCGCGAAATAGAAATGCCCTATTCGGAGCGAAGTAGAAATGTCCGGTTTTGAACCGGCGGTTCCGGACGTACATGTTATGTTGGAGCATCCGCGCGGGGTCGCGCCTGAGTGGGTGTCCAAGGCCGATGCGACGGACGGCTCCGTAGGTCGCATCGCGAACCACGCGAAATCCTAGCGAATCTGCGCCAATCAAGCCTTACGCAAGCAAGCCACTCGTGCCAACTGAACGGCCGAGAAAGCCGGAATCAAATTCACTCCCGAGCAGACCGGAAGTATCGCTCAGGTCATATTAGACTTTGGATATTCTCTTTCGAGCGGCGCGATATCTAAGAGGCTCATCCAATACACGCGGACCGGGCATCCTGTTTCAATCAGGTTCCCCATTCTCTTCCACATTGGCGCCGATTCGGTCCCCGCTGGCCACTCCTCATCAATGGTGGTCAACAGTAGCCGCCGAGTAGCGCGACTATCTCTATCGTGTTACAAACAAACATGCTGATGAACATCTGTGAACGCTGGTGGTCAGTGTTGAACACCCACCAGCCGCTTCTCATAACCCAAAGGTCGAAGGTTCAAATCCTTCCCCCGCAACTACTTCATTATATTGTACTTAGCCTCGCTGTGTGACGCTTGAAACTGTAACCAATTTCGGCACCGGTCTCGTAAGTGATTGATTCTAAGATCCACAATTGGTGACAGCACGTGGGGTTCTTTCGACTCCGACATGTTGGATTGCAGGTGTTTAGAAAGAAGCAGATAAAGCGGCACATGCGTTGAGCGATGGTAAGATTGTCACCAAACTGTCACCAAATGCCGTCAAGTTCTCGTGTTGTCCCGTCTTGGATTGCCGAGCTGGAGTGTGTGCTCAGGGCGCGCTCGAAGATTTCTCGCGCCGGTCACAATGCGCTCGGTAAGAAGATCCTCAGCATCCCGGAAGCTCTGGCAGAAGCGATTGTAAGCCCAGACTGTATAGCTGATGATCTCGGGAGGGAAACGATAGCCGGAGTAACGAAACGGACCGCTTTTCATAGCATCAGCTTTTCAGGTATGGTGCCGAGTTGACAATGCCGAGTAGCATCGTCGCCACCGGGCTCGATGGAGGTTGGCTTTCAGGCGGCGCGTCGCTCGTAACGATGGTGCAGCCCGCCCACTTCCGGGATGGCGATTATCCGTCCCGAGTCAGGAGCGTGCGACTTCGAGGATAGTACTTGATGAACCTTTGAAGGTGCCGTACAAGGAGCCAAGGAGCTAACGGACCAACCCCACCGATATGTCTCGGTTCGTACCGGTGGCGGAGACACTGTCGAAAGTTGTACCAGACTCCCGTGGCGGCCTAATTTATCAATTCGCCATCAACAGGTCTGATCCTCTCAATCATCGTGCGGTGGAATGCTCAACTACTACTATCGCGATGCCGCGTAGAGGATGGGCTCCCAGTTGTGCTGCATGTATGTGATGAATCAATCTGATCCCCTGCGCGTGGAAGAGACTCGAATCCGCGGAAGCGATCATAGGTTAACCGGGGACGTTTCTTGCCTCGCCAGCAGAACATACTCCTATACGTGCAGTGCCACCGCGTGGAGTACTAGTCTGTAACGCCGGTAAGATGGTTCGATTCAGTATTTGGACGCTACGCGACAAGGACGTAATGCCGATGCAGTTGCGTTCGCAACTCGGCAACGGGCTGATTCTCAAAGTAGACAACGCCGCGACGGCTGAGATCGCCACGGGCACCAAGAATTCCGGAGCTGAACGTCTGCTTGGTCGCGGGCACATGCTCGCGAAGACAGGTGATACGCGGAAGCTGTCTTTGCCCAGGTCCCGTATATAGACATTGAGCGAACCGTCCCCCAGCTTGGAGCTCGACTCGCAATTCCTAGCGCACTACCTCCCCTGCTTCAACTCCGAGCTCCGCAATTCCATGAAGCCGCTATATCGAGTAATGGGCCGCTTTGTTCGCGTGCTTGGCAAGCACCTCGCCGACAACGAGACGGTCCCTCAATCCGCTCTGAACCGCCTAAATTATAGGCCATCCGAGTACGGCGCAAAGAATCTGAAGGCGTTCCTCGAAAACGCGAAACCGCCGGCTCCGGCCAACACTACCAGAATCGCTCGCGGCACGCCATGTCCGGACCTTCCGATGCCCGGCAGTAGCGCCCCCCCCAAACCTGACGAGCGCGGCGCCCCAAGAACTGCATGTGGTGAATCGGTGCCCACATCAACTCCGACCCCTCCGTGGCCGTTACCGGACGAGTCCGTTGTGGTTGTCGGGCTTGGAACGTCAAAAGTATAGATATTGGCCGCTATCGCCGTAACGACTGAGATGCAGCTTAATAAGAGCAGTTTTAGCATGTCCGTTTCTTCCTTCAAATTTTCAACGTATGATTGCCGCGCAGGGTGCGATGTTGCAGTCAACCAGGTACCCTGTCAGGGTGACCCCAACAAAGTTTGTCGGCCGGGAGAACGACTGGGCGTCCGTCGTGATAACCACCATCGGATTCTCTCCCGCATCGTAATAAGCGAGGACGGAATGATCGAACGCCTGAGGGTTCGGCACGGGAAAGATGCTCCGTAGCTGCGTGTCGGCCGTCAATACGGTTAGCGTCACCGTCACCGCCGTCGGCGAGTCAAAGAATACTTGCCCGGAGACGTGTTGGAGGACCAGACGATACCCGCTTGGGACGGTGGGAAAAGGGGATGCGAATTGATGACCATTCAGAGCAGTAGTGATAGTATGCGTTGACTGGTAGGGAATCCGCCCCATATCGTTGACATTCACCGCCAGCACTGGCGCGGTTGCAGAATTGGCTACGTTCACATCCGACCCAAGCGGTGCACCTCTCCCGGGGTTCGCTAACTGCGCGGGTGTTGCGTAATTCATCATTGCGCCGATCACCGCAAGTGCAGCGGGAGCCAGCACGATAAAGAAATGCTTCTTGATCGTGATTGCAGCTTTTCGCAGCCTGTCGTGAGATAGACGATAGAATCGGTCTGTCATAAGTCCTCCTGGTACTCGGCCCGGTGTGCTGACGCTCGAGCTGAAAGCTTGGCGCAACGCTGTATCATCGTCCTGGTGATTCAGCTCTAAGCTGACCTACCCTTTCTTCAAAACCAAAGAAACGCTCCGCTCGCTTGCTGGCCGACATCTGGATCGCGCAAGCAGCAAGTGGCGCTCACATTTGGTAATGGGCGAGCAGGCAGAAAAAAGTGCAACGGAAAGTTGATTTTCTTTTGCGGGCTAGAATTCTCCGGAAATGTCCGCTGCCCTTCCTGCGTTATCGTTGCTGTCCGATCGCGAATTTCCGCCAGGACGACCGTGCGGCTACGAACAAACTTCTGGAACCGCGTTCTCGGAACTGCGCCGTTAGCTGGGCAGCCCCACTTGAAGTGGGAGCGAGCGTACCTGGCAATCGACCGACTCCTCATGAAGAGTACAACAGGTTTCGCTCTTCAAGGTACCGGATAAAGCGCTGCTCGAGATCAGCATGGTAGGAGGCGAGGCGCTCGGAAGAAGCCGCAACGAGAGCAGCCGCATTTATGCCGGACTCCAGCGCGGCCACGAGGCCGCGAGAGGCAATGGGATCATAGCTCGCAGCGGCATCGCCGATGGCCATCCAACCCGGGCCCGCGCTCCGCTCGAGCATCGACGACTCGGCGGGTCGCACGACTAAAGGACCGCCGAGACGATAATTGCGAAGCAAGGGCGCAATGTGTCGCATAGAGCGCAACCGCTTCTCCCAGTTGATGACATCGGGGCGATCGGAAGTGATCAATGCCGCCACACGACGGCCATGAGGCAGGCGCGCGGTGTACCACCACCCGTAGTCCCCGCGCTCGACGGTCAGCGTGGCGTCCTCGTCGTCGGCTTTGGTCTGCAACCATCCCACGAGTGCGAACTGCCGATCGAACGACCGGCGACGGATGCCGAGACGTCGAGCGACTGCGGCGTGCCGGCCGCTGGCGTCGATGATCCAATCGCAAACAAGCTCCTCGCCATCGAGGCAGATTCGCCAATCGCGAGAACGGGTGAGGGCAACAAAACGAACCGGTTCGCGCAACACCGCCCCGGCGTCGACGGCGCGCTGCCGCATTTGCGATCCAAAAGCCCGGCGGTCAAGCAGCCATCCGTTGCCGAACGGACGAAAGATAAATTGCTGATCGGTGAGTGTCTCTGTCCACCACGCGGCGCGAACCCCGACACAATCGAGATGCCCGTCCAGTGGCAGCAGCGCTAACTGCTGAAGGAGCGGGCGAGCTTCCGGGGGCATCTGCTCGCCGATGCCATCGCGACCGTCGCTGAGGAGCACCACCGCAGCGCCGAGCCGGCAAAGTTCGAGTGCGGCAGCGCAACTGGCAGGTCCGGCCCCGACGATAGCGACACGCATTTACTCCGGGAAGCCTCTGCCCGTCTCGACTCGCATGCCTTTGGGGAACGCGTTGTCAGCAGGGCCTGGTCTCTCCTCCACGAGTCCGAGACGGGACCAGTTCTCGACCATGCTTGCAAGCGTCGGCTCCGTCGTTGCCTTATCGATGTCGCGAAAGAAAGGGGCGCGGCTGTTGAACGCCTCCTGGCGCACCGCGAGCGGCAAGGATGAATCGACTACACGGTGATAGCTCTCTTGCGTGAGGACGTGGTTTGGAACGCGAGCAGCCCAGAAAGTCGGCATGTAGGGATCGATCTCCGGCTCATAGCCCGAGCGACAGCTTGCCGTGTCGGTTTGCCAGGGCACAGCAAGCCAACGCGTGACTGAACCCGGCACGCAGCCATCGAGGGGTCCTTTTGGCGCCAGAGCCTGCTCAGGCGTGAGTATGTCAGTCACCATAGTCGGGCTCGGGCGTCTTGCGGTGTCGCAGGCGGAAGAGACCCGAGTACATCGATTCGACCCGCATGGGCCAGGTGGCCTCGCAACCAGGATGGAAAGCGTCGCCGAGACAGGCTTCGAGAGCGGCGCGATCGAGCGCTATCGGTTGCGCCTCGATGGGCAAATGCTCTAGGCAGTCGGGACTGGCATCGGCTGTAGCAAGATCGTTGACGAAGTCGCCGCTCGCCCAACGCGCCAAATTGGCGTACTGCACAGAGGTGATTGCCAGCCAATCTCGCGGGCTGTTGGCGGGAAGCGCCACGGCATCGCCGTAGATCGGCGGCAAAGCATCCGGTCGCATCGTCGCGTAGTCGGGATTCCGGAACCGCTCGAAGAGGGCACGGCGAAACGACTCGTTCTCGGGGCGAGCATCGGCAAGTTGGGCCATGAGCGCAGGATCCAGGAAATCCTCTGGCGACCGCCAACCGTAGCGGTCAAGTATGCCTTAGTTCACCCATTGGTATTGGGACAGGCGATCGAAGAGCGGATAGATGTCGCTAAGAAAGCTCACCGTCGCGGGAGGAGACAGCCGTCCGAGATCGATCATTGTCTGCGTCATCACGTCATAGAGCGTCCGGTAGCCAGAGGCAAGCGCAGGCCCGTAGTTGGGTGGAGCAATGATGACCCAGGCGGGCATCACGCGTAGCAGTCGTCCACCCAGTCGAACCATTGCTGTAACCGGGCCGTCGGAGGTGTCATCGCACCAGCCGTCGTTGTTGGCAAAAGTCGTGAGCTGCGCACCGAATGGCGAGAATGACCGTCCGCTTCCACCGAGCACGAGCAGACGACCGGCCTCGTCAGTGCGAAGTTCGCCGAGCGGCTCCTGGACTCCGAAGAAGGCGCTCCCATCGAATACCTCGGGGCCCCTGCCCCTACAGCGGCGGCCAGAGATCTCGCGCGCACCCGGGTCGATGATCAACCCAGCACGAGCTGCGCCGACGTAACTCGCGTTACGGCGCAAGGTTGGTTGTGCCTCGGGAATGTCGAGGGCAGTATGAAAGTTGTACCAAGCCGCTTTGAAATTGGTAAGATGTGCGCGCCAAGTGATCTCCGCGTCATCGGCGGTGAGTTCCCGTACCACTCGACGGTGTCGATCCAAGCCGTAGATGCGGAAACGCGCCGCCTGGCGCTTGATGGCGCCTGAAGAGTCTTTGAAGCCGCCTTGCGATACCGGGACGGTGCCGGGCAACTCCGAGCCGAGATAGTAGTCGGAAGTGCTGTTGCCGACTCGGGCGATTCCGATGGCGGGATGAATCGCGGCGCTGGTGATCTCAGCGTCGGACGCACGGGCCCCGCTCCCGGCGCGAGGACCTGCGAGCGCGAGAACGGCTGAGCGAGCGCCAGCCTTGAGAAACTGCCGTCTGCTCAGCTTCAGATTTGACACAGCGCCTCCCCTGTTACTCTGCTGAATTCCAAACGCCTGGCACGACTCTCTTGCTCCGGTCCGGGCATTGGCACGCTACCAACGAACGGAGGAACTCAAGATGGGCACGCGTTGCGTGCGATGTGATTCCAGCGATTGTAGCGTATCTCTTTGCGCAAAGGACACACCGATCCTGGGCAGGGCTGGGGCGAGTACACGCGGGGCTGTCGCATGCGCAAGGGCTAGACTCGTCGGATGTGGGAAAGACGACAACTAGCGATCCGCTTCCACATATTGCGGTTGGACTATGTGACCGAACGGGTTGATCCGTTGATGGTCAAGGAGAGATCCCACATGCGCGCCGAGGACGCACTGGCCGTCGAGCAATGCCAGCTACATAGCGTCTTCCGCCCACGATCCGGGTATCGCGCAATGTGTCCGAGGATCCTCGGGAAGCTCTCTCGCCTGGGCGCAAATGATATCTGGCGGATGTGGGCAGATCAATCCGACACCGCCGGAGTCGTTGACAAATGCTGCCGCCGTAGATATGGAGCCAGAATGGTCGAGCAACGGACGATTTGTCTTTCGCAGTGACCGCTCCGGTACGAACGAACCCTGGATAGCGAGTGCTGACGGACGTGCCCGTGTCAGGCGACGCGGTTTCGGGGCCCGTTCGTGGGAGATCGGCGTTGGTTTGCCCGATGGCCGCGCCCTTGCGTTCACGAGCCACGCCGATGGTAACCCTGACGTCTACCTCATGCAATGCGAGAAGGATGTCACCCTCTGCAGTGAGCCGCGTCAACTGACGCAAACGCCGAGAACCGATGTGAATCCGACGAGGTCGGCGGACGGCCGCTGGATCTACTTTCCCCTTTCCGAAGCGGCGGTTGTGAGATCTGGCGAATGCCGTCCGACGGTGGCGAGCCAGAAAGGATCACCTGGAATGGGGGATTCATGGCTCGTGAGTCGGCCTACGGAAAGTGGCTTTACTACTCGAAACTTGTGCATCCACTTGCGGGTTTTGGCGGATTGCTCTGCCGAGCCACGGCCCTGGACACCCAGAAACGATGGTCGGGACCAGGGTGCCGTTCAGGGCTGCAGCCACTTGGGCGCTGATTGCTCGAGAGTTGTTCTACTACGCCGCTTTCGAAGAACTTGAGGACGGTTTCCGCCAGTGCGAGCAATTGAACTCGAACGGGTCGGACAACGGATCTCTCCGTGGGCAGTGTACGTCTTGGTAGGGGACTCGCGCTGTCACCCGACGGGGATTGGATTGTACGCTCACAGATCGACCGTGGGCTGACTCTCATCATGATCGCCGAGTGAGATGGCGGAGTTCCAACTCGCGATGGGCAGAGCGCCAGTGTTCACTCGCAGCCGGATGCCCCGGCCCACTGGTCCTGAAGCCAGCGTTTCGCAAAATTCCAGTAAGTCGTCAACTGTACGAGGTGAGCACCCAAGTTGTAGGGCGATTTCATCCCTGGTGAGGCCTTCGAAGACTCGCATTCCACAACTATCCTAAATCTCGGATCAATCGCAGCCAATCGTGAAAGTGCCTCCTCGACGTCACCGAGACATTGTGTGCCAAGGCCGGAACTCTCAGACCGCGCTTCAAGTTCCACCTTTTCCACTTGCCGGTAAAGCGGCCGGGCGTGGTGTATGAGGAGTCTTTTCATCAGATGCCCGGCGAAGCCCAGGAAAGCGGCTTTCTCCAGCTCATCCTCTCCACTTCCGCCCGCGAGGCTCCTGACTTTGACGAGTTCCAGATACAGTACGTTAACGAGCACAGTCGGTTGCCAGGTATGCTCCGTTCGCTCCGACTTCATGCGAGCGGCAGCCAGACGGCGCAGTTCCGGAAAACATAGTTCCACGAGGTTGTCCGCAGCCGCACGATCGCCCTGGCGAAAATTTGCCATCAGCACAGCGACCGCACTAGACGAAGGAGTAGCAGACACTTCTGGATAATTTTAGCCAAAAGAAATCCTAGCTTGGCATCGGGCTCTTTTCTGCCTACTCGCCCGTTACCGGATGCGAAGGAGCTTTTCCTTGTTTTCGGAGAAAGCGCCTGCTTGAGAGGGTACGCTCTGCCTTGGTGCGGATGCCAACGGTGGCAGCCCATCATTCGGAGTGGGCCGAACACGCTCACCGGAAACGGCGGACGCACGTCGGTTACTGGAGGATTTGCTTGTCGCCGAGATTGAAGAGTGCGACAGGAATATGATCGAGCGCGGATCAAGGAGCGCATCTGGCGCGAGTTAAGACACTGGAAGCCTCGAGGCTGGCGCAGCAGCTCCCTGCATTGGTCAATATGAACTCAGTCGGCAGAGGGTGTGGTGAATTTTGTGTAAGTGTCGGTTCCTCTAAACTTGGAGGACCGAATGGACAACGAAGAGAAACTGATCAAGGAATTGCTGGCGGACCATAAAGGACCTGAGGATCTGATCGGGGCCAATGGGCTGATGAAGCGCCTGACGAAGAAGCTGGTAGAGGGGCAATGAACGCTGAGATGACGCATCATCTCGCCTATGAGAAGCATGGAAGCGCCGGCGAGGGTGTTTCCAATACAAGAAACGGCACAGGTCCGAAGACGTTAGAGGAGATTTCGGCCAGGTACAGATTGATGTGCCGCGGGATCGGGACGGCAGCTTGGAGCCGAAGATCGTCAAACACCAACGCCGATTCACAAGCTTCGATGACAAGATCCTGTCGATGTATGCGCGAGGAATGAGCACGCGTGAGATTCAAGGACATCTGGAAGAGATCTATGCAGTCGAAGTCAGTCCGACGTTGATCTCCGAAGTCACCGATGCGGTGATTGAAGAAGTAAAGCTGTGGCAGAACCGGCCGTTAGAAACACCTCTACCCGATTCTTTTCCTGGATGCATTGATGGTGAAGATGCGACACGAAGGGCGCGTCGAGAATCGGGCGGTCTACGTAGCCATTGGCATTGACCTGGATGGACGAAAAGATGTGCTGGGGCTGTGGATATCCTCTAATGAGGGCTCGAAGTTCTGGTTGCAGGTCTTGACGGATTTGAAGAATCGGGGCGTAAAAGACGTGTTTATCGCCCGCGTGGACGGACTGAAGGGCTTCCCAGAGGCGATTGAAAGCGTGTTTCCGCAAGCGCAAGTACAACTATGCATCGTTCATCTCAAGCGTGCCAGTCTGAATTATGTGAGCTGGCAAGATCACAAGCTGGTGGCTCAGGATCTGAAGACGATCTATCGAGCCGACACCGTTGAAAAGGCTGAACTGGAAGGCAACAACTTTTTCTAGGAAATGGGTGCACGCTATCCGACGATCAGCTCGCTCTGGAAGCGGCATTGGGAACGCGTCATTCCCTTCTTTGCTCATCCAACTGAGATTCAGCGGATTATTTATACCACCAATGCGGTGGATCGCTGAACATGTCGTTGGGCAAAATCATCAAGACCAGAGGGTCATTCCCGAGCGAAAAGTTGTGTTCTTGGCCCTAAGAAACGTAGTCGATAAATGGGAACTTGTGCAGTTTTGGAAAGCCGCGCTGAGCCGCTTCACAATCTTAGGGCAGGATCGAATTCTGACCACTCAGCAGCGCTGAGAAAATGCTAAACGGAATCGCATTTTACACAAAATCGCCGACACTACCAGTCGCCAAGAAACGCGTTCCAAAAGCCGCGCTGCTTGTAAAATGCCCATACCTTATCGACCGATAGCTGGAGATCTTGCTGGTGACCTGAAAAGCGTTCGTGATCCGAGGTGGTACGGCGCAGCTGGGCATTCAATTGGCAGCGGACGGAACTGATCCATCGGCCCGCTATATCGTGACGCGCAAAGGCCCAATTGAGGTCCGATACACGAACTGCAGTTCTTGTCATAGACGCGTTCTGGCCGACGGCACAGTCATAGTTGTTGCTCAGGCTCGTGCGTTCGGTGTCCGGCTGCCGAGCGCGGAGGAGTTTCTGCGGTCGAGAAGCTCCCTGTCGGCAACGCCATAGAGCGTGCGACCTCTGCTCGAGCCAAATCGCAGCCGCGTTCCAACAGCTTTTCGTTGCCAGACCTTAAAACACAACGCAAACCTCGAAACGGCATGGTCCGCTAACACGAACTGCTCCGCGAGATGTAATTGCTACTCCGCGACATGGCGGAGGGAACCGTCGATATCTGCGGAGGCATGAGTTTCCTAGCAGCCGACTTCCTCAATCGCAGTGAGCGGATCCAATTCTACAAACGACCAGTTTCAGTACGGCAGGAACGAAGGGTCGCTGAATACCCTCAAAGGCCGTGAGACCGCTTCGGCAATCAATCGCCGGCTCAACAGCAAAGGGCCGTTACGGGATGTCGGCCACCATGATGTTACTGCCAGATCTGTCGAGCTGTGAGTATAGAACCCATTCCGCATCGGCTGAAACCGATACGCCGTACTCCCGGTTCCCCTCAAACCCCTCCACCAACGGTGCAATCAAGCGGGTTCGCGTGGTTGAGAATTGATAAGCGCGAAGAGTGCTCGATTGCCCTCCTCCGGCGCGCTCCGTGAAGATGATCCCATCAGGAATAAGCGTCCAGCCCTTTTGCTGCACGTGATTCGGCGGCCCGATCACTAGCGCTTCGGGGGAAGCCGCTTGTTCGCCGAACCGGGCGACAGGTATTCGCCAGATCGATTCATTTCTGTTCTTTGAAAAATACAGCCATTTGCCATCCCGCGATTCGCGTGCTGCGTAGCCGCCGTTCTGTGTTACTCGCACCGGCTGTCCACCGGAACTCGCCTGTTTCCAGACCTCCCAACGCCCCGTTCGGTCGGAGGCGAAGTACAGAAATCGGCCATCAGCGGACCAGCTGGGAACTTCTGCCCTAATTCCTGAAGTGACAGGTCTCGGGGTCCCACACAGCATGTTTGCAGGGTCACAATCGAGGACAAAGATGTCCGAGCCTCCTTGCGCTCTGCCATAAAAGGCCAAGTAACGTCCGTCGGGAGACCATTGAAGATCGCCAACATCTGGACCGTTGAAGCTCGTAATCCGCTTCTGGCCGGTGCCATCGGCGCGCGAGAGCCAGATCTCCCGGCTACCTGATCGATCGCTCACGAAAGCAATCAGGTCACCAGATGAGTATGCGGGATGCTGATCGCGCAGAGTGGACCCGATGAGTCTTACCGGCTGGTCACCCCCCGCAACCGACGCGCGATAGATATTTACATCCTGTATCTGATTCGCCCAGGCGAGCCGTGGCGTCTTGCGGGACGTAGCGGGCGTAATCGCATCAACTCCTCCCTGAATAATCGGTTCCGGCCGGCTTTGGGTTGTCAGGGGAAACCGCCATAGTCCGAAAATCGTGGTACCGCGCTGGCAGGACAGAATCAGGCCCTTGCCGTCTGGCGACCACGCGTGTCCCCAGATTCCGCGTCGCTCCGATGTGACTCGCCTGGGCTCTCCTCCGGCAACCGGGACAGTATACATATCGTCCGCCCAGAATCCGCTTACCCTTTTGAACGCGATGGTGCGGCCGTCGGGTGAGAATCTGGGATTCCAGTCGCCGCCCGTGGCTTCCGGGGCAGGGGATGTTAATCTTCGCTGTTTTCCGGTTCGAAGGTTGAACAAATAGATGGCGAGGCGCTCCGATCCCGGCAACATGTCCGAGAATGCCAACTCGGTAGCGTCAGGCGACCAGTCGATGCGAGCTGACAGATAAGGACTTGTTGAGTCCACAATTTTCTTTTCATCTTCTCCGGAGCTGCCCTATGACGAAGATGGGAGTCAATCCTTTGTGCTGCCGCATAAATGCGATCGATTTGCCATCCGGAGACCAGGCAAGAGATCCAATGGCGCCTTCAGAATGAGAATCGGTCAGCCTTATGGGCGCGCTGTCGTTTAGCTGCTTGACGTAGATCTGCGGCGGAGTGTCCGCTCTTGCAGTCCAGGTAAACGCTACCGATTTGCCGTCTGGGGAAATTGCCGGTGATGCCTCCCAGCCGGCTTGTGAGGTGAGTGGTTGAATTCGCAGGTTCGCGAATTGTGGCGGATCCCGTCGAACAAACACAAACCAGCCTGCAGTCGTAGCCACAGCAGAAGCCACGAGCACGGCCCGCCAGAACCAGCGTCCCAGACGCTCAGGGGGACGGGTCCGCTCGGGAACCGCGCGCTCGCCAAACGTCTGCAAATTGTCGGCGAGTTGCCTAGCTACCTCCGACGCCAACGGCCGGGCGGCAGGATCCTTCACTAGCATGGCCAAAATGAGCGAATTCAGGTCCGCCGGAATTTGCGGATTCACGGAAGCAGGCGCAGGGGGATCCTGCGTGAGGGTAGCCCGCACAGCATCCAGCGGTGACGCATCATCAAACGCAGGTCGCCCGGCCGCGAGTTCAAAAAGCACGAGCCCGAACGAAAAGATGTCGCTCGCCGGTGTCAGTGACTCGCCCCTGGCTTGCTCGGGCGACATATAGCGCAAAGTGCCGAAAACAGGATTATGTGCCCAAGCACTGGCTTCCATTGCTGCCGTGCGAGCTAAACCAAAGTCCAGTACTTTTGCGTAGCCGTCATCGCGCAGCATGATGTTCTCGGGTTTGATGTCGCCGTGAATGATGCCATTCGCGTGAGCTGCCGCGAATGCTTTGGAAATTTGTGCAGCGATCGACAGCACTTCTTTCATAGAAGGTAAAGTGCCTCTCAACTCTGCAAGTGAGCGTCCCTGCACCAGCTCCATCACGATGGCGGCCATCTCGCTAGTTTCTTTGCTCGTTTCCCCGCCCGTGTCAATGACCTCGTGGATCATGATTATGTTCGGATGATTGAGCGCGGACGCGGCTCGCGCTTCACGCAGGGAAAGTGCGGACACGTCCGGACTTTCCCTGCTGCTCGATGAAACAAACTTCATCGCCACGGGGCGATTCAGCTCTTCATCGAAGGCGGAATATACACTGCCTGCTCCACCGGAGCCCAGTAGCGTACCCACACGGTATCGGCCAATCTTCATACCGGTTTGGGGAACGAATCTCTCTTGGCGCGCAATCTCGAGTGAGTCCGCCACCGAAGCCAGGCTATCGCCTCCTTCGAGGATGGCCACCGCCTGCCGGATGATGAATGGATCGGTATCAGCCGATTGCAGGAAGGCGTCCCGTTCCCCTGCCGGAAGTTGCTCAGCGCGAAGGACTAGTTGCCAGATCGCATCCCAGCGGCTATTGGTTTTGCCGGGAAGGCCGATCTGATGACTGGTCTGCGGCTCCCTGGCTGGCATCATTCGGAGTCTACACCCTCCGTGGGCCAACGTGGTCCACTCTACAGTTCGGGCTCACGTTGGTCGTGACGCTGACAGATTGTGGCTTTACTATCCGTTGATGGATGACACGTAAGCCACTTGCGGTGTTGCATCTCCAGGCAGCGAGTTCGAAGACTCCTCGGACAAGGGCCACCTGCCCGGCGACGAAGGAGCAACGACGTCCAGATAAAACCTAGCGCAAAAAATCAGCTTTGTGTTGCACTTTTTTCTTCCTGCTTGCCCATTACCGGATGCGGGCGCCGCTAAACAGCTCGTGCAATCCACCTATTAACGAAAATCGAGACTAGCTTTTATATTTTCGGAGAGAAACGGTCTGCGGAAATAGGTGACGGCAAAACCGGCAGAGTGAATCATCAGGAGCAAATCTGTATGAACCAACAGAATTCTTTCATCTTACCGGATACCAAAAGTCCGATCTTGCAGTTGAGCGTCGTGTTCGGCGCAGTCCTCATGTCGGCGTCGGCGAGGGCGGACACCGCCCTCACTTTTCAGTGGACAACCTGATTATCAATTCTCTTGATGTGAGAGGAAATCTTGCCCTTCGCTAGATACAAGAGGTGGGCGTTCGCAACCGGCCACGCTCACGTCGCTCGGATGGGGGGATTATCTCGATGACGGTTTCGGCGGTTCACATCCGCCGTAAGCTTGACTTCCGTCAAGGACCAGCCGCTCATCAATTGCCCCGGGGCATCTCTTAGGGCGGAAGTCGGACAAATGACAGTATGGTAATCGGCTATCCCATGAGGCAGCAGGGCCTCATTTGACAATGCCTGGACCGGCACCCGTGCCTGATCCGTCCACTGCGTTGTTGAGTGGCTTGGGTTGCCCTGATTCTAGCCGGAAGCGGCCTACGCCACCGTAGGGCTAAGACAAACTAAGTCGCAACCTGATTTCGACGAAGACCGCTGACTGGGAGTTTGTGGGCCGAGGGCCCATTATTCACGTGTAACTGGTGGAGCCCCGGCCCACTCATTCTGCAGCCATCGCTTGGCAAAGTTCCAGCAAGTGGTGACCGTACGGGGCGAACACCCAAGTCGCAGGGCGACTTCATCCCTGGAGAGGCCCTCGAAGACCCGCATCTCGACGACCGTCCTAAATTTCGGATCGATGGCGGCTAGCCGCGAAAGTGCCTCCTCGACGTCCCCCAGGGATTGCATTCCGAGAACAGCACTCTCCGACTGCTCCGCAAACTCCACCTTCTCCACATGCCGGTAAAGAGGCCGGGCGTGGTGCATCAGCAGTCTTTTCATGATATGGCCGGCGAAGCCCAAGAAAGCGGCTTTCTCCAACTCATCCACTCCACTGCCGCCCGCGAGGCTCCTGACTTTTACGAGTTCCAGATAGAGCTCACTAATGAGCACGGTCGGCTGCCAGGTGTGCTCGGTTCGCTCCGACTTCATGCGAGCGGCAGCCATACGGCGGAGTTCCGGGAAACACAGTTCTACGAGTTTGTCCGTAGCTGCACGATCGCCCCGGCGAAAATTCGCCATCAGTACGGCTACCGTATCAGACGAAGGAATAGCGAACACTTCTGGATTATTGTAGCCAAAAAAAGTTTGTTTTGCGTTGCAGTTTTTTCTGCCTGCTCGCCCATTACCGGATGCGAAGGGCGCTTAGACCTTGCGCGGGCCAAACAGTTGGCTACCAAAAGCGAACGGAGCTTTTTCGTTTACGGGTAGAGGCGCCATTGCTCTTTGAATCTCCACTTTTTTGAAAGAGAGGCGTCACATGCAAGTTTCAACTCTTCGTGCGTTTCGGCCCCGGTCCCGCAATACCTGGGCAAAGTCCAGGGCCGCTGCTTCAACCACTCGTCTAGCGCAGAGCTTAGCAGCACTAATCGGTTTGCTATGCCTGGCGGGTGTTCAGAAGGCGCTCGCGCAAACCACACCTACAACACCCACAAAGACAATCGTTCCGGTGCAGTTTAACGGTACAACCGGCGACATCACCATCGGCGCCACGACCTATTCCGGGAACGGTGGCAACACTTTCCACATTGTCGCAATCAGTCGGCAGCCTGACTATACGCAGCTGGACGCGCCGGACCTCATCTGGGACAGGAACTACACGAGCCCTGGCGCGGTCAACGCTGATCTTGCTGCCCTGAGGATTTCGACTCCCGACGCGATGATTCTAGTGAACGCGTCCGGTCAATACGGATTCCTCCTTTGGCAGGTCGGCGAGGCGCTGGCAGGGGGCTTCGGCTCGACCACTGAGGTGGGAGCACAGAATACAGTTCCCTTCGTTTTTGTCGGAATTTCCGGCATGGCTCAGGGAACAGCTCCCATGCAACGGGCGTACACGACCGCCAAACAACAGGCCTACAACCGTCCGGTCAATGGTTACCTGGCGCCGGACTCCAACGGCAACTATGCGTTCGTTCAGATGGAATTCATTCGATATGACCTCACTATGGACGGAACAATCAAAATCGGAAGCCAGATCTATAAAGTAGCCAACGCAGCTTATAAGCCGGGCTGCGATGCCGCTGGATCAAACTCCTTTCATCTCGTGGTTGTAGATCGTGAAGTACCGGAAGGTCCGCCGTTAGCCGACAACGCTTATTGCGGCGGCGACTATAGATCAATGGCAACCGATCTCAGTGGTATCACGGACGAGGGATCTCTGGTCTTTATCGCCACGAATGGCAGTCCTGTTCCCAGCGACTGGAACTTTAGCGGCGAAGGCGACCCCCGCTTCTACACGCTGGCCCAGCAAATCCGGCAACTCGGTGGATTCTTTGAAACAATTGTTCACCTGAGGCCTGGCACGCCGGGCGATACTTATTCATTGGTGGGGGCCCCGGCACCGGCGCCGCCCACCGTCATCAAAGGCCTCAACACGCGCGCGCGGGAGTCTAGTTCTGTCTATCCGGAAATAAGAGCAGGCAGGAAGCCGACGGGAGAACTACATGGCATTCTTGCTCGAAGCGGGCGGGGCAACTTCTTTAGCCCCTTCAACGCGGACACCAGCGGTTTGGCCAATTTCGGCCTATACCAGGCTATTGGAGCTACCCCGACCGCATTCCCGGTGCCATCCACACCCAGCGAGCTCACAGCGTACCAGTCGATCACCAGCCGGCTCTGCGGCTCGAACTGCAATATACGCGACGCTTACGATGACCTGAATATCAGCTTGAGTAACTACCAGATTCTGCTTCAGACCATGATGGATTCGGGCGGCAAGAACTGCGACGTCAGCGGTTCGGGGGCCGACCCGGACTTCTGCAGAGTTCGCAGTCAATTGCTGACCGAGCTCACCTACACTAACGACATTCGCTCACTTTACAACAACCTGCAGAGCTTGTGGCTTGGCAGCGGCAGCATCAACATTCTGGCCCAGCTCAGCACATACAACAACATCAAAGCGCAACTGCAAACGCCCGACACGGCAGCGTCCCAGAGCCTGGTTTCGCCATTGGTCAACTTTTTCCTGGGACTCGCGAGCTTCATCCCTGAAGTAGGACCGGCATTCGGTCTCGCTGACGTTGCCTTCAATCTGGCGACTGGCCTGACAACGGATACGCAAGGCAACAAGAAGATCGATCTCACCTCGACCATCGGCAACCTCCAGCAGCAGGCCATTGACCAGTTCACCGCACAACAGACCACGACGGGGACGCTGTTTCAGCTCATCTATCAGGACTGGGGCAAGCTTAACGTGCTTGGTTCCGCCCTTGCGTCGAATACCAGCCCCAGTTCGCCCTGGTATTGGGGTTTTAACACCACGGGACTGCTCCTGAGTCAGATGACGCCGGCGATTCAGCGGGCGGCGTACCAGAACCTCATGGCGGCTGCGTATACGATCGGCAGTTTTGTCCCACCCCAGTTCAACCACCTTCCGCTCTCGGCGCCATCGCAATTGCAGTCGTACTTGGTCGGGACCAGCCGGCAATGCGGCTGTGTCCCTGTTGAAACGCCATTTTCGAGCTATATCCCTTACACCTATCCTGGCGATACCGGCAATCCATCGGCCAATGATCCTACTACGTCTGCGCTGCTAAGCGATAGCGCTTGGCTGGCCATCAGCCAAAAAGACACTGCATGGAATAGCAATTACGACGCCTACCAATACACCCCTCCGAGTGCGGATATCCGTACACTTCTGTTCAATCCCGTCTGGAAAGGCGGCCTGGGAGTGTATCGCCCCGATTTCTTTAACAACTGGCCATTTCCACGGGTTCAATGCGATCTGTCAAAGGGAGATTACGACGGATATAGTCACTCAGGCGGCTGCAACTGGGGGAGTGCGTCTCCGGCGCCCGAGCAACTGCCGGCCTCTGCTCCGCAGCCCACTCACCAGCGTGACGATTCGCGCGAAACAAGCCTCTTTGGGCGAGCCCCGCAAACCGGAGGTGCAGGTGCAACTCACGATTCACAACAACGGCACTGCGAGTACGCGCACGATCACCATCAATTCGATCACCGTACAGACGCTGGGCCCAGGCGGGCCTACGACGCTCATGGGTCCTGCTGTTCCGGTTCAGATTCCCAATCTGCGCCCAGGGAAAGCCGCCCATGTGTTCCTGAAACTCAATGTGCCGCTCGGGGTCATTCGGATCAGCGTCACCCAGCAGGGCACGATGACCTCCGGAGTCGCGCGCAATCCATCCACGTTCCGCTTCAGCGAGGCACAGGCGCTGATCATCCGCTAAGTCGATATGCCATCAGAAAAGAATTGGAAAGGACAAGAATAATGAAAAGTTTTGCAATAGTTACTCTACTCATTGCGGCGGCCCCTTCGTGGGCCGCCGAAATCTACAACTTCAGTCTGCTGCCGGCGAATGGGCAAATCCAAGGCACTCCCGGAACAGCGATCGGTTGGGGCTACATGCTCGAAAACCAAAGCTCCGACTATTGGCTCGTTCCGACTGGTCTCAGCAACAATTCCTTCGAGTTCGGTACGCCGCTGAACGTCTTCGATTTTCCGATTCTGGCTCCGGGTGCGAGCGTGACCGTTCCGTTCAACTCGACGAATCTGACCGGTCTCTTTGCGCTCACGTGGGACTCGAACGCGCCCTTGGGAACGGTTGAGTCCGGAGTCTTCGTGTTGGGTGCGGAATGGTGGACAGGCGATCCGTTCGGAACTGGACAGTTGGGCGCGATCGCGTCGCCCACTACCCGAAGCTATTCGGCAGCCGTAGTAACTCCCGAGCCGGCTACCGGCGCATTGGTAGCGATGGCAGTGCTCGGTAAATTTTTGTTGCGCCGGCGGCAGACTAAACGGTAGTGCGATCATCCCGTCGGCCGCAGGACAATTGGAAATATAAGCGGAAGGGCGCGCAACTAACGGCGCCGTTCCGACGGCATTGTCAATTTCAGCACGAAGCTGAAAGTGTGCCCTCGTACAATCTGAAGTGACTGAGATCATAGAAGTTGCGCCATATCCGGAAACTTCTTCGCTGGACCTTGAGTTGCCTTGTACTATGCTTGGCACGGCAGCAGCGCTCCTGAAAACCCGCACCTGCCTGCAGTTGGAAAACATCGCCTTCCGTCACCAACTCGGCGTCCTTCAACGATTCGTCAAGCGTCCACAGCTGAACTCGCCGGACCGCGTTTTGTTGGTGTGGCTTTCGCTGCTGTGGAGAGACTGGCTGTCGTTCATCAAAACTGCATTCGTGCCAGTTCGAGGCGCGTATTAACGCGTGAAAAGACAATCGTGACTGCACGGTAGCGCGACGGCAATTGATTCCGTGCGCTGACCTGGAATCCAGGACGCAGCAGTGTGAACTCACAGGGCCATCGGACCGGAGAAGGAACCACGCGCGCCGTTTACGCCGCTGCTGACCACGTGTAGCGATGATGAAGACCGCCGATGCTCGGCTCCGCCCGGATCGTGCTGTGCAGATCAGGTCGCATTTCGGTCAATCGAGCGCCGGGCGTCTCTTTATTCAGTCCGAGATGCGTTCTGTCATCCTGGTAATAGCGGACGTACTCGAGGCTGAGGCGGATCAGATGTCGCTCGTTTAGCGGGATCACGTGATCCAACATCTCACGGCGTATGCTGCCCACCCATCGTTCCGCAACTCCGTTTTGCCACGGACTGCGAACACTCATCCGGACAGGCTTGATCCCGCTCGCCTTCAGAAACGTGCGCACCTCGGTACTGAATTCCCGGTCACGATCAAAGATGACGTATCGATATGGGCATGGGAGCGGCAGCGCCTCTCGGAGCTGCTGCACAATCCACTCGCTCGTCGCGTGCGCGGTCGTGTTGAAGTGGAGAATGCAGCCGGTCGTGCTCGATGACGAAGAAGCAAGTACCGAGCACCGGAAACTCAGCGTGGGCACAGTAAAGAAATCGAAGGCGGCCATCTGTCCATCTCGTAAATTACAGACGTGATCTGAACTGCACGTTCGAGGAGGGTTCGCGAACCGTTCGTCTCAAAGCGAGAACCTGTTTGTGATCTAACGGAAACTTGGTTTTGGCTACAGACAGTAATAAAGTATTTTCTTCGGTCTTCGTACACGGGGCGAGCGAGTAAACATGAGACCCGCCGCCAGCCGGGACTAGCCATGTTCCCAGGGCGAGGCCAAGGCTCAGCCGTGCTCGACCGTATAGAACGACTGACAGTAATGTCGGGTCTACGGTCCTTGTACGTGCCAACTAACCCTGCTATAAAGTCGACGGAGGATAAATGGCCGATAACCTGTTTTCGCGTCTGGGTGAGTTCCTGCACCGGGAACGACCCTGGTACAGGCTTCCGAGGTTGCTTGCGATGCCCCGGCTTATCCAGATCCGGAATGAATCACGGCAGAAAAATCTATATGACACAGAGGAGCCGCCTCTCGAGTGCACCGACACACCTGCCGATGTCGATCCGAAGCTGCGAGCAGAGCGGACGGCTAATGGAACCTTCAACGATTTGCGATGCCCACATATGGGCGCAGCCGGGACGCGGTTCGGACGTAACGTGCCACTCGAGCACACTTTCCCAGATACGGGCAATCTACTGAATCCGAATCCACGCAAGGTCAGCCAGGCTCTGCTGACACGCCACGATTTTCAACCTGCAGCCAAGCTGAATTTGCTCGCCGCAGCCTGGATTCAGTTTGAGATACACGATTGGTTTTCGCATACGAACTCGGCTACGGACGTGATTGAGGTGCCTGACGAAGCTACAGGCTCTTCGATACGGATCCCGCGAACTGCTCCATCCTCTGCGCCGCACGGATCGACACGGCCTCCTGCATATCAGAACGAGGTGACGCATTGGTGGGACGGCTCGCAGATCTACGGTTCAGATGCCGAGGTGACCGCACGGCACCGATCGTTTCAGGACGGCAAGCTCAAGATACGCGAGGATGGGTTGCTCGCGGTGAACCCGGACACGCGCATCGAGCATACGCCATTCACGAACAACTGGTGGGTCGGGCTGAGCATGCTGCATCACCTTTTCGTACGCGAGCACAACTCGATATGCGACTTCCTGAAGTCCAAGTACCCGGCCTGGAACGACGATGAATTATTCGGCAAGGCGCGGCTGATAAACGCGGCGCTAATGGCTAAGATCCACACGGTTGAGTGGACCCCGGCAATCATCTCGCATCCAGTCATCAAGGTCGCAATGAGAACCAACTGGTATGGTCTTGCAGGAGACGACCTGCAGGACGTGTTCGAATTCCTCGACGATTCCGAGGTTCTCGGCGGCATCATAGGATCGAAAGCGGACCACCATGCAGCGCCTTATTCGCTTACGGAGGAGTTCATTGCAGTTTACCGGATGCATCCGCTCATGCCGGATGACTTCACCTTCCGCTCGGTCTCTCATGATCAAGTGTTGGAGCAACGAACACTCCCGGAAGTAGCAGGCAGGGCCTCGCGCGATGTAATTGAACGGATTCCAATGACGGACCTGTTCTATTCCTTCGGACGCATGCATCCGGGCGCACTTACTCTGCACAATTATCCCCGCCACCTGCAGCATTTCCAGCACGATGATGGATCGGTTATCGATGTCGCCACGATCGATATTCTCCGCGATCGTGAACGCGGCGTTCCTCGCTACAACCAGTTCCGCAGACTGTTCCACAAAGAACCGGTAAAGTCTTTCGAAGAGTTAACGGACAATCCCGCATGGCGGGAAGAGATCCGGGCCATGTACAACAACGACATCGAGGCGGTTGACCTGATGGTTGGGCTCTTTGCGGAACCTTTGCCGGAAGGCTTCGGGTTCAGCGAAACAGCGTTTCGTGTATTCATTCTCATGGCGTCGCGCCGCCTGAAGAGCGATCGCTTCTTCACCGACGATTACCGGCCGGAGATTTACACGCAGGAAGGACTTGACTACATTCATAACAATGGAATGGTGTCGGTCCTCAAGAGACATCACCCGCAACTCGCACCGGCAATAGATGGGGTCGAGAATCCGTTTGCACCTTGGAAATCGACCGGCGGATAAGCCTAGAGGGTCCGTGAGAATGGAAGTATGCGGAAGAGGATAGCCGGCGGGCATGCTCAGATAGGTGGCGAGTCAGACCAGGGCTGGCTTAATCTTGAAGAAATCGCGACCGTAGAAGTAACATCAGAAGACCCCAGCTTTCCCATTGAATCTGTGTGGGGTTCACAAGACGGACGAGGTTGGCGGGCTTCGGAACCGGGACAACAGGAGATCCGCATCATCTTCGATCAGCCTGTGTCGCTGAATCAGATCTATCTTCGTTTCCATGAGGCCGAGTCTCAGCGAACGCAGCAGTTCACACTTCGATGGTCGCCTGCTGCCGGCGGGCCAGCGAAAGAAATTGTCCGCCAACAATGGAATTTCAGCCCTGCAGGCTCAACCACGGAAATCGAAGACTATGCGGTCGCCCTGGATGCAGTCTCCGTCCTTGAACTCGCGATTCAACCCGACTTAAATCGCGGGGAAGCGATTGCGACTCTTGCATCCTGGCGGCTGCGCTGATACCGATCGGAATTCGGACGTCCTGTGCCGCGCAAAGAGAGATCCAGGGCGAAAGTATGGTGCTGCAGAAAGTTCCCGACGGTTCGCGAACCTACCGCCGAGATTCGGATTGAATTTTTGCGCACTACAGCCACCACACCACCACGTGGGGTTACGGTTTACGGTGCTCAGCGGACGAGGTGCGCGTGCAGAAAATTTCGCACCGAACAATGCGAAGGCCCTCGGAACGATGGGAGCGCAAGATTCACCAACAACGGTGGTATAAAGTGATGCAGCTGAAAGCTTATGACGGTAAAAAGGATCGTTAGGCGGGATGTTCTTTCGGTCGTGAGCTTATTGTGTGGCTTCGCCATGCTTGCTTGCCGCGCAGGCAGGCTCACCGAGCCCCGTCCCGAAGCTGGCGGTGTGCTAGTCGCGAATCATGGTCCGTTCGTCGTGCGCAGCTACCTCGGCACGTGCCTTACGTACGGTCAGCTAGTCATTACTCGCACGCCGAGCGGAGCTGGGAGAGACGCGAGTGCCGCGGCGGCTTCCGCGAGTCCTGTGTTCCTCGCTTTCTGCGAACCTGGCCCGACTGAGCCGCCTAGACCGTCCCCCGCGTTTGCAGCGGATCACCGTCGAGGAAATCAACGAGCGCCACGAGGTGATGCTCCGTGCGGGCGACCGGTATCTCGGTGTCGCCAGCGATTTTGACGGCGCACCCGTCCAGTTGCAGGACCGCTCCGGCGGGCGAGAGCAGACATTTGCGCTTGATGGCGACAGCATCATGCTTGCCGCCGATCGCGGCATGGTACTCGAGGCCCGCAGTGCCAAAGGCGCCGTCGGCA
>CAWJQP010000030.1:0-12738 GCA_963844855.1 Bryobacteraceae bacterium
TGCGGGCGGAGTTCTTCAATCTCTTCAATCATGCGAGCTTCGGCCTGCCGGGACACACAGTAGGCGCCCCGACGTTTGGGGTGATCAATTCATCTCAGCCCGGACGCAGCACTCAGCTTGCGTTGCGAATCGATTTCTGAGTTCACGTCATGACAGAAATTTCACGCCGATCGTTCGGAGCTTCGCTTGCGGCAGCAGGCGCTCAGGCACAAGGGAAGTCGAGACCGAACCTGGTATTCGTGTTCAGCGACCAGCAGTCATCGGACATGCTCGGTTGTTATGGCAACCGGCAGATCGTGACGCCGCAACTCGACCGGTTCGCAAGTCAAGGAGTGCGGTTCGCACACTGCATCAGCAACTCGCCACTGTGCACACCATATCGCGGCGTGCTGCTGTCGGGAATGCATCCGCTTCGAAACGGCGCCATGGAGAACGATATCCGGATGGTCGCCGGTGATGGCGGCTATTTCGGTGAGGTGCTGCGCGATTCGGGATACAGAACAGGCTACATCGGCAAATGGCATCTCTACGGCGGCGACCGAGTGCGTCCGATTCCGCCGGGCCGCGACCGGTATGGTTTCGAAGGGACCTTCCTGTCGAACAACTGCACGGTCGTGTTCGATGAGAATCGAGCGTATTACTGGGACGAACAGGGTCAGCGAAAGAAGTACGGCGACTGGGAACCGTATGCGCAAACGCGGCAGGCGATGCGCTTCATTGACGACAACGCGGACAAGCCTTTCGCGCTATTTCTGTCGTGGCATCCGCCGCACAACTGGAGCCCGGTAAACCCGCCGGCGAAGGGTCCCGAAGACGGATACGGCGCTCCAGCGGATCTGCTGGAGTTGTACGATCCGGACAAGATCGAGGTACGGGGAAACTGCGAGAACACGCCGTCACATCGCAAAGTCTACCGTGGGCACATGGCGATGTGTACGAGCCTCGACCGCGCCTTCGGCTGGCTGATGGACAAGCTGCGAGAGAAGGGTCTATCGGACAATACCATCGTCGTCTATACCTCCGATCACGGCGACACACTTCTGTCGCATGGGCTGCACACAACAAGATGCGCCCGGAGGTGGAGTCCATTCGCGTGCCGCTGATGATTCGCTATCCGGGAGTGCTCAAGCCGCGGACGAGCGATCTGATGATCGGCACGCTCGATCTGATGCCGACGCTGCTGGGGATGATGGGGTTGCGGGTTCCGCGCAGTTGTGAGGGGCGCGATCTGACGCCGGCGATGATCAAGGCGCATGACGACGCGGTCGCGTCGGTACCGCTGTTCCTGCTGCCGCTCGACTGGAGGGGCGTCTACACACGGCGGTATACCTACAGCTTCGACACATCGAAGCCTGGCGGCGATGCGCTCTATCGTAATGCGTATTTCAGCAAGCCGGAAGGGCTTGCATGGAACTGCCTGTATGACCGGCAGCAGGACAGGTGGGAGCAGCGGAATCTTTTCGGATCGGCCGAGCATCGGGAGCTTCAGAAGAGCCTGCACCAGCAGACCAGGTCGTGGATGAAGCGGCTCGGCGATGAGGGCGCCTCGTATGACGAGATTATCCGCGCATGTATGAGCCCGGAAGATCTGGAAGCGCGGCGTGCGGGCAAGTTCGTGAAGCCGAACGGAGTCCTGCTAGGGCGTCCGGTAGATCGGTTGAAGGCTGCTGGTTGATTGGTTGATTACGGTGAGATAAGGCCGCAAAATCACTTGGTCGTCGGACGGGACTTCGCTCGAAATCTCAGAGAGAACAGTCGCGTAATCCGAACGGTGTCCTACGTGCGTTCACGTTCGCCCAGCAATTCTTTCAATCGAGCAATGGGTCGTCAGGCTTGATGTAGTCAAGGTGTTGCAACCCGCCAAGTTCGGCTGGAACCGTAACAGGGCGGCAGACTAGCGGCACGATGTGCTTATCATTCCTGAAGAAGAAGCGATATTCCAGCTTGTCGCCCGTGAGACAAGCTCAGGCCAAAAAGCAGTTCTCCCCATTTGGCATGAGATTGATGCTGCGACTTTGTGCCGTTAATCTACTACGCTGGCTGATAAACTCACGGCGAATACGCGTAGTAATCGTCTCAACTTGACCTGACGGACACGCCAGGCAGGAGTCTACTTGTCGGACAGTTCGGCCCACATTCCGATAGCGCCGTTGCCAAGTATGACATCCGCCGATGGCTGCCCGAAACAAGCCCAGGTCTGACGCGAGAGCGCACCTTTCGCGCCACGCTACCGATTGTTTCACGTCAGTGGGCGTTTCCGAATGGTGAACAAGACACTCCCTCAATTTTCAACACCTGGTTGGCTAACGTGACCACGTATGCGGTATTCCCAATCAATTCGAGTGAGGTGGGCCGATCAAGACCACTGACTAACGTAGTGAAGGTTCCGTGCAGGTTAACTTTAACCAGCGCTCCCGTATTTGGGGACGCTGGCGACCCTTCGTCACCACCAGTCCAAATGCCCTGAGAAAGCGCGTAAAGATGGAGTCCGCCGCCATATTCCACGTCAACGAGCAGCGGAGCGCCGGATGCTACAGTTATCGCTTTCGGCCAATTCGGCGCGAACGCGACGACCTTGCCGTCCCTGGGCAGGTGTGGCACCGGGCCGGCTTGCGCAATGAATACGAGATTGCCGAAACCAGCAATCCCCGTCGGAACCACGTTGCCGAAGTGATTGCGTCCGAGATCTCAGCCTTGTTGTGACGTGCAATACGCGATTGTGATGCCCATCGGTGATCAAGAAACCCCCTCGGTAAGCCTCGATCGCATATTGCACGCCCGTCGGAACGAAGAAACGGCTAGGTGGCGGATGTGCCATTGAGTAAGTTCTGTCTATGAGATCGTTGATGGACACGTGCAAATCTCATTCGCCTTTGCTCCTTCTGTAAAGGATGTCAGGATAATCCTGAAATCAGATGGGGTGCCGATTTATGAACTGAACGCCGTTGGCATCGACGATATGAAGTACCACAACGACAAAGGCCGGGAGTCACTAGAGATCATATTGTCCGCACGGGACTCAGTGTGGCTTCGAGTCAAACCGCACATCTCTATTGCCCACAGCCTCAGCGACGGCACGTAGCGAGGATTTCGCCAAGGTTGACATTGCGTACAATACGCTAAGGTAAGTTTTCGCAGACTTGCGGCTGGGACCCAGTCTGACGACGAGGCTGACGGCATTTATGCGTTTTCGGTGACCGGCGTCAGGCGACGGCTGACGATCCCGTCGAAGGGCGACCACGGGCATTACATGCCGGCATTCTCTCCGCGCGGAACCGCTTTGGCCTTCTGCCGATTAACAGGGAATGGCGCAAGCGAGATTCATGTGCTGCCATTGGCGGCGAATCTCGCGCCCGCGGAGGTCTCAAGGAGTGTCACCAGCAGCAAGGGATCTGCTACCCATCCGGTCTGGATCCGCGATGGAAAGGCTATCCTTCATGTGTTCCGTCACTACGCCGGATCGCAACGTGAACTCGGGATGATCAGTTTCCGCGGTTCGACGTTGCAGACACAGCCAGTATTGATCCGTGATGAGCCGTCGGAATTGACGGTGAGTGCGACAAGCCTTGTGTATTCGCGACGGCTTCGGGACACGAATATCTGGCGGGCGAGAATCCCCGCCGTGGGGGATTCGCCAACTCTTCCTGAGCCGTTGATCTCAACAACCCAGACCGATGATAAGCCGACGTATTCGCCGGACGGCCGAAAAATAGCCTTCACATCCCGCCGATCCGGCTTCGAGGAAATCTGGCTTTCTGACGCCGATGGTGGAAATGCGGTCCAGATGACTTTCTTTGGCGGTCCTGTCGTGGGTCCTGTTCGCTGGTCGCCCGACGGCCGTCGGCTTGCTTTTCACGCTCGCCCTGATGGCCAAGCCGATCTGTTTGTAATTCCCGTCGTCGGCGGTTCTCCGGTGCGCCTTACGAGTAATCCGAGCGATGATACTATGCCCAGCTATTCTCCAGATGGGTGTTGGATTTATTTTATAAGCCGGCGTTCCGGCCAGCCGTCCGTCTGGAGGATGCCCTCCGAGGGTGGCGAAGCGACGCAAGTCACATCATCCCAGAGGGAGTTCGCTTCGCCGCCCAGTCCCATCGGGCGTACGTCTGAAGCCGGGACCACGATGCCTCTCGCATCCGCTGACGGAGCGGTTGTGTACTACGCCAAATGGCCGAACCCCACCGAGATATGGGGCACGCCGGTTCAGGGAGGGCGGCCAGAGAGAATCATCGGGCCAACACAGGGTTTCCCGTTACCATTCGCCGTAACCACTGAGGGCATCTACTATCCCGCCCCTCCGCATTCGGGCGAAGAGCGCTATATTCGCTTTTTTCAGTTCTCAACCCGACGAAGTTATCCGGTCGTCAGGATCACTCGAGCCGTGGGGCTGGGAATGAGTGTGTCGCCTGACGGGCGCTTCCTTGTTTTTGATCAGATCGATCAAACAGGGAGCGATCTTATGTTGGTTCGGGACTTTGGCCTTTGAAGAGAATGAAATCATGCACGTGATCCCGGGCGTAATCCGACCAGCCGGATCCCCGAAGGATTTGATCGTGCTCGACCTGCTTGTGCCCGGATGATCCGGTAGCCCGGAGCAATCCGGAGAAGATTACGTTGGCCGCTTCTGCCAACTTCAGTCTCGGAGATCGTCCTTGAACTGTTCGGCGGCTCCTGGCATCAACCGTCGGCTGCCTTCACAAGAGTGCAAGAATATATTCTTAGACGTGGTTAACGATCTGGCTGAAGTTTTTCGGCTCGGAACTGCGAAGGCGAATGAGAACGTCGCCTTTCGCCGCTACCTCTCTGCCCACCACTACTCCGACAAGCCGTTTCAAATCCTGGCTGTCGAAGTGCAGCAACACGTGGACTGCACCGCCTGTGCCAATTGTTGTCGTCACTCGGTGGTATCCGTGAACAAATCGGAGATCGAAAGCATTGCGTCCCACATAGGAGTGACGCCGGAGGAAGTCGCCCGCCTCTATACTGTTCCCGATCCGGACGCGCCCGCTTTACGAAACCTGCTGAACTCGGATGAGGGGTGCGTCTTCCTGGAAGGGAACCTCTGCATGATCTACGAAGCGCGACCCAAGACCTGCCGCGACTTCCCGCACGTCACGGTCGGAGCACACTCGCTCGGCAGCCGTCAGTCCTCGCTCGCCCGCTGGGCTGCACTCTGTCCAATCATCTTTAATGCGCTCGAAAGCTACAAGCACCGCACGGGTTATCATTCGCGAGCGCTGGTCGATACCGCTTCCAAGCCGCGCGTTTGAACACGTTATTGGTCGGAGACAGCCCGAATTCCGTATAGCATGTTATCTGGCCCCAAAGGCCGACGTCTTTCCCGCGGCGGAGACGAGCATCTTGGCACGATCTGACCAGACTCGCAGTTTAAGACGGGCCTCCGGGTAAGAGAAGACGCGCCTAATTCGCAGCTAACGATTGCTGAAGAACAAACAAAATGTTCAGGCCGACAATCACCCTGCAATGTTTGCGCAATGTTGTCGTGTGGGCTCTTCACAGAAATATGGCAGAACTGCGCGAGTTTCACGCAGTTCCCTTTCGCCGGCCAGGATCGCATCGAGAAGAGCCAAACCACTCAATCCGGTCATGTCAATTAGCACATGATGGATCTGCACATTCATCGGCCTGAGTGATTTGTGCATGTGGAGAATGTGTTCGGTAGCCATCTGGAGCAAGCCCTGACGATGTCTTGGGAACGCCACCTAGATCTCTTCAGAACCGATATCCCATGCCAGCTGCGTGCGGCCGCATAATCGCCCCCTTGCGGTCCCGTTTCTCTTCTTGCTAGCAGTCAATCGGTCAATCAAGCCGGCGATACCGCTCGCACCGATATGCGGGGGTTCTATCTGGGGGACGCAAGAAGCAGGATGGCGAAGAAAAGAGAAAGTCTGGTCCTGAATTACGCCCTGAATTACGCCGTAGTTGTACCCTTCCGACGGCATGTGCAATACTGTGCGGCGCGTGCTCTCCTTTCTTAACGATCAGTTTGAGGTTCTCCACGAAATCGGCAGTGGTGGGATGGGAACGGTGTATGCCGCCACACACAAGAGGCTGAAGCGTCCAGTCGCGCTAAAGGTGCTCCGGCATAGCGGCGTTGACCAGGAGCGACGCCGCTTTCTGCAGGAAGCGCAGGCCGCATCTGCCCTGAACCACCCGAACATCATCATTGTCTACGACGTGCTCTCCGACGACACCAGCGACGTGATCGTCATGGAGTATGTCCCCGGTAAGACTCTGGTAGACGCAATCCCGCCTGGTGGCCTTCCCTTGCAGCAGACGATAAAGTACGGGCTGCAGATGGCGGATGCTCTTGCGGCAGCCCATGCCGCGGGTATCGTTCACCGCGATCTGAAGCCGGCAAATGTGATCGTGAGCGACAAAGGCCGAGTCAAGATTCTCGACTTCGGACTTGCCAAGCTAACGCCCGTGAAGGCGCTCGAAGACATGCAGACAGCGGTGCTGGAACCGCTGACTGTCCAGGGCGCTATCGTTGGCACGGTCAGCTACATGTCGCCTGAGCAGGCCCAGGGATTGCCTGTCGATGGCCGGTCCGATATCTTCTCGCTCGGCTCGGTTCTCTACGAAATGGCCACCGGTGAGCGCGCCTTCCCCGGCGATAATAGCGTTAGTATACTCACATCGATTCTCCGGGACGAACCGCCAAAACTCAACGAGTTGTCAATGGGAAGCTGGGGCGGTCTCGAGCGAGTGATTCGCCAATGTCTTCGCAAGGCTCCATCAGAACGATGGAACTCCATGGAGAATATCGTTCAGGCGCTGGAATATCTCAAGGAGTCGTCCGCCGTATCGGAAGCAAACCGAACCTCCGCCGTCTTGCCTCCGCCGCCAACTTTGTTGTCCCACCCAGCGGTCTCACCCGAACCGGTCGGTAGTACCCAGATAACAAAGCCTGCGAACCGAGCGCCGGTGCTGGTGGCAGCGCTCGTCGCTGTTGTGATCGCGGCAGTTGCAGGCTTCTGGTGGTTCGGCAGGCAGCCAACGGGACCAGAGAAGATAGCCGCTTCAGATCCCACAGCTGTGCAGCCTCCGGCGCCGTCGCCACCACCGTCCGTGACGAGGGAGCAATCCGTAATGACGAATGATCGGATCCTCGAGATGGTCAAGGCCAAGCTGTCCGAATCGCTGATCCTCAGTCAGATTCGTAATTCGCCGACACAATTCGACCTTTCTTCGGAGGAGGTGATCCGGCTCGTTCAGGCCGGTGTCTCCGAGAGAGTCATTGAGGCGATGCGGAATCCGAAAGAAACGCCACGCCAGCGCGATCCCAACGTTGACCCGAGCGTGGCGACTGCCGTGAAGGCGCCCGACGGTTTGCCCGTAATCCTGGAGCTTTCCGAGGACGTACCTGTTGACGGCAAGCCCGAGGCGCCGCTGGCGCTGTCGGCGGCTGCAGATGTGCTCGTAGACGGAAACGTGGTGATCGCAAAGGGGGCAAAAGCCTCAGGCACACTCAACCGCCGAAAACGAAAACTGCTCATCATCGGATCGAAGGTGTTTGTGCAGTTTTCAAGCGTGGCCGCAGTGGACGGCTCGCTTATCAAGCTTCGCGCTACACAGAAACCGCCGTCGGACCGGCAGGACTCCGACAGGCCTCTCGATTACCGGGGAAGCGGAAATAAGCCGAAGAACGTTGCAGCGCCAAAAGGTACACCGATCAGTGCCTACGTTTCGGGCGATCAGCAGATTGCAAGGAAGAAGTAGCGCTCTTCTGCGGGAACCGCTGAGCCTGCATCCCGTTCGGAAATCGCGGCGTGACCTCATCGCGCGGAGAGTTGCCACTCGAGTTCGTTGACGGATCTTTTCGGCCGCGTAGTGCCGAAGTAGACCGTTGTCTTAGACTGCGGCACAGCTGACCCACAGATCCGCACAGCCGCCGCTTGTGCCGTTGTGACATGAATAGACAGCGGTCATCAGGAGACTTCTGTTAATCCAGCTCATCCATGTCATGCTGAGTTCATGCCCCTATCTGCTCGGAACCAACTCGAAGGCAAAGTCGTAGAAGTGAACCTCGGTGACATCATGGCCCACATCGTCGTCCGCGTGGGAAAGAATCAGATTGAGAGTGTCATTACGCGGCGTAGCGCCGAGCAGCTCGGCCTAAAAAAGGGCGACAACGTGACGGTCGTAATCAAATCGACCGAGGTCATGCTCCAGAAAAGCTAGGGTTTTTCTAGGTCGGGCCAGGGATCGCTCCATCGCGGGTCGCGGAGCAGTTCTTCGTCGGTTAGTGATTTCAGAAATTCAATCAAGTCGCGCTTTGCCTCATCCGTCAACTGGAATGGCCGAAGAATTCGCGTTTTGTTAACGTGCTCTATCCTGCCACCGGATGCGTAATGGTCGAGCACGGCTTCCAATGTCGCAAGGCTGCCGTCGTGCATGTAGGGCGCCGTCACCGCAATGTTTCTTAGTGTGGGCGCGCGAAATTTGCCGACGTCCTCGTCCCGATTGGTGCGTTCATAGATCCCGCGGTTGGGCGACGCGTACGCCGATACACCTGTGTTGAAAAAGGCGGCGCCTTCGTCCATGCCGGACCGGCCGCCTGAAAAGCGAACCGAACTGCGGTTCCAACCGCCATGGCACTGGAAGCAACCGGCTCGTTCGCTTGAGGAAAACAGAATCTTCACCGCGTTTGCCGGCTTCCGAGATCGCTGTTACCTCGCCACCCCAGCGGTAGCGATCGTAGGGCGAACGCATGGAAACGATAGACCGCTCGAAGGCTGCGATGGCCTTGGCCACATTTTTTAGGGTGATCTGGTTATCTCCGGCGAAGGCTTTCGGGAAGAGCCGCCGGTACACCGGATCGTGTCCAAGCATCGTTAGAAACTCTTCTTCACGACCTTTAAGCCCCAGCTCGATCGGTTCGTCCCCCAGCATGGGAACCAGCGCCTGCTCTTCGAGCGAATCGAGCGTGGGATGCGCCCAGGTGAGCATGGGCGCGTACGAAACGTTCACAAGGCTCATACTACTGCGTGGATGAAACTGTCCAGTCGTACCTTGCGCTCGAGCTCGGCCATCCGTAAATGCGAGTTCTTGGCGGTGGCAGCTTGCACAAGACTGCTTCCCGTTCACGGACATGCGCTTGTCATAGAAGAGATGCCGCCCCAACTCAACCTTGGCTGCGGTCATCGGATTATCAGCCGGGATCTGAGGGCGTGGAAAGCCGTGCGGCACCGTCCACTCCCAATCCGCAGCCAACAGGCTGGTAGCGGCGATCAGGAATAACGCGATCCGAATCATATCGTCAGTATTGATCCGGTCTGTGATGTATCGTATCCCGCGAGTACTTCCAATTTCCGCCGAAGCGTGGCTCGCTGCAAAACATCTAAGAAGGCTTTAGCGGTGGGCAGATCGCCAGTGCGTTTGCGCATCACGAGGTCGTAGCGCGCGCTGTGAAGCGGTACGAAGTCCAGGCCAAAGGTTTGCGCCGCCGACTTCGTGGCGATGCAGGCGTCCGCATCGCCGACTAGCACGTGGTAAGCAGCCGGCAAATGCCCAAGCGCGACTCGATCATAACCAGACACCTTGGCTCCGGCCAGGTCCGCCTTTGCAAGCAGCTTATCGAGAAGCGCGCGACTTCCCGAACCGGGCTCGCGGTTCACAAACCGAACACCCCGACGCGCCAAGTCCTCCGGTTTGAGAATGCGCTTCGGATTTCCTGACGCAACCACGAGTCCCTCTTCCCATCGAGCAAATGTGACGACAAGAATCTCTTCATCCGGAAACTTCTCTCGAATGTACGGCAGGTTGAACTCGCCCGACTTGGGATCCTCGAGATGCGAGCCGGCGATGTGAACTTTGCCTTCCTTCAGCCAGGCGAGGGCGAGCTTGCTCGATGCCGCCGCTGAGACGATCTCTACGCCGCTAATCCGCTCGACCATATTGGAAAGCAAGCTCGAGGCCGGGTCACAACCGGCCAGCAGAAGTCTTTTCTGAGCCGCTTCCTCTTTAGCGAATACCATCAGGTCAGCCCGGCCGTTCGAACGGCTGGTTCCCTTGATGATGCCGTCCGCTTCCGGCATAAAGTAGGGCGTATTGGGCACGGGAACACTGACCCACTTGGCGCCGATCTGACAGATTCGAACAGGTTGACCTTTCGCCGGCGGAGAGGCGCTGAGCACTTCCGCCGTCACCGACTCAGGAGAATTAGGCTCCGCTAAGTTGAGCGAAAACAGTTCGTCAACGGTAACTTCCAATTCGCGAGCCAAGTGGAGAGCAACTTCCGTATTGGGAATATATGTTCCGACTTCGATCGCATAGATCGTCTGACGGCTCACGTTCACCCGCCTGGCGAGATCGGATGCGCCGATTCCGCGACTCTTGCGAATCTGCGCCAAGCGATTTTCAATGCCGGCTTTTGCCAAGGCTTATTTCCTCAACTGGACTACGTCCAGCTTCGTCAACATTCTGACCGACCGTGCTCCCGGTTTATCTTTGGGGACAACCAGCCGAAAACGCCCCTGTGCTCCGAAGAGAGGTTTACCATTGGCAGTGTCCGCGAGAAGGATTTCATTGTCGATGAAGGCCGGGTCGAGTTCCCCAAGCGAGAATACTACCTGATACCCATCGGACGCCTCTGCGATCACATAACCCGCTAAGGCTTTGCCGCGTAAGGCCGCTCCTTGCGGAGCTCCTGCGCGCTTCAAAACCTCATGGACCCAGACGCCTTCATACACGGTCTCCATTCCGCTACTTGTGGTCTTTACGGAAGCCCGCGGCAGCTTCGCAAGCTCGTCCGCGGTCAGAGTGAGGGTTTGCTTTACCGCTCCTGTGACCTGAATAGAGGCGGGCGCCTCCTGGGAGACAAGGGATCCCAGCGCAAACAAGAGGCCGAGGCACAGACGTCGTGTATACATGACCATCTCACTTAGAAGTGTAGCTTTAAGACAAATTCAAATACCCGCGGATCGAGGGCCGTAGTGATGGAGCCAAACGCCGCATTGCCGAAACTGCCATTGGGATTGCCCAATGGAGGCGTGTTGGTAACATTAAACGCTTCGGCACGGAACTCGGTTCGGAAACGCTCCGTGATTGTGAAGGTCTTACCGATCATGAGGTCAACCGTTTGGTATCCCGGCCCCACAACCGGATTGCGGGAACTGCTCCCGATTGTGAATTGCGGGGCCTGCCCGAAGGCGGCCGTGTTGAAGTAGCGGCCCGTGGTCCGCTGTTCCGAGGGTAGAAGCGGATCACCGATGCGATTCGGCCGCTGGATCCCAAAGCCGGCGAAGGCATTAAGATTGGTGGCTTGCGTAACCGCGACGGGACTGCCGGATTGCAAACGGACGATTCCAGCCATTTGCCAGCCTCCACCGAGAGCGTCCTGCCAGCCACTCAATGAATGAGATCGACCTCGTCCGAAGGGAAGTTCATAGACGAACCCGCTCGACAGGATATGGGGAACATTCCCGGTGGAAACGTCCTTTTCTAATCGCTTGTTGAAGCTGTCTGCAGCCTGAAAGTTTGCGACGGGCCCCGTAAGCACCGCGGAATCAAAAACCGCGCCGGCGTCGTCGATCAAACGCGAGAAGGTATAGGCGACGCTGAACGTCAGCCCGCGCGAAAATCGCTTCTCGATCCGCGACTGGAAAGAATGATACGTGGAATGGCCAATATTGTTGCGGTACAGAGTAACCGTGGTGAAGCGAGGATAAGGCCGCAGCAGCTGACCGCGCGCAACGGTTGGCGTTCCGAGCGACGTGTTTGCCGGAATCTGTCCGTAGAACGGATTGGGAACCTGCTGTGTGAGTTGAGATCCGAGCGCGAGTTGTTCGACGGTGAGCTGGTTGAGGTTGATATCGGGGACGCCCAGCCGCGTCAGCTTGGATCCGAGATAGCCCGCTTCAAAACTCCAGTTTTCTCGAAGCGTTTTTTGCAAGCTCAGGTTCCATTGCTGGGCATAGCCGCTGCCATTGTCACTCTGTACCCCAAATACGCCCTGACCCAGGCCCGCATCTGGCACGGGTAGCAGAGGAACAACCGTCGGCCCTTGCGAAAGCACGAACGCCGGATTGATGTTGTCCAACGTCTGCTGTCCCAGAGTTTGAATGAATGGAAACAGCGGTGTGGTGAAGGGCGTGGTGATTCCGGCCTGCTCGATCCATGCGAGAGAATAGCCCGAACGAATGACAAAGGAGTCGGTCAAGCGATACGCCAAACCTACACGCGGTCCGAAATTTAACTTCTCCAGGTTTCGCGCGCTGTGCGGAAAACCGTTTTGCCCGAAGTAGTCGAGTTGCTGAGTTTGAAGATTGAAAACGGCGCCTCGATCGTCTGCGACCGTCGATGGAAAGTTGAGTGTGTACCGGGCGCCGAGATTCACGGTCAGGCGCCGGGTGACCCGCCAATCGTCCTGCAGGAAGAACTCCGCAATGGTTGCGCGAGGCTTTAGAATCTCCGATTGCGCATCGATGCTAAACCGCGTGACCTGCCCCAGGAGGAAGGAAGCGAAGCTGTTGCCGGTGTTTGCCACTGGCGTGCCCGCTGCGTTAAGACCGGCGGTAAAGATATTGCTGAACTGAAAGTTGCCTGTTGGACTTGGCGGCTGCAAAGCATCGAGTCGCTCCAGGCGAATGTCGGTTCCAGCCTTCAAGCTGTGACTTCCTCTGATCACAGAGAAGTTATCGATAAATTGAGTCACGGAAGTCGTGAAGGTCGCATTGCCATTTGCCGGCGGGCCCAACTGCTGCAGTCCAACGA
>CAWJQP010000031.1:0-23864 GCA_963844855.1 Bryobacteraceae bacterium
AGTTTGCAGAGCATCGCTTGCCATTCAGCGCGAAGGACGAAAGTTTGGAGTTTGCACCAGTGTATTCCGCCACAAACCCAAAAGCTACCTTGGAACCAGTCCTCGGCATTCAGCTTTAGCGTTTCGGCCCTCAGTTTAGCTGTGCTGACGTCCAGAGCGTTTTCGTCTCCATCCTGGATTCCCGGCATTGGATGTAAGATAGCACTGGTTTCATCTTGCGTGATCTGGTTTGACGGCTTCCGCCTCATGCGTGGTGCAGGAGAGTGGATTCGTAAGCCATGTACTCTCCGCAAGATGTCTGGTCAGCGGAGCCGGCGGCGAGGACAATGGACAGCAACCCGGGAATGACTTCTTCTCAGATGCAGAACCCGGTCGCGATAACGGAAGTACGGCACGATTTGATATCCGACGGTAGTGAGTTTATCGGACACGCGAATGCGCAAGGTCAAATTTCGGCTATTACAATTTGTGCGATCCGGCACTGAAGGGTGACGACCTTTTGTGAGCCCATGCTGTCGCAGGCCTTAGCGCCGCGGCGGAGCGGAGGCGCATGGTTCAAACGTCCGCTCGCTAGGCGTGCGCCCACTCCACAAGCAGCCCGGTCGGACAATCTATCTCGTCGAGGTCGAGGTCGCTGCCGGCGTACCAAGATAAGGCGAACGACGAGCCCTTTTGCCAAGCCATGACCGTCGGGCAACCGCTCCTTCAGGCGCGTGATGGCGTGTTCACTGAAGATGCAGCCTGGGTAACATCGGAGCAAGACAGCATCATAGGTATTCGCCCTATGTTCGCTATAGACCAAAAGTCCTTCTCTTATGTGCCGATCGCTGCAGTCAGGAAGGAAAACGCACGGTCGCGTTCTCTCCGAGGAGGTACTCGAGTGCCGACGACCCCGTCCAAATATCCGCCCAGCGTCGCCTTAGCGGCGTTTCGTGGCGTGTTCACACTTCTTCGTGTCGAATCCGGTCATCGCCAAGGTCAATGACCATCGAATGAAAAGTGAATTCGAACCAACGTTCAAAGGTGGATAGGCCGCGTTCTTCTGGCCACGCCGACCGAACGCGATACCAGCCGTCAAGCTCTTCTTCGAAAATCGCGGCACTGACCTCTCGCAGGTGCTCAAGCGCCTGTTCCTCATTGTCTGATTCCGGTAGTAAATAGATTGTTGGCTCCAGCCCTAGATCGATGAGAGTCAGATGTCTACTTGTCGAATCTACATGATGGAGCCAGTCGAGAAAGGGCTGGGCTGGCCTAACTATAATCGCGGAACGGTTGATCGTGTCCATGGCAGAAATGAGAATGGAGGGCTACGCTGCCTCTCGATAGTAGTAATTCAGCATTCCACCGAGCCGCTCGCGACGCTGCACCTCGCCGGTGCTTCCCACTCTTCGCCGAATCGGGCAGGATCAGGCGGTTGCCGAGCCCTTGGTGATTGCGTTCAGTGTGATAATGCGCGGTGAATTCCTGGATAGATTTGCGCAACGAATCTTCGCCAAACAGGATTAGTCTATTGAGGCAAGATTCCTTGATGGTCCGAACAAACCGCTCCGCGTAAGCGTTCAGATTCGGAGACCGAGGCGGTAATTTCACCGATTTCACGCCAGAATCTGCAAGGATGTTCAGGAACTCCGCAGTGAACAGCGGGTCCCGATCATGGATGAGGTAGCGTTTGCCTGTGAGCAGCCCATCGACGGTATCGCTGATGTTTCGCGCGATTTGGCTCATCCATAGACCATTCGCCACACTGGCAATCCCGGCGATCTCGACCCGACGTGTGGATAGCTCAATGAAGAACAGCACGATGTACCGCTGCAGCCCACGCCGCGTCCACACCTCGACCGTAAAGAAATCAGTGGCCACAATTAGCTCCCAGTGCCGGCTGAGAAACTCCTTCCAGGTGGTTTTCCGGATCCGGTCAGGCGCCGGTTCGATCCCATGCTTCTTCAAAATGTTGGCAACGGTGCCACGAGCCAGGTTGTGCCCGAGGTTCGAGATGGCACCGATAATCCGCCGGTAACCCCAATCACGATTCTCCTGAGCCATGCGGACAACAAGGGTCTCGATCTCGTTGATGGTGCGTGGCCGTCCGGGTCCGCGCTTAGCACTTCCGTCATACTTCTGGGAAATAAGTTTGCGGTGCCAGGCCAGCAATGTGTCAGGCGTCACAAGGTCGGCAATGTCATTCAGTAATCGCCGACCGACAAGTTTGGCTTTCGCTGCCAGACGGCGACGTTGATCATCGGTAAACCGAAGCCGACGAGTGCCAAGCTGCTCTCGCAGGACTCAATCAGATTGAGTTTTTGGACGCTACTCGAATTTCAACAGTACTATAACGGCCATCAAACCCATGCCAACAGCGATCAAACCCATGCCGAGGCCTAAACGGCCGCCTGCCAGAATCGGCTATTAACGGATCAGCATTGATGAATCTTGATTCGTACCGGTGGCGGAGGCACTGTCGAGGGTTGTACCAGACTCCAATCGCGGCATGACTTTCAATTCGCCATCAACAGGTTACATCGAGAGCAATTGATTATGCGGCTTGTGTTTCTCGGCGATGCAGCATAATAAGCTGCTCCGGTCGAGCCTCAGCAAATGCGTACGACTGACCGTCCGGATCAGAGAACTCTACCAACAGGCCTTCCTCCTTGCCGCTGCGGAGGTACTCAACTGCTGTGCCCATCTGGCCACGCGTGAGTTGCAGCTCGGGCAAGTCAACCACTAGAGCCACTGGAGCCAACAAAGGTATGCGCGTCATCGCTTTTTCTCGGCTTCCTTCAAGACGAAACGCGTCGTAAGCCGTGGAAAATCCTCACCCGTTCTCACAATCCAGCCGCTCCTCACCACAGCGGCACCGTGCATAGTCTCCAGTTGGAAGTCTATCATGTAGAGCCTGCCAAACCGGCTCTCGTTGACGAGAGTGGCCTCTTCGCGCACGACATCGAGAAGGCGATTCTGCAGCCATTCTCCGTCGCTTTGGCTGATACCCAATGCTGCGGCGAAAACTCGCGCCTTATGCTTTCCATCCTCATGCTTCGGGTTAAGACAATAGTCGGTTAGCTTGACGATTTCGACGACGGCGAGCTCCGGATTCGGCAACCTCATCAAAACTCCTATCAAAGTAGCAGATGGCTATTGACACGTGTGAGGACGTCGATAATAGTTGATGTATGCAGGCTAGCTTGCACAATCCACTGGTGGAGAGGTGCTTGTCGTTAAAGACTGGCACCGAGCGCTTACTCTGCTCGAAAACCCGGATAGTCTGCTGGTAGAGCCACCAGCGCGATAGCATTTCTGCCCTTTGAGATTGTCATGATAAATCCCGTGTTCTCCGACCAGGACAACACCATCCACCGCAAGTTCCTTCGTCCCGAGCGTGAGGGCTTCACTTACTGTGTTAAGGATCGAAATGCCTTTCGATTTGCACACTTTCCGACCCCGTTGTGTCCAAGAACTCGATCTGATTGAAACGACAGGTGCGTAGGGGGATCTAATCGACCGTTGACGGGATAATGAACAGCGGAGATGCGAAACGTCTTAAATCCATTCCGGTTTCTAGTCATTGTGCTCGCCGGGTGGATGAACCAGAAGCAACAGCATGCCATCGAGTACCTGCGTGAAGAGAATCGAGTCCTGAGAGAGCAGCTTGGCAATCGCCGGCTTCGGTTTACCGATGACCAACGTCGCCGTCTGGCAGCGAAAGCCAAACTTGTCGGCCGTCGATTACTCAATGACATTGCCGACCTTGTGACGCCTGACACATTGGTGGCCTGGCATCGCAAAACTCATTGCCGAGAAGTACGATGGCAGTGCCAAGCGTGGTACCGGACGACGACTGCGCACCGCGGGAACGAAAGTCGAGAACCTTGTCGTCCGCTTGGCTCGCGAGAATCGTGACTGGGGATATCGCCGGATTCTCGGTGCCATTTCGAATCTCGGCCACAACCTTGGTCGTGGCACGATTGCCAATATATTGAAGAAACATGGAATTGAACCAGCACCAGAACGGATCCGGAAAACCACCTGGAAGGAGTTCCTGACCCGGCACTGGGAACTAATCATCGCTGCCGATTTCTTTACGGTCGAGGTGTGGACCCGGCGTGGCCTGCAGCGGTACATCGTGCTGTTCTTCATTGAGCTATCAACACGACGGGTCGAGGTCGCTGGCATTGCCAGTGTGGCCAATGGTCTATGGATGACTCAAATCGCCAGAAATATCAGCGATACGGTCGATGGACTTGTCAGCAGGAAACGCTACCTCATCCATGATCGAGACCCGTTGTTCACTGGGCAGTTCGTGAACATCCTTGCAGATTCAGGCGTGAAATCGGTGAAAATACCACCGCGATCTCCAAAATCGGAACGCCTACGCGGAGCGATTTGTTCGGACCATAAAGGAATCTTGCCTCGGCAGAATGATCCTCTTCGGTGAGAAGTCGCTGCGAAAATCGATCCAAGAATTTACGGTTCATTATCACACTGAACGCCATCACCAAGGACTGGGCAAACCGGCTCATCATGCCCGATTCGGCTTAACTGGGAGGTACCGGCGAGATCCGGCGACGTAAACGACTCGGTGGAATGCTCAACTACTACTATCGCGATGCCGCGTAGAGGATGGGCTCCCAGTTGTGCTGCATGTATTTGATGAATCAGTCTGATCCCCTGCGCGTGGAAGAGACTCGAATCCGCGGAACCGATCATTGGTTAACCGGGGACGTTTCTTGCCTCGCCAGCAGAACATACTCCTATACGTCCAGTGCCACCGCGTGGATTGCTAGTCTGTAACGCCGGTAAGATGGTTCGATTCAGTATTTGGACGCTACGGAAACGAGAACACGCTCTACTTTACAAGCTCCGATATGGCACGAGTTATGGGCTATGTCCATCGGGCAAAGGCGCCGGTCTCGGGAGTTCACTGAGCCTTCGGCTGGGAAGCCTGCAACTCGGCGTTGAGACGCTCCACTGTAGCTCGCTCGCGAGCCGCATCGTCGCGGCGATTCAACTTTTGATACAGGCGTGCCAGCAGGACGTGGGCGGCGCGGTGACTTGGGTCCTTCGCCACGACCTTTTCCAGCATGCTCGCAGCCTGCACAACATCGCCGCGTGACTGCGTGAGCTGCGCCAGCAGGAACAACGCTCCCTGATCTTCGGGACGATCGCGAACGGTTCGCTCCAGCAATGCGGCGGCCTCCGAGCTTCGATCGCGATCTTTGTACAGCCATCCCAAAAACGCTGCCGCATTCGCATCGGAAGGGTTTTCCCGTAATGCTGCTTCGAGAACCGGAATGGCGTCATCCAGCCGATTCGCGAAACAATACGCAACGCCGAGCTGCGATGTCAGGCCGGGAAGCCGCGAGTCGAGCTTGCGGGCTTGCAGCAGTTCTTGGATCGACGCTTCGTACTCCCCTCGAGCCATGACGTATGATCCGCGCATGAAATGACCGGCGGCGCTCGTGTCGGCGCGCAGAGTGGAATCCACAATCTTTTGCGCCTCGTAGAGCATTCCAGCAGCAATGTAAGTGGATAAAAGTGTATAAGCCGCCTGGCGATTGGAAGGATCTTCTTTCCGTACAATCTCGAGTTGTCGGATCCCCTCGCCGAGGTTGCCGGACTGCAGTTCGCAGACACCGAGCAGATGACGAGCAACCGTCAGGCGCGGATTCTTCTCGAGGACTCCCCGATAACCGGCGGCCGCGCTTTTGAGATCACCCGCCTTTTGCGCCTTAACCGCATGTTCGAAGCGTTCCCGCGTCTCGTCCGCGGCCATCAGGACTGCCAACATCGCCCATAACAAGAACGCGAACTGCAAAATCATCAGAAAGTAAAGTTTAGCGCTCCTTGCATCACTCGTGGTGTCCGGCTGGTAGTAAAGCGGCCGAACTGCGCATTCACCTGAGCGCCCTGTAGATCGAAGCGAGCGCCGCTATCCACACCGCTGAACTGCGTGTGGTTGAACGCATTATAAAACTCCCAGCGGAATTGCACGTACCGCGACTCGCTCCACAGGGGGAATTTCTTGAAGAACGAAACATCCCAGTTGTTGATTCCAGGTCCGCGGAACACATCCTTCGGCGCATTGCCGAAATCCCCGCGAGCGGGCCGCGCAAAGACCGAAGTATCGAAGAATCGATCGAACGTCTGTTCGCTCTTGGGCAAGATCGCCTTACCGGTTACGTTGACTCGAGCTCCGTCACCTCCGCCCGTGATGTCGGCGCCGTCCACAGTCGAGTAGCTAACGCCAAGGGGTGTTCCGCTCGCCATGGTGACGATGCCGGATACTTGCCAGTTATCGAAAACCGTCCGCGTGAAAACGTTGTTCCAGTGCGTGCTCGCCTTCGGAAGATCCCAAAGATAGTTGAACACGAAAACGTGCGTCTGATCGTAGTTCGATTTGCCGTAGTTCCAGATACGATACGGCCGGAACATTGGAAGCAAGCCGCCGTCACCACTGGTCAGATCCATCGCCTTAGACCAGGTGTACGCCACGCCGAACTGCAACGTCGCACTCATACGGCGATTGAGCGACGCCTGAAGGGCATTGTAGTTCCCATATCCGGAGTTCTCGATGTAGGTAATGCTGCCATAACCCGGATAGGCGCGCAGAAAATTGTCGGGCAGCGGCCGGCCGGGAGCCGACGGATCCTCATTTTCGGGAGCGAACCTTGTACTGTAAGGCAAAGTGTTCAGATCGCGATTCTGCAGCAGATGCTGCGAACGGTTGCCGACATAGGAGACATCGACCAACGTGTTCCAGCCGATATCCTGCTGTACGGCGAGCGAGTAATTCACAACCGTACTCGTTTTCGGATCGCGTTCGAGAGCGCTCACGCTGCTCGGAAAGAGGGTTCCCGACGAGCTGAGCAGCGTGTCGAGGTTGCCGTAGAAGATCTGTGGGTTGTACTGTACTGGCGGATTGGTGCGCGTCGTCCAGAGATACGATCCCGCACTCGGCACGCCCTGCTTACTGACGCCGATCCCTCCTCGTATCGCAGTCTTGCCGTTGCCGAACAGATCGTACGCAAACCCAAACCGCGGTCCGAGTTCCCATCCTCGATTCGCAAAGCCCTCAGGTAGCAAATCATTGCCCGAAACAACCATCCCGTTCGCAGGATCGCCCGAATTAGGAGCGAAAGAACCGATCATCACAGCAGGTAGTAACTCACCCGTGATCGGATTTCGTCCGACCCGCACTCCATTGTTCAGAACAGGTTGAATGAACTGCGGTGCGTTCGCGGGATTATATCGTTCCAGAGCCAGGGCCGCAGCCTTCTCATCGGTAACCTTCCAGGGAGTGAACCAGGTGAAGCGAATACCGAAGTCAACCGTCAGCCGGCGCGTTGCTTTCCACGAATCCTGCGCGAACCACTCGAGCAGCGACTGCCGCGCCAAACCCGTTGTGCGAGTGCTGCTCTCCGTGTACGAGGAAAAATTCCCCAACAATGCGTTCGAGTAAGCGTAGTTGGAGTCGAGCGGATTGTTGACATTGCGGTCGAATGCGAATGAGCCGCCGAAGTTCGAGCGTGGGCCCTCGCTGTTCATCTGGTACTCGCCGAATATGCCGAACTTCAACGAATGCGCTCCGGTGATCCAGCTCAAAGTGTCGTTGTAGTTCCAGCGCCAATCTCTCGCGTCGATTGGCAGCCGGCCGTCGTAAGACATGTTCGCTGCCGAGGGTACGCCGCCAAAGCTTGCCTGCGGGATGATATCGAGAGTATTAATCTCCGGGTAGAGCTGACCAAGCGTGCCCAGGCCCACTTTGGATCGGCTCACAGGATCAAACGTAGTGGGGGTCAACGCGTCGCCGATCTCACCTAACACTCGATAGCCGACTTGCGCTTCGTTGATCATGTTCGGCCGGATGACTTTGGTGTAGCTGGTTTGAATCTGGTCCGTCTTGAAGAGGTAGTGATTGTACAGTTGATCCCAGTTCGAGTTGAAAGCGGCAAGCCCTTCATAGCCTCTTCGATCGGCCCACCAGCTTGTATATCGCGCCGAGAGCCGATCGTTTAGGGTGATGTTGTAATCGCCCTTGAAGGTATTCAGCTTCTTTGGATGATCGGTGATCTCCTGAAACTGATAGTTGTAGTTGCCGCCCGACAAACCACGGTCCAGGAAGTTCGGCGTCGGAAACAGATTTAGGATGGCCTGCCCATTGCGGTTGATTCGGCCGGGCGGGATGATATTGCCGGGGAATGGCTGGCCGGTGGTGGGATCGGTAATCGGAATCAGACGGCCGCTCACGTCTAGGGTCTGCGAGAAGTTGCCTTGCCGCTCCAGCGCGGTCGGCATGGTGACGCGGCGCACATTTCTCGGCTCCTCAATGCGCCAGTCTTCGCGCGAATAGAAGAAGAAGAGCTTGTCGCGATTGGTGTTGAACTTGCCGGGAATGTAAATCGGTCCACCGATTGTTCCGCCAAACGTGTTGTAGCGATAGAGTGGGCGTGCCTGGCTGTTGCGGTTATTGAAAAAGTCGTTCGCGTTGAGGATCTCGTTGCGCACGAACCAGTACGCGCTGCCGTGAAAATCGCGCGTGCCGGACTTGGTGATCAGATTGATGCTGGCGCCCGCATTGCGCCCGTACTCAGCTTGATAGTTGTTCAGAAGAACTTTCACTTCGCCGATCGCATCCAGGCTCGTCATTCCGTTGAATCCACCAACGATGTCCGCATCGTTGCCCGACTGTCCGTCAGCCGACATAGTGTTCATGCTGATGCGCTGGCCGCCGATATTAGGTGTGTTGGTGCCGTATGTTCCGCCGAGCGCGTTCTCGTCGGTACCGCCGGTGATTCCAGGCAGAACCCGCAGCAGCGAAATCACATCGCGGCCGCGCGTCACCAGCAGGTTCAACTGCTTATTGGACAGTTCTGCCGAATTGCCGGAGCTGGTGGTCTGCACTGTAGCGCCCACGGCCTGCACCGTGACGCGCTCGGTCACCGCGCCTACAGGTAGCTCGATGTTGCCGACCGAGAGCCTCTGCGTGGCGGTCAACACCAGGCCGGGGCGTTCAATGGTTTTGAAGCCCTGCTGCTCGATTCTGAGCAGGTAGGTGCCGGGAACGACGGCATTGAAGACAAAGTCGCCGCTCTCGTTCGACTTCATCGCGCGGGACTCTCCCGTCGTCTCGCTCCTCAACGTTACGGAAGCGTTGGCAACCGCGCCGCCGCTGGTATCGATTAGGGTTCCGGAGACTGTGCCGGTAATAGTCTGGCTGTAGACGGTCAAAGTGGCTGTCAGAAGAACCAAGATGAGGCGGAGTGTCTGCATGGAAGTCTCCTGTTGCTCGCAACAAGCGATGATGGTGACTCTACCAGTATTTCCCGGCGGGAAAATAGTGCAAACCTATCACAAAACTCTTGTGAAACTATCACTCCCGGGAAGCGACGCGCGGCTCGGCGACCTCGATATATCGATTCAATTCAATGTTTTCCATCCGGGAAACTTGGCCGGAAGGCCATTTGATCTCCACGCGCTCCGCGGAGCCCGCTTCGCCGAAACCTAAAATCACCCGTGAATCGTGCGAGGAAAGAAAGCTGCCTCCCGATGTTCGCAACCGCTGTCGCGCCTTCCCACCCGCAGTCCACCGGATGACGGCGCCTTCCGCTTCCGGATTGCTCTGCGTGGGTTTCAGTCGCAAACCTAGCCAGTTCGACTTATTGCCGCCGTCATTGCGCAGCAGCAGAGGAATACCGCCATTGACGCATACCGCCGAATCCAAGTCGCCGTCATTGTCTAGGTCGCCGACCGCAAGCCCGCGAGCGTTAAACTGTTTTGTGAAGACGGCTCCGCTGCGTGCGCTGACGTTAACGAACTTACCCTCGCGATTCTCGAAAAGCAGCAAGGGTTCTGCATGAGTGACGTCCGGCATACGCTTGGCGATCATGTCGTCCGGATGCCCATTCGCCAGCAGCAAGTCGGGATCACCATCATTGTCGAAGTCGAAAAACTTGAGCCCCCATCCGCTCAGAAGACGCGTGTCGCGCCGGATGTCTCCATGCTCTTCGTTAAACGTAAGGTCGCGCAGATTGCGATAATGGGCGAAATACTGCTGGTCGATGTTGGCGACGAACAAATCCTGCCAGCCATCGCCATCGGTATCGGCGGCATCGACGCCCATCCCCGAACGCGGATCCCCCCCTTCGCTGTACGCCACTCCCGCATCGAGGCCGACCTCGTCGAAGTCCTTGCCGTTGCGGTTGATAAAAAGCGCATTCGGAGCCATATCGCTCGCGACAAACAGGTCCGGCCAACCATCGTTATTCACGTCCGTAACCACCGCGCCGAACGCTTTACCGGCATAGGCCGCGATTTTTGTTTCCGCGCTGACGTCCATGAAAGTTCCGTTGCCGCGATTGCGATAGAGCCTGCTTTTGGACGGAGCAAAGAGTCTCGGAACACAGTAAGCGCTGACGTTGAGAGTCTCGTCCCAACAGAACTTCACCAGCTCTTTGCGGTACTCGACGTAGCTGGCGATGAACAGATCGAGTTTGCCGTCGCGATCATAGTCGAACCACACCGCTGAGGAATGCCAGCCATGCCCGGCGATCCCGGATTTGGCCGTTGCGTCGGTAAATGTGCCATCGCCGTTATTGCGATATAAGATGTCCTGTCCGTAGTTGGTTACCAGCAGATCAACGTCGCCATCGTTGTCGTAATCGGCCGCGGCAGCCCCCATACCGAATGCGCCGCCCGGGACACCGGCGTGTACCGTAACATCCGTAAAACTGCCGTCTTTATTGTTTCGATAGAGAGCATTGCGGAGCGGCGTTGGGGGGCCGAAGAAATCGGACGGTCCGCTGTTCACAAAGTACAGATCCATCCAGCCATCCCCGTTGTAATCGAAGACCGCGGCGCCCGGACTCACGGTCTCCGGCAGATGCCGTTCCGAGGACTTCGCGTTCTCATGACGCCACGCGATACCGCTCTTTGAAGAAGCTACCTCCACGAATTGAACCGCGACCGGTTGTGCCATCATTAGCATCGTCAGGATCCACGCAGACGATAGTTTTACCGGAGCCCGCAGCATCTTCCTGATAGTCTGCAGCTTCCTGAGCACGCTATGATTGCATCCTGGCGATTTCGGCATGCGAACTTTAATAGTGCTCCTCCTGGCGGCTGCGGCGATCGGAGCGGCGCCTCTGGGCCTTCAGATCTCTCCCAATAAACGCTTTCTGGTTTCTTCCGATGGAAAGCCGTTCTTCTATCTCGGAGACACTGCGTGGGAACTGTTCCACCGGCTCAATCGCGAAGAGGCAACGCTCTACCTGGAGGATCGCGCGAAAAAGGGATTTACCGTCATTCAGGCGGTGGCCTTGGCCGAACTGGACGGTCTTAGTGATCCTAATCCCTACGGATATCGGCCGCTGCTCGACAACGACCCCACCAGGCCGGACGTGCAGGACGGCCCTGCCAACGATTATTGGGACCACGTCGATTTCATCGTCCAGAAAGCGAACTCGCTGGGAATGTACATCGGATTTCTTCCCACCTGGGGCGACAAGTGGAACAACCAGCAGCGGCCCACTCCAGTGGTATTCACGCCAGGCAATGCCGCAGTTTACGGCGAATGGCTTGGTCGCCGCTATCGGGAAGCGTCTTTGATCTGGATTCTCGGAGGCGATCGTCCCGTAGAGAACGACAATCACCGAATGATCATGCGCGCGATGGCGGCCGGACTCCGGAAAGGTGATGGCGGTGCGCACCTTGTTACCTTTCATCCGCCCGGCGGCGCGGGTTCGGCCGAACCGTTCCACTCGGAAGAATGGCTCAGCTTCAACATGCGGCAGAACGGGCACTCGACCGAGTATACGGGCCGCTATGACAAAACCGCCTTTGACTACGGCCGAACTCCTATAAAGCCGGTGCTCGACGGCGAGCCGATCTATGAGGATCTTCCTGTTTCGTTCCGGCCGGACGAACTGGGTCACTCTGTGGCCGCTGATGTTCGCCGGTCGATATATTGGAACTTGTTCTCGGGAGCGTTCGGACATACTTATGGACATCATTCCGTTTGGCAAATGTGGACGCCGGCGAGGAAGCCGATGTACCGTCCGCTGATGCCGTGGAATGAGGCTATCCGGCAGCCCGGAGCATCGCAGATGCAACATGCGCGCCGGCTTTTCGAATCTCGCCCGTTCCTCACCCGCGTGCCGGACGATTCCCTGATCGTGCCGGATAGCGTGCCGAGCGCCGTACCCGGAGCCGGGCGCTACCGCTTCACTGCGACTCGTGATGAGACTGGCAGTTATGCAATGGTCTATGCACCGGTCGGAAGAAAATTCAAAGTTCGCACAGGTAAGCTCAGCGGAGCGAGAATGAACGCCTGGTGGTTCAACCCGCGAAACGGACAAGCCAGCCGGATCGGAAGTTTCGACAAGGCGGATGAACGCGAATTTGAATCTCCTGATCCCGGTGAGCTGGTGGATTGGATCCTGGTTCTGGACGACGCGTCGAAGAACTACCCCCCTCCGGGGCAGTAGATTTTCGAAATCGGCCCTTCTTGACAGAAAGATATGATGAGAATACCATTAGCCCCGTACGGCTAGCAGCGGGGTACTGTTTTCTCCATGGCCGTGTCGTTATCAGTCTGGGAATTGATATGGCCCATAGTTCAGGAATTCAGTGGGAGAATGCCGCCCGAGTTATCGAACCTCGCGTAACGGCCTCTGGAGTTCATGTCTGTCCGTTCGACCCGATGTTCCCGATGCAGGTACGATTTCTGCGATTGAAATCTCCGTCATCCGTTGCCTTACGGCGCCACGATTACTTCGAGGTTCTCTACATGGAGTCGGGGTCGGCTGTTTATCGTGTCCAGGAACGCGACGTTCAAGTCAATCAGGGAGATTTGTTTATTATTGGAAGTCATCTCTATCATGGAATACAAAAATACGTCACCCCGAGTGTCCGAGCGGTTGTTTTATATTTCCATCCAAGTTTGATACGAAGCGAAAATGCCACCATCGAAGGTGCCGAATATCTGATTCCATTTGAAATTCAGGAACGGGGGTTTCCCCACGGGATTGCTGCCTCGACGGGCGTTCCGGCTCAAGTGCTCGATTTGATACGAAGGATTCACCAGGAAACAGTGGTCGGCGCTCCCCACGCTCCACTGGCAATGAAGACGTATTTGAAGATGATCCTGGTGCTGTTGATGAACTACTATGCTAGCAACGTCGCCACTACCGGAGCAGTGATCCGGAAGAACCGCAACCTGGAACGGCTGCAGCCGCTGTTTGACTACGTCGACCATCACTACGTGGAGAACATCTCCGTCGAACAGGCCGCGTCGCTCTTGCGGATGAGCAAGTCGCATTTCATGCGTTTCTTTCGCGCAGTAACCGGGCAGGCTTTCGTATCGCATCTGAACCGGTTCCGCATTGCCAGAGCGCAGCATCTGATCGCCACCACGGATCTGAACATCGCCGCGATTACCCAGGAGGTCGGCTTCTGCGACCAAAGCTACTTCGGGGTTGTTTTTCGCCGGTGCGTCGGAATGACTCCGAGAGAATATCGCGACCGCCTGCGCGCTGCGTGAACTGAATCGCCGCTCCAATTGCGATACTCGCGGCGAGGCGAGATCGCGTGACGGGTTGGAATCCCCGGGTCGGTATTTCATGGGCGTGATTGCGCTGACCTTTAGCCTGACTTTCGCAGTTGAGGTCCGTCGAGTCGGGTAAGTGCTTTGGATTGAGTAAGGGCTATCGAAAGGTCTTCACCACAAAACGGGTTTTCACCGTGCGGCTTCGAGGGTGGACGGATGAGCGGTGATGCGAGGAGGCGGTTGGGTGGGCAGGTCCAGGTGGAGTTTGGCGAGCAGCATACGGGTGTCTTTTTCCGGCCTGGGTGTAGCGAGGCAGGATGAGCCAACGACCATCAGTGGTTAGCACCCAGACGTCAATCATCTGAATGCTGGCGAGCTTTTCCAACACCGCTGTCGGTGTCAGGCCCGGCGCATGGATCAGCAGTCGGTGCTTGAGCGTGACCTGAAGCGAATAGGCCAGGAAGGCAATCAGGATATGCGCATCCACCCGGTGCTCGAGACGGTGAAAGATCGGGCGGATACCGAGTTCGCTCTTCAATGACCGGAACACAGATTCGATCTGTGTCAACTGCACATAGCGGGTCCACAGGACTGCCGGATCCGCGTCCGTAAGATTGGACCGGAGCAGGTAATGACCATCGCGCAGTTCAGCATCCTTGAGCTTCGTCTTGTCCACTGAGAATCGGAACGACTCGCGCGTGACGGGCTGTCCGGTCGCCGGAATCTGAATCTGCACGAAACCGAAGGCGCGGCCGGCATCCGTCTTGGCGGCCCCGAGCCGCATTCAGCAACTGATCGCGTGCTGGCAGACTCCGTTGCATGGCGCGCAGCTTTCCCAACAGCGCGCGATCCGCTTGCGTCGCATCGCGATCTCCTTCGCCTGACGGCCTTCGCTTTTGGCCAGTACATCCGTCTCGCCGTCCTGCTCGAACAACTTGACCTCAACCGAATCGCGAACCTTGCGCCAAGGCAGATCAAGCCATTTCTGCTCGTGCTTTTTGATCCTACTCTTCGGCGTCCCGACCAGATAGGAGATCTGGCGGCCAGGATCACGCATCTCGGCCAAAATCGCCTCGGTCGGGATACCACGATCCATGGCCCACATTCGCTTGGCTTTGCCGTACGTTTGTTCGATCTTGTCCAGAAAACCGCGTAATGTCGTGCAGTCCGCCGTGTTGCCGTTCATCACTTCATAGGCCAGCGGAAAGCCGTCCGTTGTGATGACCAACGCAATCACAACCTGCAGACAGTCGGGGCGGCCATCGCGACTATACCCACGTCTGGCTTTGGGATTCTCTTCCATCTTCCCTTCGAAGTACGTGCTGGTCAGGTCATAGAGCAACACCTCGAAATCGGCCTGAAACAAATCGGCCCATTTCTGTCGAAGCCATACAAACAACTCCTGCTTATGTTCCAGCAGCCGGTCGAGGCAACGATACAGGCGATCCTTTTCCGCCACCGCGAAATCGACGCCCAGCAACTCATCCATGGCGCTGGCTAAAAACCAGTGCCGATGCACACGCAGTTCGCTCCCCGGATCGATCAGCCGGTTGACCACCAGCAGTTGTAACACCTTCTCCCAGCTGATGGCTTCTCGCCCGTCCGGCAGCCGATTCTGCCAGAACCGGTCGAGCCCCAATTGGCTCCACAGATCGCATGCCAACCAGCAGTTGCCGAACGGACGCGCTCGCCGAAGCTGCAACTGACTCAGCTTCACTTGCAGACTATCTACGGCATCGGCGGGAATTTCCCGATCTTCCGGAAACAGACTCAGCGAACGCGAACTCTGTCGCTCATCGTCGAATACCTCCAGACTTTTGCGCCAAGCCCCTTCCTGCTGATCGTTGATCTCGCCTAGGTACAACACCGTCCGTTGCGTTGTCTTGCCGGAAGACAACCGACGATTTTCTACCACGCTGAAGTACCGATGATCCTTGCCGTCTTTCTTCCGGTTTGTGCTTCGCAAAAACATGGAAGCAGCAGAATGACACATCTTGCGTCCAAGCAGAAGTAAGTAGGTCTTCACCGCAGCCGTTTTCAAAAGCTCGCGTTGCACCCATGTGACTTACCCGCGAGTCGCCTACACCAAGTGACTCGGAACTGCGAAAGTCAGGCTAGGCCACCTCCATCTCTACCTGTTCGTGCCATACCAGCGTTCTTCACGTCGTTTCGTCCGGCGGTGCCCATCATCCAAACGCTCTATGCGGCATGAGCCTTTCAAACGGAGCAGCAAGCAGTCGGAACATGAGTTGCTGAATGATCGGAATCAAAGCGAGAACGACGTTCTCCACTTCCTTGAATCTAAGCATCAAAGTGTCGCGGTGAGTTTCGCTGCGAGTGTGATTACCTGCCTAACTCCCTCACCTGTGGATTGATACATATTCTGTTGAAGAAGTTCAGGAGGCGTACGTGTCGTCAGCGGCCCGCTATCAACACGAATTGTTCGTGAAGGCTATCGTATGCCCCAAGCCTCGGTGGCTCACGGACTTCAACTGTCGTCATCGAGGGTCTCCGCGTTAATCTCAATCACATTACGATCTGGATCCAGGATATAGATCTGCGGGAAACCAGCAGCAGGCTTCCTGCTGATCTTCATTGCCTTAAGATCGTCAGGAGCCGCAGTATCGCTGTAGCCCTTAGACTTCAAGAAGGCCAATGCCTTCGAGTAGCTTGCCACTCTCATGGCGAAATGCGTGTCCCGGGAATCAACATTTCCTTTTCGAAAGGTGGCATCCTTATGCTTGATCAGGTGCAGTTGCTGGTTCCCGCTTACCTCGAACCACGCGCCTTCGAAATCGAATGGCGGTCGCTTAGTTTCCTGCAGTCCTAAGACTTCTGAGTAGAAGCGTTTTGCTCGGTCCACGTCAGTTACAGGTACACTCACATGGTGAATAAGCCAGATTTCCATTCTCCCTCCTTACCTAAGACGGTGTCGCGCTGTGCGAGTCTACTACTTCAAGACGCTCCGTGGCGCAACTTTGTTCTCAGGCCGTGCGTTTGATGACGGCTGCATGAACATCGCGTTCACGAACTGATGGAAGCACGCGATGAAAAACGATTGAAGTATTCAACCAACGCTATGAACACGGTTCCACGCTAGTCACCATCAATCTTCCGTTTGCCGAATGGACCGAAGTTCTCAGTTCGGAGCGTTTGACGGGCGCTCTGTTGGATCGACTCACCCATCATGTTCACATTCTCGAGATGAATGGCGATAGCTATTGCTTGAAAACAAGCAAGCAGAAAAAGCTACCTCGGTCCACACCTGATATTCAGCCCGAAGCCCAATAACAACCACAAACCGCGCAGCAAGGCTGCTGACAAAAAGACACCAGTCGCCTTCTGCATTTCTTCCACACGCCATCTCGCTCATTTCGACAAACCCTATGTCCTGTCCAATCGAAGATGGTCCCCGTTTCCTCCGTTTTGCCGGTTACCTTTCGCTCCGGTATTGACATCTACTTTTCGACCACTATCGATCGCGGCTCTCGCTGCTTTCGTGGTCTATTTTTGCACCGAAATTTATAGTTAGTGAGTCCTGCATATAAAAGGATGATTCAATCGCCCGCAGCGATCTACGCGGACTTGATACTTCCTGCCAAAAACGGGTGAGTTCTGACGGGCCCCGAAAAACTCGCCGATGGGATTTCCGAGATGCACAGAGAAGAAATCAGTTTCCGGGGAGTCTCCGTCGTATAGCCAGCCTTGCGGGCTGGGGAGCCGGTCGAATGCAAGTTCAATATAGGCGGCGAACGCCGGAGCCACGGATAGTGCTGCGAAGAGCACGGATAGCGCGATCGAACGATTGTTCGAATACCCGGCGAGTCAGTCCGTCGCTATTATTGCCCGGCCGCCCGGTACCAGGCAAGTGCTTTCTGAAAGAGCGCCACTACTTCCTTCCTATGCTCGTCGGTTGCGAAGCGAGGACTTTTCTCGGTGCGCGCGATCAGCCGCTCTACCCACTCTCGATAGAAGCGTATGTCTTCGGCAATTCGTTGGGGACGGCCTCCCACCATGACATAGACCGGGCTCGTGTGCGCGAACGTCATCGTATCGTTGAGGATTAATCGGTGACGCGGCCCGAGTGCTCGCAGCGCGATCCACGAGCTTTCGCGCAAGGGAACGCGCGTTTGGAACTCGATCGCCGTTTTACCGTCGGCAGGTTCCGAGTGGATCGCGCGCCCATTAACGATCAACTCCACGCGATCGAGTGGGGTTTGAGATAACACACCTGCGCGGACAGCGACTTCGCCAGCTGAGTCGAGTCGAATCTCCTCGCCCGGCGTCTTGCCGCTTACGTCGAGCGTCAGCACCGGACCATTGGAAGCGAAGGATTTTCCCTGGCGGTAGCCTTCCAACCAGGTGGCGTAATCGAACTTCGGACCGGTCTGCACGTATACGCGTCCCCCGCCTGCTGTGTAGTGATCGACGACGTTGGTGAATGCGTCCGTACCGGCCGAGATCGCGACGCGAAAGCCGCAGTTCAGCAGGCGGTACCACATCTCCATCGTGGCGTTCTCATCGTTGTTGCTGAGCACATCCATCGCAGTCTGCTGGCCCAGCGCGAGGTCCACGGGCAATTCCTTGATACTGGCGGCCTCAAAGCTGGGGCTCATTCCCGGATGCGCGTAGCTGACAGCGCCCTTTTGATCGAAGACTTCCTGCGCAAGCGGGAAGTTGGCCGGGTAGTCTTCCCAATGAGGCGTATTGCGGAAGCCGTTGTAGAAAGGCTCCACCAGCTTTTTGAGACCCAGAAAGCACATGTGGCCGTAGGCGCTGCTGCGATTCTCTTCATTCCAGTAGATGAAGTAGCGATCGGAGCTGAGGCGATGGGGTTTGCCTTCGAAGTATTGCCGGTCATGGATGAAGGCGCCGCCGGAATTCGCCACCATCATGTTGCCGTAGTTCAGATCCTCGCCGGAGAGCTGGAGGCGCACATCGCGCGGCTCGATGACCTGATGATGCGGCGACGTGTAGTTGGCATGGATGTGAACGTCGGCTGACCAGTATCCCTTTTGCGTCTGGTCGGTCCATCGGACCAGCCGCAGTGTCGCTTCGGCGGGCTTGCCTGGTTCAAGCGTCACGTTCTCCGAGACCAATCGGTACTCCTGGCCACGCGCGGCCTCGATCAGCGTCGCGCCAGCAGGCAACTCGAGGTCGAAAGAGTCCTCGGCGTGAAAGAAGTATTCGGCTCTCATCGCCGCAATTCGGGCGCTCGAACCGACAGGCGAATAAGCCAAGCCGTCGGATCCGGTCAGATAGATGCGCGCTACGGCCGGCGTGCCGCGCTCGTCGAGAATCCGCACGCGAAGAGGAACGAGCGGCCGGACTTCGAAGTAGATAGGCGCCGTGAGTTCGCCGCCCGCGTGTTTGAGGGTCAGCTTGCCTTCCGATGACCCCAGTTTCGTCTCCACTGCTCGCAGGAATACAGGGAGACTCGAGTTCGCCAGGACGGTGAGCTTGCGCGCAGAACTCTCCATCGACATGCCTTGATACGTAGCGTCGATAACGAGTTCTTTGGAATCGCGGTTGACCAGTAGCAGCGGAACATTGTATGTGCGCGACGATCCGACAATAAACCGATCCTGAGGCGCCGCTCGCCAGGTGAGAGTTCCGCCCGCGAACTCGGCGCGGAACAGGTCCGGCGTCGCCAATGCTGCCGGATCCTGAACACGGAAGGTGAAGCGATCACGCAGATCGCGAATATAGTCGCCGTTGGAGCGGCGGCGCAACAGCACGCGGGCCATATCGCCGAAGCCGACTTCGCCCTCGACATCAAACTGGAGAAGACCGTTGTGGTTTATCCAGAACGACAAGTCTTCCTGACCTGTGCGAGAGAGCGATACAGCGGCCTGGCCGGCGGACCCGTCCTGCTGAAAGACAGCGACCGCCAGCAGGCCGGTGAAACCCGCTATCGCTGCGACTCTGGCGCGATTGGCTCGAGTGAGGATCATAGTGAAGTTAGAACTCCAACTTTAATCCAAGTTGGATGATCCGCGCGTTTGAAAGCGTGGTGCGAATGGTCCCGAAAGCCGCGGTGTCGAGTATGCTGCCGGGGTTGCCGAACGCTGCATGATTCCAGGTATTAAACGACTCCGCCAGGAATCGCAGGCGCAGGTTTTCATGAAGCGTCGTGATTTTCGATAGCCGCATGTCCCAGAGATGCGCGCCGGGACCGCGAATGGTGTTGCGTCCAAGATTGCCATAGCGCGAGCGAGGCGCGGGCAAGAATGCGGCGCGATTGAGATAGCCATTGAGGCGGGAGCGAACGTCGCCATCGGTGGTTTGCGGAACGCCGTCGACGCGGTCTGCTCGGCCGCCCGTACCGGGCGATCCTGCCTGACCGTCACGATCGAGGTTGCTTGCGGAGTTCGTCACCGAGAAGGGAGTGCCGGACTGCATCGTTACAACGCCTGACAGATCCCACCCGGAGAAGAGAGCGCGGGCAAAGCCGTTCGAATCGGCGCCAAACGGGTTGGGTATATCGACATTGAAACTGACTACCAGTCGGTGAGTTCGGTCAAAGTCCGCGAGGCCGCGGCTGCCGCGCAGGTCGGCCGGATCGCCGGTCGATCCGGTGAAGTAACGCACGCCGCTGGTCGAATCATCCAATGCCTTACCGAAGGTGTAGGCGGCGAGCACCGAAGCTCCACGAGCGAAGCGGCGCTGTACGGTGAACTGCGCGGAATGGTAATCGGAAGTCGGCGCCCGACTGGCTTTGCACGATCGTCGTAAGCCCGTCATAAGGACGGACATACGACGAGCCGACCAGTTGCGGGTAATTGATGTTGGTGGCTCGAAACAGTTGCAGCCCGCGCGTGCCGATATAAGACGCTGCGAGCAACAGACCGCTTCGCACCTCGTGCTGGATACCGAAGTTCCACTGCTGTACGTAGTCCATGCGAGTGTTCTTTTCGATTGGGCGTATCGATAGAGTGCCGCCCGGAGACGGTTTCAGTCGGACGCGACAAGATCGATCGGGGCGGGAAAGACGTAGCCGCGGACCGGATCCGTCGGTCGAAGGACGACGGTCTGGTTCGCCGAATACGGAGGTTCGAACAGCTTCTGTTGCGTTACTTGCCCGGAGCGTGAATCGTAGAAGATTCCGTATCCACCTCGCAGCACGGTACGCGATTCCGTACCGAGTGCATAGGCGAAGCCGAATCGCGGCCCGAAGTTGTTGCGGTCGCCGTAAACGGTGGACTCGGGCACGCCGGGCGTTACGCCGCCAATGACCAAGCCGGACTCAGCGCCGGCGCCCCGATAGAGTTCCGGATAGAAGTTCAGCAGTTGGCCGAGCGCGACGTCGGTGGGCGGCGTGTCGTATTCGTAGCGCAAGCCAATGTTGAGCGTGAGACGGCGATTCACCTTCCAGTCATCCTGGATGAAGAAGTTGTAGTTGGACGCGCGCATGTCGATTACTGCTGGACCGTTCGCAACAATAATCTGGTTGGGAGCGGCGAGCAGGAAGTCGGCGAAGGCGTTCGTGGTGTATTGTCCGTTGAACAAGAAACGGCCCTGAAACGGGACGCCGGACGACATCATCATGTTGTAGCGGTATTCGGCGCCGAACTTCATCGAGTGTGTTCCGTGAACCCAGGTGAGCGTGTCGGCGAATTGGTAGTTGTTCTGTTCGTCGGCATAGTCATTGCCGGTGTAGCCGTATCCCAGAAAGCCGGTGACCAGGATGCCCGGCAAACCTGGCACGTCGTTCATCGGCGTGATGCCCACGCTGCGAGGATCGATTCGCTGCGTGTCGGTCGCGGGAGCGGGGAATTGGTAGTACCCAAAGCGGGTCTCGTTCAGCAGATTCGGCCGGAACAGGTGCGTGTGCGCAGCAGCTAATTGGTGATAGTCGTAATCCATGACTCGACCGAATCCGGGGAGCCGGTTCGAAGCGCTAAAGGAACTTGCGCCGGTAGAGAAGTAGCGCGCCATGAAGCGATCGCTCGGGCCGAACTCGTGATCGACGCGAATAGCGTATTGGTTGCTGTCGAAGGGAGTTCCGAACTGCTGAAGGAAGTTGTCCGCGGCGTTGACGTTTGGCAGAGGGACGTAGTTCTCGAGAAGAAGCGCCGAAGTCGCATTGATACGCGACGAAGGCACCATGTTTCCGGGGAACGGCTGTCCTGTAAGGGGATCGCGAATCGGAACTGGAAACTGGCCGCGGCGCTCGTCAGGCGTCGGTACTCGTCCGGTTACAATGGCGGCGTTCGAATTTGTGTTGCGCTGCCGCAGGGATTCCCAGCCAAAGAAGAAGAACGTGCGGTCTCGTCCTTTGTACACACCGGGGATCCAGACAGGTCCGCCGAAGGTACCGCCAAACTGATTCTGGATATTCTGGCCGCGTTTGGTGGCAAAGAAAGGCCGCGCCACCAACTTGTCGTTTCTCAGAAACTCGAACAGGCTGCCATGAAACTGATTGGTGCCCGCCCGTGTGACCACGTTGACGGTGGAACCCGCGTTCCGTCCATACTCGGCGCTGGCCATGCTGGTGATGACTTTGAACTCCTGAATGAAGTCGACACTCGGGATGCCTACGCCCGCGACATCGTTGTTCATGGGGTTGTTATTGACGTTTCCGTCGAGCAGATAATTATTGCTGCCGCGCCGCGAACCGTTAACGCTTGGATTCTGTGTGCCGAATCCGATCTGCTCGGCGTTGGGCGGATCGGTGACGACGCCTGCTGTGAGGCCCAGCAACTGCGTGAAGTTTCGAGTTGCTAGTGGAAGCGCACTGATCGTCTGCTGCTCGATGACACGTCCCTCCGCCGATGTTTCCCCTTGGAGAAGTGACACTGAAGCGGCAACGGTTACAGACTCAGTGACAGAGCCTAGCTGGACACTGAAATCCAGGGATTCGGTCTCGGTGATTCGAACAAGGACGTTATTTCGAACCGCCTTTGCGAACCCTGTACTCTCTGCCGACACGGTGTACACGCCTGGCGGAAGCAACGGGATCACGTAGGCGCCGCCAGCATTGGTTTTAGTGGTTTGCGTGATGCGCGTCTGGTCGTTTGTGGCCGAAATGGAGACACCGGAAATCGCGGCACCCGTGGGGTCGGTGACGACGCCGCGGATAGCACCAGTTGTCTGTTGGGCCGAGAGACGAGCGATCACGAAGAGGAGAGCAAGAAATCCTGCTCGCGAGCAGGACAATTTCGCATCCATATCCGATCTCCCTTACTTTCGTTTCGAGTGAACACGCAAGGTGTGCAACTGACCGGGTTGCGGAAATTGAGTTAGCCCGAGTCTATCACGTGGTGCGTTGGACAAACCACATAACGCCGGCAGTCGCGATACCTGCCGAGGCGTAGCGCGTCACCGCGTTGCTGAGCACAGGATTGAATTTCGCGAGCACGCTGAGCAACGGAACCGCTACTAAGACAATGCACGCCTGTCCGATCTCGACACCAATGTTGAAAGAGGCGAGTGACCAGCCAATCGCGTGACGAGGCAACCCAGCTTCGGCGAGCGCGCCTGCAAAACCGAACCCATGGAAGAAGCCGAATCCAAACGCAAACCAGACCCGTCGTTCAAAATCGATCGTTCGATGGAGTAAGTTTTCAACCCCCACGGCGATGATCGAGAGAGCGATAACCGGTTCGACAAAACGAGGCGGCAGGCTACCGATTTGAAGGGCGGTGATGCTCAGAGTAATGCTGTGAGCGAGCGTAAAAGCTGTCACCATCCCCAGCAATCCGCGGAGTGTTCCTCGAACCAACAGTAAACCTAAAACAAATAAGACGTGGTCGAGACCGGAGAGGATGTGGTGTATTCCCATCTGGACGAAGCGCTGGAACACGGCGCGATTGGTCTCAGCCAGAATCGCACTCGGAGAGTCGCGATCGACCACTGTTGTGTCGACGATCTGGCCATTGCGGTAGACCAGGACGACCGTAGCATCGCCCGGATAGTCCGAGAACATTGGAGCGTCGATCGAAACGCTGGACACAGGTGTCGCTGTTTGCGCTTGCCAGGTGATCATCTCGCCGGATGGGTCGAACGTGACTGAAGGCTCGGTGGGGCGAAAGAGCATGCCATCCAGCCGCAGACGCAATCGCGCAGGAATGGCCGCGGTGGGATTGGCCCCGGCGAATTGTGCAAGGTGAACCAGCGCCACTACTCGTGTCGTCCTTTCTTCGATGTTCACCGTGATCGTGGTCACCTGCAGCGGGTGAGCGTTACTCTGCGGCGAAAGAAGGCACAATAGCGTACACAGCGAAAGGCACAGTTCCGTATATGGGACAGAGCGCACACGTTTCAGAAGCTCACCGCCGGGATGTTTGCGCATCATCGTCTTAATCGTTCTAATTCAGACTTG
>CAWJQP010000032.1:0-23012 GCA_963844855.1 Bryobacteraceae bacterium
GGTCCTAGGCCAGTTGCAATCCTCCCGCCACACCACTTGCATCGCGAGTATATTGCTCCGCGCCCTAGTTTGGGGTTGCAGCTAACGATAAGATGGCCCGACGAGAACACGACTGTCCGAAAACAGGCATCAATTCTCGGCCTGCAGAGCAGATGGAGCGTGGGCTGTAGTTGACACACCATTCTCTGCCGAAGCGGCGCAGATGTGATCAATGTTCCGAAGGTGCTTCAGCACAGGGTCGAGATTGACGAGAACGCCGTGTGGTGCTGGTTGGCGGTAGGAGGAGCTGATGCCGAGGAGAACTCGGATGCTCTGGACTCGATAGCAAGCGCGAGCTCGGCCGCAAGAGGCGGTCGCGATAACTGGGTTGGCTGGGCTTGGGATATGGCCCCCAGAGATGCTGGCGGTCGCTGAGAATCGGCGGCGTGAGTGATAACAGCGGGCCTCGGGCGCCCAGGCTGGAACATTGTCGATCATGACTTCCGGCTCTGAAGACATCGTGAAATCCTTCCAGCCATACTTTGATGCGATCGGGTCCAATACGTTCTACTACGGCGCTGATTCCGGGAATAGCCAGGTCGCAAAATTAGTCAACAACATGATCCTCGGCATTACCATGAACGCCGTCGCGGAAGGGCTTAAACTCGGGGAACACTATAAGCTGCCCGGGCAGGAAATATTGAACCTGCTGAAGGTCAGCACCGGCGATAGCTGGGTCGTCCGGAATTGGGGCGAAGTCTCGGAATGGACGGCGGAAACCGCCCTGGCTGTTCTATTGAAAGACCTGAAGTCCGCCTTCCTCGAAGGGATCAAACACAACGTGCCTTTGCCCTTTAACGCCTTGTCGGCCACGGAACTGTTCAATGCAATGGGCAAAGAGAAGCCAGACGCCAACTAGTCTCCCGTCCTGGTTAATTCTTTACAGCGGCGAACCTTGTCGAGGATGACGTCGGCCGAGGCTTTCCAGGCAAACGGAGCAGGTGAGCCGTTCCATTGTGCTAGCCACTTGTAGATCGCCTGCTCCAATTCGTCGGCACTGTGGAAAGTACCTCGACGGATCATTCGTCCCGTGATCAACGCAAAGAACCGTTCAACCTGATTCAGCCACGAACTGCTGGTCGGGGTGAAGTGGAAATGGAAGCGGTTCCGCCGTTTCGGCCTGAGCCAGCGTTGGACCTCTGCACTTTTGTGTGTGCAGTAGTTGTCCATGATCAGGTGCACTTCCTGATCCTCTGGAAGTTGCCGTTCGAGATGGTTTAGGAACCGAATGAACTCGCGGCTGCGGTGACGCTCCTGACACGTGCCGATCACTTTGCCGTTGAGGATGTTGAATGCGGCGAACAGAGTCGTCGTGCCGTGACGCTTGTAATCATGGGTTTGTCTTTCCGGCAACCCAGGACGCAGCGGAAGAATCGGCGCAGTGCGGTCTAGCGCCTGGATTTGGCTCTTCTCATCGACGCACAGCACCAGCGCACGATCCGGAGGGTTCAGGTAAAGGCCTACAATATCGCGGACCTTCTCTTCGAACCGCGGATCGTTGGACAGCTTGAAACGTTCCACTCGGTGCGGTTGCACGTCGTGGCGTTGCCAGACCCGATGCACGATTGATCTGGATACCCGCAGGTGAGCGGCAAGCGTGCGTACACTCCAGTGAGTGCTGCCGTCCCCAGGTCGCGTCTGCAGAGTCGTGTTCAGGATGCGTTGCTCCAGCTCTCCCGTTAAAACCTTCGGGGAACGCCTACGCCTGCGAATTCCAGTGACGGCGGCGAGTCCGTCTTTCGTAAACGCGGCGCGTAACGCCAGCACAGTCGGACGAGAGATCTTCAGTTGGTCTGCAATACCTGCATTGGCTACACCCTGATGCGCGAGCAACAAAATCTTGCACCGGAGCGCCATCTTCTGGGATGAGTTGCCGTTTCGAACTAACAGTTCGAGTTCCCGCCTCTGGTCCTCGGTCACCGCCAGCCGAGCAGCTGCACTGGGCATGACTCAGTGTAGAGCAGCCAGGCTTAATTGTAAACTCTTATTCGAGACAGGACACTAGCCAGCCGTTGATACCGGAGAAATGCGACACCAATCATCGAAAGCAATCATATGGACAGGCCAGCAAGGACAGAGCCCCACTCAAAACCAAAGCCAATGGATGAGAGAGTAAAAATCGGGCATGTGCATTTGAAAGTCGCCGAGATCGAACGGTCGCTTGCGTTTTACTGCGACGTTCTTGGCTTTCATATCACGCAACGCTATGGCGACAGCGCCGTCTTTATCGCCGCAGGCGACTATCATCATCACATCGGCTTGAATACATGTGAGAGCAAAGGCGGCTCACCGCCGCCACCCGGAAGCACGGGACTCTACCATACGGCCATTCTTTATCCGACGCGGGCTTTTGCTGGCTGATTCGCTTCGCCGCGTCATGGCGGCGGGCCTCACGCTTGAGGGCGCATCGGATCATGGAGTAAGCGAGGCACTCTATCTTCGCGATCCGGACAACAACGGCGTTGAACTTTATTGGGACAAGCCGCAGGAGGTGTGGCCCGTCAACACTAAGGGCTGCCTGTAAATGTATAACAGACGCCTTGATCTGGAGGATTTGCTAAGAGAGAACATGCCTGACCAACTATTAGCAGTCGAAGAGAAGAATCAGCGGATGCGCCTCAAAGCCCTATCCCGCTGGGAAGGCGAAGGCGGCGCGTTGAGCCCGCCGGATTGAAGTCGGATCAAATCCTGAGCAAATTCACCGTTGACGGCCTCGGGCCATGGTGCGGCGGTATGGCCTACGACCGCCTTCTATGTCCATCGGATAGTTTTCGGCTGCGAGATTCCGCTGCCTAGTTGCTGGCTTGTAGCCAGGACGCGCGCTCTCCAGAGATCCCGTCAAAGCCGAGACTGCCGTGCTCACGAGGGATTGAACACTCGGCAACCGCAATTGATGCTCGTTGATGACCCGCACAGTCGCTCGTTGATCCGTTGGAATGGTCAACACTGGACAATGCAGGCTCTTGAAGATGCCTGGGAGATCGTTGTCATATGTGGCTTGCAGTCCCAGGCGCCCTCGGGCTACCAGCACTAGATTGACAGAGTGCTCCCGCGCTGACAAACCGACACACTTATGTGGATCGCCAGAGATGACAGACGTGATTGACGGGACCGGTAACCCGCGGGCTATATCAGCAAGATCTCTAACTGCGCGCTCTCTTGAGAGTGGCCGGGAACCGCCATCGATTCCGTGGTAGAGTAACGCCTCGCTCGGCTCCGGGACAACATGCAGCAGGACCAGTTCCGCATCGGCTCTTGCCGCGATGTCCGCTGCGTGCTGAATTAGTGCGCTCTCTCTGTTATCGAGTCCTACCACGCACAAAAGTCGGCGATTGCGAATCCGAAATTCAGTGTCGATCTCGTTATTGGTAATGCATACTGGTCGGCGACTCAACCGCATAACGTCGTTCGTCACCGATTTCCTCCAGAACCTGCTCCACCTTCCATATCTGCGGCTCGTCAACAACACCACGCTCGCGTCGATCCGGTCAGCGTACTCAGCGATGGTCGCTGCTACTGGACCTTGCAACAGTGCACGATGTACAGGACTCTTGAGGCCGTTACCGCTTAGCGCTTGTTGCGGCCAGCTCTGTGCGACATCGCCGGAACCGCGACTGTCCGTCACATACAACAGATGAAGACTAGCCCCCAGCACACTGGCTATACCCAATGCGTATTCGACATTCTCCTCAGCCGGACGCGAGAGATCGATCGGTGCAAGAATCTTCCAATTCGTGGTCATTGACAGGTCCTCCTGAAGTACTGGGCCAGCCGGATTCTTCGACTGCAATATTGCTGCGGCAAGCCAGAGATGTAGCCACACCCGCGATGCCATCCGCGACAGCGCGTTTGAGGCCAATGTCACGTATCGTTCGTGCTTGGCGTTGCGCTGTTTTCAGGCACTCGCTCCTGTAAGCGAACCGCACCAGCCATGGCGCATACATTTAGTTTGGCGGTAGTTCCGGGGTGCGCGAATGATGGCCCCGGACGATACCTAGAAACCTGGCGACGAAGGTGCTTTCTTTGGCGCGAAGCGTCTCAAGCTCACCTCTGTCAAGCCAGAGGCCTTCACAACTGACGCACTTGTCGATGCGCACATCGCCAACCGTGACTTCTGCTAGCTTCATTCCGCATTTCGGACACCGCATGAAATGCAGAGTGCGTTGGGTTTCCCGTTCCATCGCCTGGCGCTCGCGTTCCATCTGTCGTCGTCGCTCTACTTCCTGCCGGGCGAAATACTCTTCTTCATTGGCACTAGGCTTTACGTCCATGATCTCCTCATCATTTGTTAGCGCATCAATCGCTCTTCACTAGTGGGGAAGCAAGCGAAGGGCCAGTTACGAACGGCCAGGGATGCGGTCGGGCATACATGTTCGATTTGGACGCAATACAACCCCGGCCCTTGCGCCTTCCCCCTGGCGTTACATTGTCGGCCGTGCAGCGCCACACGTCCCCAAACTGCTGCGAGACTTACAGGCCAGGCGGCGCCTATCACGCCGCGGAGACCTCACCAGACTGCAGCCCAGCCGCTTCCGGTTGGAAGAGCACCTCCAGAATCTTCAGACGCCGCACGCCTCTCGGCACTCGCCAATCGATAACACTGCCGACACGGTATCCAAGAATGGCCGTGCCTATCGGCGCCAGCACCGAGAGGGCGTTCTCGGTGTGGGCCTGAGACGGAAAGACAAGTTTGTAGACTTTCGTGTCTCCGGAGTCGAGATCCATCAGGCGGACTTCCGAATTCATCGTCACGACGTCTGGTGGAATCATTTCGTTGTCGTCGAGAACTTCGGCCCGCTCGAGCTCCTGCTCGAGGTCATTCAGGTGCCCGGCATCGGCGCCACTGGACCGTCTGCCGGCGATCAGACGCCGCAATTTGTCATAATCCGTTCCCGTGATGAAGATGCGATCTCTCATTCAACTTTTCTCCTGGGGTTTTGAGTGGAACTGTTGGCTCTAAAGAAACCTTGGGTGCAATCCTCGGGCCACGGTGCTATTACCTTCGTGTGATGCATCGCCCGGAGAGAATGCCCGAAAAGGCACGGCACTGCGTCCTATGGGCGCGTTTCAGCGAAGGTATTCGGCAGCCAGTCGCCGCCTGCTAGGGTCGTGACAGACACACTCGCCGCTGCTTCTTGGCAGGAATCAAAGCAGCCGTAACCGGAAAGGAGTCCCCGATTCCTCAAGTGCACGGTTCAGAAGCCGAACGCGCTCGCTGATGCGACCACGGTTCTCCGCCGGCGCCGGTACATCCTCGAGGCGCAACGTGCCGTGCCAAGTCCTCGCGCGCATCGCCGTTCTGCCGTGCGTCATCGTTCATGGATCGCGGCAGTGAAACCGCTTGAGAGCTCATACGAGTCTTTCCTGGCATACGCTCACCAGTTGCACCGGTTGGGACACTGCCAAAACCCGCGGGGAAATGATCCGTCTTGCCCCGGCTCCGAGTTCCACGTGGCTCCGCAATGCTCGCATTGAGCACCCGGCCATACTTGTTGAGCAGCCGAACCTTGAGTTGCGCCATTTGCGCGCTCAGAGCGTAGCGGTTGTCGGATGGCATCACAGTCCCATACATGGCAAGTCTCCTCCGGAGACCAAGCTGAAGTTTGGTCCACCATCACCTTTGTGGAAGCATTCCGAGTGCCAGTGAAAGACGAGGTTGACTGCATCGTCCGAACTCGCGAGAGGGTCGATTGATAGAGGTCGGACGGCATGGTGCTGGCATGCGTTACTATTCGTCGGATGTGAGCACGGGCCCAGAATGCCCGAAATCGCACACCGTTGTTCTTTTATGCCCGCGAACGACATGCGTGGGCGTGCAGGTGCATCTGATGCGTCCTGCGTCTCATGTTACAAAGCATGCGATTGACTCCCCTCGGTCGTCTCCCCTCCGAGTTCGGATCAAAAAAGATGCGCCAAAGGAGACAATCGTGTCCGAAAACTACCTTGGTTGTGTCTCGTATTCGCGACTTCCGTCCAAACCAAGTGCGTCCAGCGTGATGGTAGGCCGATTGCATTCACTCAGGCTATGGAACCGACGCAACCAGGGGTCTCACCTCCAGAGTTGACCACCTTACGGCCTGGCGGCTCTGTGGATCAGACGACCCGCGCAGCACAGAACAGCGATAGCACAAAGACGAAGGCCATAAAAATAGTACTGAAATCCGTCGCCGGGAACCATCGACGTGAGTTGACTGCAGACGAACTCGCGCGCGTGGGTATCAAAAGCTTGGACAAAAACACCCTCCTCTTAAGATGCATGCTTTGTAAGACGGTATGGACGCCATCGCTAACGGCGGCTGGAAGTCTACATCCCTTCTACTGGCGTTGCGCAAACAGATGCAACTGGTAAATGGACGTATGAATATCTCTGAAATGAACACAAATGACTCCTCGCGTGATAACACCACGGTTGCGACTTTCGCATCCACCGATCCAGTAATATCAGTGGCACGCGACGAACTAGCCACGAACCGACCACACTTGCAGGAGCAACTACATAGATTGCATGCCGACTTTGTCAATTTCCGCCGTAGAGTGAGTAACATTGGTGAACAGGCTGCGAATGATCGCGCCACTGAGATAGTCACTCTATTTTTGCCGGTGCTTGACAACTTCGAGCGTGCGCTTGCGACAGACACAGCGGACAAGATCTATGCAGAAGGTATTAGGCTGACGTATCGGCAACTTTTGCGTGTGCTTGAAGGCCTCGGCGTAGAGGCCGTCCCTACGCTGGGAGAAGTTTTCGACCCGCACATCCACGAAGCTGTCAGCAGGATGGTGACCGACAAGAGTGCTGATGGCATCGTTGTTAACGAGCTTCGTAAGGGATACCGCCTGAATGGGAGGCTACTTCGACCCGCCCAGGTTATCGTGGCCGCTTCGCCATCTGCTGCGTGATCGCCTCCTGAGGCTCAACCTTGCCCACAGGAAAACCCTGTGGTATTCAGATTGTTGTCGTTCGAGATCGGTAGGAACTCCTACACTATTCAAGGCTTCAGTCAGAGCTTTGTAGGACTGCTCGACCAGACACTGCAAGCCAAGGAGCGCTGCCCGGTCTCGAACGATCGCCTCCGCCGGGCTGAGAATGGTTACGAGTCCATCGTGTTCGCGCAGAACCACTGGTGTGGGAAGCCAGAGAGCCGCAGACGCGTGTTTCGAAACGGCGGTGGCGAAGAGATCAGGTTCGGTCACGTACAGGACTCGGCAATTTGTGGCCGTTCCTCCGGAGCGCGACCGGATTCGAGGTCCCAGATCGCATTCGCGCATGATCTCGAACGCACGTTGCGACACTGCTCTTCTGAGCCTGTTGAGCGTCTCGCCATAGGGCGCGGAGGAATTATACGACTCCATTCCGGCGCTGGTCAGCATCGGATCGCTCGGTCGGCACACCGACAGTACGCTCGGCCCGCCGAAGCGCCCTGATCGACGACCATCGGTGCATACGCGTTTCTGATGCGTGTCGGAACGATTGCTGCCGAGAACCTCGGTTAATGTCTTGTGCCTGGTGAACATATACGCAAACGTATGCAATTGTCGGCCCGTAGCAGACACTGGTGGCGGGCAATCCGTTTTGGCGCAGCACGCAACGCGCAATCTGAATGGCATGCTACTTGCACTCTGACAACTCGAGCAGAACGTCCGGGGCTCCTCGTGCTCGGGAAATGAGGCGTACTCAGGCGGAGCTGCTCACACCAAACGCAAAGGACACACATGGAACTCTCTATCCGCACACGCGATGTAGAACTCACGGAGGCTCTTCGAGAACAGATCACACGCCGCCTCGAGTTCGCACTAGACACGTTCGAGAATCACGTCGAGGACGCATTCGTGTACTTAATGGACCTGAACGGGCCCAAGGGTGGTGTGGATAAGCTGTGCCAGATCACCGTTCGCGCCCGCAGGATTGGCGACCTGGCAGTGCGCGAGACCGGCACGACGTTTCAGGCAGCGCTGAACCGGGCAGCGCGTCGGCTGAAGTACCGTCTATCGGAAGCTCTGCGCGCCGGTGAAAGACCTTCTCGCGAATCGATCAGGACGGCTCTGGCGGCGTAATGCAGCACTTCCGGGTTGACTCGCATAGCCGGGGCGAGCCTCTGCTCGCCCCGGCTTTTCTGGAGTGCATCTCGGAACAGCGGTGTGCCCTTTGGACCACTCGCGCGGACTGTAGTGGCGTGCGCAACGATGCTTGCACGGAAACAACGTAAGGAACACACAAGAATTCAGTGTGAAGGAGCGTTAGCGAAATGAGCACGGATGTCTTCGGCGACCTTCGTGAGTGGAAGCGGGTGCCTTGAACGTCTCGTGTACCTCAAGAATAGCGGCCAGTTCGATGAGAGGCAGGAGGGACTTGCGCGGCTCCTCAGATACCGGTTCAACTGGCGCATCCGCGAGAAAGCGGCCGCGGGCAGTTACGACTGGAGAAACGCGAGGTTATTTGAAAGCGGTAGTGGACGCCGACACCGATCAAATTCTTGGCGTTGCGATTTTGGCCGCCGAATGTGGAGAAGTCATGTCGGTCGTGCAGACAGCGATGCGCGCCGGCCTGCCGTCCTCCGTCCTGCGCGACATGATCTTCGCTCACACCACAATGGCGGAGAGCCTGAACGATCTATTTGCGAAGCTGGAGTAAAAACGGTGTCGGGCCGCGAAGTCCCACGCGAGGTCATGGAAACCGATAGTGACAGGAGCACTTCAGAACAATTCAGCAATCGCAAAACAAGCGCCTAGGACAGGCGCGTGCAAGAGAATACTCCAGAAGGAATTTGAAATGGCTATCGACCCGATTTGCGGAATGACGGTGGACGAATCTTCCCCGCTACGAACCGAGCGCAACGGACAAACCTATACTTTTGCAGCGAGCATTGTCGGAAAACCTTCGTCGCGCAGATCGGAGGGGAGCAGTCGCGCCTTGTCACTCCCAAGAACAAGTCTACCGATTCAACGAGCCACGCCCAGCATGGTCATTCGCATCACAGTCACGGCGCGGAAGATGTCAAACCCGCAGCCTCGGCCAAATACTTCTGCCCGATGTGTCCTGGTGTGGAGTCTGATACGCCTGGCGACTGTCCGAAGTGCGGTATGGCGCTGGAGCGCAATCCAGCTTGGGTCGCACCTGCTTCGGGGAAAGTGATCTACACCTGCCCGATGCATCCCGAAGTCCAGCAGGATCGTCCCGGCGATTGCCCCAAGTGTGGCATGCCGCTGGAACCGATGACCGCGACACAGCGACGGATGAGGAAGAGAAGGCTGAACTACGCGACATGACCTGGCGATAGTGGATTGGCGCCGCGCTCACGCTGCCGGTGTTTGTTCTGGCGATGGCGCACATGGTTCCCGCGCTGTGTCGCCAAGACTCCCTTGATGCGCAGGTGCCGAGGACGCATCTCTTCAGTTCGCATGAAAGCGATCCGGCCGGCCTGAGTGGAGGATGCGGCCAGTTCAAGAGCGGAGCGCAACTGACCGGCCAGAGCTTCAATTTGACGGTGGGCTGATTCAGCAAACGTGTTGTCACCCAGCCTCCCCACTGTGGGAATAAGATTCAGTCGGTCAGCGCAGTCCTGCAAAACCGCGAAGGACGCCGCACTTGGGTGTGTTTGGTGACCCGAGAGCATTTTTCCGATATCGGCGAGAATCGCGGATGCCGCGCTAAGACACTCGTCCAGGATACTGATCCACAGTGCTTCTGCCGGATTTCGGCGCCAGCGGTTCCACACACGCCAGAGCATCAACATGTTGAGCCGCACTCGTTCTGCGTGTGCCAGTAGGGACACGCTTCGTTCGTGCTGGATCGTGCGAGCGTGCCCCAGGCGGCTGAAGACGTCGCGCGTTTTGGTGGCACGCTCGCTGATCGGAGGAGCCGCAGTCGATAGCACATCCGATGAAGTGATCCGCGATAGATCCCCATAAAGCGCGGCGAGCAAACGCAGTTCTGGCTCGTGCCGGCGCATAGGCCAGACGAATATCGACAGCACGATCTGCAGCAGGCCTCCAGCGGCGGCGAAGAGCCCGAAGTGTATAGCCGCACGTGCTGCCCGGAATACACCAACATCAGCACAAGGCCCAGGCTGTCCAATGTCTGAGCTGTTGAATGCATTGCAATCAACAGACCGGCGGCAAGTGCCCAAGCCGCAACGACAACTACGGCGACAAGTGGATGATGTCCGCACAGAGATCCGACGATAATGGCTGCCATCGCTACAAACGTGGCTGGCAGCATCGTGCGGATCCGCAGTGCGTAAGGATCATTGCTGTCCGAGTAGGACACGTCCATTGCGCCGAAACTGGCCACGGCGCCGTAATCGGGCCCTCCGGTTACAACTCCGACTACGACGGGAATTGTGATCCCGACCGCATTGCGCAACGCAATCAGGCGCTCGACCTCATTCCGGTCAAACCATGTCAACCGACGCAAATAATCGAACATCTGAGACCGGCGAATGCACTCACCTCCAAAATTGAAATCCCGTTCTGCCGCGTCTACTGGCCTATGACTTCACTCCAACAGTTTGTCAATGCGACTTCCGCCCTAAAGCTATCATCGTCTGCAAAAGTTACGATCTGCTGCCGCGCCTTCAAGCGCCGGCCAAATCATGTCGAACGGAATAGAAATACTGCTCCGACGCTTGCTCGAGCCTCATTGAAGCCATGGCCGGTACATTGCCCGTTTCTGATATGTGCCATCTTTGGTGCACCTTAGGTCGCTCTGTCGTGGACGCCCAGCTCACGTAATAAGCGCCGCAGGTCGGAAAGGGCCGATGGCTAGATACATTGAATACCGTTGGCGCGCGTCTGCCTTGACGCAGTCTCAGACGGCAGGCGTCTCGTCCATGTGGGCAACACGATTCATGGTAGAGCTTTTACCGCTACGCTTATCAAGGCTCCGCAATCGGCCGCTGGGCAAGTCGCTACCCGCTCAACATGCGTCTAATCAGCGTAAACACCGCAAAGCACAATAGCTGAACGGCGATACGGACGCCCTTCTGTCAATACCGGAGTGAAAGGTAACCAGCAAAACGGAGGAAACGGGGACCATCTTCGATTGGACAGGACATAGGTTTGTCGAAACGAGCGAGATGGCGTGTGGAAGGAAGGCAGAAGGCGGCTGGTGTCTTTTTCTCAGCAGCCTTGCTGCGCGGTTTGTGGTTGTTATTGGGCTTCGGGGTGAATATCTGGTGTGGACGGAGGTAGCTTTTTCTGCTTGCTTGTTTTCAAGCGATAGCTATCGCCATTCATCTCGAGAATGTGAACATGATGGGTGAGCCGGTCCAACAGAGCGCCGGTCAAACGCTCCGAACTGAGAACTTCGGTCCATTCGGCAAACGGAAGATTGCTGGTGACTAGCGTGGAACCGCGTTCATAGCGTTGGCTGAATACTTCAAACAACATTTCAGCGCCGGTCTTGGATAACGGAACAAAGCCGAGTTCATCGACAATCAGCAGTTCCTGCCGAAGCAACTGCCGCTGGTAACGCAGCAATCGTTTTTCATCGCGTGCTTCCATCAGTTCGTGAACCAGCGCCGCCGCTGTTGTGAATCGCACACGGATTCCTTGTTGACAAGCCGAAAGTCCAAGCGCCAGGGCAATGTGCGTCTTTCCAGTTCCAGAATTCCCTAAAGCGAGTGTATTTTCCCTTTTGTGGATCCATTCACAGCGGGCCAGATCTAAGACAAGCTTTTTATTCAGCGATGGAATCGCCAGAAAGTCAAAGGTATCCAAGCTTTTGGTCGCTGGAAACTTTGCCGCCTTGATGCGCCGTTCTGTAGCTCGGTGTTCCCGATCTAAGATCTCTAACTCCACCAGACGCAACAGAAAACGTTGAAAATCCACTCCTTCTTTGGCACATTGCTCGGCTAGCTTACTGTACTCCCGCAACATCGTCGGCAAGCGAAGTTGTTTAAGATGATGTTCCAACAGCAGATGTGGGGTATCCATCACGCTAACACTCCATGACTCAGCAAAGCTTGATAGTCCGCCGCCTGAGTGATGGCAACGGTGGCCACGGGCAGATGAGGATAGTTGTCTAAATCGAGTTTGGCCGGCCGCTGTTCCAACAGGCAAAGCAGTAAGTGTTTGACGGCATCGAAGGAGATCGCTCGCAGTTGCAATGCTTGCTCAACCGCCGCATGAACCTGTTCCAGAGAGAACGTCTCTAGGAGCCGGAGTACTTGCACATATTCGCGCCGGCCGTGTTTCCCCAATCGCGCTTCCATCAACCGCCGTAAGTCAGCGAACGCTGGCGGCAAAGTCCAGCCGGCCAACGGCGCGGCTTGATCTAAGGCGTTTGTCTTCCGCTCGAGTAGCGCCAGATAATGCAGGGGATCAAAGACGAAGCTTTCCCGTTCATAGCTCCGATCATGTCTGGCGATGACCTCACTACCGGCGTTGATCACCACCTGCCAGACAAATGCTTTCACTAGCACTTGGCGATGCGCGTAAGCGACTGGCACGGAGTAGTCATTTGTTTCGTAGCGCACCAACGCTTGGGAACTAACCCGCGTGGTGCGCTTGGCGCAAGCTTCATACGCTACAGGCGGCAATGGCAGCAGTTGTTCTCGATCTCGCTCAAAGCGTGACGCAATCGTTTCCTCATGTCCTCGTAGTTTGCGTTCGCGCCGCTTTTCGCATTGCTGCTGTAAGTGACGATTCAGCGCTTCCCAGCTACTCACGCGCGGTACCGGAACCAGGAAGTTCCGTCGCGCGTAGCCAACCAATCCTTCCACATTCCCTTTGTCGTTGCCTTTGCCAGGCCGGCCGAACTTGGCCTCGAAGAGATAGTGTGATTTCAACTCACTGAAGGCCTGCGTCGGCCTCCGTTGTCCATCGCCCAGGATCTCCTTCACCGCGATCCGGGTGTTGTCATAAAGAATCGTCCGCGGTACTCCACCAAAATAGGCAAACGCCTGGTTGTGTCCTTCCAAGAATGCTTCCGTGCTTTCGGTGGGAAATGCCACAACGAAGCAGTCATCCGATTGCGGCAGATCCAGGCAAAAGAAGTGTGCCGTTTGCTCCCGACCGGCGATTGAGACCAAAGCTTCACCAAAGTCGGCCTGTCCACTGCCGGCAGGGTGCGCCAGCGGCACAAACACTTCTTTGTGTCGCAGCCGCGACTCGCGCACATAATCGGCGACGATCGTGTAGCCGCCTTGAAATCCGTGTTCCTCCTTCAGTCGGTCCCAGATTCTTTTGGCGGTATGCCGCTGCTTCTTCGGCTGACCTTCATCCTGCTCCAGAATCTGATCGATGAGTCCCAACCACGGACCGAGCTTGGGCTTCGCTGCTGGTTTGCTTCGTCGGTACCCTGGTGGGATCGAGTACATCAGCATCTTTCGGATCGTCTTGCGTGACAATCCAAACTGCCGCGCTGCCTGACGAACCGTCATTCCGTCCACCTGTACCGCTCGCCTTACCTGTGCATACACTTCCACTCTGTACACCTCTTTAGGTGTTCCATAAAACACTTCGTTTGTCTTTTGTTCTCTGGAACTGGATTTCGGTGGTCTACTTTTCGACCACTATCGATCACAGCTCTCGCTGCTTTCGTGGTCTATTTTTGCACCGAAATTTATAAAGGCCGTGTGGACGAAGTGATGATGATGAGTGATGCTCGAGAAGATGGAACGAGCATCAACGGCGAGTACGGCATTAGTACGTCGAACGAGAAGCAAAGCGGAGAAGCGGCAGATCGTCGAAGAGACGCAGCGAGAAGGAGCCTCGGTGCGATCGGTAGCCCGAGCGCATGATATTCCGGCGAATCAGTTATTCCATTGGCGAAAGCTGTACCGGGAAGGGATTGTTGGGAACGGAAGTAGAGTCAGCCGCTGGATCGGGGCTGGTGGCCGTTCGAATCGTCGGCGAGCAACAACCGGGGGCCAAACAGGAAAGACAAAGCCAGGTGGATCAGATGGTGATTCGTTCGAACGTGGGAACGATTCAGATTGAAACTGAGAAGGGACGGCTGATTCTACACGGCGCGGTTGATCCAGCAACACTACGAGTGATATTGGAACGATTGCTAGGATGATCACGCTTCCAGCCGGAACGCAGATCTGGATAGCGGCAGGTCTTACAGATCTGCGGCGTGGCTTCACCGGATTGAGCGCGATCGTGCAGCTGAAACTGGAACAGGATCCCTTCGGAGGGCATGTGTTTGTGTTCCGAGGCCGGCGAGGCGATCTGATCAAAGTGCTTTGGTGGGATGGTGACGGACTATGTCTATTTGCCAAGCGACTGGAGCGTGGACGGTTCATCTGGCCTCATGCTGAAAATGGAACCGTGTCGCTGACGCGAGCACAGTTATCGATGCTGCTGGAAGGGATCGACTGGAGACGGCCTGTGCGAACCAGCGCTCCGCAAGTAGCGGTTTAAGAGTCGAAACAAAAAGATAAATAAATGTTTGAATATAGATTGGTTATCCATCGAACGATGGCATAATTGGTTCATGGCTGTGGCACGCCGAACGCCGCCCGATCTGAGCGGTCTGGATGCCGACGCGTTGCGGACGTTGATCCTGTTGCAGCAAGAAGAACTAGCCTCTCGCGACACCGAAATCGAGAATCTGAAGCTGCTGGTCCTGAAGTTAAGGAGGATGCAGTTCGGGCGGAAATCGGAGAAGCTGGATAAGCAGATCGAGCAGTTAGAACTGCGCCTGGAAGATCTGGAAGCCAGCCAGTCGGCACGCCCGCTTTCCTCATCCACGGCCACGCATCCAGCACTAGCAAGCAAGCCTGTGCGGAAGCCATTACCCGAGCATCTGCCGCGCCAGGTCGAAACCCATCATCCCCGACAGGAATGCTGTCCGGATTGCGGTGGGAAACTGCGACTGCTGGGTGAAGATGTCTCCGAGATACTGGAGTACGTTCCGGCGCGATTCAAAGTGATCCGGCACGTGCGTCCGAAGCTGAGTTGCAGCGGCTGTGAACGCATCGTACAGGAGCCTGCACCGAGTCGTCCGATCGATCGCGGCTTGGCTGGACCGGCGCTGCTGGCCCATGTTCTGGTATCGAGGTATTCGGACCATCTTCCTCTATCGTCAATCAGAGATCTACGAGCGCGAAGGAGTGGAGTTGGACCGTTCGACGCTAGCCGACTGGGTAGGTGGAGCGAGCCGAGTGCTTGCGCCCATAGTGGAGGCGATGCGGCGCTATGTACTGCAAGCAGCAAAACTGCATGGCGATGACATTCCTGTGCCGGTGCTGGCGCCGGGTAACGGGAAGACCAAGACGGGACGGTTGTGGACCTATGTCCGTGATGATCGCCCGGGGGGAGATACGACCGCGCCGGGGGTGTGGTTTGCCTATTCTCCGGACCGCAAAGGAGAGCATCCGCAACAACATTTAAGTGGCTTTACGGGAACGCTGCAGGCCGATGGCTATGCAGGCTTTCAACGGTTGTATGAAGGTGGGCAGATCCTGGAAGCTGCCTGTTGGGCGCATGTCCGGCGCAAGTTTTACGATCTGGATCAGGCGCATGCTTCGCCCATCGCAAGCGAAGCATTGTCTCGCATCGGCCAAATGTATGGGATCGAAAGCGAGATTCGAGGCCGTTCACCGGATCAACGATTGCAGGTTCGGCAAGCGAGGATGCGGCCTTTGCTTGATCAGATGCATCAATGGTTGCAGGCAACATCTGTGAAGCTGTCGAGGAAATCGGCGGTAGCAGTGGCGATTCATTATGCGCTGAGTCGGTGGGAGGCCCTGTTGCGCTTCTGTGAAGACGGACGTCTGGAGATCGACAATAATGCCGCGGAGCGAGCGTTGCGTGCGGTCGCCATTGGTCGGAAGAATTATTTGTTTGCCGGAGCCGACACTGGCGGCGAACGTGCGGCGGCGATGTACAGTTTGATTGGATCGGCGAAGCTGAATGGGCTCGATCCGGAAGCCTATCTGCGACACGTGCTGGCTCGAATTGCCGATCATCCGATCACTCGGATTGGCGAACTGCTGCCCTGGAACGTTTCTCTATCCACCGCTTCAGCAGCCTGAGAACTTGAGGATCTATGGGACAACTTTTGGAGATGCCCAATCCGATCGACTGGGTGCCGATCGATTCCAAGGTTCTACAATTGGCAGCCTATTCGGCTCAACGCCGGTGGCTCTATCTAAAGTTCCAGAGCGGAGAAATTTATCGCTACTTCGATTTCCCGCCTCAACAGTGTCGCGCCTTTCTGGCTGCCGAATCCAAGGGCACATACTTCGGCAAATATATCCGCAATAACTTCCAGTACGAACACCTTCCACGATCTCGCCACGCCGGCGGTTAATCACCGCGGCCTACTTCGGACGCTTACGCAGGTTACTTGGTCAGGTTCGTTACTTCAGCGACTCCAGGTAAGCCGCAAGGCGCGCAACTGCGGCCTTCGAGCTGATCGTAGGACCGCATAGCGTTTCCCGGCTTGAGGTGCTGGGCGCTTGATCCAGGCCGCAATATTGCCGACGTCCCCAGGTAGCGTACCCGCTCCGATCATGTAACGGGAAGCCACCTGCGTCAGGTCGGGTCCGCGCCGGCTCTCCACGATGCCGCGCACGCTGTGGCATTCGCCGCAGCCGAGGTTAATGAAAAGATCACGCCCTTGTTGTAGCTCCGGAGTGGGGGGGCTCGCGAACAGGCTCTGCCAACCTGGCCAGCCACGCATCAAATTCAGCGCGTGGAAGAACCATTACATCGAATGCCATGAGCGAATGCTGGCGTCCACAGTACTCGGCGCATTGTCCCCGATAGCGGCCTGGACGGTCCGCTTGCATCACCTGGCGAGTCACCCGTCCCGGTATCATGTCGGTCTTACCCGCTACGTTCGGGATCCGGAAGCTGTGAATTACGTCGTTCGAACGGAGGAGTAGTTCCACAGGCTCACCGGCAGGCAATCGTATCTCGTTCGCTCTTTCGATTCCAGGCAGTCCGCCTGTCCGGCGGTACGACATGGACCACCAAAACGTGTAACCCGTTACGTCGATCGAGAGTTGGTTTGGGGAACTCGGAGCCCGGGTCTCATGGCCGATGGCAAGTATATAGGGAACGAGTGCCGTCAGGGTGACTGCCGGGAGTCCAACGCCGGTCCAGAGGAATAGCTTTGTATTCACGTTGCGCTCGCGCTTCTGCACAAACGGCACGAGCCCCTACACGTATTTGATCAACGGCTATACGAGAATGGCTTGTTTTTGTCATCGTGCAACCGCGTTGGTCATGTATGCGTGCACCATGTTATGTGTGCACTATGTTGTGGACAGCCTGTTTCTGCTCTGACCGCTTGCGATGCGGAACGTGTAGACGTCTCGCGGGCCACCGTATTTGTGTGAGAAATGTCGGTAGCCACAATCCTGATCATCACCTCCCGGCAACGGGCCTCCAGAATCAGTGTTTCGATTTGGAAAGGTCCTCCTCACTCACGAACGGCGGCGGCTATGATTTCCCGTCGGTGAGTGTCTCCCGAGTTACGACTTGAATGCTCCTATGTAGCTCCCGTCCTACGTCTATGGGGCTTTCCACAAGAAGGTTCCTGCTTTGAACTGACCTTGCATTCAAAGCAGTACCGCCAACATGCGCAAAGTTAATGCGATTCCAGCTTGTTGTCTGATCAATATTGCTCACTCATTCACATTCAAGGAAACTGTAACGGTGGAGAATAATGCGTGAACGTTAGAATCGGCCGTGCCTATTAACAGGCTGAGATGACGACTGTGAGGTTAGCCCGTGGAGAAGCATTGTATTTGTTCTGTCCGTGATACAGGTGGCACGAACAGTACTCATCCATTCCGATGTCTCCCGGGAGGTATCGTCCTTGGCGACAGACGGTCTGTTGGGAGAAGCCCTGTCTGTGATTGCTGCGCCGGTCTCCATTGTTCAGGCTGGCGATCAGGTTCCCGATAGCCAGGACCTCGATCGACCTCAGCGTTCGATCACGCTGCAGAGTGCCAATTCATTGCGGTTCCTCTCAACCCGAAACAATCAATCCCCAATTGCTCGTGAGCGGCTCCGTCGAGTCGGATCATCGGTAGTGCGGCGGCGGTCGAGACCACGTTGCATTCAACATTACAGCCCGCCGCACTGCCGATGATCCCTAAGGACTTCAGGAACAAAATTTTAAGATAGTGCTGTACTGTGTCGTCCATGACGTCGTAGACACTGGCTCATCGGCGTGGTGCTGTCACCGTGAAGTCTTCTTGAATGGTGTAAGGGAAATTGTTTTTGCGAGATGGTAAGGTGTCCGGACCTATCCAACAATCGACATGAAGCGCTTAGATCTTAGGGCCATCCGCATGCCACAGTTTCGTCAGACTGCCACCAGTTGCACACGCACGGCAATGATAGCTGTTGTTATGTTAGTCTCCGGAAATTCCGGTGTCACGGCACAGGATATCTCCTGGCAAGCCGATGTACGCAAGCGCGCTGCTGATGTGGAACAGAAGCTGATCGCATGGAGGCGCGACATTCACCGGCATCCGGAACTCGGAGATCAAGGAAACGCACGGCGAAAGTTGTAGCGGAACACCTACAACGTCTCGGGCTGGATGTGCGTACAGGAGTTGCGCGAACTGGCGTTGTGGGCGTGCTGAAAGGAGCAAAACCGGGACGCACTGTTGCATTACGCGCGGATATCGATGGCCTAGCGGTCGAGGAGACGACCAGGGCTTGCCTTTCGCGTCCACGGCGACCGCTCAGTACAAGGGTGCAGCAAGTGCCCGTAATGCATGCGTGCGGGCACGACGCCCATACTGCCATGCTCATGGCGACATCGGAAGTCTTGTCAGGAATGAAAAGCCAGATCGCAGGAACCATCGTTTTCTCTTCCAGCCTGCCGAAGAAGGCTCCAGCGTAGTGGAGCCCGCCGCCGGGACTTGGGGAGCCAAGCTCATTTTCGAAGAAGGATTGTTTAAGGAACTGAAGCCGGAGGCAGTGTTCCGCCTGCACGTCTTGCCAGGGCCATCAGGACAACTGTTCTATCGAACTGGAGTAACGATGGCGAGCAGCGACGACCTCAAGATCCGGGTAACCAGGAAGCAGGGCCATGGAGGAATGCCATGGAACACCATCGATCCTGTCACCACGTCCGCGCTAATCATCTCGGCTCTGCAAACGATTGTCAGCCGGCGTGCCAACCTTGCCGTCGCGCCCGCGGTCATAACAGTCGGCAGTATCCACGGCGGAACGAGCCCGAACGTTGTTCCCGAAACCGTCGAGATGGGGGGCACGCTTTCGCAATTACGACGAATCGGGAAGAAAGCAGATGAAAGATGACATACGGCGGACCGCTGAAAAGATCGCGGAAAGTGCGCAGGCCAAAGCCGAGGTAACGATCACGGATATGTATGCCACCACGGTCAACAACGACCAGTTGGCCCGGCATATGCGGCCGGTGTTGGAGCAGGTCAGTGGCAGACCTGCTTCGGTCGCACCGTTGCAAGGCGCGTCGGAGGACTTTTCGTTTTATGCCCAGGTAGTACCCGGCCTCTTTGTGTTCCTTGGCATCACTCCGCGGGACCAGGATCCAGCTACGGCGGCACCGAATCACAACCCAAACTTCTTTGTAGATGCGGCGGCACTCGTGGTCGGAGTGCGAGCAATGTCGTCAATGGCGCTTACCTTTCTTACAGACCCGGGGCTGAAGAGCACCGGCGAGCAGCGGTGACAGAATCCAATGACACAGCGTGCTTATCACTGCGAGGGCTGGCGGAGTTTGGTCTGGCCATCACATGCTTCCTCGCCGCTGACGGCGCTCGCCTGCACATGCCAATATAAACGCGGAGGCTGCAAGAAATCACGAAATCAATCCGGTACGACGCGATAAACGGGACTCTAGCGCGTGTCGGTCATGGGTAAGCACCAGGAGCTGGTGATCCAGCAGCCAACCCAGGTCGCGGTCGTAGAGCAGGTTGGCGACGCGACTGACTTTCGTCATCCAGTCGGGAAAGGCGGTCATGTTCGGCTTCCTCGCTCGTCAGGTTGGGCAATGGACGTCGCCGGGGTGAGAACGGTCGATGTCCGGCGCCCATGCCTGGTCCTGCGGCATGCCGTCCCGCCGTCATTGTTGGGGGTGGACGTCAACGAGGTTTTGCTGCCGGGTATTGGGCTGCGTTATGAGTTCACCTCCGCAGAGGGCCGCAATCTCGGGATCGTGGCTCGTCGCGAAGGGGACTTCGAGCTGGTCGCCTATGACCGCCGTGATCCGGACCAGTCACGGCTGCTGCTTCGGTTGACGGCGGAGGAGGCCGACACGGTGGCCGAGATCCTCGGCGCACCCCGGATCGCTGAGCGGTTCGCCGATCTGACGAAGGAGGTGCCCGGGCTCAGCGCCGGGCAGATCGAGGTCGACCCCGAGTCACGCTATGCCGGGCGCCCGCTGGGTGAGACGCGGGCCCGGACCCGTACGGGGGCGTCGATCGTGGCCATCGTGCGGGGCGATGACGTGATCGCTTCGCCGGCACCGAGCGAGGCTCTGCAGGCGGGGGATGTTCTTGTCGTCATCGGTACGCCGGGTGGTATCGCCGGTGTCGACCGGATCATCCACGCTTAGTGCCCGGTGCACATCTCGATCGCTCTGCTGCTCGAGCTGGGCCTCATCCTGACCGCGCTCAGCGCCTTGGGTGCGCTCGCCCGGCGGTTCGCCTTGACGCCGGTACCGCTGTATCTGCTCGCCGGCCTCGCCCTCGGTGAGGGCGGTATCGCACCGGTTCCGGCTGCCGGTGACTTTGTCGAGATCGGCGGCGCGATCGGCGTCGTGCTCCTGCTACTGACCCTGGGCCTGTGAGTTCTCGGTCAGCGAGCTCGCCGCCAGCATGCGCCGCCACCTACCGTCCGCGGTGGTGTCGACCTGGTGCTCAACGCAACACCGGGTGCCATCGCCGGCTGGCTGATCGGTCTGAACCCGGTCGGCATCCTGGCCCTCGCCGGGGCGACCTGATATCCTCCTCCAGAATTGTAGCAGACGCAACTGAACGAGTAGGTTACAGCAGTGGGGTTGGTCAGTTGTGCAGGATCTTCGTATTGCTGCGTCAGCAGTGAGGTGACGATGGCGCTGCCGCGGACGTCTTCCGGAGCGCCCCGCAGGGGAGGGCGCGCGGTCGACCTTCAGCATGTGCACGGGCAGCCGCGCAGGCGGCCGAGCGAGGAATGGTCGGCGCCGAAGTCGTCGATCGCCAGGCGGAAACCCGACGCGCGCAGCGTCGTGCAGCACGGTCGAGCGCGGCGGGGTCCTCGACCATCGCCGACTCCGTGATCTCCACGGTGAAGGGCGGACGGGTGCGAGACCCTGCGGTGAGCGCGTCGGCGAGTGCGTCCGCGAAGTCGGGCTCGCGCAGCTGGCGGGGCGAGACGTTGAACGAGATCGCGGGCGCGAGGCCGGCGCCGCTTCCAGACGAGACTGAGGCAGACAGGTCGACGACGCCGGTCGCCGATGTCGACGATGAGGCCGGTCTCCTCGGCGAACGGGATGAACTCCATCGGCGGGATGAGGCCGCGCTCCGGGTCCTCCCAGCGCGCGAGAGCCTCGAGCATCGCGATGCGGCCGCTGGCGGGCTCGAAGATGGGCTGGTAGTGCACCGACCAGCTCGCCGTGGCGAGCGCGCGGCGCAGCGGCCGCTCAGCACAGGCGCGTGCGGGCGTCGTGGCGCTCCGCTCGTAGACGGTGATGCCGCCTGGCCGGCGGCCTTCGCCTGGGCCATCGCGGTGTCGGCGCGGCGAGGAGGTCCTCGGCGCGGTCGGCGTGGTCGGGGAAGAGGGCGATGCCGATGCCGGCGTCAGCTCGAACTCGGTGCCGTCGAGGGCGAGCGGCTCGCGGATGCGCGGCGAGGACGCGCGCGGCGACGCTCCTTGGCGTCGCCAGGGCGTCGTCGCCGATGTCCGGGGCAGGATGGCGAACTCGTCGCCGCCCTAGCGGGGCGACGGTGCGCGGCCTCGTCGAGCCGCGAGCGCGGCGGGCGAGCTGGCGGAGGATCTCGTCGCCGGCCGCGTGGCCGAGCGAGTCGTTGACGAACTTGAAGCCGTCGAGGTCGATGCCCAGCAGGATGTGGGGCTGGCCGCTCTCTACGGCCTGCGCGAGGCGCCGCTCCAGGCGGAGCGGTTCGGCAGCGCCGTGAGCGGGTCGATGTACGCCATCCGCGCGACTGCTCTTCCGCCTCGAGGCGGTCGCTCATGTGCTTCTCGTGGATGTGCGACTGGGCCGCTGACATCCAGCCAGCCGTGGCGAGCGCGCAGGCGAACATGAAGACGAAGGGGAACGACGCGTTGCCCGTGATCGCGCGACGGCGATGAAGGCGCCGACGTCGAGGAGGGTGACGGCGATCATCACCTTCATCGGGTAGCTCAGCGCGGAGAAGGCGAGCGGAAGGAAGAAGGCGAGGGCGAGCGCCGAGTGCGCGCCGCCGTCGAGCGCCGCACCGACGCGATCACCGCGATCAGGCTCGAGCTCCAGGAGAGGAAGAACGGCTCGCGCCAGCGCTCGGATGCGACGACCTTGTGGATCGGCAGCTGCCGCAGCAGGAACGTGCCCACGAGCGCGCCGGCGGACAGCCCGACCAGCACGGTGCGGTTGTCGCCACTCCACGTCATCGCGTAGTAGAGGCAGTAGGCAAAGCAGCCCACATAGCTCAGGAGGAGCCCGCATGGAACGTCCGCATGCGGAACGCCACATACGGGTCATCCGACCGATAGTTCCCCCCGAGCGGTCTCACTGGGTCCTACATCGGTCCATATGGGGTAGACACTTGAGTGCTGAAGTGCCATTCCCCTGCATTCCCGGGGTTATGTCGACGCCGATCGCCGTTTTCCCGCCGGAATGGCAGCGCTAGACTGGCTCTCGCATTCGGGGCGTGGCGCAGCCTGGTAGCGCGCGCCGTTCGGGTCGGCGAGGTCCCCGGTTCAAATCCGGGCGCCCCGATTGCCTGTGTACCCCATCAAGCGCCGCCAACCGGGCGGCGTGCCGCAGGTCCAGAGCCAAACGCGCGGGGCGGGGCGGAGCGCGATCATCACTCCGGATCGAGCGC
>CAWJQP010000033.1:0-16203 GCA_963844855.1 Bryobacteraceae bacterium
CATCGAGCTGAAGTCTCGCATCAGCCGACGCGCCAACGAACGACAAATGCGACGTTTCAAATCCGCACGGCACGCCCAGCGGTATCTCTCGCTCCACGATGCCGTCCAGAATCTATTCCGCGTGGGCCGGCACTTATTGAAGTCTAGCAATCATCGGTTCTTGCGATCGCGATCCCTCGCAGTCTGGCGGACCGTTACAGGGGCCTGAGCCATTCCCCAAAAGCCAGCATTCCAAACCGCAAATGCCTTGACCACTCAGGTTGAGACAATGCGCTGAATAGGCCAGCCAATGACCTGTGATGATGGCGAGAATCGGCCTATCCGGCTTGAGAATCAGTCCCTGGTCTCAATGAGCCCGTGAGCATGTCACTGAAATCAATCCGGAGCCGATGGCAAGCGCGATCATAAGACCTGCCCGTGTGTGTGCGATCAAATCCACCGCATCCTTAGCTCACATTGGTGAGTTCCCGCGTCAAGCTCCCTGCGGCTGCGGAAGTATTACTCGTCTTGGCAGTACTAGCCCATTGACGCCATGCCATTGGCACAACCGCAAACAGCTCACGAGGTTCAAGGGGCAGCGCGAGCAGGTCGTATCCACCGCAGTTGAGAATTTCGGCCCACAGGGTTGCATCTTCGCACGGGGAGAGAACGATTGTCTGTGGGCGCGGACTTAGGTGCTCTGTTTCCCGGACGAGATCCAGCCACTTGCCATCACAGACGGTGTCCTCACAGAGCACCACCGAAATCGGTAACGACTGGAGAGCTTTCATTGCTTCATGAATGGAGGGAACGGTATGCATTTGCCACCGCGTGTGGGAAACGATACGGTTCGACTTCAGCGGAGTGCTTTGGCGTGACAACCGCGAGTATGAAGATATTTTGATGAGTGTCGCCAGGTTTGGTTGCAGTTTCCTGTTTCATGTGCGGCCTCCCTTGAACGCGTGCACGCGACAAGCCACAAAATCGGTCTCCTAATGCTCGAAATGGGCTCTTTTAGGCTCGTCGTACCAAGAAGTATTGCGCTCAGTGGCCCATGTGCGCGAAATGGCGCAAGCGGGAAGCGTAGAAATGGCGGGCTTGATGAAAGTCCAGGCAGAACAAGATGGCTCTGATCGTGCAAGGGTCCACGTAAAGGAGCCCCACAATGGTCAGCTTTAAGCGCATTCTGTTTCCAGTCGAGTTCACGCCTCAATGCAAGATCGCCGCACGGCACGTTGCGTCGTACGCGCGTCACTTTGATGCGGAAGTCAGCCTCCTTCACGTTGAAATGCTGCCGTTCGAGCCATACGTTTGGGAACCTCGGACCGGTCGCTTGAATCAAATGCTTGGTCAGTTTCTCGTCGACGAGTTCGCCGGAGTTAAGGTACACCGGCATGTCGCGATCGGCGATCCAGCTCAAGAGATCGTGCGCTATGCCAACAATGAAAAGGCTGATCTAATCATGATGCCGACACACGGCCGCGGGCCGTTTCGCCGGTTTGTACTTGGCTCCGTCACAGCCAAGGTTCTTCATGACACGCCATGTCCTGTTTGGACATCGGCTCACCTCAATGTGGACCGGCCTCCCGCGGCGCCCAACCTGACCAACGTCCTGTGCGCTGTGGATCTGGATGATACTGGGGTTCACACTCTTCGATATGCTGCGAATTTCACGCGCCGCCTTGGAGTTCAACTCACGGTTGCCCATGCCGTCCCGGCGGTAGAAACACGTCCTGAGGTCTATATGGATGCAGAGCTTCGGGCCGATCTCATCGAAGCGGCTCGCGGGCGGCTCGCCGAAATGAAGGAACTAGCAGAGTGCGAAGCAGCCGTGTGTGTCGGTTCGGGAGACATTGCGCGATTCGTAAGCCACGCGGCTGAATCGCACAATGCTGGCCTGGTGATCATTGGGCGCGGTGGCAACGGAGTACTTGGCCGTTTGCGTACTCACGATTATGCGATCATCCGGCACTGTGAATGTCCGGTTCTCAGCCTCTAGGGTAGTCCGATGAGTACTGTTCAGACCGTGCCGGGTAGAAAAAGGGCGGCTTCTCTTCACCCGTTCTTGTATCCAAGGTCGATCGCCGTAATCGGTGCTACCGATGCGGCGGGCAAGGTTGGTCATACCGTGATGCATAACCTGCTCGCCGCTTCTTTCCCGGGTGAGGTTTACCCGGTCAACACTGCCCGAGATCGGGTTATGGGTCGGAAAGCCTATCCCAACGTTTCTTCGCTTTCGGAAACACCCGATTTGGCTGTAATCGTCACGCCTGCATGGACGGTTCCCGGGATCATCGAAGAGTGTGCCTCCAAACGGATCCCTGCTGCGTTGATCATTTCGGCGGGCTTTAGAGAAACGGGACCGGCCGGTGAAAAGCTGGAGCAAGAACTGGGGAGCCAGGCCCAACGCTCGGGTATGAGAGTGATTGGGCCAAACTGCCTCGGCATAATGAGCCCGGCGGGCCATCTCAATGCCACCTTTGCTGCCGCTATGGCGCTGCCGGGACATGTGGCGTTTTTGAGCCAGAGTGGCGCCCTCTGTACGGCCGTACTCGACTGGAGTCTCACAGAGAATGTCGGCTTTAGCGCTCTGATTTCGCTGGGATCGATGGTGGATGTTGGATGGGCGGACGTTATACGGCACTTCGGCCATGATCCGGCCACGAAATGCATCGTCATTTATATGGAGACCGTCGGCGATGCACGTAGTTTTGTAACCGCCGCACGCGAAGTGGCTCTAAAGAAGCCAATCGTTGTGATAAAGGCGGGACGTAGCGAGGCTGCAGCCAGGGCAACCGTGTCGCATACCGGTTCGCTTGCTGGAAGCGATGCCGTATTGGACGCGGCGTTCCGAAGGTGCGGCATCCTTCGGGTCAAAACGATGGCGGACGTCTTCTATATGGCAGACGTCCTGGGAAAGCAGCCGCGGCCCTCGGGACCGAAGCTGACGATTGTGACAAACGCAGGCGGGCCGGGCGTGCTGGCTACCGATACTTTGGTCGAATATGAAGGGTGTTTGGCTGAACTGTCCTCCTCCACGATCGAGGAACTTAATTCCTTGTTACCTGCTCATTGGAGCCATGCGAACCCGATAGATGTGCTCGGGGATGCGTCTGCGGAGACATATTGCAATGCGACTAGAGTGGCCTTAGCTGATCCCAGCACAGATGGCTTGCTCGCGATAGTGACCCCCCAGGGCATGACCTCGCCCTCAGATATCGCCAACTCCTTGGTGAAGAATTGTAAGTCGCGAAAGCCGGTCCTCGCCAGTTTCATGGGTGGAAGAAGCATGCAGGAGGCGGAGAGCATTCTGAATTCCGGGGGCATCCCATCGTTTCCTTACCCAGATTCCGCGGCCCGTGTTTTCGAGTACATGTGGCAATACAGCCGAAACCTTCATTCGTTGTATGAAACTCCGGTCCTCGATGAAGAGGGGCTGGGCCCAACATCAACTTCGGCCTCCACAATTATAGAAACGGCGATGCAGAGCGGCAGGACTGTATTATCTGAAGTTGAATCCAAGCAGATACTAACCAGCTATGGCATTCCTGTCGTCGAGACCGTGGTTGCTGACGATGAGGAAGAAGCGGTGGGCGCCGCTGTCCGTCTTGGCTTCCCGATCGTACTAAAGCTGCTCTCCGAAACGATTACGCATAAAACAGACGTTGGTGGCGTCGTATTGAACATCACAACGGAAGGAGCCGTTCGCGAGGCATTCAGGTCAATTCGGCAGTCTGTGGACGAGAAAGCCGGACCGGGACACTTCCAGGGTGTATCCGTTCAGCGCATGCTGCGCCGAGGTTATGAACTGATTCTCGGTAGCAGCCAGGACCCACAATTTGGCCCTGTGATCTTGTTCGGACTCGGTGGTGAGCTCGTGGAAGTCTTTCGAGATAGAGCTCTAGGACTACCACCACTCAACACGATCCTGGCACGCCGTCTGATGGAGCAGACGAAAGTGTTTGTGGCGTTGAATGGAGTTCGGGGCCGTTCGTCCGTCGATCTAGGACTACTCGAACGAATCCTGGTCCGATTCAGCCGACTGGTAGTCGAGCAGCCGCGCATTCGAGAGATAGATATCAATCCGTTGTCTGCTTCCGAACGCGACATCTGCGCGCTCGACGCTCGTATAATCCTGCACCCCGCGTCCGTGCGTGATGAGCAACTCCCGCGCTCAGCCATTCGCCCCTACCCTACGCAGTACTCCGGAGAGTGGGTCACACGCGGTGGCGACCGTCTGCGCATCCGACCGATACGCCCTGAGGACGAACCAAAGATGGTGGTTTTTCATGGAAAACTGTCTGATCAAACCGTGCACATGCGTTATCTTGGCGGAATCTCCTATCAGCAGAGAACAGCACACGACCGTCTTTCGCACGTTTGCGCGATTGACTACGATTTGGAGATGGCTTTAGTGGCGGAACGGCTGGAAAACGGGGATGGTAAGGGTGAAATCGTTGGTGTGGGCCGCCTTATTCGCGACACCGAGATGAACTCGGGCGAGTTCGCCCTTATTGTTTCCGATAACTTTCAACGACGGGGGCTTGGTGCAGAGCTGCTGCGCCGCCTCATTGAGATAGGTCGCGAAGAGAGCCTGGACACCATCCAAGGCTGGATCGCGCCGTCAAATGTTGCCATGCAAAACCTCAGCCGCAAGCTGGGGTTTGACGTTCACTTCAACCGAGCAGAAGAACTCATTGAGGCAACTCTTTCCGTCGCGCGCTCAGGGACCGGCAGTCCAATTGCACTGAGCCCACTATATAGCGACTAGGAGACTTTTATGACTTGTGCAGAGATAATGACACAGAATGTCGCGTTCTGCTCGCCGGACGATCGCGTGGATCTAGCCGCGATAATCATGCGCGACCGAAATGTTGGTGCGCTACCGGTGGTTGGGCGGGACAATTGTCCAGTCGGCATTTTTACAGACAGGGATCTTGCCATCCACATCTGTGCCGACGCCGAGGATAGCTTCTATAAGCGGGTGCGCGAGATAATGCACTCCCCTGTCGTGTGTTGCCATGATAACGACGACGTTCTGCTGGTGCTGAAAGCCATGACGGAACATCACATCCGTCGCGTGCCGATCATCGATAGAAACGGTACATTGGTCGGAATCATTACCGCCGACGACCTCACCAGAGCGCTGGATCCAGAAGCAGTGCGGCCTCTTTTGGCCGCGTTGTCTGTTGCCGGTATTCTGGAGCCAACACGTGATACCGCAACATAATGCAAGGCTGCCGTTCCGAGCGCGTAGATGAATATCCTGGTTCTCAACGTGGGAGCTACACAGTGGAATTTCAAGTGATCGCTACCGATCTCGACACGATAAAGTCTGATACTGATCGCCGTCTCGCGTGTCTTCGCTTCGATTCGAACGTGATCGAGAGGGAGAACAGATTCCTAACCGTTACGAACTGCGCGCATCTACATCAGCTGGGTGGAGAGAAGGACATAAGAGTGGTGTTCTGCTTGCTCTACCCAAACATTGGTTACGGAAGGCCCTACGATTGTTCTGTGAGACCACTAGACATGACTGCGCAATCCATTTTTCGTTCAGGTCTTCGATGGGCGACGGCCGGAGTTGGGTTCGCGGTCGGCATGTATGTGACGTATGTGGGCGTGACTTGGTCCCGGTACGGACATCCACCGCGTCCGAATCCGGACGAACATGACGAGTTGCTCGACCGGTTCATGCCAGTGTGCGAAATTGTGGAGCGTCATCACATACACGTGACGGCTCCCGCCGCTGTGACCCTCGCGGTGGCGCGGGACATAGACCTGTACAAGCTCCCTCTGGTTCGCGCGGTGTTCAGGGGCCGCGAACTGATTCTCGGCGCCACTCCTCCCGACAGCTTGACGCAGGTCCACAGGTTACTCACGGATATGCAGTCCCTCGGATGGGTGGTCTTGGCGGAGTCGCCGGGAAAAGAAATCGTCGTGGGTGCCGTTACCAAGCCGTGGGAGGCCAATGTCATATTTCGCTCACTGCCGTCCGAGGAGTTCGCGGCATTCACCGAGCCGGATTACGTCAAGATCGTCTGGACACTCCGCTCGGATGAGATGGGAGCGACAAGCTCCGTGTTTCGAACTGAGACCCGCGCTATAGCAACCAACGCCTGCGCGCGTGAGAAGTTCCGAATGTATTGGTCGCTTCTGTCTCCGGGAATTCTCCTGATTCGACGAATGATGCTCCGATCGGTCAAGGTGGCCGCTGAACGCAGCGTGCTTACACAACAGGGCTGGGTCTCATGAAAGCTTGGGTGCGGTCCATGATTGCGCCCGGCTTGTTCTGTCGGGGATTCATCTACATCCGGATCGGAACCGTCTAACCAGTTCCATGAAGGAGTGGAAAAGACGCCCCCAACCTCCCGGGACCGCCCTGGTAGATGTCCGCTGGCTCTGATCGTGTTTCTGCACGTGACAGCGGGGCATCGCGGGTCGGTTGCGCACTGGCCATCTTATCCGCCTCGGCGCCATCGGTGCAGTCCTCAGTTTCATCCTGCTCGCGTTCGCGATAGCTCCTCATGGGGGGCGCTCGCGGAAACCCGGCGAGAAGCTTCTCATCGCGGTGATGTGATTGCGATGCGGCGCATGCTCTCCAAAACACCGTTGGTCTGAACTGTTACTAACGTGTCTGCTGTCGGCGCCTGCAACATGCGTACTTTCGCGCAGTCTGCGTGCAAACCCTCAGGCCTTAACTTCTGAATGCTCGCCTTTACGCGAAAACTTATCGCGATTCGCCGAGTCTCCGCTACAAAAGCTGGTCCTCTAGTTGCTCTTCGTTGAACAGAAAGAAGGAGGCTGTCATGAATACTCTCCGACGCTGTCTTGACATGCTTGACCGCTACGGAATTTCTCACGTGCATACCAGCCATGCGAATGCGTATCGTGCTCGAGAAGTAGCTGAAGCTGAACACCTGCCGGCGTATATGCTCGCAAAAACCGTGATTGTCCGCGGCCTTTACGGTTACGCGATGGCGGTACTTCCAGCCGACTGCAAGGTGAATCTCGACGAACTCGCAGAAGCCGTCAATTTGCATTCTGTCCGCCTGGCAACTGAAGAGGAAGTTCGCGAAAGATTCCCTGATAGCGAGATAGGAGCCTTCCCACCCTTTGGACCGCTATTCGGACTGCCGGTGTATATGGACACACGACTGGCCGACGAAACCTACATCTTCTTCAATGCGGGCACTCATCGTGACGCGATCCACATGAGCGTTGCGGACTATGTACGCTTGGCCGATCCCGTTGTCACTCAATTTGCGCATCCAGATAAGCTGATGCCCACGGCTAGCGCATTAGCGCGGAGTTAGTTATGCCACACTTCAAACACATACTGTTTCCGGTCGATTTTTCGGATCGGTGCCGCGCTGCCGAGCCGTTCGTAATGTCGATGGCGCGCCAGTTTCAGTCAAAGATCACAGTCTTACACGTGGTCAACATCCCGGCCGGCTGGTATGGAAGCATTGATGCGCCATATCCAGTCATGTTCGACATTCCGGCGATGCTGCAATCAGGCGAAAAACAGATTGCCTCCTACCTAGTAACTCTGGAGGCGCCTCAGGTTAGCAGGGTCGTCCTTCATGGCGACCCTGCCGTGCAGATCACTGCATTTGCGGAGCAGCACGATGTCGATTTGATCATGATGCCGACTCACGGCTACGGAAAATTCCGCAGCCTGCTCGTCGGCTCCGTTACTGCAAAGGTACTTCATGACGCCGATTGCGCTGTTTGGACTGCTGCACACACGGAGGATCCGGAGACGGCCGACCATCTGGATTGCCGCAACATGCTATGCGCTATCGACCTCGTGCCCGAAGGCGCTGACTTGATCCGCTGTGCCGCTGATCTCGCAACCGCGTACAATGCCAAGCTCCGGCTTGTTCATGCGGTAGGCGCACCTGAAGTGAGTTCGGCCGGTAGTCGCGATGCAGAATTCAGGCGGTACCTTTTGGAATGGACTCGCGAGCGACTTAGTGTGTTGCAGCGGCAGGCCGGAACCACCCTGGAAGTGTGTCTTGAAGGGGGCAGCCCCGCCAGCGTCGTGCGCGGCGCGGCCTTGCAGCACAATGTCGACTTGGTTGTGATCGGACGCGGGAGAGGGCAAAAGTCTTTCGGCAGCCTTCGCACTAACGGTCATGCAATCGTTTGCGAATCGCCCTGTCCGGTCCTCAGGATATGAGCAACTGGGAACTGAGTCGTGACTCATTGGATTACAAGCATCGCTGCGGTTGTTTGGATGTTGGCGGCTCCGCCCCGCGGGAATCCGACGCTGCCGGACTCCCGTCCCGATGCCGCAACGGAACTACGCGAACTTTTGATTAGTAGCTTGCTTCCTGACCTGCGGTGGCCGGAGTTTTCGGCCTACAGGCCACAAGTTACGGAGTTTTATAGCACAGCGAACTACTCTTTGGCCTGGACTCGGGATAGTTTGCCTACCGTTGCAGCTGGCGCCATCATCGAGGCTCTAATCACCGCCGACTGGAAAGGTCTAGACCCAGAGGATTACGATGGTCCGCGCTGGTCATCGCGTCTACGTGGGCTTCAGAAATCGGGCGCCTCAGCGCGCGATCTCGCTCGCTTCGACTTAGCTCTCACAATCAGTGCGATGCGCTATATCTCCGATATTACTGCGGGCAAAGTGAATCCCAAGTCGGTCCACCCCGATTTTAGGACTACGCGCAATCACTACGATCCTGCAAGTGTGCTACGAGAGTGTCTACTAAACGCCCTTGATGCGCGAGGCGTTCTTGAGAGTGTAGAGCCCCCATTTGACGGCTATCGGCGAACGCAAAAGGCTCTGCAATCGTACCTTGGACTCGCTCGACGAGCCAACAGCGAACCTTTGCCACCGCGGACCGAACCGCTCAAACCCGGCGGCACATACAGCGGCATCAAGAGGTTGACAGAACTGCTTCGTCTCTTGGGCGACTTGCCCGATGATGCGGTTGTTTCCGGGGAAATGCAAGTTTACCAAAGCCCGCTTGTTGACGCTGTGAAACGCTTCCAGATCCGTCACGGCCTAGACCCTGACGGTCGGATCGACGCCAGAACGTTGCACGAACTGAATACGCCGTTGACACGCCGCGTGCGCCAACTACAGCTCACGCTGGAACGCTGGCGTTGGGTTCCGCACGATTTCCCTCGACCGCCCATCGTCGTGAACATTCCCGAGTTCCGTCTACGCGGGCTGAATAACGCGTATTTAACTGAACTCGATATGAAAGTAGTTGTCGGCAAGGCTTACCGGCATAGGACTCCGGTATTTGCGGCTGAACTGAAGCATGTGATCTTCCGGCCGTACTGGAACGTCCCGTTAAGCATCGTTCGGAGTGAGATTCTGCCCGCGCTACAACGAACGGGCTCAAGCGAGGCTTATCGGGATTTCCAGATTGTTACACCCGATGGTACGGTCACGAGAGAGCACGCAGTAAGCGACAGAACTCTATCCCTGCTACGCAACGGCAAATGGCGGATTCGCCAGCTACCGGGACCCAAGAACGCTTTAGGACTCGTCAAATTCATCTTTCCGAACGATAACGATGTGTACCTGCACGATACTCCGGCTCAGCATCTGTTCTCAAAAATGCGGCGAGATTTCAGCCATGGATGTATCCGAGTAGAGCGGCCGCAGGCGCTCGCAGAATGGGTATTACGAAACAACCCGGAATGGACCTCTGAACGGATTGCGGCGTCGATGAACGGCGCCGGAACAGTCCAGGTTGACGTGAACCCTGCCATCCCCGTTCTGATCGTGTATGCAACAGCAGTTGTCCTTCAGGGCGGCGAAGTTCGCTTCTTCGATGACATCTACGGGCATGACGCAGCGTTGGATAAACAGTTGAATCGAACTCATCCCTAACGACTGCCGACCGTTCCATTCTTGTTGCGTCACCAAACCCAAGTACTGTGTCAAAGGGCGCAAATGCCCACGATTCCTACCTAAATCTGCGGCCATTTCATGCGTCACAGCTGGGCCTTCCGATTGCACTAGTCCTTGCGGAAAGGCAAGGACGAAGAAAATGATGACACCCGCAGTACAGCAAGTTGAGCGTATTACAGCGGCGCCCGGATTTATGAAAGCAAATGTGTTTCACAGTCCTGGGAACTTCACTCTGGAAGAAAAACCGATTCCAAGTCCCGGATATGGAGAGGCCGTCATAAGGGTGCATCTCACAACAATCTGTGGGACAGACATCCACATCATCAAAGGCGAATATCCAGTAATACCTGGGTTGACCATCGGTCATGAGGCTGTCGGAGTCATTCATGAACTAGGACCCGGTGTGACTGGTTATGAAGTCGGTCAAAGAGTTCTTGTAGGCGCGATCACTCCGTGCGGGCAATGCGAACCCTGCCTCGGTGGTCATACATCTCAGTGTGGTGGCGGGCTGGGGGGCTGGCGGCTCGGCAACACAATCGACGGCACTCAAGCCGAGTATGTGCTTATTCCTTACGCCCAGGCTAACCTGACCCTCGTGCCGGACGATCTCAGAGATGAAGAGGTGTTGCTGCTTGCAGATATAGCCTCGACCGGCTTCGCTGCGGCGGAGAACGGCAACATACAGCTTGGCGACACGGTAGCCGTCTTTGCGCAAGGACCGATCGGACTCTGCGCCACACTCGGCGCAAAATTGCGCGGAGCGGCCCAAATATTTGCGGTCGATTCTGAACCTCACCGGCTACAGACCGCCAAGCTCTTCGGCGCAACTCACACGTTTCTCTCCTCGGCTCAGCCGCTGGGGATGATTCTGGCACAAACGCACGGGCGCGGTGTTGACGTGGCCATCGAGGCGCTTGGCCTTCAGGAAACCTTCGAGAACGCGCTACGCGTTCTTCGACCAGGCGGAACCTTGTCGAGTGTAGGCGTTTACTCCGGGCACTTGCGTATACCGCTGGAGGCATTTGGCGCAGGACTTGCTGACCAGACGATCGTAACAACGCTTTGTCCGGGCGGGAAGGAGCGCATGGCCCGTCTGATGCGGTTGGTGCAGGCCCACCGGCTAAATCTGGTTCCGCTATTGACCCATACATTCACCTTGGATCAAATAAGCGAAGCCTATGACCTCTTCGCTCGACGAAAAGACGAGGTGTTAAAGGTCGCCATCCAGGTTCGCTAGCGTTGTTGCTGAATGCCTTTGGATCGATGGGAATGGAGGTGATCCATGGTCAAAGTATTCGGGCTTACGGCTGCTCTACTCGTTCTCTTACTTCCTCGAATCGACGATCCTGACCTGGCCTCACTGGGCGGCCAGGTCACCGATGAAAATCAAAGGGCTATAGCTGGCGCGACTGTTTCTGCCACGAACGTGTTCTCTCGGGAGGTTCAGGTTGCGCAAAGCGACGCCACTGGATTCTACAGACTAACAGCGTTGCGGCAGGGCCGCTATTCCGTGTTCGCAAAAGCAGAAGGTCACGGATGCACGTGGGTCTTTAATGTTCTGCTCTTCCGTGGACAGCACACGCAATTGGACCTGAAGCTGCGTGGATCCCAGAAGAAAGTTCGGACTGGCGATTGGACAGAAGCGGTAAGGAGCACAAAATGAATATCAAGGAAGTTGTTTTCCCAATTGATTTCTCCGACCGAAGCATCGACGCGTGTCCCTATGTGGCGGCTTTGACGCGACGTCTTCGTGCGAAGCTGACCTTGCTTCACGTCGTTGAGAGTTTGCCGCGCGGTAGTAGTCCGCTGGATCGTCTCTACACCGGAGACGAGGCCGAGCTGGCGCAACGAAAACAAATTGCAAGTGACGCGTTGTCTGCGTTCCAGCAGCAGTACATACCGCATGTTCCTTCAGACCTCTGCGTGCTTGTGGGTGATCCGGCGGCGTGCATCGTGGTGTATGGCGGTGAGAGCAAAGGACGGATGATTGTAATGCCGACTCGTGGCTTCGGGCCGTTTCGACAGATGCTCCTAGGGTCGGTAACTGCGAAAGTATTACACGACGCGCACTGTCCTGTTTTGACGGGTCCTCACCTCGATAAAGCTATCCATCCCAAGCAGTGGTTGAAGTTGCAGCGAATCATGTGTGCTGTTGGACTGGATTGGGAGACAGACGAAGTCTTGAGACAGTCTGCCGAGCTCGCGGATCAGCTTGGAACGCAACTTCTCGCTACGCATGTAATCACGCCCGTAGAAGAAGGATTGCTCCCGCTCGTAGATCCAGGCGGTCCTCCAATATCCACCGAGTCGGTTCAAAAGGCCATGCAAGATGCGCTCGATCGAACTGGAGTTCCTGCGCAAGTCCATGTTCTGGTGGGGGAAGCCTCGCGTCGAGTGGCCTGCGCCGCTAAGGAGCACAACGTGGATCTCATTGTAATCGGCAAAGGCGGCGCGCCAGAGTTGCCCGGCCGTCTAGGCAGCCATGGCTATGCCATTGTCCGACGTGCGCCGTGCCCAGTGTTATGCATCTGATGTAAGGAAAACCTAAGAGAGATCGTACTTCTTCATCTTGTAGCGCAACGCATCCCGTCCGATTCTCAAAAGACGGGCTGCCTCCGACTGATTACCTTTTGCGCGTTCAAGTGCGCCAATAACGAGCAGTCGTTCGTTCTCTTCGAGTGAACTGCTGGTGGGAATCGCGTCGTTCACAGCCGCGTGTGCGGGCGCAGAATCCGCATGGCCATCAGTTCTCAGATACTCGGGTAAATCCGTGACATCGATAGTATCGCCCATAGCAACCATGCAGGCGTGTCCGATTACATTCTCAAGTTCGCGAATGTTACCCGGCCACGCGTGACGAGATAGCACGATTTGGGCACGGCGAGTGACCGAGCACAAGGGCTTACCGAACTGGTGCGAAAACCTCTCTAGAAAGTGCTGCGTCAACAATGGGAGATCTTCGTGTCGTTCGGCCAGCGACGGGATATGAACTTCGACCATGGTCAGCCGGTAGTAGAGATCCTCCCGAAAAGCTCGTTCTGCGATAGCGGAACGCAGGTTCTTGTTGGTCGCCGCAACTACACGAACGTCTACCTTGCGCGGGGTTAAAGATCCAACACGCTGGACTTCCTGATTCTGAAGAACGCGCAGCAGTTTAGCTTGCGTCGAGAGGGGCATATCGCCGATCTCATCCAGAAAAAGCGTGCCTCCGCTTGCGTGCTCCACAAGGCCAACTTTATCCCGATCCGCACCCGGTGAAGGAGCCCTTCACATGACCGAATAACTCGCTTTCGAATAGCGTCTCAACGACAGCGGAGCAGTTCACGACGACAAAGTTGCCAGAAGAGACCGGACTGAGTTGGTGGACAGCACGTGCGACCAAGTCCTTACCCGTCCCGGTCTGTCCGGTAATGAGCAGCGAGCGGTAGTGAGGAGCGACGCGCCGCACGGTGGAAAACATGTCGAGCATCTTTGGGCTGCGTCCGATCAGGCCCTGGAAACGGCTCGCCTCCAACAACTCTCGCTCGAGTTCCGACGCTCGTAGAGGTTGGCGAGCCTGTGTCGATAAGAGCCTTTGTACGCTCCCGTATCGTCGAAACCGACACGGGTTTATTCAGGTAATCCGTCGCGCCCTTCTTTATCGCCTCGACTGCTGACTCAGTAGAGTAGTGCGCCGTCATGAGGATGACGTCTATCGCCGGATCAAATTCCATGATTCGTTCCAGAATCTGCATGCCCGTCAACTTGGGCATTACGAGATCTGTAAGAACGATCTGGGGATGCCGCTGAAAAATAAGGTCGAGGCCGTCTTCCGGGTCTGTAGAGGTAACAATATCCACACCCTCGCCGGCCAACGCGCTGGCCATGAGTTCGACGCTGCCGGCGTTGTCATCAATGATGACGATGCGCACGTCGGACTTAGGACAAGGGCTCATCTGTCACTCCCTTATCGGCAAGCAATCCCAACACACGATTTCGAAGGACACTTAAGGATATAGGCTTCGTCATGTAGTCCACAAAGCCGGCCGCTAGCGCACGTTCTCGATCACCCTGCATCGCGCTCGCAGTCAACGCGACAACCGGGAGAGAACGGTACCGGGCATCTTGTCGAAGCTCTTCCATCACAGCAAATCCATCTAAGCCGGGCATATGCAGATCAAGCACGACCAGATCAGGTGGATTCTCCCTAACCTTTGCAAGAGCCTCGCGGCCGTCGATGGCCTCCTCCACAACACATCCAGCATGCTCCAGCACAGTTCGGACGAACTCGCGACTACTCTCTTTATCGTCAGCAACCAGTACTCTTTTCATTTCCCACTCGCAATCGAGGGCATCGGCGCAATTGTGCGCAACTGTGAAAGGAGATCCTCTCGCCAAGTCGAGTCTTCAGGAAAACGGCCTTGGTACTCTGACGTAGCACTTCGAAATCATGACCCGAAAGCTCCTTAGCGGTGAGCACGAACAAGGGCAGATTCTGAAAACGGGGTTGCTCTCTAACACGAACAATGAACTCAAATCCGTTCATTTCCGGCATCATCAAGTCGACAATTACAGCCGACACTTGCGTCTTCGCCAGCGTCTCGAGAGCTTGTCGCCCGCTGCTGTTCAGGATCGGAAGGTAGCCTGCTCCTCCCAGCACCTCTTGGAGCAACTGGAGCGACGACTGTTCATCATCAACCACTAATATTTTCGATGGATTTCCCGGATGAGTGCGGACGTGCTGGCGGAGAGCGCCAAGAAGAAGTTCCCGGTCGACCGGTTTCACTAAGTATGCGGCGGCCCCGGCCGTGAGATTGCCTTGAGTTTCATCCATCACGGAAACGACGAGCACAGGGATTCTGGCCGTCTCCGGTGTCTGGCGCAACTCGCGTAACATGTTCCAGCCTTCAGCTCCTGGAATCAGCAGGTCTAAGGTGATCGCGTCAGGGTGGAGATCTTTCGCCTTGATCAACACCTCATCTGAAGTGGTCGCTACTTCTGTCCGATAGCCTTGAGGCTCAAGATAATCTACTAACGCGTCTCGCGCTGCTGCATCAGCCTGAACAATCAGTAGAAGCGGTTTCGTACCGCCGTTATGCCGCTGGCTAACCACGGGCTCAACATCACGGGCTTCGAGCGGAATCGTAAAAGTGAACGAGCTGCCACTCCCTGGGTTGCTCTCGACATTTATGGTCCCGCCATGACGCTCCACAAGATGCTTCGTGATTGCCAGCCCAAGGCCTGTGCCTTCGCGAACGCCTTTGGTCGTCATGCCGGTTTGATAAAACTTGTCGAAGATGCGGGTCTGCTGATCGACCGGGATTCCGATGCCGGTATCGTGGACGGAGATCGCGAGCACTTCCTGATCGATCGGCTTCTACCCACACCTTTCCGCCTGACGGGGTGAACTTCACCGCGTTACTGAGCAAATTGTACAGAATCGCCTTGAAGCGTACTCGATCTGCGCAAAGCCGCTGCCGAGACATTTCGTCAGGCGAACTCAGAGCAACATCTTTCGCCGTGGCTTGAGGTTGAAGTGCTCCGACAACGTCCTTGAGAGCTTCCGTCCAATCGAACTCTTCCAATTTCAGCTCAAGACGACCGGCTTCGATCTTGCTCAAGTCCAGTATGTCGTTAATCAAGTCCAGCAGATGCCGCCCATCTCTAAGAATGTGGTTGACGAATCTCAGTTGCTTATCAGTGAGAGAACCCTCCAGCCCTTCGCTAAGCAGCTCCGCGAAACCAATGATCGTATGCAGGGGTGTTCGAAGCTCGTGACTCATGCTCGCCAGGAATTCGCTCTTGAGCTGGTTTGCTGCTTCCACCTCACGGTTTCGAAGCTCCAGTTGCCGATTTGCCGCGGTCAATTCTCCGGTATACCTGGCTTGGAGAGCGCGGATCTGTTCTTCTGCCTTTACCCGGTCGGTGACATCTCTGATAATCGCTCCGATCCGAAATCCCTCCTCGGATTCAAAAGGGCTGAGACTGATCTCAACGGGGAATCGTGTTCCGTCCTTGCGCTGGCCCTGCAACAACAAACCGCTCCCCATAGGACGCGGTAGCGGGTGAGCGACGTAGTTGTCGCGGTGATGAGCGTGGCGAGCCGTACTTCATTCGGACCAGGATATCGACATTCTTGCCGGACAGCTCTTCCCTGCTGTATCCAAAAAGTCGTTCCGTTGCCGCATTCATCAGGACAATGCGGCCTTCAGGATCTATTTCCAGAATCGCGTCGGGTGCGGCCTCCAGCAGATGCCGGAAACGGCGTTCCATCCTCTCTTCGTTTCCTGTGTCGCCCGGCTGAGCAACCGTACGAGATCTAACATCGTTCACAGGTCTTTCGTCTGCCATCTTTGAAC
>CAWJQP010000034.1:0-195639 GCA_963844855.1 Bryobacteraceae bacterium
CCGTATAGTCCAAAAACTTGAAGAGTCTCAGAATCCAACAAGATGCGGAAACGGAGGAGTCTATTCGCATTCGCAAGAAATAAGAATGTTACAGAGGTTCGCGAACGGTTCGCTGTCTTCCGATTAAACATTTTGATACGGGAAATCGCGCATCCCGCCAATCGTAACAGCACGTTAAACTGGCCCAATTGGTAATTCGCCATCGACAGGTGCATTGCCGCCGCGGAGATCATCAGGCAACAATGGAGGAGATCGCGAAGCGCTTTGGTTTCACGCCGCGGCGCCGGTGGCTATTGAAGGGACTCCGTGCTGCCGTGGAAGCGTTTTGGGCGGGCGGGATCACAGACATTTATATCGACGGCAGTTTTTGTACGGAGAAGCCGGATCCCGGAGACATCGATGGCTACTGGGTTGAGCCCGACGAAGGCGTCTATGATCGCATCGATCCGTACTGGATTGATTTCGAGTTGGTTCTCGTTCCGCATGTGCGCAAGTGGAAGGGGCGAATGTGGTCGGAACATGGCGTTGAGTTTTTCATCCATCCCGCAATGCAGGCCGGTGCCGGAATGGGTTTTCCGGAATTCTTTCGGCAGGACCGGGACGGCCAACCGCGCGGCGTGATTCGAATAGTGAGGGCGGCACGATCATGATCAAGAGCGATGCACAACGCGACCGGACATTGGCTCAGATCGAGGGCTTCCGGCAGGCACTCGCGAAGGCGGAGCGGGAAAAGCCCGGCAAGCGATCCACAGCTATCCGCGGTAGCTATGAGGGCATGGTCCGACAGCTTGAGGATGAACTGCGCGAATACGATCAGTTGAAGGCGGGGGAGTTGAAGCTGCCGCGCACTGAACGTCTCGATGAAATCGCGCCGTTCATCGCGAAGATCAGGATCGCAAAGGGCGTCTCCCAAACCGAGTTGGCGCGGCGACTGGGCATCAGCAAACAGGTGATCAGCCGCTATGAGGAGAGCGATTATCAGACCGTCTGCATTGCCCGTCTCCAGGAGATTCTCGACGCGATTGGGGTCAAGACCTTGGTGACGCTGAGCGCGTAAGAGCTCCTCCTGCAGGCTGGCTCGCCGTTCGTGCCACTGGCCAGCAAGAGCTCCGGATCTCGACGGCGCATCACTTTCTCGGTCAGCTTCTCGATGGTGCGACAGTGTTGCTTCGCCACGCGGGTACCCGAAGTGGTTCTCCCTCGAAAATGCGCTGGCTGATCGGCTGATCGCTCACGAAGCGGACCCGGACTGATTTTTATGATCCGTTGTGAGCGACGATCATGATCCACTGGTGCAAACTCGTCGGACTGGGCTGCACTGGCATAATGGCGTGGAATGAAGCCATCTGACACAGAACTGTTCAAAGGGCGGCATTTCGACCAGCAGGTCATCATCCTGTGTGTCAGGTGGTATCTGGGCTACAAGCTGAGTTCACGCGACTTGGTGGAGATGATGGGCGAGCGTGGCATCGAACTGGCGCACACAACGATTCTGCGGTGGGTGCAGCGGTACGTTCCGGAATTCGAGAAGCGCTGGAGCCGGTACGCACGAGCGGTTGGCGGGTTCATGGCGTTGTGACGAGACCTATATAAAGGTGAACGGCCGCTGGACGTACCTGTATCGGGCAGTTGATAAGCAGGGTCGAACGGTGGATTTCCGGCTGAGCGAACGACGCGACGTTGCTGCGGCGAAAGCATTCTTCCGGAAGGCCATGAAGCACAACGGAACGCCTCGCGTCATCACGCTCGATGCCTATGCGGCTTCGCATCGGGCGGTTCGGGAACTGAAGGCCGACGGAAAGATGCCGAAGCGAGTTCGCGTCCGTTCCAGCAAGTTTCTCAATAATGGAGTGGAGCAAGACCATCGCCGCGTGAAGCAACGGATCGGACCGATGCTGGGCTTCAAGCGCTTCGATACAGCAGCTGTCACGATCAGCGGCATTGAGCTCGCAGCGAAAATCAGGAAGCACCAATTCAAGCTCGGCAAGCTGCCCGGCCGACCGAAGACCATTCCGGCGATCTGGGCAGCCGTAGCAGCCGAGTAATCACGAGCCCGCGATCTTCGACGAAGGTTACGTTCACCCAACGTTTGCACCAGAACCCTTCCAAGTAACCGGGAAGAAGGAACGTCAAGGGCGAAATCCCAGAACCGGAGAGACCATGATGATCGCTGCGCGAAACGTGGCGGTGTTCAAATCGAGCAAAGAATTCTCCGGTCGCCTCAATGGAACGCCTTTTGACGAAACTGGTGGCATTAACGCCGATCCAGTCGCTGAACCTCAGGAAGGTTCTTTGAAGGTACACGGCGACAAGCTCGACGTCTAGCCGTCCAATGGCGCTGTCAATAGGGCTTGCTTCTTCGCTTCATCCTCTCTCAGAAACTCCTCAAGCTCTTGCAACGTTATCCTTATACGCTCCTGCTTCTCCGGGTGCTTCGGCGCTGGTCGACCCGCGCTCAAGAAATCACGCAAGTGTTTCGTCGCTGCGAGACGGGCGTAGTGGTCCGGTCCGCCATAGATGATCTGCCCTTCCTTCGTCATATATTCGCACCTGGCGCTGAGAGCTTGCTCGATCGCGCGAAGCGAGCGGTAAAACAACGCGCACATCTCATCGCGTTCGTCGCTTTACGTGCGGGCCGTTCCGGCGCTGTGACCATGAGAAACGGGTCTGGTTGCTCGACGCAGCAATCGCTCACGTAGTAGCTCACGCGATTACGGAAAACAAGCTCGATCGCGGTGATCGTGTGGACCACCGGCTTAGGACGGTTCGAGGCCAGCCACCCGATGAGGCGCATGTGCCTTCACACGGGGTGGACTCCGTGCTCCTGCAACACCTTGCACGGAGGTATTTTCCTTTGGTTGTTCTCGGTGACTTCTTCCTCGGCGGCATGACCCTCAGACGTGCGCATCCACCAGATGTCCAGTAGGGCGATCGTAATGGCGAGGATCAGCGGACCCAAGATAAGTCCCGCGGGACCGAAAAAGGTAATTCCTCCCAGTATCGAAAAGAACGTCGGAACAGTGTGAAGCCTCAACTTGTCCCCGACCAGAAAAGGATAAAGCAGGTTGTCGATCATGCCGACCGCCAGCATACCCCAGCAAACAAGGAACATCGCTTTAATCCAGCTACCAGTTAAGAGCAGGTACAGAGCAACTGGTCCCCATATCAGCACGGTTCCGAAGACTGGAACAAGAGCTGCGATAAAAGTCACGGCGCCCCAAAGAACAGCACCGGGTACTCCGAGCGCGGCATACATGATTCCTGCCAGGAGAGATTGAACAAAAGCCACGGTCAGGGAACCATTCACGGTTGCCCGGATCGTACTCGAAAGCCTGGTAAAAAGGTGGTTTGCTTCGGTCTGCGAAAGCGGGACCAAATGGCAGAGGGAGTTCAAAGCGATTTTGCGGTCGCGGAATAGGAAGAACAATACGAACAGAGTAATGACCAGCTGCGTGATCACTGTAACCGAACCCCTCAGAAAGCCGGTCGCTTGGCTCGCCAGCGCCTCTCCTACGCTTTGGAGCTGTGCCGCCAAATCGAGGTTTTGCTCGCTCCAAATCAGCATCGGGCCGAGAATCGGCTGACGTTCTACTGCTGCATGCCAGCCTGTCCATGCTCCGGAACGCAATTCATTTACGTTCTCGATGCCTTTTTGCACGATGTAGGTGCCGAGAAAGGCGGCCGGACCAAGTATGAGCAGAGTTATCAGCAGCACAGCCAGGAGGGCGGCCGCTGTGTCGCTCTTAGCTCTGGCGCGGAGCCAGTTATATGGTCCTTGTGTTGCTACCGCTAGAGCGATAGCGAACGCGATGGCCGGAACAAAAGTTTCAATCAGGCGAAAACTGAGATAGAGAAATAAAAATGTTGAGGACGCCAGCGTCAACGTTAGGATACGTTCTCGAGTAAAGCTCAAGCGGCAAGACCCGCATTGGCAAGCAAGCGCCTGCACCCTTACAGCATGCGGCATAGCACTGCGGTACATCTGCTGCGAGCCGGCGTCGACATTCTCACAATCAGCCAGTGGCTTGGGCACGCCAGCGTGACTACAACCACTCGTTACGCCACCACAGATCCTGAGATGAAGCGGAAAGCCATCGAACAAGCCCAGGCGATCGACCATACTAAAGACGATGGAGCGGCGTTGTGGCGAACGGACGCATCCGTTTTGACGTGGCTTGAAGCTCTGTGAAAGTTGCAACACCGCGGCTTGGCGCGTCACCAGGGTCTAGATTTGTTGATCTATTGCGAATGATATTTTTCTGAACTTGCCGACTGATCGTGGGTAACGAGGCGAGAGGCGCTTATCGCCTTGTTCCGTCGTCGTGCCTCGGATGGACGAACCGCGCGCTCCCATTCCGCGAGCAGAGTGCGAAGGTCACTGACAACCTCAGGATGCCGTGACGCTACGTCGTTCTTCTCGGAGATATCCGTCTCGAGGTCGAACAGGGATTGGCCTTCTTCGTCGCGATACTTCCAACGTCCCTTGCGAACCGCTCTGGCCTTATCGAGTCGCCAGCAGAATACGCGCTCGCGGATGGGCGCATCGCCCCGAAGGATTGGCGCAAGATCAATCCCGTCGAGCGGATGAGCCGGCTCCACCCGCGAGGCCGCAAGCGTAGTGGCTACTACGTCCATCAGGATGGCTTGCTGTCCGGAGACCCTGCCAGCCGGTAGCCCACCGGGCCACCGCACAAGAAACGGCACCCGAATTCCTCCCTCGCCCAAAGTTCGGAAACCCTGTGACAGTGGGGTGTGGCGTACCGGCCCCATGCCGCCGTGGTCACACGTGAAGATGACGATCGTATTCTGAGCGACCCTCGTCCGATCCAACGCATCAAGGATCCGGCCGATGCCGGCGTCGAGCGCCTCAATGGTATCGAGGTAGTCACGGCGGGTAGTGCGATGCCACAAGTCCATGGGGACGGGCTCGGAGTTCGTGGCGCGAACATCCTCAGGCCTGCGCGGTGATTGGTGCGGCGGCAGGGTTGCGTTGTATGCAACATAAGCCAGGAATGGACGGGACTGGCTGCGCTGGATGAACGACACGGCCCGATCCGTAAACACGTCTGTACTATAGCCATCCACCTGAACCAGGCGTTTGCCGTCGTATAGGCCCGGCGTGCCGAGAGGTGTGCGGTGACTGAAGTAATCGATGCTCCAACTGTTAAACGCCAGGGACTCATCGAAACCCCGGGCATTCGGGTGATATTGGGATTCGAAACCCAGGTGCCACTTGCCTGTCATTGAAGTGGCGTAATCCGCTTTCTTTAAGAGTTCAGCGAGCGTGCTCTCGGATCGCCGGGATTCCCGGACTGTCGATTCGAGTAGGGTTCGTTTCCACACCGAACCGCTGTTGGTATCGTCCCGTGAGCAACCCGGCTCGTGAAGGAACGCAGATTGGGGCAGAAGCATAGGCGTTTGTCAGACGCACGCCTTCCTGAGCCAGGCGTTTCAGGTTTGGAGTTCGCACGTCCTTCGCCCCGTACGGCTCTGTGTCGCCGTAACCCATGTAATCAGCGACGATCAGAACGACATTCGGAGGCCTCCGCCCGCGAACCTGCGCTGAATTTCGCGCCGGCACTCCAGCCATGCCTCCGAGCGCTCCTCCCAGTAGGTTCCTTCTGGACAGCATGAGTTAGATCCTACACTCATCCAGGCCGGGCCGAAAACTCCGTCGGATCGCAGGATCACAATTCTCGCTAACGGCGTAGCGTTTACTGAATGAGTTTCACGTGGACCCATCGACATCTGTGAAGTGGTCTGTTGATGCCACGAACTGTGACAAACGTAGAGCAATGTGACGCACTACGCGGCTGGCAGGGTGTGTTCGGATCAATCGGCTCGCGTTAATGTTGAGTCCCAGAACAGCGATGCGGATTAGGGCATAGTTCCTGTACCGCGACTGCACATAAGCGAGTTCTCACCATTAATCCAGAAATGTGGAGCTCCACATTTCTCGATGAACATGGCAGGCCGTCCTTCAATACGCTTCAGAACTATGGTTCCGCCGGGGTGCCGCTGCATTTCTTCATTTTTGATCTGCTGGTCCTGCGGGGGCGCGACGTAATGCGTGAGCCGCTGATGAAGCGGCGGGAACTGATAGAGGAGCATGTGCTGCCGAAGTTAGCCGAGCCAATCCGATACTCTCCCGTTCTAGAGGGAAGCCTGAGCGGCCTGATCCAGTCCGTCAAGGAGCAAGGTCTCGAAGGACTCGTTTCGAAACGACGCGACAGCAAGTACGAGCCGGGCCTGCGGTCGGGCGCGTGGATGAAGATGCGTGTCAATCGAGGGCAGGAACTGATCATCGCGGGATACACGCCGTCTCCGAAGAATTTCGATGCACTGATCATTGGATATTACGAAGGAAGCAAGTTGATGTACGCCGCCCGGACGCGGAATGGCTTCACGCCAGCATCGCGGGTGGAACTATTCAAGAAGATCAAGCCTTTGGAGATTAACCAATGTCCGTTCGCCAACCTGCCCGAGAAGAAAGCAGGGCGATGGGGTGCAGGGTTGACCGCGGCAAAAATGGCAGAATGCAGGTGGTTGAAGCCCCAACTCGTGGGTCAGTTCGAGTTCGTAGAATGGACGGCTGACGCTCATCTTCGGCACAGCCGCTTTGTTGCGCTTCGGCAAGACAAGAAAGCAAAAGACGTAACGCGGGAATGAGGAAGTAATGAGGATCACTGTCTGACTAACTCCAGTTTGAACCGAATGCGGCCATTCGGTTCAGATTCACTATGCGGCGTTATGAAGGATCGCGTCATGAGATCCTTCCGTCAGGCAGTGCATAGCCCCATCGTGGCGGAAATAGTACTCACAGATCCCCCGGTATTTAGGATTGTCTAGCAGGTACCGTATTGTGCTCGGGTAGAACTTCTTGCCACGCTTCGTTAAGGTGCCGGTCTCATTAAGAGCCGTTGCGATCGCTTGAAGTGACAAGCCGCTCTCTCGCATGCCGACGACTTGCCGCACGATCGCTGATTCCGCTTCGTCGATGAGCAGGCCTCCTTTCAAATCCCGCTTGTACCCGAGTGGTGCTGCCCCGCCGGCGAAGCCGCCTCGAGATGCCTTCTCTTTCTTACCTGCCACGGTTCTACCGGTGATGACCCGGCGCTCTTCGGCAGCAAAGCTCGCCAGGATGGCGAATATTATTCCGCCCGTCGGGGTGGCCGTATCAATTGGTTCCGTGACGCTCCTAAGCACGACCGCGTATTGTTCTCTCAGGTCATGGACTGACGTCACGCTAAACAGCAGGTTTCGTGCGAGTCGGTCGAACTTCCACACCAGCAAGACTGAGAACTTCCGCGCTTTGGCGAGCTCAATGATCTTTTGGAACCCTGGTCGTTCCTCCGGTCGTTTGGCGCCGGACACTCCGGGGTCAGATACAACGTCGATGAGTTTATATCCTTGGGATTCGGCGAAGCTGCGGATCGCGCGGTCCTGGATTTCGAGTCCATGCCCGTTCGAAGCTTGCTCTTCCGTTGAGACCCGGATGTAGCCAGCGGCGATGGTTGCTACCTCCTCAGTTTGTACTTGTCGATCCTTTGCTCGTTGCTTTACGAGTTGGATCCTATTGCTACCGTTCATGTTGCGGCCGTACAAATTCTGTTGAGTATCGAACGGCGGCATGGCGCGCCGCCGTCGTCAGGCACAGAAACTATGTGCGATCAGCCGGTGCTGTTCCATCAGGTGCCATGGATATGAGAGGCTAAGCCTCGGTGCGGCAGCTAAGGCCGACAAATTCATTGGTGCTTTCATGCCCGATCTTGAGTATGGCTCCGGTGTCCCGGCGATCGTTTGTCTGGTGGCAGCCACACGGCTCGACCCCGTTGGAGAGAGTGTTTCAATTCGCCCACTGGGCCGCACCGCTGTTCCAAGTTGAAAGGATAAGAACATGACGACAAGGCGGGCTTCAAGTTCAGAAGGAAGAATTGAGAAAAATCAGAGACGCAAGCTCGGACGGCAGATCTGGACAGATAACCCAGGATTGGACGTTGTTCACCCTAACGCAGCAGGTATTGACGTCGGCAATAGTGAGCATTATGTAGCGATTGCATCGGAGAAGAGCACGGAGCCGGTGCAGAGGTTCGGATGTTTTACCAACGATCTTCGGAACCTTGCGCGGTTTCTAAAAACGCACGGGATTCGCTCGGTCGCGATGCAGTCAACCGGCGTGTATTGGATTCCGCTGTACGACATCCTGGAAGACGAGGGTCTCGAAGTCTACTTGGTAAATGCCCGGGACACGAGAAACCTGCCCGGCCGCAAGAGCGATGTGCAGGAGAGCCAGTGGTTACTAAAACTGCATACGTACGGACTGTTGCGGAACTCGTTCCGTCCCACATCGGAGATTCGCATATTGCGGACGTACTGGAGACAGCGGGCCGAGCAGGTGCAGATGGCGAGCGAATGCGTAAACCGTATACAGAAGTGCCTGACGCAGATGAATCTGCAGCTAGCGAACGTCATCAGCGACATCATGGGCCAGACCGGTCAAAAGATCTTGCGAGCCATTCTGGCTGGAGAACGGGATGCGGGGAAACTGGCGGACATGCGTGATTACCGCATTCAGGCCAGTCGTGAAGAGATCGTGGCAAGCTTGACCGGGAACTGGCGGCCGGAACTACTGTTTGCGTTGAAGCAGGAGATGGACCGGTACGACTTTTGCCAAGCGGCAAATCGCCGAATGCGATCAGCAAATCCAGCCACACCTCTGTACGTTACCAACACGGCCGCAGGCGACGGAACGCGATGACTAGTGAGCGCGCGGCCGCACCCAGGAAGAAGAACAAGAAAGCTCAAGGCAATTCCCCGGAATTCGCGCTGGACAAGGAACTGGTACGAATCAGTGGTGTGGATTTCACGCGGATCGACGGCATCAATGTCATGACGGCGCAAACTGTCATCAGCGAAGTAGGACTGGACATGACCCGCTGGAAAACGGAGTCCCACTTTGCGTCGTGGCTGGGACTATGCCCGAACAACGCGGTGAGTAGTGGTAAAGTACTGCGCCGCGACAGCCGTAAAATCGTGAATCGGGCGGCTACAGCATTCCGGATTGCGGCTTCTACACTTCGGCTGAGCGACAGCTACCTCGGTGCGCAATTCCGCCGCTTCCGCAGCAAACTGGGAGCTCCGAAGGCCATCACCGCTATGGCTCACAAACTGGCGGTGCTGTTTTATCGAATGCTGCGCTTCGGACAAGAGTACGTCGATCGAGGCCAGAAATTCTACGAAGAGCGCTATCGACAACAACAGATTTCTCTGCTTAACAGAAGGGCTGCGCAACTGGGATTCAGTATTGTTCCCGCGTCGTGTCCCGTGGCGTCGGCGTAATGTTGTTTCTGGAGAGTAGTTGGTCCATGATTGTCAGCACAGGCTATTACGTACCGAAATCAGCCCTGTGGGAAGCCTCCTTTCGGCTTGGGGGCTTCCGGATTTTGGTGGCATGTTGATAATTCGGCGCTCAAAAACTTCCGGAACGGCTCGATCAGAATACTTTGTTTCAATGATTTAGAATCGAAACTCATGGAAAACGATACGAGGGTTCAAATCCCGGCGGCCCGACCAACCAAATCAAACCAATCACTTACAGCGTTTTTCGTTCGCGAACAATTAGATGGACATGGCTCCGAAGCCACCGTCCACCCGCAGCAGCGCTCCGGTGACGAACGATGAGGCCTGTTCGGCTGCCAGAAAGATCGCAGCGCCTACGAGCTCGTGCGGCTCGCCGAAACGTCCCATTGGTGTGTGACCGAGCACCTGTGCTGTTCGCTCTGGCGTAAGCAGTTTGCGGTTCTGCTCGGCTGGGACAAAACCAGGCAGGATTGCATTCACTCGAATTCGGTGCGGCGCCCATTCCCGGGCGAGGAAGCGAGTGAGTTGGTTGATTCCTCCCTTCGCGACGGAATAAGTAAACACTTTCGAAAGCGGCGGATCGGAGGCAATGGAAGAGATGTTGATGATGGAGCCTCCCTGCTGCGCCTCAACCATCCTCTTGCCGAATATCTGGCATCCCAGAAACATGCTCTTGAGGTCAACATCGAGGATGCGGTGCCACTCTTCATCCTTAATGTCGAAGAACGACGTCCCCGAGTTCACACCGGCTGCATTGATCAGAATGTCAACACTGCCGAAACTGTCGACCGTAGCCTTGAGTGCGCGCTCCATGTCCTCCCTTTGGCTCGCATCGGCGTGGACGGCGACAGATTTCCTTCCTGTCTCACGGATGGCATGGGCCCGTGTTTCGGCGTTGTCGATATTGATATCGACTACGACGATGCTGGCCCCTGAATCTGCCAAGCCATGTGCCATCTCTCCAGCAAGCACTCCGCCGCCTCCAACGATAACCGCGACTTTGTCCTCCAGCGAGAACATCTTGTGCATTCAGGGCTTCTCCATTTCGCTCAGTTTGACAACGCTATGTGTTAAACACGAGAAGCTCAAGCCGCAACCACGGTGAGCAACCACGGTGAGCTTCGGGCGACATCTACGCAAGGCTGGACTACATAGCTGCCTGAAATGCGCGCGGGCGAAAAAGGAACTCCACGATGTTGCCTTCGTGGGGCTGCAGCCAATCGAGTTTGATGGTAGGAATCGCTCCAATATTGAGCCTGTCGATATGCTGCGCGTCGATTAGCTGTCGCTGGAATTGAGCTTCTCCAGTGATCGCGCTGCAGACCAACGTGGGGCCGATTCTTTTGAGCATTTCCTCCTGCGGGCACTTGACGACGCTGACGAACGGAAACATGAATTCCGTGTTCGCAAGTTTCGCTTCAGGCGAATTGCAGTGGATCACAATCGGCCGGAGATAGCCACAGCGTTCCTTTTCGACCAGCCGCGGTCCGAAAACGCCGGTCGCATGTTCAACGCTTGACTCGTCAAGGTTCGACTCTATCGAGGACCAGATCGCTCGCGCCGCGCCCGGTACCGTAAATGCCGCGAGCCTCGCTTCCTCGTCCTGCGGTGGTTTTGCCTCAATCGGACCCAGCCGCTCCGCCAGCGCCTCGGCGATTTCTTCGGTATGCCGCGACGCCCAAATGCCGGAACAGTTGATGCATCCTCGACCGCTGTTGGCGAAGACGCTGTCCGCCATGATGTCGAGATATTTCTCCCATTGATCTACGACGTCATCGCCAAGCAGGATCTTGCTGAATCCTGGTCCGTGGACTTGAACGCGCGGATCGCCTTTGTAGCGCTCCACAGTCGCCGTTCCGCCAAATATCAGGCTGCGACGCGTCCGCCGTACTACCTCGGCGCCGATGTCTCCACCTCCTGGATAAATCGCGATCGATTCCCGCGGCACACCTGCTTCGAAGAAAGCGGCGGCCATGCGGTAGGGAGTCCATGGCTCTTGTGGTCCCGGCTTCAACACCAGCCCGACTTGCATCGGAATCACAGGTAGCCACAGAGTATGCACTCCGGGCGAGTTTGAAGGGAGAACGAGACCCAGAACGGGCGCCTGCGTTTGATAGCTGACCGTCACTCCTCTGGACTCCACACCGTATCCGCGGGTAAGGATGTTCAGATCCAAACCGCGAGTCAATGCGTCCAGAATGCGGTCCATGTTCGACAACACGAAGTGATTCTTCTTCATGTTGGCCTTACACAGATGCTCCGGCAGGCCGGTGCTGGCGGATTGCTGGCGCGCGAAGTCGTCTGGCGTCTGGACGCCGTCTCCAATGGGCAGGTCTGCGCTCAAGTACAGATCTGCCGCCTTCTTCATGATCTCGATCAATTCCGCAATCGGAATCTCAGTCAGTAGATCCCTGGCGCGCTGCGCTTGGCGCATATCGCGACCCAACAGACCGGCATTTGCCTGGCTCACGTTTGCAAGCAGCTCACCCGTAAGAAAGTGGATTACGTGATCCTGTTCTACGCTCGTGTACGGTTGTCCCCATCGCAAGATTGGTATGTTTAGCATGGCTGGTTCTCCAATTCAGTAGACGCCGACGACAGTGCTGGCTCCGAGTTGGCGAAAAGGCCGGACGCCGCTCACGCCATCCCAAGGATATTGCTCGTAGGGCATTTCTCGCTCGCCTTCGTCTCTCTCGAGGAACCCTGGAATGAAGGTCTCCCTGGTCAGTGTGGTCAGTCGAACGCGCCCGGTCTTTCCGTAGTCCACCAGTTTGTTGGAATCATCGAAGGAAACCACTTCGATGACCGCTCGAGGCTGCGGCGCGTAGTAGCTGATCTTGTACTGATCGGCGGCCGTGACTGGTTTCGAACACGCCAGCCCCATGAGTGTGTTGCCGTAAGTCGGCGTCATGTACACTCCGCTGCCCAAGCAATTCCTCCATCGCAAATCGAGTGAACTGCGGAGTAAACTCGGTACCGCCGGCAAAAATGCCGGTGATGCCCATCTCCCGAATACTGGTTCCGCGTTCTTCTAACTCCTCGGCCAATGCCTCAAGCAGTTTCGGCGTCGTGAACATGCAGCGGATCTCGTGCCCGGCGGTGAGAATCGTGACCGCCTGCTCGATTACGTGCGCCTTATAGAGATCCAAGTCTTCGATACTTCCGGCGCGGATGAGTTTGATGACCCAACGCGGATCGAGGTCGACACAAAAACAGATTCCTCCTCGGTGCTGGCACAGGTGCTCGACCGCAAGCCGCAAACGTCGCGGACCGGATGGCCCGAGCATTAGCCAGTTCGAGCCCATAGGAAAGTATTCCTCGGGTAGAGTCTCGCCGAATAACTCGTAGTCGATTCGAAAGTCTTCGATAGCAACCCGGCTCTTCGGCACTCCGGTTGTACCACCGGTTTCGAATATGTACACCGGCATCTCCGAAAGCCCGCGCGGCACCCACCGGCGCACAGGGCCTCCACGCAGCCATTCGTCCTGAAACGGCGGAAACTTTTTCAGATCGTCAAAGGTATGAATCTCTTTTCGCGGGTCCCAGTTCAGCTTCGCGGCATACTCGAGCCAGAAAGGGCATCCCGTCTCGGCATTGAAGTGCCATGCGATCATGTCGCGGACCTGAGCGTCCAGTTGCTCTTTTGCCTGCCGGACGCGGTCGGAAAGGCTCAACGTTGAAGTCCCTGTCATTCCATCGCAGCTCCTTGACTCTTCAGCAAAATATCTCCTCTTACCACCATTGACCTGCCCGGGCGCGGTAGAGGTGGGTTGAGTTCACAAGCGATTTTTGCTAGTCGCGATTATGTCACTTTTTATGGCGCTGAGCTTTGGGACAGCCAGTTACTGGCGGGCGACAGGTTTGAGGTCGGCCGCAGCCGGGGCTTTCTTGGTGAAGATAAGCACTTCTGTCTTGTCCGACGGCACGATGGTGATTTGCTCCACCTTCATGGAACCATCATTTTCCATCTTTAGCTGTCGTTTAACGACCGTCGAATTATCACTGGCACTACGCATCTGAACGAGCGTGGTGTCCAGGAAGTACGTCATGGCAGTCATTTTTTTGCCGTTATCATCGAAATCACAGGATTTCCCGAGAGGACACTTCGCAGTACAGGTGGATTTGCCGAGCGGAGTCTCTTCGATAGTGATTTCACCCGGCTTCTGATCGATTTTCCAGACGAGATCTTCTTTGGCATCTGCTTTGCTTTTGGCAAGGTCGAGCTGCCAGGATCCGCTGAAGTTCGGTTTAGGGACAGGCGCCTGCCATCCAAGGATAGGGAGCGTCAGACAGAACGGAATCGCAAGTCCGATCAAACGTAACATAAGCCCCTCCGGACCGCCGTCTTTTTAGGACAGCGCGGTCACGGCAGAAGATTGTCACGTTTTTGTGTCAGCGTCAACAGCTTGTTTACAGTATGTCGCTTGCACCCAATGATCGCTGTCGACAAGATGGCAAAGCGCTTATGCCAGACTAGACAACACGTCATGATCTTGGCCCTATTTGCTCAGCTTGTGCTGGTGTCAGGCTCCCCGGCGTCCGTAGGGATGTCGAATTCCCGGTTGGAGAACGCCTCCTCGATCCTCGAGTCGGAGGTAAAGGGCGGAAATCTGGGTGCTGGCAGCATTCTGGTAGCGAGGCGGGGGAAGATTGTGCTGCATCGGGGTTTCGGCCGGCTATCCCGTACAGAAGGAAGCGCTGCCGTCGCTCCGGATTCGGTGTTTCTCCTTGCGTCCATAACGAAGCCTGTGACCGCTTGCGCATTGATGCTGTTGGTTGAACGGGGGAAGGTTTCCCTCGACGACCCGGTGTCGCGTTATCTGCCTGAGTTTAGCGGTGAGGACAAAGCGAAGGTTCGAGTCAGAGACTTGCTGGCGCACACATCCGGATTGCCTGACATGTTGCCAGAGAATACCGACCTTCGCCGGGCAAACATGCCGTTGAAGGAGTTTGTGCTGCATACATTTAAGACGCCGCTACTGTATCGTCCCGGGACCGATTTCCGCTATCAGAGTATGGGGACTCTGCTGGCCGGTGAAATCGTTGAGCGCGTTTCGGGCATGCGTCTCCGTGAGTTTGAGAAGAGGGAAATCTTTGAGCCGCTCGCGATGAATCGGAGTGCTCTTGGTATGGGGTCGAACAGGATTACCGATACGGTGGAGGCATGGATCTCGCCGAATACCGATCCGAAGGACACGGCGCGATTCGGTCCCAATAGCGCCTACTGGCGAGACATGGGACATCCCTGGGGCGGAATGCATAGCACGACACGAGATCTCGCAGTGCTTCTACAGACGTTCCTGAACGGGGGAGTTTACGACGGTAAGCAAATCTTTAGCCGAGCTACGGTGAAGGCGATGACGACAAATCAGAACGTCCATTTACAGGCGCCATGGGGCTTGGGATGGGCGCTCGGACGCTCTATCGTATGGAACTTCTTCGGCGACTTAACCTCGGCTTCTACGTTCGGCCATGCGGGCGCGACGGGGACGGTTGCATGGGCCGATCCGGAAACTCAGTTAGTGTGTGTCATCTTGACTGATCGTTTGCTGGATGAAGGCAGGCTTCTCCGACTGATTTCAAATGCAGTGGCCGCCTCGATTGAAAACTGATGCTCGTCTAGCGCGCGGCCTCTAGATACTGCTCAACGCGATCTTCGCAAACACCAATCGGCCGGCTTCGAAGCGCCCGATCGCCAGTGCCCGGTCAGCGTCTTTGGCAAAGGCATAGTGCTTTCGGATTGACTGTATTGAGTCTTCGATTTCATCGACAAAGGCCCCCGCTGCCTCGGCGCGCCGGTGGGGCGTTCCATCGACACGCACGTATATGGGACTGGTGTGAGCGAATACCGTGAAGCCTGCGTGCGTTTTGCTGCCACCGGATACGCGAGCCGCTATCCAGCCGCCACGATCCACTCGGATCTCACGCTCAAGTGTCGCTTCATGATCTTTTAAACTCGCTTGTTCCGCGACGATCTCACCGTTGTAAAGTATTTGGACCCGCTCGAATGGCAAGCGAGAAATCGCTGTCGCAGAAACGCGGAGAAGACCGCTCGTATTCGACAGTGCCGCCGGGACGCTGATCATTTACCTTTAGCTCCAGAAGAGGCCCGTTGGAAACGAAGGTGCGGCCCGCTCTCAAACCAGCGATCCAGCTTTCGTACGTAAAACTGCCTTCAACCTGCACGAACACGCGATTGTGGTCATAAATCCACCAATCTGTGCCGGAGGAAGCAGGGATCCGAAGACCGCAGTTCAATAGCCGGTAGTAGCGATCGTAATTCGCTTCGAGACCATCTGCGAGATTGTAGGCGTCCATGTGGCCTAACGCGGCCGCTATCGGGGATTCGATTCCCGAACCGTTATGGCACCAGACCGTCGTCCCGCCGATGCTGCGAGCCTCAGCGCAGAGCATGGAAAGTGTGGGGAAGTCCGGAGCGTTCTTCGCCTTCGCTAACAAACCGGTGGAAACGGGCTCCAGTGCTCTCGGAATATTCAAAAAAAGCACGTGACCATATCCGAAGCCGCCGAACGTACGATTGTTTCGCGCCTCTTCGCCCATATCCATGATCGTGCCGTCCTTTGAGAACTGGGGCAGGCGTCCCACAGGATATCGATTCGTGATGTAGGGGGAATCACCGCGAATAAGATAGCTGATCACGCTAACGTCGAGCGCTTCAGCGGGAGGCACCATGCGGAGGCGGTCGTCCGGGTCCTCGTCGATCTCCAGAGCGTAGTGTGTGTGCGTGTTACCCGAATACCACCCGGAACCATGCATGTCCTTCAGAACCGGGATGCGGAAATCGAGAACGTGCGTGATCGCTGAACCAACTTCGGTGTAATCGACGACCGTTTTATGGGAAATGCCTCGCACCACTTCAATCTGATAGCGGCCCGGCGGGACCGCGATTTCGTACGAGCCTCGGGCATAAAAGTACGTACGCTTAGGCATCGTCTTGATGGCATTGTCTGGGAGGTAGGCTTGATCGGTGCCCGTGTTAACTACGCGAATCTTTGCTGCAGTGGGCTTACCCGTTGCATCATCGATCAGCGATCCCCGAATCACGCCCGGGGCCCGTGTGTCCGGGCGTTGTCCCATGAGGCCGCCAACCGGTATCAGGAGGCTGCCACGTCCGATGATGGGAATCGACTTCAGAATCTCACGCCGTGAGAGGTGCGGCCCGTGTCCCATAGGCTAGAGAATACAACGTTATATAGGAGGGCAGTTTGCCCGTTACGATTTGTGTCGGGATTCGTTCTCGAGTGGTAGGCGTTTATGGCCGGTTCCAGGCGCTACCGAATTGAAAATAGATCGCTGAATCTTCTGGACCGCGAGCATAGTCAATACCGTAGTGGAGCCCGAATTTTCGGGCCAGCTCGTAGCGGAATCCGATCCCACCCGCGCCAACGGCCGCCTTATTACGGAACGCACCCTGGCCGTTCCAGGCAACGGCGCCCCCACCAAACACTACGGCGCTAAAGCGTTTCCAAAATTGCCAGCGAGCTTCCAACTCGGTCTGTACCACATGCTGCCGCTGATATCTGGCGGCGGGCACGCCACGCAGCGTAACGTATGGGCGCGCGTAAAACGCCGGATCATTAAAACTGAAATCCGCGTCCCCTCGAAGACCGAATGTCCACCGACGTCCAACCGGCACGTATGCGATGACCACTTGTTCGAATCGCTGAAAGTTGAGAGTTCCCCAAAGGAGCGATCGAAGTAAGACCACGTTGTTTCAGAAAACAATCCTTTTGTTGGCGTCAGAATACTATTGCGGCTATCGTATCGAAGGGCCACCGCCGGACCTGCCAGACGATCGGTGCGGCCCAACTCCCTTGGCGGCTCAGGTGAATCGTCCGGGTCTGTCGATGAACCTTCCGGCGGCAGGACCGAGGATTCCACATTCGCGTAAAGATACCGCAACCCACCATACCAGTGGCTGGCGCCAAGGCGGAAACGTCCTTTAGTGAGGAAACCTGACATTGTCAGGTTGTATTCCAGATGGCGCTCCGAACTATCGTTACCAGAGCCTTCGCCGAAGTACTTCAAATTAACGGAGGCGTGCCCTCCGCCGAATACAGTCTCCACACGGCCGTCCTTCCAGGTGCTGGAATCGACAGCCAATAGGCCCCAACTTTGATTGCTGGTATACATGCCTCCGCCAACGCTTACGTCTGGTCTGGCCCAACCTTCGCTGCCCGCGGACGTTCGCGGCCGTAAGAAGATCGCAGCTCCGGCCAAGCCATATCCCAGCGCAGGTTCGGTGATCGGCATCAGCATTGGAACGAATCGACCGGGCTTTGCGAGAAACTCACTGAGGTCCAGCCATCCATCCGATGGATCTCGAATGCTCGACTGGTTTCGCGGAGGCTCCGCCGGTACTTGCTGGGCGCAAATGGGTGAGGGTTCCGTAATCACCGCGCAAAGAAAAACAATGAAGACCAGACCGCCAGCAGGGAAAGACTTGTAACGTGACACAAAGAGTGTGGAATGCATGATTGTTTCGAGCGTCGAGCAGTAGAAGTTGTTTGAGATTGGATTCCCGGTTGCGTGGCCTCGCTTCCGGGTATATAAAGAACCTTCAGCAACACGGAGTTGACATGCAACGAAGATCTTTCCTGACCGCACTTGGTACCGCTCCCGTTATGACGGGGTTGCAGCGGCCGAGTTCTTCCAACCGACCGCCGCGCAAAGTGGTGGTGGGTACTGTGATGCAGGCGTACTGGGAACAATACCCTGGTTTGAAGAATCGCCTTGCGCGACTCGCAGGCAACGTTGACAGCATGCAGGAGGAATCGCAGCAGAGATTCGGCCGCGGGCTAGATCTCGCGATCCTTCCCGAAGTCGCAGTGACGGGAGAGACCGGCCGCGACGTAGCCGCTACGGCCGTTCCGCTGGAGGGCGAAGTCGGAGAGACGTTTGCAGCGGTTGCCCGCAAGCATCGTTGCTATTTAGTAGCGCCGACATATTTGAAGGAGAGCGCGCCGGCAAAGGGCTACTCCAATGCAGCTGTCCTATTCGGTCGGCGCGGTCAGATAATCGGCGCGTACCGCAAGGTGCACTTGGTGGTTTCCGAAGACGGTCGCCGTTTCGAGGGCGGGTGCTCGCCGGGGAGCGATGTGCCGGTCTTCGATTGCGATTTCGGCAAGCTGGGAATCCAGATCTGCTACGACATGGAATTCGACTACGGATGGAACGAACTGGCGCGCAAAGGCGCGGACCTTATCGCCTGGCCGACACAGTCTCCGCAGACCAGTCAGCCGGCTTTCCGCGCAATGCAGAACCGCTGCTACATTATCTCGAGCACGTGGCGCAATAATGCGTCAGTTTTCGAACCAACGGGCAAGATTCCGGCACAGGTGCTAACACCCAATCAAACACTGGTCCACGAGCTCGATCTCAGTTACGCGATCCTTCCCTGGCACCCCAAGCTTCAGAAGGGAGCGGCACTGCAGAGTAAATACGGGAAAAAGGTCGGGTTCCGATACTACGAAGACGAGGACTTAGGCATCTTTTGGTCTAATGACCCGCAGCTTCCCGTCGCCGAGATGGCCCGCTCGATCGGAGTTCTCGAGGCCGAGCCGATGCTCGAGCGAGTTCGATCGATATACCGCGAGGCTCGGGTGCGGGGGTACTGAAGCTCAATGCTCAGCCGGAGAGAGTTGGTTGCATTTTCCGCGCCGGCATCTTTGGCTCTTGCCCAGAGACCGGCCGTGAAGGCGTCGATCTGGGACCTGCACTGCCATCTAACCTCTGCGCCAGGAGAGACTCCGGAAGAGCGCATGGCCTATTTGATTCGGTTCATGGACCGGATGAAGATCGAACGGGCAATGATGTCCCTGGGGCACACACTGATCGAGAATCCATCTCCGCAACAGCTTCGCGAACAGAACGATCAAGTGATGCGAGTTATCCAGCGCTTTCACGATCGTACCCTTGGGTTTGTTTATCTGAATCCTAATCACCTTGCGTTCAGCCTCCAGGAGTTTGATCGTTGTGTGCGCGACGGACCAATGGTCGGTGTGAAGCTATGGGTCGCGAGGCGCTGCAACGCTCCGGAGCTCGATGCCATCGTGGAGCGCGCGGAAGCGATGAACGCTGTTATCCTCCAGCATTGCTGGTTCAAGGTAAACGGAAATCTGCCCGGCGAATCCACACCGCATGACCTCGTAGAACTGGCACTGCGGCATCCGAAGGCAGTGTTCATCGATGCGCACACCGGTGGCGATTGGGAACTCGGAATTCGTGCAATTCGGCCGGCCAGGAATATCGCAACATGCGTCGCCGGATTCGATCCCACGTCCGGTGTTGTCGAGATGGCCGTGCGTGAACTCGGCGCCGAACGCGTGGTATTCGGAAGCGATGGGGCCGGCCGAAGTTTCGCATCCCAACTTGCCAAAGTGACCGGCGCCGAAATCCCGGATGTAGCCAGAAATCTGATCCTAGGGGAAAACCTTCGTCACATGCTAACGCCGATTCTGCGGGCAAAGGGAAGACGGGTTTGATCATCGATGTGAATGTGAATCTCTCGCGTTGGCCCTTTCGGCGGTTGACGGGAGACGAACCCGCCGCGCTTGTGACGAAGCTGCGGAAGATGAAGGTGAGTCAGGCATGGGCGGGCACGTTCGACGGAATCTTCCATAAGGACCTTGCGTCAGCTAACGCTCGGCTTGCAAACGACTGTCGCACCCATGGGCCGGGGATCCTGACGCCTTTCGGTTCTGTAAACCCCAGACTCCCAAACTGGCAGGAAGATCTTCGGCGCTGCCAGGAAGAACACAAGATGCCCGGGATCCGGCTGCATCCCAATTACCATGGATACAAACTCGATGATCCGGCATTTCGCGAGCTGATAAAGCTGGCTGCTGCTCGGAAGCTCATCGTGCAAATCTCGCTGTGCATGGAGGACGAGCGCACGCAGCATCCCTTAATGAGAGTGGCGCCAGTCGACTGCACGCCGCTTGCTGACATCGTTGCTGCTGAACCGAATCTGCGTGTCGTCATTCTGAATGCGTATCCAACGCTGCAGATAGAGAAGCTGCGCCCGCTATCTTCGGCCGGCGAAGTCTACTTCGACTTTGCGATGGTGGAGAGAGCTGGGTCGGTGGCCCGGTTGGCCCAACAAGTGTCCTTTCCGCGCGTGCTGTTTGGTTCGAACTATCCGCTGTACTACTTCGAGTCATCTCTGCTCAAGGTTCAAGAAGCCGGTTTGACGGACGAACAGACCAAAGCTGTATTCGAAGACACTGCGCGGCGGCTGCTGGCGACGTGAGACGAACAGGAAGGTTACTCGCGCGAAGCGCGCCAGACATTTCCGGTAACTTCACCGAGATTGAAAACTAGACGCATTGCGGGCGACCGAAGTCTCCAGCGGACCCAGCCCAACATTTGCAAGCGACCTCCGCGATGTATGGAAGTGGTGTACATCAAACGCTGCTCCGACAGGTTGCTTGGTGTCGCGCTGCAAACGCTGAGCCCAAATACACATGAAGCCGTCCCGATTCGACGTGAAGTAGAGCAGATTGCCATCGGGAGACCAGCGCGGCTTATCGTCTGACAGGTCGCCGGCCGTGATCGGAATCCACTCTGAAGCGTCCAACCGTTCCGTACCCTTGAAACGCGTCACATAGATGCGGCTTCGACCCAGTCCCGTCTGGGCCAAAAAAGCAATGAAGCGATCGTCAGGGGAAAACTGGGGCTGATAAAGGCTGTACGAAGGATGTTTAATCAGCTCTACGTTCTGGCCAGTCGGAAGGTGAAACAGGCCAAGCGATACGACAGGCTTTGCAGTCGAGTACCAATAGAGAATGTTGGTTGCGTCGTGCGAGATGTTCCACGTCCCGCAATCATTACAGATCTTCGTCGCTTCTCCTCCTGCAGACGCCACCAGGTACGCCTCGCGCTTTCCGTACATGCGAGTAAACGACCGTCGCCCCATCGGCGGAGATCTGAGGGGAATTCTCGCCGGTGGGAGTGGAGGTAAGCGGCCATTCTTTGCCCGTATCCAGATCCTTGATCCAGATATCCATGTTTCCTGACCTGGTCGCGTAATAGACCACTTTGCTCCCGTCGAGTGCCACGCTGGGCTGGCCGTGAAATGCCGTGCCTTTGGTCAGTTGCTTCATCTCCCCCGTAACCTTGCCATCGTTCGCATTCAGCGGAAGCATCCAAACGCCGGTCTTCATCTCCGCACTCGCGAACAGCAAGTCTCCGGACTGAGTCATGGCTGGATGTCCGTCATAGGCTGTTCCGGACGTAAGCTGGCGGGCCGGAGCCAAAGCCTTCCAGTTCTTCGGCGAAAGGCGAACACTCCAGATGTTTATGCTGTCTCGAAAAGCGTTGGTCGCTGCTTTTGTCGCGGAAAAGAGAACAGCGTTCTCACCGGGCACCCAAAGATCGGGCGCCATCCCCGCGCCTGCACCCGCCCAAACAGACAAGCCTTGTTTATGCAGCTCGGTGAGCACTTCCGTCTTCACCACCGCTCCGGTGGCGATATCGGTCACCCACCAGTCAGCGCGATCTGCGGGCCGGTTCGCTCCGGTCAGGCTCTTCCCAGCGACCGAATCCGAACCGCGAGCACCGATAAACAGCACGTGTTTGCCATCTGGCGACCAGACGGGGAAGAGCGCCGACTCAAATTGCGGCGCCAACTGCTTAGGCGCGCCGCCCTGCGCGGGCACGATGAAGATTCTGTTCGAGTCCGGAGCTGTGGGATCGCCAGTGCTGAAACCTGTCCAATAGGCGATCCAGTCGCCTTGCGGAGAGTATCGCGGGCGGCGGCCATGCCGGACAAGCAATCGCTCAGCGCCGCCGAGAACTGAGGTGACATAGATGCCACCGCCGTCGCGCTCGGACCGAAACGCAACTGTAGTGCCGTCGGGGGAGAATGCGGGTTCGTGATCTTCCGCGGGGTGATTGGTGAGGCGAACCGGCTTCACCTCGTGACTGCGGTTGAACCCAGATATCCAGTGATTCACCACCCCTATCGGAAGCGTACGCAATAAACTTGCCATCAGGACTCACGGCAGGATCTCTTGTCAGACCATCGTCGGATGTGATTCGAGCCAACACATTCGTACTAGTCGGAATATCGTTTGCCTTGCGACTCCACCACACAGCTCCAGCCGCCACTACCAGAGACAGCCGCGAGACCCGCAGCAAGCCACAACATCCAGGGTTTACGGCGTGGCTCCGAGCCACGGGTGGCCAGCAGTCTCTCGATCGCGTCGGTTTGCTGCAGTTCTTCGAGCGCGTTCTTCACATCATCCATCCGCTGATAGCGGCGCTCGACCTTCTTCTCGATACACTGCGCGACGATCTTCTCCAGCTTCGCCGGGCAGATCTCGTACGCACTGAGCGGAGCTTCTTCGGCTCGTCCTTTACGACGGCCGAGAGCATCTCCACATTCGAGGCTCTCTCAAACGGTCGCGTGCCCGTGAACATCTCGTACATGACGGCGCCGAGCGAGAAGATGTCCGACCTTGCGTCCACTTTCTCGCACAGCGCCTGCTCCGGGGACAAGTAAGGCGGGGTGCCAACTATCCTGTCGTCGAGCGTCAGCCGTTCCCCGGAACTGGAGCCCTCCGACATTTGAGTCAGCTTCGCCAGACCGAAGTCCAGAATCTTGACCAGACCCGTCTGGGTGATCATGATGTTCGACGGCTTCACGTCCCGGTGCACGATTCCGGCGGCATGGGCCGTTGCAAGCGCATCGGCAATTGCGATAGCCCATGCCAATCCCTGCCGAAGCTCCAGCGGACCTTTCTCAAGATGCTGCTCGAGCGTTTCTCCATCGACATACTCCATGGCGATGCACGGAGCATCGTCGACATGGAAAATCTCGTAGATCGTGACGATACTGGGGTGATTGAGCGAAGAAGCCAGTCCGGGCTTCCTGTATGAACCGTCTGCTCACGCCTGGGATTGGCAACTTCGCTTCGGAGGATCTTTAGCGCCAACACGCGGTCGAGTCGGGTGTCACGCGCTCGATAGACGGTTCCCATGGCGCCGTGTCCGAGTTCGTCGAGGACTTCGTAATGGGAGATCGTTTGCCCAAGCACGGCGCACGCCCCGAACTGCGATTGTCATTCTAGCCTAGATGGCCTCGCATGTGCTCAGGTGGGCTACGAGTCGTGACGCCGATGGCGCACGTGAGCTTGACTGAAGCCGGCACATTCGGGAACATATGCATCATGCGACCCGTTGCCGATCTGTCGTCACCCATCGCTGGCGCACAGAAGCAAGACGCAGAGGACGCGCTCTTCACTGAGGCCTATCGCGAACTCCGAAAGTTGGCGCGAATCCATCTTCGCGCTGGTGGACGCACGCCGATGTTGAATACGACAACGCTCGTCCATGAATCGTATGTGCGCCTTGCCGGAGCTGGACGTGTAGACCTAAACGATCGAGCACATTTCATGTGTTACGCCGCGCGCGCGATGCGTTCGGTGATCGTCGATATCGCGCGCAAACGTCAGTCCTCGCGCCATGGGGGTAACGTAGCGCACATGGCGCTCGATACGGAACTCGCCAACAACATCTCCGTGCCCGAACGAGAGATTCTCGGCATTCATGACGCATTGGATGAACTCGGGAAACTGGACCCTCGTATGGCGAGGATCGTCGAAATGCGCTACTTCGCCGGAATGACTGAAACCGAGATCGCCGACGCCCTCGGTTTAACCGATCGAACGGTCCGCCGCGAATGGGAGAAAGCCAGACTGTGGCTCTCGGCGGCGCTCCAAAAGGAGTAAGACACTTCATGGGTCCGGCGCCAAAGTTCAACATCGACGCCGCAAGCTGGGTCGTTCTAAACCGTCTGCTGGACACCGCTCTGGATTTGCCCGCAAACGAACGTGCACTGTGGGTGGATAACCTCGGCCCTGAGTACGATAGCGTAAAGGATCGCCTGCGTGATCTTTTGTCCCGTGCCGATCAGCCGGGTGCGCTCATCGGGTCACTCGGCGCTCTCGACGCTCTCGGCGAGAGTGAGTCCTCGTCCTCGGAAGTCAGCGGCGAAACAGTCGGCCCATACCGCCTATTGAGGGAGCTCGGCAGAGGCGGCATGGGCATCGTGTGGCTTGCGGAGCGCATCGACGGAATGATCAACCGGCCGGTCGCGCTGAAGCTACCGCGCGGCCATTGGAGTGCCACGCTATCGGAGCGCATGGCACGGGAACGGACCATTCTTGCCGCGCTCACCCATCCCAACATTGCCCGACTCTACGATGCCGGTGTGACCGCTGAGGGTAATCCATGGCTCGCACTCGAATACATTCAGGGCCGTCCCATCGACGAGTATTGCCGCGCAAAGAACCTTAGCATTCAAGAGCGATTGCTTCTGTTTCTCGACGTCGCGGCAGCGGTAGCCCATGCGCATTCGCGCCTCGTGGTGCACAGGGATCTGAAGCCTTCCAATGTGCTGGTCACAGATGACGGACAAGCCCGTCTCCTGGATTTCGGAATCGCCAGACTTCTGGAAGACGATGGGCGCACCGAGTCGGATCTGACACAAGTTGGGGGATGCGCGCTGACTCCAGAGTATGCATCGCCCGAGCAGATCCAGGGAGGACCCATCGGCATAGCATCCGACGTGTACTCGCTCGGTGTCGTGCTTTATGAACTACTGACCGGCAGACGACCTTATGACATCAAACGGGATTCGCGGGCGGCGCTGGAGGACGCAATCCTCGAAGCCGAACCGAAGAAGCCGAGCGATGCGGCGACAACAGCCGCTCTCCGCAGGAGGATTGCGCGGCGATCTCGACACGATCGTTCTCAAAGCGCTCGCGAAGAAGCCTGAGGAACGCTATGCTACCGCCAATGCGTTCGCCGATGATATCCGTAATCATCTGGCGGCCGGCCGGTGCTCGCGCGGCCAGCCAACCCGCTCTATCGTCTGTCTCGATTCGTCACGCGCAATAAGCTCGCCGTTGCGGCAGCCACAATCGTTCTAGCTGCGATCTTAATTGGGGCAGGCGTTGCGGTTTGGCAGGCGCGCATTGCACTCAACGAGAAGAAGCGAGCTGAGGAAGTGAAGGCGTTCGTAGCCGGAATCTTTCAAGACGCCAACCTGGATGAGAAAGAAGGCCGGTCGATGACTGCCCTTGAAGTTCTCAAGCGAGCTCAACGACAGAATCGGACGGACTCGACACAGAACCTTCAATCCGACTCGAACTGATGCATGTTGTTGGTTCAAGCTTGATGAGCCTTGGCGATTCTGTCACCGCCGAAGCAGTAGCCGACCGAGCTGTCGCAGAAGCCCGTCAGAAGCTGCCCGCCAACGACCCTTTGGCATTACGGGCGAGGCTGTTGCGCGCGTGGGCGTTGATGCATCGCGGCAAGACGAAAGAAATGCGGGCGGAGTTGGACGGCGTTTTCCCTCTGCTTCAGCACAGTTCTGCCATCACCACCGCCGACCTGGTGTTCGCATGGCGGCTACGGTGTGGATTGGGTGTTGACGAAGGAAAACCCGATGAGGCTCAGGCGGCTGGGCGGGAAGCAGTGCGCCTCGCTGAAAGCGGGTTGGAGCACGCATCATCGGGAAAGGCTCCTGGCGATTCTTGAGCTCGCTTATGCATATGGACAAGGCAGAGATACCGCTGCACAACAACTGGAAACCAGCCTACAGCGCATATCGCCTCGCCACAGACACTTATCGAAGCAATCTCCTGCATCCGAACATGATGAAGGCGCGTGCTGCTTACGGAAGTGCGCTCGCCAATTCCGGACGTCTGGATGAAGGGATAGCGCTATTGGAGCAAGCGCGCCAAGATGCGTCCACGCTGTTCGGGCCATCTAGCATGACGGTCGCCGTGTATTCGCAGAACCTCGTTGACCACGAACTCAGGGCCGGCCTCGTTCGTAACGCGCTCGTCAGCAGCGAGCAAGCCTTCCGAATATTCGAGCAATCTTCCGACCGCGACTCGTATACATCGATGAGCGTTGAACGGATGCATGGCATGGCTTTGTTGGCGGCGAGGCGCATGAAGGAAGCTCTTCCCGTTCTTACCCGCGCGTTCAGACATCGACGCGGGTATTGGGACCATCGCACAGGCTGACCTTGGAGAATAGGGCGCTTCGCGCCCGCGCTCTCGGTTATACCGGCGCGATTGGCGAAGCCAGTCGCGAGGTTGACTCGGTCGCCGATGCGATGCGGACTGCCAAGCAGCCGACGCTCTATGTCGCCGTACGTTTTCAAGCCGTAATGGCGCAACTGCGCGGTGAGTACAAGACCGCGCTTGGGCTCACGCAGGAGTCACTGCGGCTGATGCGAGAAGCATCCGCGTCAGGAGCATGGCGAGGACGTGCACTTACTGAGGCGGCCATCTCCCAACTCGAACTGAATGATGTCGAGGACGCCTCTCGATCGCTAGCCGAAGCGCGAACCTGTTGAGTCACCCCGACGGACGAATCCACCCTGATCTGGCGGACGTTTTCGTAGGTCTGGGCCGGGTCAAGATGCGCCAAGGCAGGTTTGTCGAGGCGTTACCACTGGTCGAAAAAGCCAATTCGTTTTGGCGCAGCTTCGATGCCGAGAATCGATGGGCTGGGGAAGCAGCACTCTGGCTGGCGCGGTGCCAACACGCTTTAAAGCGATCGGCAGATGCACACGATGCGTCGCGCCGAGCAGTCGCAATTCTTTCCCGCTCGCCTTTACCCGGGGACGATAGGCTCCGCAAGACCCTCAGCCATCCGGACTGAGACCTCTAACATCCTAGAATTTTGTTCCGCGGGGAATGTCCGCTTTCGCCGACATTTTTCGTGACTATAAGAAGGAGGCCTGAGCAGTTCCTCGCTCAGAGACATTTACATGAAACATCTATTGAGATTGCGCTGGCACGTCGTTGCGGCAGTAATACTGAGTCCCTGTCTGAAAGCGGCCCCGGTCGACTTTACCACCGGCCTGATCACGGGCGCGCACGTCAATACCCGGAGCAGCGGAGGAGTGCAGTCGCAAGGAATCGAGATTGAGTACCCAGTATGGGATTGGATTCTGGACAAGGATTATACACATCGGGTCGTCGAATACAACGGGAATGAGAGGGACGAGTCGTATGTCGGGCTCGGCCCGACGCGGGATTATGGCTTCGCTTCGGGAACAGCGACCGCGCTTGGCGATATCGAAGTGGGCACCGCCAATCCCATTCGTACGATGGGTGGCATGATCGGAGTATCCGGTACAACTTCCGAATCAAGAACAACCTTGACGAGCCCATTGCCTATCTCTTCGAGTTTTATATCCATCGCGGACTTCTGGAGGTCAACGGCATAAGGTCAGATCACACCTTACATGCTCGCGTCGAGGCCATGATCGACTACGTGCTGCTCAGTCCCGCGGGCCCATTTGGCGGGCACTATGACGAGACAAGTGGTCGCTTGTTCAACTATTACGCCGATGTTGGTTTTGACAGCAGGCTCACCCACTCGGACAACGCCAATGTCACGCTATTCGAAAAGAACGACTTCACTCTTAGATATTCGGTCGACCCCTACCGGGGAAAGTTGTGGCTTCCCGAGATTCCGGCGCGCGGGGAGATCACGGTTTTTTACGACATGTACGCTCACTTGAACGTCCAGCGGCCTGAGGTCGGTGGATACGCTATGCTCGGCGATCCGATGGATCTGACGGGAGGCCCGGGAATTCGACTTGTCCCGGCAGCATCTTCCGTACCCGAGCCTGGCTCTATGCTGCTAATGGGTGCTGGTCTAATCGCGGTAAGCGCACTCCGGAAAAGGTACTGCAGATTACCCAGCCGCTGAGTGCTGTGGACCTGCGCGCTGCCGAACGTGCTCAAGTACGCCACCGTGAGTAACAATCCCATCGCACCTTCTTAGTCGAAAGTGCTTGTCTGGGCTGCGATTCGAATAAACTCGCAGCCTCTCCTCATTGATGCTCGGCAATGCTCGAGCACGTTCGAGTCTCCATACCGACAATTCCCCCGCTGGGCGCTTTTAGTCGCTGCAGTCACCCGATTTCTCTTGATAATTTTTTGTTCGTTGCCGCTTTCCCTTATAGAAGGAGACAACAAATGAAAACATTTTTTTCCGGCTTGCTGATGGCAAGCCTGGCTTTCGCGGATGCCGTTACAGATTGGAACATGATCATGCTTAACGCCATACGCTCCGAAGGAGCACATCATCAGGCGCGGTACGCTGCGATCACACATCTGGCCATGTATGAGGCCGTCAACTCGATAACGAAAGAGTACCGGCCATATGCGACAAGTGTCGCGGCCTCACCTCAGGCGTCGACCGAGGCGGCGGCGATCGTGGCTGCGCACCACGTCCTGAGTACATACTTCCCGGCTAGCAAGGCCACATTCGATGCAGCGCGCTCGTCCTCGCTCGCTGCGATTCCGGACGGACAGGCCAAATTTTCAGGTATTGCCGTGGGACAGGCCGCCGCAGAAGCGATGATTGCGCGTCGCGCAAATGATGGCGCAACCACGCCCGCTCCCTATACGCCCTTGCGTGGCATTGGATATTGGCAGCCAACTCCACCAGCGTTCGGATCGGCAGTCGGCGCGAAGTGGGGGAAAGTGATGCCATTCGGCATAGAGCGCGGCGACCAATTTCGTCCGGACCCTCCGCCCTCTCTCACCAGCAATAGGTACCGGCGAGACTACGAGGAGGTGAAACGCGTTGGAGCAGTTTTCAGCACGAATCGGCCTGAGGACCGGACGGACTTAGCCCGGTATATGTCGATGACCAGTCCCACCCAAATATGGAATCATCTTGCCACTCAACTGAGCTCTGCGTCGGGACTCACACTGTCGGAAAACGCGCGCGCGTTCGCCCTGATGAATATGGCTGTGGCTGACGCGTCCATTGCCTTGTTTGAAGCGAAATACTTCTATAATTTCTGGCGGCCTCTGACAGCGATTCGTGCCGGTGAGATGGATGGCAATCCCCGGACGGAAGGGGATGCGGGCTTTGCGAGCCTGATCAACGCGCCGGCTTATCCGAGTTATCCGTCAGGCTTCGCGAGCTTCTGCAATGCAGCACGGGTCGTTCTGGAACAGTTGTTCGGCAAAGGCCGGCACTCCTTATCGCTCGCTCCGAATCCGGCTCTCCCGCATATGAAGGCTGAATACACCAAACTGCGCCAGGTCACGGATGATATCGACGATGCGCGGGTCTACGGTGGCATTCATTTTCGGTTCGAGCAAGAGGAAGGAGAACTCCAAGGGGAGCGCGTAGCTCGTTACATATTGCAAACCCAACTGCTACGTTCGGCCTGCACTGGTCGATGCGAAGTCGAGTAATCAACTTCGGAAGACCGGTTACGTGCCTTCAGCGCGCATCCGGTCTTCTGCGTTTACCTATTGGGAGATTGATTATGAGTGAAGAAGTTTATTATCGGGGTGAAAGCACCAATCATCGGCCCGCCCGGCCCGGACAATACTCGATGGATTACGGTGACGGGCTGTATCTCACAAGCGACAAGGCGACCGCCGATATTTATGCGCAGAAGCGCGTGATATCCCAGGGCGGCGAGAAAGTAATAACTGAGGTTACAATCCGGCCAGGCGAAATCGGGAGAGTACTTGACCTGACGACCGACGCCCGATGGTCGAAATTCGTGAACACACCGCTAGTGCCTGGAAAGAACGAAACTGCGCCGAAGGTGCTGATGCGCATTCAGCAAAACAATTACGCGATTTTTCAGCAGTTCCTGAAGCAGCACAACATAGACATCAACCACTATGACGCCGTAAAAGGTCCCGAGCTGACGCACGGGGGAACGCAACTCGCTATTCTGCACAAGAACGGTGCTCCGTCGCCGCTGGCCGAGAGGATTCGCGTCCGTCTCATGCCGGTAGGCTCCGCATCCGTTCCAACCGCTGGGCTGAAGGCTCCTGGTCCTGGACGAATCTCGATGACTGTACGCGCTATTGGGGGCGGTCTTGTGATGTTCGGCTTGGGCATCCTGGCTGCGCTTTTACGCGCCAAGGTGGACAAAAGCTGGATTGAGAAAGGACTGAGAGAGATCGAACCCGAAGCAAATGCAAAACTCAGCAAGCTGGTTCCGATGGTCGCCGACGTAATGGCGAAGGGAAAACAGGCGTATGCAAATGTGAGAATCGATATCAGTCAACGCAAGGAAGCTGCCCTCGGAGCCGATTTTGTGGATTCGCTGCCTCACGTGAAGCTGGTCCATGTGGACGTGAGTGACGAGAATCTCAATGCTGAGGGAGTGTTTAAAACAGATAGCGGACTCGGCTATATAAAAAAGATCACACCATTCGTTTTCTCATATCCGGTTTCACTTCCAGCCGAAACGGTCAAGCTTTGGAAAGAAATGTGGGACGAATGGGAATGGTATGAGAAGCAAATGCAAAAAGGTCCTTCTGAAGCTCTGCGCCGGCAGCAGGAAATCTTCCATCAGGAGATTCTTCAGGTGTTCGGACAGGAAGCAAACCTGGTCCTGAAGGCATGGATGTGGCCGAAGTTCAAGTTCAAGACGAAGACCGCATGATGCCAGTACAACTCACGAGCTGGTGCAGCCTCTGCGTTTTAGCGCCTGCGCCCGCTCTGACTGTCCGAGTACGAATGTTGACTTCGGGTGTGTGGTTCTCAGATCTTCCCAGATGCGAGCGAGCCGTTCGGTGGCTGAGACACAAGCGGGTTCGTCGATGCCTTCGGCGTAGATTCGGAGTCGCTCGAGCAACTCTACCGTTGCGAAGTTTTCTCCCAGGAAGGGACTTGTGCCGGAGGGCCGCAGAGCCAGATGCTTTTGCGCTTCAGCCAGCGCTTCCCGTTTGCGGCCGATCGCATACAAGCGAATTGCCTCGGCTCTCAGCAGCGACGTCTCGTCCGCCTTTGCGCCTTCCTTTGTCATGTCTTCGAGAAGTCGGCGGGCCTGGTTGATGTGGACTCGCGCCTGATCGTACTCCTGGAGGCGCAACAACGGTTCTATGGAACCAGTGAGATGGTCCAGACGCGACCTGAGTGCAGGGTGGTTTGCCGACGATGTTTGCGATAGAAGAGAATGCCCGTGTTCGAACAACTCGAGGGCTCGCGCAGGCTGTGATTCGACGAGAGCACTTGCCTCTCTAGTGAAGGCGCGGGCCAAGTCAAGCCGCACGACTTCATTTGCCGGATCGGCGATGACGAGGCGCTGGGCGATCGCCTGCGCCTTCCTGTAGTGTGCTGCTGCTTCGGTCGGCTTTCCAAGGTGGAAACGGCCTGGACCTGCGAACACATCGCCGAGGCTCAGATGACTCCAGTAAAGCTGGCGTGCGCTCTTAGCCGAGGCTGGGTCTGTGAAGGCGCCGCTCGTCGAGCGTTGGATAGCTTCCTCCAACGTCTTGACGGCCCCGGCGAAATCGCCAGCCAAACTCTGCGTGCGGCCATAGCCGACAAGTGTGCTGATCAGGTTCGCTTCCGTGCCGGAAGGCGGGTTCGAAGTCTCCGAGATCTTTCGGAGAATTGCCAGGGCGCTCACGTACGCGGCCCCGGCTTCCGGTACCGAATTCCTCGTTTCGTTGTGTCGAGCCAGTTCTTTGAAGGCCTGAGCCTGCCGAAGTGGCTCCAACCTCGGAGCCATGCGCAGCAGCCGGTCTATCACTTGCCGTTGCTCATCCGGGCGCCTCGCCTCTTGAAGAATCGGTACAAGACTCGCATAGATTTCAAACAACTTGTCGAGGCGTGCGGTATCTGGATCCGCTCCCTCCACGACTTCGCCCAATTCGAGCGCCTTTTTTGCGAATTTCACGCCACTTCCGGTTTTGCCGACGCTCGCAGCTGCTCCGCCGCGGCTTTGGCCGAGTCGGGCGTAGGCATTCACAAGCTCCCACGCCAAGTCCGGGTCGCGTCCGTAGTCGTGCTCGAGTCCCTCCAGATATTCGACCGTAGCTTCCCCAAGTTTCTCGCGAGCTTTTGTGCCGCCGAGGAGGCCGCCGATCTCGTCATGCACGTCGAACAGGAGCCTGTCCGCGAGGCGCCGGGTTTGGGCGGCTTGGCGCATTGCATGCTCTCGCTGCCGCATCGATACAGCGGTGGCTCCGGCCATTGCGGTAATGAGGACAAGTGTAGCTGCGAGAGGCGCCCAATGACGACGTACAAAACGGCGCGCACGGTAGAGCGCCGAGTCGGGAGAGGCGCGGACGGGGTGGCGTGCAAGGAAGCGTTTGCAATCGTCTGCCAGTTCCGGCACCGATCCATAGCGGCGATGCGGCTCACGCTGTAGCGTTTTGAGCAGGATGTTCTCGATATCGCCTTTGAGCTCGGGTTTGATGGCCGACGGTCGGATAACTTCTTCTTCCGAGATTTGGCGGATCACATCAGCAAGCGAGCCACTGCTGAGTTGACGAGGAGCGGCGCCGGTCAGAAGGCGGAAGAGCACTGCTCCAAGACCGAAGACGTCCGAAGCCACAGTAGCTTGCTGACCGCAGGACTGCTCCGGGCTTGCATAGCGGGGACTGAAAGCTCGAAGCGTAGTGAGCGTAGCGTCGTCGCCAATATCGCTGGCGAGGCCGAAATCGATCAGTTTCGGGATTCCGTCGGCCGTAACGAGGATATTGTCAGGCTTGATGTCCCGGTGGACGATCAGGTTTCCATGAGCGAACTGAACGGCGTCACAGACTTTTAGAAACAGCCGGATGCGATCTTCCTGATCAGGAAGAGACGCGTCGCAATAATTGTCGATCGGCACGCCGTCGACTTGTTCGATGACGGCGTACGGCATGCCGTCGGCGGTTGTACCCGCATCGATCAGTCCAGCGATATATGGGTGCCGGAGGGACGCCAGTAATTGGCGTTCGCGCGCAAATCGCCGGTATGCGTTGTTGCGGACACTCTCCGCGGAGTCGGGCGGCACCTGCACGAACTTGACGGCCGCGCGCTGCCGGACTTGGCCATCCACGCGGTGAGCTTCATACACAAAGCCCATGCCGCCCGAGCCGAGCAGTTTGCCCAGTTCGAACGGACCGACACGCTGCACGGGGACCATTGCTGTCTTGCGATTCCCGAGAAGAGATCCGATCGCCTGTTTGATGGCCTCCGGTACCGTGGCCTCTTGCTGAAACGCAAGGTCTTCCTCTGTATCGTATTCGAGAAGCGACAAAACTTCGGAGCGAACTGACGCGCTCGGGCAGTGCGAGTCCAGGAAGGCAGCTCGGCTCGCTGCATGAATGTTTACTGCGCGTTCGAACCAGGACTGAACATCTTCGCTCATATGCAAGGAGCGCAATCTGTCTACGACTTCAGCTTGCGGCGCAGCCAGGCCTGCGCGAACCGCAGATTATGACGCACCATATGGACCGACATACCCAGCGCTTCTGCCGATTCTTCGGCGGTGAGGCCGCCAAAGTAGCGCAGCTCGACAATTCGTGCCAGCGTTTCGTTCTCGACCGCCAAGGCCGCGAGGGCATCGTCCAACTGGATCATGTCAATGATCTCCGGGCCGCTTTCATCTTTCACCTCGAGCACAGTTTTGGCGGACGCCTCCATAACGCCACCTCCGGATCGCTTCAATGTGCACCTGGACCGCGCGTGATCGAGCAATACCTGTCGCATCACTCGAGATGCTACGGCGAGGAAATGCACCTCGTCCTGGAACGTCCTCTCGCGGACGCCGTTGAGTTTGAGATACGCTTCGTGCACCAGAGCGGTCGATTGGAGCGTGTGGTTTCTACGCTCGTTCCCCATGTGCCTGTCGGCGATCCGACGCAACTGGTCGTATAGCTCGTGCGTGAGTTCGGCCGGCGCGCTCGCTGATCCCACGGACGATTGCATTTCCATATCGGCAACAATTGTGTTCACGCGTTTACCCAATCCTTTTCGAGTTAAGTGCGTTACGTTTTTTGGCGGCTTTGGAGAGGAACCGCAAGCTGTTCAGGAATTAAGCGCGCAAAAGATTTCAGAAATGGCTCAAACGAGGGAGATTTTTTTGAAGGCTGCTGCGAACGTCAAATGGGCCTTTGACAGCGTTGCTGTCACGAAAGCATTGAGGCTTGCTGACTCGGTTCAATTCGTTTTCGCCGGTTGCAATTACTTCATTATCCCGGCATTCCGGGTCGCACTTGTAATCGCAGACACAATCACTAGTGGTTAGTAGATGCGGTGGGGACACACTTCAGCGCCGCTTTCGAGAACAACCCTTCAGAGTCCAGCGGGCGACGAATCTGCTCGTCTTCCGGTAGCGACGGCAGCCGACTCGGATCGGCGATAAAGTTTTCGAGGATGGCTTAGCCCTGCCCTCAAGGTCAGACATCCACCTGTTATCGCAGCCTGAACGGTAGTAAAAACAATTCTGTCCGGGAGAGCGGATCTCGCATCATTAGGTCGGCCGAAGTCTGCCGACACAGAAGGAGTGCCTCGATGAGTCTGAAAACCCTGAGCTCAGCCCTGGTAGGCTGCTGCGCTTTGATGATCACGATCACGCTGGCTACGGGCCCCGCCGCGGCCCAGCCGACCTCAACCAAGTCAACATCCACGAGGGGCGCCACGACAGAGACCAAGTTAATGGAAGGTACTGTATTGGCGGTCGACGGCAACAACCTCGTCGTGCGGATGTCCACCGGCGAACTCCGCCACATCGTGGCCTCCGATAGCCAGCGGGCTCTTATCGACGGCAGGGAAGTTGCGGCGAAGGACTTGCAGGTGGGCACAAAGTTGAAGGCAAGCGTCACCACGACGACCACCTCCCTGGTGGACCGGACAGTCACAGTCGGTTCCGGCCAGGTGTGGTATGTCGCCGCTCCGACTGTAATTCTGACGCTGCCGAACGGCGAGAACCGCCAATACAAGGTCTCCGACGATTACAAGTTCATGGTGGGAGGCAAGCCAGCGACTGTGTTCGACCTGAGGAAGGGCATGCATGTCTCGGCCCAGAAGATTACCGAGGAGCCCAGGACCGTAGTGACGGCAAACACCGCGGTCACCGGCGAGCGGCCACCGCCGGTCCAGACGGCTGCCTTCTCCCGCGCCCTCGCCGCTCCGCTCCCTAAACAGGCCCCCGAGCCGGTCCGCACCACCGAACCGGCGCCCCCGCCGACCCGCGTCGTGGAGCCAGCCGCCGCTCCTGCCACGGAGTCTCGCGCGCGCCGCCGCTCCCCTCCCGCCGCTAAGCCCCGCCACCGCGAGCCCGCTGCCGCCCCCGCTCCTGCCGCGGCTGAGCCGGTGCCCGCACCAGCCGAACCAGCCCAGACAGGCAGCAATCTGCTCTGGGTCGGTCTGATGATCGTGCTGTTGTGTGCGTGCTTCCTCGGTTTCCGCGCGCTGAAGCGCGCGCGGTAGTCTAATCCCTCTCGCGAGCGGGGCGCTCATCTAACCGCCGCCAGGAAATGCGTCCCCCCGCGATGGAAGGGAAATGGATATGCTGTCACGGCGAAATGAACGACACGCCGACGTCTGCGAAAACCGGAGCGTCGGTCTCTACAGCTGCACTACTGGGCGATAACGTCGTAAGACTGAATCCGCCACTGGCCGGACTCCTTTTTCCACAACAGCGCCAGAGTGCCCTTGTCGGCGGTGCGAATACGGAATCGGAACAGCGTTCCGTAGTAGGTACCAAAAACTGGTTCGCTCTTTTGCCCGCCCTGAAACCGTTCTTTCCGATTTCGGCACAGAAAGCTTTCTCCAATCGAATCGGTCACCTCGACCAAATCAAACTCCCGTGAAACCGATGATCCAGCTTGCGAATGTTCGGTCCCCATGCACTTGACGGCAGAGATGACTGTACTGAGTGACGAATGCTCACCCAAACGCTTGCCTGATTGCTTCGAGGAGTTCCTGCATGGCCTGCCGTGTAGCCCTTTTTCAACGTCGATTCCGGGCTTGTCGACCAGACAAGTCAAGCTTTCATCCGAGACGAACTCCATCGCCTCGTCATATTCGTGACGCACCAGCCAGTCCGTCAGGAACTCCTGAGCCGCATCGGAAAGCTCCGGGATGTCGGCGCCCATGGGACGGTTGGGGGGCAAAGGGGTAATCTATCTCAGGTAGGCGGAGTCGGCGCAAGCAGGTCCCCCTCAGGGCACCTCCTCATCCGCCACGCCGCCAAAGGCTCTCCGCCACCAGTTCACCAGTCCGTCCCAACGTTTGTCATGGCGGCCATGATTGTCGCCGGCCCTGCACGTCCGAGTTCGCCGAGCTCAAATGACCGTTCCACATTGCTTCCGGCATTTTGCTGGAACGGTAGTCCACGTCGATGTCAGCCTTGGTACCGTCTTCCGACATCGAGATCTGCAGAGTTGGCATCTTGCCGGCCTGGCGAAAATCGACCGGAAAACCGGCGTGATAGACCGTGTTTTCACGACTGCGGACGAATTGTCGCGACTTCTCCAGCGTCTCCCGCGCACCCTCCCGCAGCCTCACGTATAGCCTGAACTGTTCGTCGCCCTGGCGCCCTTGTTGGTGTCCGGAGATGCGGTCAATCACCTGCCACGAGATCCAATGCGCTGCCAAGTGAGGCGCCGGACTCGTCGGCCAGTTGTGTCTTCATCAGCGCGTGAGTGACCGCGTCGAAGGTGGTCCGCTCAGAGACACTGAGCGAGTCAAAGTAAGTCTTCGGGGGTCATCGAGAATCCTGTCTGCTTGTTGTACTGGCTCGTATAAGTCGTCGAAAAGTTTCTTCCGGTCCTCCTCAAGGTCGGGATAGCGACTGTGAATCTTGTCGCTGCGGTCCGAGGTTCCAGCGATACGCTTGCCGGGCCAGTCGCGTTCGATTCCAACAATCTTCAGGGTTGATGCTTCCTTGCGGACGAACACGTCAACGCTCTTGGCGTACTCGCCCCCCGACAGCCGGGCTGCGAAATAGGTCCCCGTGGCAGCATCCGCTGCCTGCTGCGGGCACGCGCAGTTCGTTCGGGCCCGTCAGCGGCGCTCTTTCTCCCGTGGAGTTGTTGAACGTAGTCCACTGAATCGTATAGGAAGGCTCTGGCACGAAGCCGTAGTGAGCGCCCAAGTGCTTGAACGTCAGCCGGCCATCCTCGATTCTGAATTCGTCCAGCGGGAGAACATCGGAGAAGAATGCCTTCCCGATTTTGTCGCGTCGCTTGATCGAGACACTCCGATAGCCATTCGACTGCCCGTGGGTCAGAGTATTCACCGGACTTGACTAGCGCGCGAATGTCGTCGTCGGTGAATGCCATAACCTGCTTCGCAGCCCAGTATTTGTCATCTGGCAGCGCATTCGCCAGCGGAGCAAGGTTAAAATTCGGCATCCAGAGCCTGGGGTCGAAAGTCTCGTATTCAAATCGTCCCGTACCGTGGATATTCGGGAAACTGGCCCGTTGCCACGGCGGGGAATAGATGCCCAAGCCGATGAGGTTCTTAACCAGGTGGTCCCGGCTAAACAGCAGCCTCATTGCCTTCCCTTGCTTCCTTTGCACGCTGCCAACCGCTACCCAGCGAGGCGAAGAAGTCTGCCAAATAGTGACGAACGTAGTCTCACTCCGTTCTCTTGCACCAGGAAGTCCAGCGTGGCAGACGGCCCAATCCAGTTTTGTCCGAGCCATGCGCAAAATACGGAGAGCGCGCGGAGTTCGCGCCGATGCTCGTGAGGAAAGAGGTCGTTTGGATCGTCGCTGCGTGTCCCGATGAAGGATGTCGGACCGAGTACTTTTCCGGCCGGAACCCTGGTCGCCACAACCCGATATCTGCCTGCTTGGTCGGCCTTCGTCTGCGCGAGGAAGAGATCGATATCATCCTCGACGAGGTTGTTGGCTGTACCCACGTCGTTGATATCTTTGCCCTCGGGAGAAGCTTCCAGATCCGACCGTCGAATTCCAACGACGTAGTTCTCAGGCACCCAGTACCCTAGGGCGTGATAGACGTTCGCGGTAACCATGGTCGCGCCCGTAGACATCTCCGGCCGGGTCAATGGGTCGAATCGAATCATGTAGACCTTGTTCTGAGAGTCGGCGATGAGAAGTCCGGGCCGCACGTCGTAGCGTTTCACCCGCAACACCTGCCAAGGCTTGTCCTGTGACGGTGGGCCACCCTTGCCCGGTCCGCGCGCGAGTTCCTCAGCGGTCATTCGGTTCTTTGCATGTCGATGGACATACCATGCGCCTTCGAGCGGCTCGCCAAGGGTGTTGACTCCCATGGACAGGATCACGCCATTGGCAGGATGACGCTCCCCGGGTTTACCGAAGCGATTCGTGAGGCCCTCCCAGATATCACTCATCGCGCGGTGGTTCGCATCTCGAATGTGAACCGGCGGGAGTTCCTTTTGCAGTGGATCGTCGGGAAAGAACTTCTGCGCGTGGGAAAAGCCGGCCAGCATAAGACCCGCCGTGCACGTGAGAATTGCCGTTCTGTTCATCGTCTCCTCACCACATATTGCTGAACGTCCACATGAACCGGAATCCCTCCCGGCTCACGGCATTGTCAATGCGCATGATCACGGTGTCCTGCATCGTAAAGCGGAAGCCGATGCCCCCAGCGTATTCCAGTCTGTGAAAGTTGAGGTGCGAGACCTTGGGCGCCACCTTGCCCCCCTCGAAGAACAACGCAGCGTGCATGTTGGAGAAGATGTACCAGCGGTGTTCCACCGCAGCATGAAATGCGCTCTGATCATAGAAACGATATCGCTCGAAACCGCGAAGAAGATCATTGCCTCCCAAGGTCGGCTCCAGATAAAAAGGAACCGTTTGACCATCTTTCGTCCACGCGCCAACCGCCCACGACTGAAGGGCGATCACTCGGGTCCTGTTCCAGTAGGGTATATAGTGTTCCGCTCCGATCTCCAGGCGATTGAATGAATGAAGGCCAAGCTGCTGATCCGAGTAGCGGTGGTGGCGCGCATAATAATGACCACCGCGCCGCGGTCCACCCGGATTGTCTCTCCAGTCGTACTGAAGAAAGGCGCCGCCCCGAAAGAAACGCGACTGCTCCGACAAGCCTGGCGTTTGCCCCGGGTCGAAAAATCTCATCCGTTGAAGGAACTCCATCCCGTTCGCCTTTCCCCGTGTTCGCTGCATAGATGCCGCCTGCTGCTCCAACGTAGAACTTGCGCCAGACTCGAACCCGACCCTCAAGGTTTACTCCAAGGTCCTCCAGCCGGAAACTACTGCTGGTTTGATTTTGATGAATTCGGTCCTGGACCGTAGTAATCCATCCGAGGCGAGTTCTCATATTTTGTGTAGAGTTTCAGATCGAAGCGATCCGTGTTCAAGCGGGGAGATTCGACCTGAAGGTCAAACATGTAAGCTAATCTGGGCGTTCCCCGGGCTGTGGTCCGAAATGCCAGGCGTTCGTTCCACAGGTCAGTTCGACGGTAACCGACCCCGAAGGAAGTACCGTTCCCCGACCGCATGCCTCCGAGGAGAAGTTGCAGCCCATTCGCGCCCTTCCTTGAGCGAACTCCCTCCAAAAGCCCACGCTCCGCGTAGTTATTTAGTGTCTTCACGAGGCCGGGCGTATTCTCAGGCCAGAGCCGAGCCTGTTTGTCGGTGCGAATCTGCTCCATCTGCCCGGTGCGCGATGTAGGTTCCTGAGCGCACGCAAGCGGGACTATCACCAGAAGCGCTCCAGCCAGATGCAGAACGCCTATTCGCCTCATAGCAGTTTACGGTTGGCCACGCTTTGATTGCTTGCCGCGCAGAAACCGATTACTGCGCGTTGCGATAGTCGGACACCACAGACTCGATCGCGGACAACGCGACCTTGGGGATCGGTGCGGCGCTTGCTATCCAATTCGGTCATCCTCTGCTGCTTAGGGCTGATGGCTGGTCCGCCACGAGAAGTCGTAACGAAAGCCAATGGTAAACACGCTGTAACCCGATTCTCCGGTTGCTGTTACGCTGTCGGAGTCAATCTTGCTCTCTGAGTAAATCTTGCCGTTCTTGGCAAAGAACCATTCCGCGCCGAGAATGAAATACCGTGTTTTGAAATTCGGATTCAATAACGGATCCCGGATCTTTGGATCCTGGAAAATGTACCCACCGATCACACCGAATCGCGCTGTTCCTACCCGCGTGTACGCTTCCACTCCGTGCGCGTCAAATACGATCGGGGTGGATTGCTCAGGCGCATTCGGAACTGGGACAAACGCAACGTCGCCGTTGTGTTGGTGAGAATATACGAGGCCGAATTGGAGGATTCGCCAATCGATACGTGTACCGAGAGCCATGAAATCGGAGTTGCTTCCCATCCCACGAATCTGCTGCTTCGCAGGGACCCCAGTTGGTTCGGGTGTACGTTCCTCCAGCCTTCACACCCGGCAGGATCGTGAGCTGCAGTGACCCTCCGACGCCGTCCGTAGTTGTGTCGTTCCCGGCGGCTCGAAATTGCCCTTGAACCCCGACTTCCAGGACCTTCAGCAGCGTATTCCGGTAATTCACGATGCGGTCTGCGCGGCCCGTACCCGTCTCTCCACCGTCCGTTCCCGCGACATAGGCGTGTGTACCCTGTCCGCCAAACACGTTGAATCGGTCAGTCGTGTAGCCGGCGATATCGTATTGCACGGCATATTGTTTTCCAATGGCTACTTTGCCGAACGGGCCAAAGTCGACACCGACAAATCCGAGACGGGCCAGAAATACCTCACTGGTTGCGGTTGAGACAGTTCCGAATTCCCCCGGTCCCCCTGCGGAAAGATTGAACTGAGTTTCACTCTGAACAAGGTTTACTCCCCATTCAGTTCCGGCGAACATTTTGATCTTCCCTCTGCTCACGAAATTCATGCCCAACCTGGTTGCGTTGTCCTGCACCTCGAGGTCATCACGAAATGCCGCCAGGTGCGAACGCAATTGACCAAATGCCTCGAACGTTCCGACAAAGTTGTCGGCGCCACTGGCTTCCTTCGTGCTGCCCAGGGCGAATTCGCCCCCGCAGCCATTCGAAACCCAAACGCCCGACGAGTCATAGCCCCATGTGTTTCCCAGCAGGCAATTGGATTCACCGATCGAGCGCACTAGCGCGACGCCCGCAGTGGTGTCAGCCTTGCAGACCTGGCGTTCCGTCTTTGCCGAGGTGCAGGTTATGACAGTCGGCATGGTTTGAGTCGGCGGCGCCTGTTGAGCCCGGGCATATGGGATCAGGAATCCGCTGGTCAAGATCAGGAACACTTGCAAACGAGCACGTGAGTGGAAAATAGAAACACCAGGAATCCGCAGCGGCCTCAGTGCCACACCGCCACATGCGGCAGCGATGACACCAAATAATCCAGTCAGCTTCGGCAGCGTCTTTGTGGGTGCAGTCATGAATACCTCGCTTCTCAACTTGTTCGCTTGTTGTGATTGCGTCACGCGAGCCGGCACTCGAGGCTCATCGCCCTAAGGGGCTGTATCGGACTAGCCCTTCAGATGACTGTCCAGTGATGCCCTGACAAATAATGCCGACTCATTATTTACGTAATGAGACAAATTCGTGTGACGAGATTGGCGGCTTGTGCGGCAGGTTCACAGCGAATGGAGAAGTGTGTTGGCACGTCTCTCATGGTCACCTCACTGGCCGCCGGCGCCAGCTCAGTTGAACGAGTAGCTGATGCTGGAGCTGGCCCCGTAGTCACTGCCCGCGAAATTCGCGGGCGGCCTGTTGTCCCAGTTGCCGTAGAACGAGATCTTGAACCACAAGTTGTTGATGACTTGAATCGAATAGGCGGTATTCGCGTAAGAGCGCACGCGTCCGGTCTCAGTAAGGAGAGGCATTACGCTTGCGGTGGCATCGAACGACGATTTTTTGAACCTGAACAAATGCAAGTCGACGACTAACATTGCCGCCAGTGCATTGAGAGAACTCTGACTGCCGTTGGAAGGCTCGTACCTTGTCTGCTGCAACGCCAAATCGGCAGTAATCGCCATGCGCGTGGTGTTGGTGTCTTTTAGGAATCGGCCGAGCCCGCCGGCGAGCGTCGTCTGAAGATTGATGCCTTGCTGCGAACTCTGGAGGAATTCCGCGGCGCCGGAATAGTACCAGGCTCTCTTACCGCCGATCAGCCTCCTCGCCCAGAGACGGGATTGGTTCCGTGTCGCTGCGTCCGCTCCGGAACTGTTTGAGAATGTGGAGATGTAGCCAGCTGCCACGCGCCAATGCTCACCCCTCACTCGCAGATCAGCGCCAACATTGTACTGCGTCGTGTCGTTACCCTTCGTGTAGATCAGACCGGTGTCGATATTGCCGGAAAAACGCCGCCAAAGCGACTCGGATGTCGGGGCCAGTTCAACGACATTCGCAAACGGCAGCGGTGTTGGCTTCTCTTCGGGTTGGAGTACTTCAATTTTCATCGGCTGCTTTGTAGGAGTCTCCGGAGTTCGGATAGTACCTTCATAGATCGAGCCGTCCTGCACGTGCACGATGAACAACTGGCTACTCTCGACACGCGCCACTTTGGACCACTCGATGGAAACCGTGCCATCCACGTAATCAAACGACGCGTAGAGTACTCCCCTCTCCAGCCTCTTGATCTCACATGTGAAGCGGTCGCCATTGGCCATCAGAACCACGTCGGTTTTGTTTCGCGCCGTGAGCTCGGCTGCAGACCAAACCGTCAGCAATACTGCTACTTTGACCGAAATGTCCATTGTGAACACTCGAACCTCTCAATCGGTACTCCAGCCGCGTCTGCCGATGCCGGAGTGGAAGCTCATTCCGCGTAACCGTTGATCTGCGGCCTAATTGCTTTTGCGCCGGCGTTATGCAGAACCGGTTACATGTTCACGCCAACGCACAAATATTGCCGTGATGCTAAGCAGCAACGTTCGCATCATCATCGGATCCGGAAGGTAAGAACAGAGTGGCGCCATAACAACATCTGGAGTACAGGATCCGGCGCCCGGGAAACTCCAACTGCGGCTTGCCGACGCCTAGAGAGAACGTATCGCCATGCGCGACTCGATCCACGGGTAGAGCGAGTAGCGCGCGTTCGCGATTTCGAAGATTCATCGGCTAACGGTCTACACCTTCTAGGACCTTGGCGGCCGATTGCCGCTGCCTCCCGCCTTGCGCATGACTGTGATGCATCTGAAACACGGAGCGACGCAGTTTTTCACAATGGCGTGTCAGGGAATCCGCGGACTGGAACTGGGCTGGGCTGGGCGGGGACATAAACCGGCCAGCCCTGCTAGTGGTGTAGGTCGCTATGCAGGTCGAATGATCCTAGAAACGACCGGACACGGCCAACCGGTGTCAGCGACTACGCGCATCACCACATCGCTAAGGAAACAGCGGAGGAGGACGTCGGCGTTTCGTAGCCTGCTCAAATGCGTATGCGATCTCTATTAACTGTGGTTCGCTGCAAGCACCGGCGGCGAAGCTCACACCGAACGGTGAGGGCTTTGCGTCAAAGCCGGTAGGGAACGGCGCCGATCCTGTGTTCGGAACGACGCCGAACGGCACGATAATCGTCGGATACCCTGGCGTGGCCGAGATTGAGTAGCCGCTGGCAGCCGGAAACAGGATTGCATCCAAACGGTGTTGCTTCATCGCCGCGTCGATGCCGTTGGCGCCTGCCAGCGCAATACCTTTGGCGATGTCTGTCTCGTAGCGGGAGCGATCTTGATCGAGATCCATCTCATCGGAAATGTCGAGTTGCGCCTGATCGTACTTAATGGCGCCTGCAGAACGGCGAGTCAAATTGAATTTGCGTAAATCTGAAAGCGTCTTGATTGGAGCGTTCGGGCCAAGAGTGCCAAGCCACGCGTTAAAGTCGCGCTTCATCCCGTACTTGAAGACAGTCGAGCAATTCTGATCCTTGCCCTTGGCCCCACCCTCACCAGCGCACGGATTAAACAGAAGTACGTTCTTTGAGCGTTCTGTCTCGACAACACTCGGAATGTCCGCTGGATCCACGATTATCGCTCCGCGATCTTTCAAAATCGAGATCACCTCATCCATGACTTTCTTCTGGTCGGGATTAAGACCGCCCCGAGGAGTACTTCCTCCAGGGAGCACCATTTTTTCGTAGAAGAATGCGCGAGGGATGCCGATTCGCGCGCCCTTCAGCGCATCGGCTTTGAGAAAACGCGTATAGTCGTTGCCGGCAGGTGGCCTACATCGAGTCGTGGCCGAATCTTTATCATCAGGCGAGCCTTCCATGACGCCCAGTAGAATCGCGGCGTCGGATACAAACTTTGCCATCGGTCCCGGAGTGTCCTGATCGGCCGTGATTGGAATCACGCCATAGCGGCTGATTCGGCCCACCGTTGGCTTGATGGCGGCGAGCATGTTTTGGTTTGCTGGGCTCAGAATGGAGCCCGATGTTTCCGTGCCGACGTTAGCCACCCAGAAGTTTGCCGCCGTGCCGACACCAGAGCTCGAACCGCCGGTATTCAGAACAGGTCTGCCGTCGAACAGACCCTCCCGTGGATCGCGCCTCGGATCATAGGGATTCATCGCATACCCGGTAAGCGCGTTGTAGTTGTTCGGCATACCACTTGCGATCCAGTTTGCAAGCTCGGTCATGCCTGTTTTGGCGATGACAATGGCTCCAGCATTCCGCAGCTTGGTCGTTAGTGTCGCGTCGTAAGGAGGAACAAACCCTTGGAACGCGAGCGTGCCGCCGGTTGTCGGCATGTCTGCCGTGTGTATGTTGTCCTTCAATGCGATCGGGATGCCGTGCAGTGGACCACGAATTTTTCCCTGAGCTCTTTCGCGATCGCGCGCGGCCGCTTCGTCCAAAGCGCGAGGATTTATGTAAATGACGGCGTTTAGCCGGTCCTCGTATGTCGCGATGCGGACCAGGTATTGCGTAACGAGTTCACGAGACGTCACGCGACGATCTCGCAATGCGGTCTGCATATCGCGGATACCGGCTTCGACAACTGTAAAGGTTCTCCTCGGAGGACTAGGGCGGTGATCTTGGGCCGCAACACAACAACAGAGAAGCAGAACTGAGAAGCGTCGCATCATAAGTAGAATTTCTGTCAGTTGGATATCTATGTCGTCAAACAAGCATAATCCGAGCCGCGCTTCGAACTTTGGCTGTTGAGGCTGGCCCAATAGGTTCCGTCCGACTAGCGAGTCGAATTTCCGGGCTGATCTTAGGTCACCAGCCACACGGCCGGGATCGTCAACGATTGTGGTTCACGGAAACGGATCGCCAGCAGGATTAAAATCAAAGTCCTACGTATGCTCCGTTACCATGGCGTGTGTATGAACACTGTGCCTATCTTCGTCGCCATCCCACTATGTCTTTTCGCGGCGTACGCACAGAACCCTGCTAAGCCTCGTCGGTCGGTGATTCTTGAAAGCAAGGTCGCTAAACTTGTTATCGATCTCGCCGGAGGATCAATCTCGGATTTTCACCTGACCGATCTCCCTTTGAATCCGCTCACGTGGGATTCAAAAGGGGACACCACATCCCCACGCGCGATGGGTCATTTCTTATGTCTCGATCGGTGGGGTGCGCCTTCAACCGGCGAGCAGCGCAATGGAATGCCCTTTCACGGCGAAGCATCGCGAGTCGTTTGGCGCGTGATTACTCCACCGGCCGCCAAAGGCGAGAAAATAGAAGCCGCAGTGGCTGCATCTCTACCGCTTGCCGGACTGGAAGTGACGCGTCAGATACGCGTCTCGATGTCCACAGCGTTCTTCGTGGTGACAGAACGCGTGACGAACCGGAACAAGCTCGGACGAATCTACAATATGGTGCAACACCCGACAATCGGTCCGCCCTTCCTCGATGAGGAAACACTTGTGGATGCGAACGCCAAGACGGGCTTTATGCAGAACAGCCCACTGCCGAGTCCAGAGCAACCTTCGGTGGAGTGGCCGAATGCACTCAATAAGGGTGAGCGGGTCGACCTCCGACGCCTCACGAGAGATCCTGCGCCAAACGTGGTCTCGTACACCATAGCAGATGAGCACGGCTGGGTAACCGCAAGCAGCGTCTCCGCCGGTCTGCTTATCGGCTACATCTGGAAAACGGAAGAATACCCATGGTTCAATGCATGGCGTCATGTAGAAGGCGATCGACCCGCCGCGCGCGGCCTCGAGTTCGGAACGACAGGACTTCATCAGCCGTTTCCAATCCTGGTCAAGAAAGGCCGCATTTTCGACCGGCCGCTATACGCATATCTCGATGCAGGTCAGACCGAATCGCGATCGTACGCCTGTTTCCTGCTCAAAATCCCTAAAGACTATAAGGGCGTCGAGCGTGTTCAGTACGCCAACGGCCGACTGCAGTTATACGAGCGAGGAACCGGCCGGCAAATAAGTCTCAGTGTAGGGGAGTTGTTCCCCGAAACAGAATGAATGGCTGACGGTCCTGATGTATTTCATTCCGTCGCTAATTGCCTGTGCCGCAAAAAAGGCTCGTCAGACCACACATTTGACAAACTTTCGCGGGCTGGTACGATCCAACACAAACCGATGTTGACGTCGTGGCGAAAAAACGCTGACGTGGATCGGATTCCCGAGAGATGTACTCCTTCCTGGGAATCTTGATAACAAACCCGCCGCTTACGCCGCCGCCGCCGCCGATGCGGATGTTGCTACGCGTAATCCCAGAATGAGTACTTCGAGTGGTATGTCTGGCGAAATAAAGAACGCAAGATAACCAAGCTCGCCTTCGTCACGGAAACGCCGGATACTACGAGAGGCTCTGGAATACCTCTATCGCATTCTTGTCGATCCGGCCGTCGTACAGGCTGATCTGCAAAACGCCGGCGGCGCTTATAACAACTTCGCCCCCTGGAATACTGTTGACGGTATTGTGCACTACATCCAAAGCATCAATACGCTGAGTGCAGCTTTTCGTCTGGCGCAAGGCTCCGTAACCGCGGCGCCGCCTATCAAGACAATTTCGACGCAGGCCTGGTGGATCGACCGCACTTACGGCGGAAGATCTCAGGGTGTCCATTGACTTGCACATGCTCGTTCGAAAGGGTCCGTACGTCACCTTCCGAGATCCCAGCGGCCTCTATATCGTCGATTGGAACGACAGCGGCTTCACAAAACCGAACGGCACACCGGTTGGAAATTACTGGCGGATAGTGCGCGGCACCTCAGGAATGGTCCTACGGCTGGAATATGAAGTGCCGGCCGGGCTCGGCTTCGTCGTCGGCGACATCAAAATCGGCGGACACGCATCGAATATGGTGGTCAGGTCGCCGAACACATCACTGTTTCCACTACCGGAACCGCTGGAATCTCGCCTAAAGGGGGGAATCCTTGCGAACAAAGAACCACACTCCTCTCAAGAAACCAGGCAAGATCATTGACGAAATCGATCTGACTTCGGATTCCCATCCCTCGACCGTTCGTCGAGAAATTCGCGGCCGCTCTGATCGGGCGATGGCCGAGCGGCGCCCGATTCTTCGTGTCCCTGGGGGGTGACGATCCGGCATTAGGGGACGATGATTTCGCCAACAATCACTTCGTCTTCGATGACGATACCCGGCCGTCGTCGCTGCGTCCGATCCCAGGCTATCTTGGCGATCTGTATCCTCAGGCGGAGGCAGACTTCCTGGCGCAGGTATTCCGCACTTCGCGCATATCCGCAAAGTTCGCCCTCGGGACACGGCGACAGAGATGGGCCAAACCGGCCGACAGCTTTGTTCGCATGATTCTGAGGCGGGGCATTCCGTATGGCCCGCAGCTCGTAGGGGTGAAGAAGGCCAAGCGTGAACTGATCGCTGCGGATCGCGGGCTAGTGTTCCTCTGCTACGGAGCGAGCATCGAACATTAGTTCTAGTTTCTGCAGCGGCGCTGGGCGAACTTCGCCGTACAGCCGAACCTCGGCGGATTCGATCCGATCATCGGACAGAATGGCCGCCAGGGGTCGCGAGTGAGATTCATCGATTTTCCAACCGCGGCCGGTACGGTTCGCATCAAGATGAAGAGCGAATGAGTAACGCCGACCGGAGGAGGTTACTTTTTCGCGGCAAGCATCTCGGCAATTCGCGATGTCCTCTCTGCCTGAAAGCACAAACGCGAGCCGTAGAAAGCTTCTCGATCACGTGATTGCGCTAAATGAAAGCCAACTGCGTCTCCGGCGCGGTTGCCGACGCGATGTGTGCTTCAACCCTGGGACCGTTCGCGCCAGCGCGCTGAACTACACCAGGACGAGTAGTGTAGCGTACAGCATTGCACCTGCGACGAAATACCAAAACCGACCCTGGTCGCCACGAGGAAATTCCTCGTTGGCGCTGGTTATCACGATGCCACCGGCCAGAAAAGCGAACAATCGAGAGAATGTCAATTCCGATAATGTTCCCGTTATCCCAAGTAGCCATCCAACCAGAACTCCTAGAGCCAAAGCCTTCCGGCCCCAGCGAGTATAGCTGTTCGAATGAGTTTCCGTTAACATCCCATCGATCATGATCGTGTGCAAAGCGATGGCGAAAATGTAGATGCAGAGGGAGAAGATACTGACACGTGACCGGCCAACAGCTAGAAAGCCTATCAGAACGTTGTAGAGGGCGAATCCTCCTATGTGAATCAGGGTGTACCAGTCCGCCACCTCGTGAGCGTGCTCACCTTGGCCTTCGCTGCTTTTGATTCTGCCCAGATGTGAAAGAGCAACAAACGTCAACATGCCCAGAAGCGTAATAGCGTAAATGCGTTTGACTGGGTTTATTGCATAGAGTGCCGCGTCTCGGATGTAATGGCTCCTCTCGGCTAGTTCTGGAACGATGTCCATGAACACATATGCTAGAGACACGCCAGCCGACAAGGCGGCCCATCGCCTCCTAAATCCGGCTGTGAGACTTCCGATATTGGCGGCGAACGCGTAAGCTGCAAAGAATATCAGCACACCAATTAATGCGTAAATATCGGTTCTTATCATTTCAGCGCCACCATACTTAGAATTTGTTTAAAGACAATCCGAACGAACAACAAATTCCTTTAGAATTGTTTGTGCCTCGAGACTCTTCGGCGTAAGGATCCCAGAACACCAGACACAGGGGTGTTCGTCGCGGTTCGCCACGGTTCGCGCAGCATTTCGATCTTACTCAGTTTCTCCGCACAAAGCAAAGCGGGTTACCCATCGACCATCGAATCCCCGGCGGTCCGGTATTTCGTCTGCGCTCATGTGGTTCTGCTACACTCCGCAACTCTCGCCCTGGTGCAAAAAAGGGCCGCTCGCTACTACTGGATATAAAGTTGCAACGAGACGCCGATCGCGTTGAGATACCTCGTTGAGGTGCGGTTATCGCGCTGCCGAAGGGTAAAAGCCTCCAACACGACATGCCGGAGCGCTCACTCCGGCCGGAATCAGATTCAGAAGATCCTTCGTGGCATACATTTCTTGGCCACGCGAAGGACAGTTTGTGGAGCTGCGATCTATTCCGATCCGAGTCTGCAACCCTGAAAACACATCGGGTTCTCGTTGTGATGGACTAATTTACGCGTCGCATTTTCGGGTTCGGTGTCCACAGCGGCATCGTTGATGGAATGGTGCTGTGCCGGATGTTTCATCGAGCGATTCGCAAGCACAGTCTGCCTAAATGCCTCAGCTCGGATCATGATCCGCCGTACCGATTCCATCAATGGCAAGCCAATCTTCGGGTACTCGAGATAACCCAAATTAAGAGTGTTCCTTACGTGCCGCTTTCGCATCCCTTCGTGGAGCGACTGATCGGGACGGTACGGCGCGAGTACCTCGACCGGACTTTATTCTGGTCCACAGCCGATCTCGAGATGAAACTGTTCGATTTTCAACATTACTATATGGCCAGCGAACCATGCTGGGCTTAGAGGACGCCTGCCAGAGCCGACTGTTGCCGGACCCGTGTCACCAATAGGTCTCAATTCCTACCGGTGGCGCAGGCACTGTCGCGGGTTATACCAAACGCCAATCGCCGCGTGATTAGATCAATTCGCCAGGAACACGGTGCGGGTCTACCGTCTCCTGACGCTGTCCGACGTAGCGAAACTGCTCCGCGAATAGCCTGACATAACAGGACGTCATGTATAACAAGTGGGCCACGATAGCCGGATCGTTCCAGAGAGGATCGCGGGAGCAGCCGCGGGCCGAATCGCCGCTAGATTAATGATGAATGCTGGGTATCGCTTGTCGCGCCGCATCCTAGCGATGCGAGGGCAGGCGCGGGCTGACCGCTCCTTTGGGGATCATCGCTGCAGATGACCCCAGTCCATAAGCAACGCAAACATTCATATTCTCGCGTCGCGGGGGAAGATTCGAAATGCATAGGGCCGATTCCGTTCCCTTAAAAAAGCGTCAAATAGTTTAACGCTCACTCTGTGCGTGCAATGACTTATAAAGGATCTTTGATCACTTGTACCGGCCATTTTGTTCTCCCGCGCGTCGGAAGATGCGCGGTCACCGCGGAAAACGTGCGATATCACTGTCGAAGGCTTGCTGAGCCGAGCGAGAAGCCTAATTCGATGTCGACCAGACGAGATAGTCCTCTCCACATAACAGACGGTCCCGGCGGAGGATCACCGGATCGTGCAAGACAACCACCTAATCGAGCAACCTTGACCATATAAGTTGAAAGTGAATGCTTTGATTGTGGCTTCGCGGTTGTGTCCTGGATCAATCGATCGAGCAATTGGATTTCAATCTCGGCGAGAGCCGTGGTGGGCGGCGCTTCAGGTGAGCAACGGTTGATCATCGTCATCCAGAAGATCCGCCAGGCGAGAATGCAAAAGGAAGAGATCAGGTTCACCAGCCGTTCTGCAGTCCGTAATTTGGATTCCTCCGCCTTGCAGCCTGATTTCAAGATCTTGTGAAATGTCTCGATCTTCCAACCCAATGAATACCAGTTCAGCATTCGCAGCGCATCCCTGCGCGATCTCACTGGCAGATCGGTGATTAGCTTCCAGTCGATTCGATCTCGCCCTTCCGGCGACGTTCGTTCTTGGGCGTAGATCACGGTGAAGCTCAGTTCAGGGTATTGCTTGTTTTTCCCAATGGGGGGAAGAACCTGAATGCGTTTCCATTTGATTTCTAGGGTGGCCTCTGACAACTCACCGTTCCGGTCTCTGACTTCGATACGGTGCAGCCCTTTGGCGGGATTCGCTTCATTTCGGCGGCAATGGTCTTACTTCTATCTCCGGCAAGACGATCCACACTAGTTCGCACGAGAAAGCTAGTTCCGAGTTCCTTCGCAGCACAGAAAAGTTCGTAGATGTCGCTTCCCGATCTCCGATATGCACGCAGCGCTGAGGTTCGCCTAACAGAGCCGTGGATTGCCTCAAGTTTTCCAACCACCGAAAGCTTTCCTTCTCCTCGATCGGCACGCGTGTTGGATTGATCTTACGCTTGAGCGCATTTGTGCCTTTGAACTTACTTCTTGTCCAGAACTTGATTGCGGTTAAACCAAGTGGAAGTCCCTCCGTGGTGACTGCCAGACTGGAGTGCATCAAGATTTCACACACAGTAAAGCGATGCGGACGCCCGCGCTTCATCCTTCCAGTAAACGACTCATGTAGATGCCAATTGACTCTACATCGGCTCGCGAATACGTAAACTCGGTGGTGTCGTGAAGAATCGGGACAGGACTATCGCTGTCTGTCGCTTCAAAGCGATCCCGCATGGAATGAAAATCCCCGCCAGAATCGTATCCTCTTTGGCTCGCTCATTGGCAAGAAAACGGTAGGCCGCTTTGGTGCTGGCCCAATCTTTGGCAAGCGATGGGAATGCTCTCTCCCGTTCCATCCGATAGCTGTTCCAATAACTTTCGAAATCGTTTCCCCAGCCGCATATCTTCAAACTGACATCCTGCCAGCTCTTGATCGATCCAGGAATCTGTGACCGGCATCAATGAAACATTCTTGTGTCTAAATGTTTTATAAATAAGGAACCTAATCCCCATAAGCTCGCCTTGAAAGCGGCTGCTCTGCGGCAGCAACCCGCCGTTCTCAAAAGGAAGCAACCTCGGCCAAGGCTCAGCCTCGCGGACCGACTCTTCTGATTGGCCTGACGCGACCGTACGAAGCCCTTCGCAGAACGGGACTGCTGAACGTTGGGTTGGCAGTGTTCGCCGCGAGTTACTTGACCATGTCATCCCCCTCAACGAGACCCACCTTCGACAGCTTGGGCGTGAGTATATTGCCTACTATCACGAAGACCGAACCCGCATTGCGCTGCAGAAGAACACGCCAGCCGGTCGGACCATCGAGACACGACCAACCTGATCAAGCACGCCCTGCCTCAGGGTCGCATCGGTCGCATCCTAATAACAAAGCTACAGTTGGGATACGCTCGACACCGGTTTCCATTCAGATCGCCGGGTGAAACACGCACATTCGCGCTGCCACTATCGCGCGCCTACCAATGCTTGACCACGTGAAGCATGGCGTCGCTGCGCGGGACCGAGTGTTGATGACCCAGGGAACCTTTACCGTAGCAGCCCATTCCTACCGAATTCGCAACGGAACCCATATTTACGCCCTCTTATCTTTCCCTACCACAGCAGCTTGAGCGCCATCTGGATTTGGCGGGACCCACTCGCCGAGCTGATCGTTCCAAACGTCGGGCTTCCGACAAGCGTATTCGGGCCGCCGAAAAGGGGTTGATTGAAGGCGGAGAACATCTCCAGCCGGTACTGCAAGTTAAGGCGCCCATCGGGGCCGAAGAAGGCGTTCTTGAAAAATGAGAGATCGTGCGTATGGATGCCGGGGTTGCGAACATCGGGCAAGGTACGGCCGGCGTTGCCAAGCGTGAACGAGTCCGGCTGCGAGAAGACGTTTGTGTCGAACCAGCGGGCAAGTTTCTCGTCCCTGGTTCCTCCGGATAGCAACGCGCTTGTGCCATTGTTGTTGGCGCGTTGGCTTTGCGTGTAGATGAACGTGTTGTTCTGCGAGGCGCCGATGATCAAAGGCGTGCCCGTCTGGAAAGTAGCGATACCGTTGACCTGCCAGCCGCTGACCAACAGGTTGACCACGCTCGGCATGGTTCCCAGGAACCGCTTGCCCTTGCCGAAGGGCATTTCATAGACATAGCTCAACACCAGACGCCGGGAAACGTCCCACGAAGAAACGCCCCGTTCGAGGCGGCGGTTGTATTGATCGAGGTACGATCGGGCAGTCGGTCCTTCCCACCACGCGAGGGCCGAGCCGTCGTCTATCGATTTACCTCCCGTGAACGAAGCCAGGAAGGTGAGACCCTGCGAAAAGCGCCGCTCGACGCGCAGCGTGAAGGCGTGATAGATGGAATTAGCCAGAGGCTGCCGAGTGATATTGACGCTCGTGTATTGCGGAAATGGCCTGAGAAGCTGGCGGTATTCAACAGTGCGCTGGCTCAGCGGACTGGTCGGAGCTGTAATGATTCCGAAGAAGGGATTCGGCACGACGCGCAACAACTCCGAGCCAAGGCTTAAGTATGAGGCAGGGAGCTGATTACGCGGCTGTGCGTCGCTGTCTCCGTCGAGGAGATTCACTCCGCGGCTGCCCAAGTAACCCGCTTCGATGGTGATGGAGCCGGGGAGAGAGCGTTGAATATTGAAGTTCCATTGCTGCACGTACGGGCTGACGATGCGTTCCCAGTAGCTGCTGCCCGTCCCCAAGCCTAGGTCCGTTGCCCCGCCGCCGCCACGGCCAACCGGAAACTGAAACCCGTTCGGGAAAGGATCCCGGAGGTAGGTGGCCGGCGTACGGAAACTATCGTTGGTGAAGATCGCGGCAGTACCACCGGCAAAGCCGCTACTCCCAAAAGATGTTCCTCCGGCCGATAGGGCCGAGGGCGGAAACATGATCCCGTACGCAGCGCGGATAACCGTTGTTGGCGTCAATGTAAAAGCGAGTCCGGCGCGCGGGCCGAAATCCGTGTAGGGCGGATCGAACTGTGTCCGCGCATCGGTGTCAGTGAACCGCATGGAACCGATGAGATTGCCACAGTTCAGGCAAGCCGATACCGGCACTTTTCCCGCGATGGGCGACGGCAGACTCGTATCGAACACGCTCATCCGGTCATAACGCTCCGTTCGCGGAAACTGGATTTCATAGCGAAGTCCGAGATTCAGCGTCAAGCGTCGCGAAAGCTTCCAGTCGTCCTGCGCATAGACACCCAGGTAGGGAGACGAAAGCGCGGGCGAATAGGCGTGACTTGCATTGCCGCCTGCTGGCAGGCCGAGCAGAAAGGAAGCGAGCGGCGATCCGGCTGTGGCGCTTGTAGTAGAAATCTCCTGCTGCGTCCAGGCTTGGCTGAAGTTGAACTGGCCCGCAGGCGATGCGAACTGGGCATAGTTAATGTCCATTTTCCGGAAATCAACGCCAGCCTTGATATTGTGGCGCGCACGGACTGCCGTAACGTTCGCCACGATGCTGTGAATTAATGTGGCTTCAAAAGCCCGAGTGTTGGCTTGGCCGAGATCCGTGACCACGCCGGCGAAGGTGAATTTCGGAAGCAGGCTTTGATCCCGTTCCGCCGCCGCTTGCAGATAGGCCGGAAGCCCGATCGAAGTTACTTCAAACCCCGCGCCGAATGGATTCCGGTCACTTACTGTGCGTCCAACGCCATAGCGCACGTTCAGGAGCACGTTCGGACTGAGCGTCACCAAATTATCGAAGGTGCCACTCAAGTTACTGGAATCGGTTGTGCCGCCACCGTCAGTGGGCATCGCAATGTTGCCAAATGGATTGAACTGCTCGCTGTAAGCAGAGCCCCAGGAGAGGCGGGCGAAGGTCCGCACTTTTGTGTTCCAGTTGTGGTCGACGCGAGTGTCGATACGGTAATTCTCGCTTGGCGCCACACCATTTCCGACATAGTTTGAGCCGTTGGTGTACGGGTTCGTTGGCGTCGCGTTTGGCGCCGGAAAGTACCCGAGTACGTTCGCAGCAACGGGATCAACCCGATTTGAAGGAATGCGGTTTCCTTCGAACGGCTGACGCACGAATCGCGTGGGCTGAAGCGGATCTTCACGGCCCGTCAATGGGTCGTAGATGACGATAGGCTGCCCGGCGGCGGTACGCAGATTCGAAAAGTCGCCCGCTTTCCATTCGTCGGTGGGCACTGTCGTCGTGAAGACGGCTTGGCTGCGCGCGATGGTCTTCTCGTAGCCAACGAAGAAAAAGGTCTTGTCGCGTCCACTGTAGAGACCTGGAATCCATACTGGGCCACCGATGGTTCCGCCAAACTGGTTGCGCTTGAACGCCGATTTCGGCCGGCCGGCACGGTTGGCATAGAAGTTGTTCGCATCCAATTTGCTGTTCCTCAGAAAGTCGTAGCCCGTCCCGTGAAACTGATTGGTTCCCGACTTGGTCACGACATTGATTACGCCACCGGCGAAGCGGCCATATTCCGCCGCCAATCCGTTTACTTGTACGCTGAACTCTTCCACCGAGTCCACCTGCGGCTCATAGACACGGCGATTCAATCCACCAATGGCTCCCGGAGACACGTCAACGGCGCCGTCGATCTGAACCTCACTCGTGCTGGTTTGCGATCCGCTGATGTGAGGCGTCGCGCCACCGCCGGTAGGATTTACGCCCGGAGCCAAACCGGCAAGCGAGAAAGCGCTTCGGCCGTTCAGCGGAAGGTCGACGATGCGTTTGTTTTCGATGACGGAGCCGACTGTTGTGTCCGCGGTTTGAACAAGTGGAGTTTCGGCTTGGATCGAAACCGATTCGCTGACGCTTCCTACTTCCAGCATGAAGTCAATCCTCAGCGCCTGGTTGACGTTAAGCGTGATCCCGGTCCGGGTAACGGGCCGGAATCCCTCCTTCTGAACCGCGACCTGATATTTTCCCGGCTGCAATAGCGGCGCGGTGTAATAGCCCTCGCTCCCAGACAAGGCTTCGCGTTCCACACCCGTGGCAACGTTGGTGATGGAGACGCGTACTTCAGGAACCACTGCGCCGGTCGCATCGGTAACGAGACCGGTAATCTGGCCTGTCGGTGTCTGGCCGAGCAGCGCGGCGAGTGAGGCGGCTAGCGCCACACAGAGAACGTTGAAAAAGCGCGTGTACTTCATAGAATAACCTCATCTGCATGCGGATTGGCAAGAAAGCATCGCGTCCAGCAGCCGGCGATCAGGTGCTGAACGCCGCACGGGGTTTTGGCGTTGTGGCGTGTCCTTTTTGCAGCGACAGACGCGTACGACTACGAGTGATCGTAGTCGCAGAACTTAGACAGGTGGTGACATAGGCCGCTTTGGTCGATAACAATAACATGATCCAGACCGTCGCAGCGGATGGTCCTATATCGCGCTCAACACAAGCGCACTCAGAATCAACATCCATCTGAGATAGGCTGGTCGTTTCGCATGACGATGTTACGGCGGAATTTCCTCGCATCTCCCTTCCTGGCTTCGGCGGCCAAGAGCCAGTCGAGTCGCGCTAAACGTCCCAACGTCCTCCTCATCATGACGGACGACCAAGGTTACGGCGACAACGCGTTCAACGGAAATCCGATCCTGCGTACGCCCTCATTGGATAAACTAGCTCGCGAATCGGTGCGTCTCAGCCGCTTCTATGTTTCACCACTTTGCGCTCCGACGCGCTCGAGCCTGCTGACCGGACGATATCATTTGCGAACTGGGGTGTGGGGTGTCACCGGCGGTCGCGAGACGATGCGCGCGGATGAGATGACGATCGCCGAAGCACTAAAGGGAGCCGGCTATCGCACCGGCTTGGTTGGCAAGTGGCACCTGGGCGAGCACTATCCTTGCGTACCCCACAGTCAGGGGTTCGACGAGTTCGTGGGCTTCCGGTTGGGTCACTGGAACCGCTACATCGATCCTCCGCTGGAACGCAACGGAAAACCGATCGAAACTAAGGGCTATATTTCCGACGTGTTCACCGATGAAGCCATCGCCTTTATCGACCGGCGCCAACCCGACCCGTTCTTTCTGTATCTCGCGTACAACGCGCCGCACTCGCCGTACATCGTTCCGGACCAGTATTACGATCGGTTCGAAGGCAAAGGCTTGACCGTGCCCGTCGCATCGACGTACGCGATGGTGGAAAACCTCGACCGGAATATCGGTCGTATTCTGGCGCATCTGGATAAAACGAGTCTGGCGAACGACACCATCGTCGTGTTTCTTTGCGACAACGGCCCTACCGGCGGGCCACGCTTCAACGCCGGACTGCGCGCCACGAAAGGAACCGTGTATGAGGGCGGCGTGCGATCGCCTTTATGGGTTCGTTGGACACGACGCTTAACGCCCAAGATAATTGATGCGACGGCGGCACACATCGACATCTATCCGACTCTGCTCGATTTGTGCGGTGTGCCGCGTGCCGCAGGTCCGGCGATCGATGGTGTGAGTCTTGCGCCGGCCATAACAGGTCCGGCAAAGGTTCCGGAGCGGATGCTGTTTTTTCACAACGCGGGCAACCGGATTCGCTCGCCGTTCCCAGGCGCTGTTCGCGAGGGCCGCTGGTCTCTAGTCAACGGCAAAGAGTTGTACGATCTCGAGAAAGATCCCGCGGAGCAGGATGATGTTGCGTCCGCGAATCCGGAAGTAACGACGCGGCTGCGGACCGCTTACCAGAAATGGTTCGACGAGGCCGCCGAGCAGTGTGGCTTCCGCCAACCTGCCATTCCTGTGGGACATGCCGAAGAGAACCCGGTTTGGCTGCCTGCTACTCGCGCGAAGCTGAACGGGGGCCTAAAGTATTTCGGCATGCACGGCTATGCGCACGACTGGGCCACCGGCTGGTCGTCCACGGCGAGCGCCGAGTGGGAAGTGGATGTCGTGCGAGATGGAGTTTACCAGGTGCAAGCTTTATATCTCAGCGAGCCTGCCGGAATTGGCGCTCGTTTGGTAGTGCAGGCCGGCGCGAAACAAGCGTCAGCGCCGGTAGCAAACGCAACGAAGAACGATCCGTTGCCGACAGGTTTGCGTCAGGTCTCTCCGCACTATCTTGAATTCTCATGGAACACGCTTTCTCTGGGTGAGATCGCTTTAGAGAGGAGTGGACAATTGCTGCAATTGACCGTGGCCGGCGATCAGGCCCCCGGTGTTCGGGGCGTGAAGCGTCTAGTGCTGCGGCGGGTCTGAGGGACTCTTATGCGACTATCACGTCGAACGTTTTGCCAGAGTATTTCCGCGACGGCCCTGTCTGCCGCGCCGCGCGCGAAGAATCGTCCGAACATAGTGGTCATACTGGCCGACGATCTCGGCTACGGTGACGTAGCGGCATACAATCCCGATTCCAAGATCCCGACACCGAATATCGACCGGATGGCACGAGAGGGCTTGCGGTTCGTTGACGCCCATACGCCATGCGCAGTCTGCTCCCCTACGCGCTACGGATTGTTGACGGGCCGCTATCCCTGGCGCACAGAGCTGAAGGCTCAGGTTTTGTGGCCCTGGGACAAGCCGCTCATTGAGAAGGACCGGATAACTCTGCCGAAGATGCTGAAGAGCCTCGGCTACCACACTGCGTGCTTTGGCAAATGGCACCTCGGCTGGGATTGGAAAACCACCGACGGATCGAAAGTGAACTCGCAGGTGCGCATCGGTGATCCGCAGCGGGAGATCCGTTACGAGTTCGCCAAGAAAGTCATCTTCAGCGAGCCTGTTCGCGAAGGCCCACTGACACGGGGCTTCGACTACTACTTCGGTGTGGATCTTCCGAACTTCCCACCCTACACATTTATTGAGAACGATCGCTTGCTGGCCCAACCAACCGAGCAGAAGCCTGAAGGAATGTTCGGGTGGCCCGGAGCGATGGCGCCAGGTTGGCGGCTCGAGGGCGTCTTACCTGAAATCGCCCGCCGAGCGGTCCGGTATGTGAAGGATCGGGCGGCTAAGGACGAGCCTTACTTCCTCTACTTCCCGATAACTGCGCCGCATACGCCGATTGCGCCCGCAGTCGAGTTCGCCGGAAAAAGCCGCGCCGGAAAATACGGCGACTTCGTCTTCCAGACGGATTGGGTAGTGGGTCAAGTAATGGATGCGATCCGCGAGTCAGGGACGGCGGACAATACGATTGTGATTTTCACGAGCGACAACGGCCCTGAGAATCTCACATACCCTCTGATAAATGAGTTCGGACATCGCAGCCAAGGCGTCCTGCGCGGGGCCAAGCGCATGTTGTGGGAAGGTGGGCATCGCGTGCCTTTTATCGCCTGGGGGCCTGGACGCGTACCCGCCGGTAAAACGGAACCCGAGATCATCTGCCTCACGGATCTGATGGCGACCATTGCAAATCTCACCGGCTACAAATTGTCAAATGAGTCTGGCGAGGACAGCTACGACATCGGACCCGCGCTCTTCGGCACGAAGCGGCAAAATCCGATTCGCGCAGGCACAGTGCATCACAGCATGAACAATGAATACGGCTTGCGGCAAGGCGATTGGGTGTTGATCGAATCTCCGAAAAGCGCTCACGGAGCGGCAGAACCGGCTTGGTGGCGAGAGCATTTCAAAATCGAGCCGCACGACCAGCCAGGGGAACTGTTCCACCTCAAAGAAGATATCGGTGAGACGAAGAACCTGTACAAGCAGTACCCGGATCGAGTCAAGTCGATGCAGGCGTTGCTGGAGCGTTACAAGAGTGAGGGAAGGAGTGTGCCACGCCGATGAAAACGCGAACGTCCGCGGCTATTCTGCTTACCTTCTTGGCTGCCGCGTCGGGCGTAGCTCAGACCTCGGCAGGCTCGATGGCCGGCGTTGTCTTTGACCCGTCCGGCGCTGTTGTGCCGGGGGCAACAGTCCGTCTGATCGGGACCGAGACAGGCGATGTCGCTCGTGAGTTTGTCACCGGCGCAGATGGCGCCTTCACTGCGCCGTTGATGCGTCCGTCCACTTACACGGTGGAGGTGTCGGCGTCAGGCTTCAAGAAGCTTATCCGGCCCGGGATTGTGTTGCGTGTGGATGATCAAGTGTCGTTGAAGCTGACGCTCGAGACAGGCGCGACATCCGATTCGATCACGGTGGCCGCCGCGGTCGACCTGGTAGAGGCGACGACAAATACTGTAGGCCAGGTTGTAGACGATCGCGCCATTCAGCAACTGCCGTTGAATGGGCGCAACTACCTCTCGCTGGGTAATCTGACGGCGGGAGCCGTGCCTTCCACGCGTTCTCGCGATCGCAGTTTCTCGGCGTATGGCAATCGCGGGCTGCAGAACGCCTTCCTGCTCGATGGCGCGCGCAATCAGAATTATCTCCGTGGACTCGACAACCGGGCACGGGATGCAATGCGGCCATCGCTGGAGGCCATCGCCGAATTCAAGGTGCAGACATCGAACTATTCCGCCGAGTACGGAGCATCGGCGGGAGCAGTGGTGAATGTGGTTACCAAGTCCGGAACCAACGAGATTCATGGCAGCGCCTTCGAGTTTCTTCGCAACAACAAAATGGATGCTCGCGATTATTTCCTTCCCGCAACTTCGGAGCAGCCGTTGTATATCCAGCACCAGTTTGGCGGTTCCCTGGGTGGGCCGATCGTCAAGAACCGAGTCTGGGTTCACGGAGCTTTTCAAAGAACTCACATCTCGGAAGGCGAGGTAGGGACAGCCACCGTACCTCTCGCGAATGAGCGCCGCGGAATTTTCACAATGCCGGTCTACGATCCGCTTAGCCTTCGCGCAAATCCGTCGGGCTCCGGCTCGGTTCGCGATCTGTTCCCGGGGAACACCATTCCGGCGAATCGCTTCGACCCTGTGGGCAAGTCTCTGGTGGATCGCTTTCCTGACCCAAACCTTCCGGGCACGGCACGCAATTGGGTGTCGAATCCTTTGCAGGCTACACGGATAAATAATTTCACGATCCGCGGTGATCTTCGACTCACAGACGCAGACTCGCTATTCGTTCGCTATTCACTGGACGACGGCACGTTTTCGCGCTTACCAGTATTGCCTGTGGGAGCCCAGACAGGCGTCGACAGGGAGATTCCGGCACGGTCCTGGGGTGTCGGGCACACGCGTGTTATGACACCCTCGTTAGTGAACGAACTCAGGTTCGCCTATAACTACGTCGCCACTGTGCAGGACGCGACTTTGCCGCTCGACCCAATCGTGCCGAATTCGCTTGCGCCGGAGGTTCAGTCATCAATTCCGACATTCACGGTGAACGGGTATGCCACGCTGGGAGAGCAGCCACCCAACTTTGGAAACAATCCTCTGTCGAAGAAATCCAATGTGTGGAACTTCTCCGACAACCTTTCCTGGGTGCGTGGAAAACACACCCTTAAGACCGGCGCCGACTTTCAGTATCTGGACATCCCGACTTTCGCCGCGCTGCAAGGTCGCGGAGCTTTCGGCTTTACCGGTGTCTTCACACAGAACCCGCAGTCGCGGCCGAATACCGGTTCGTCCGTCGCCGACCTGTTGTTGGGTCTGCCTAATAACATCACGATCGGAACGCCTTCCAATGCCGTCGAGCGCGCTCGCAATTACTATTTCTACGTCCAGGACGACTGGGCTGTAACACCACGGCTGACGCTGAATGCCGGATTGCGTTACGAGATCACGTCGCCGTTCTATGACGCCAATGACAGGCTCGCCAATCTCGTCCTCGATCCAGGCGCCTTGTTTGGACAGTACGTAATTGCAGGAGACGAGCGGCTGCCGCGCGCGTTGGAGACGCTTGACCGCAACAACTTCGCGCCACGTCTAGGATTCGCCTATCGCGGACCTGCAAACTGGGTGCTTCGAGGTGGCGCCGGAATCTTCTTCGCGCAGGACGAGGGTTTTGGTGTATCGCAGCGCATGACGAACAACCCGCCATTTGTCGGCTTCGGCGGCTACAACGTAACCTCGGACCAATTGAATCCAAGCTCGACGATTTCTTTGTCCACTTCACTACCACCGCGGCCGGCGGCCCCAGACCCGGCCGGCTATAAGCTTGATCCTCGCGGAACGGTACAGGTTCGCTCCTGGCCTACCCGAAACACGATGCCTTATGTGCAGCAATGGAACTTGTCTTTGCAGAAGCAGTTGACTAAGGACCTCGTGGCGGAGATGAACTACGTGGGCAATCACGGGGTGAAGCTCTATGGCGCCTACGAAGGTAACCAGCCGTTGCCGGGACCAGGAGCGGTGAATTCGCGGCGGCCCTATGGAGGCATCCTGACCTCGGGTTCGATTCTCACCGTGGCTCCGTGGGTGACCTCTTCGTATCACGGCCTGTCTGCCCGCCTCGAACGCCGGTTCAGCAAGGGTTACTCGCTTCTGGCTGTGTACACGTTCGGACGATCGCTCGATATGCAGTCGAACATCGACCTTTGTGACGGTTGCACTGGATCATCAGGATCGGGCGCCGTTGTAGATTCCCGCAACCGGCGACTGAACTATGGATTGTCGGACCAGCACACAGCGCAGCGCTTCGTGTTTTCCGGCGTGGCTGAATTGCCCTTCGGGGCTGGAAAAACATGGGCAACGTCCGGCGTTTCCGCGGCGGTGCTCGGAGGCTGGGCTCTCTCAGGGATCACGACACTATCGGGTGGACTGCCATATACCTTGACCTTGAATTTCGATAACGCCAACACCGGAAACACGAACTGGCCGAACCGGCTGGGCAAGGGAACTCTCGAAAATCCGGGCGTCGATCGCTGGTTCGATACCGCGGCATTCGCGTTTCCGGCGCAGTATACGATCGGCGACGCGGGACGCAACATACTTACCGGTCCGGGTATCGTGTCAACCGACCTGAGCTTGCAACGCAACTTCCGGCTGCCGATCGGGGAGTCATCTCGCGCGGAGTTTCGCGCGGAGGCGTTCAATATCTTCAACACTCCGCAGTTCGGGCAGCCGAACGCAGCGCTCGGGAATCCGGCGTTCGGCACGATCGGAGGAACCGCGCGGCCGAACCGCCAGATGCAGCTTGGCCTGCGGATTTTGTTTTAGATTTAGAATCGCGGGCTTAGCTATGTTGCAGGTCTTCGAGTGACATCGACTATCAGCGAGCCTTCGCAGAATGCAGTTTGGGCCCAAGTTGTATAGAATTTCACTTCGAGGCGCACATGGAAATGAATCGTAAACGGACTCGCAGAGAAGTGTTGGGGCTTTTGTCAATTGCCTCGCTCAGCCAGGGAGCGGCAACACCGGAACGGCCTAACATCCTTTTCATTTATACCGACGATCATTCGTACCGGACCATCAGCTCGTATCCGGAAGCGTACAAGTGGGCGAAGACACCGAACATCGACAAGCTCGCCAAGCAGGGTGTGCGCTTCGCGGCGGCTTACAACGGGGCCTGGTGCATGCCGTCCCGCGCGACGATGCTGACAGGACATCATCAGCATGGCGTCGAGTCCATGAGGATGGAAGGTCCTTATCCAGGTTGCACGTATGATGCGAACAAGTGTCCTTTCTGGCCGAAGGTCTTTCGCGAGAAGGGCTATTTCACTGCGCAGATCGGCAAGTGGCATACGGGCACTGATACTGGCCACGGACGCGACTGGGATTTTCAACTGGTTTGGAACCGCCCCAAGTACACCGAGACGAGCACTCATTATTATTACGATCAGCCCATCACGTATCAGGGAGGCAAGACGGAAATTCTTAAGCGCTACTCTACCGATCAATACACTGACTGGGCTACGGATTTCATTCAAGGCAATGGACGCGACAAGGAGAAGCCCTGGTATCTCTGGCTCTGCTACGGCGCTGTGCACGGACCTTACACTCCGGCTGAACGCCACAAAGAAGAGTTGAAAGGCATCGATTTCGATACACCGGCCGACATCTTTCCGCCGAGGGCGGGTAAACCCGACTGGGCGCAAAAAGTGGAGCATTGGGAGAGAGGTCCGGATGGCACGCCGATGGCCGAAGGCCGCACACTGACCTCATGGGTTCGTCAATATCACCAAGGCGTGTTCGCGCTCGACGAAGCCGTGGGCCGCTTGATGGAAACTCTGGAGAAGACAGGACAGCGCAAGAACACGCTCGTTATCTTCACTTCGGATCAGGGCCTGGCTTTCGGCCAGCACGGATTCCGAGGCACGAAAATCGCCGGCTACGATGCCAATATCAGGTCTCCCCTCATCTTTACAATGCCCGGCAAGATTCCGGAAGGCCGCGTTTGTAACACGCCCGTTTCAGGAGTCGATCTGGTTCCGACGATGTTCCGCTTTGCCGGTATCCAAACTCCATGGGAGATGCATGGCCACGACCTGAGTCCGCTTCTCAAGAATCCCGATGCCGAGTGGCCGCATCGCACGATGCTGGTTGCCACCGGGCAAACATTCGGATCGGATACGAATGCGATTCCTAAAGGTAAAGGCGCTTTCCACGGCGACGTGCCTTGGTACGTGATGTTGCGTGAGAAGCACTGGAAGTACATACGGCCGCTTATTCCGGATCTGGAAGAACTGTACGACCTTCGCAGCGATCCTGACGAGTTGAACAATCTCGCCGCGAAGCCTGAGCATCAGGCAACGCTCAAGCGTCTGCGAGCGGCAACCATCGCCGAACTCAAGCGAACCAAAGCCGGCTTTGTGGACAACATGCCGGCCGTCCGGGAACCAATTCCGGCAAAGGCTTAAGTTAAATCTCCCAGTTCAGAGTCTTCTCGCTGATGGTGAGCTCGCGATAGCGTGGTGGCCAGGCAGGCTTGGCCATCTTCGCGCTCCAGCTCTGCCAGGCAGATCGAAGCTCGCTTACCACCTTCGGATGCTGTTCGGCGACATCGCGCGTTTCGCCGATATCCTCCGAGAGATCGAAAAGGCGCGTAAAGGAGTCTCCAAATTCCAGAAGCTTCCATTTCCCTTTACGAACAGCCCGAGCCTTTCCGGCTCGCCAAAAAAGCGCCTCGTGAGGCGCCGCGGTGTTTTTACCGGTGAAGTAAGGGCTGAGGTCTACGCCATCGAACTCGACATTTCCCGGCAGCGATATACCGGCGGCTTTGGCGAATGTCGGAAGCAGATCCCGGGTGACCACGGGTTGGCCATAGGTCTTGCCGGCAGGGAGATGTCCCTGCCACTGCACGATCAACGGGACTCGAATACCGCCTTCATAATAGCTGGCCTTTTCTCCATTGAGTGGTCCATTTGTGCCTGCGCCCGTAATCTCGGGACAGCCGTTATCGCTGACGAAGACAATCATGGTGTCTTGCATCAACTTGTGTTGCTTCACTCGACCCAAAACAACCCCAATTGCTTCGTCCATGGAGGCAGTCATCGCGGCAAGCATTCGATGCTTTTCATCAGCGATGCTGCCGAAACGGTCCACGTACTTTTTTGTGGCCTGCAGTGGAGTGTGGATAGCGTTAAAGGCGAGATAAACGAAGAACGGCTGATCCTTGTGCCGATCAATGAACGCTGCCGCTTCCGCCCCAAGAGCATCTGTAAAGTAACGAGAATCCTCTACAGGCTCGTGACCGCGCACAAGATTGTGCTGGCGCTTCAATGGGATTCGCCGCTCCTGGCCGTCGGCGCCCACTGCCATGGCTCCTGGAGTCGCCGAGGTTATGTAATCGTTACCTCCCGGAAGAAATCCGTAATATTCGTCAAACCCGCGCTCCAGCGGGTGATATCCAGGACGCACGCCGAGATGCCACTTTCCAAAAGCTGCAGTCGCATACCCGGAAGCTTTCAGGTATTGCGGAAAGATCTTTTCGTTCCGAGGTAGTCCGAAGTTGATCTCGGCTTCCCGGGGAACCGGCCCGGAATTAAACTCGTGGCCAAAGCGCTGCTGATATCGACCCGTCAGCAATGCGGCTCGCGAAGGACTGCAAACAGCAGCCGACACGTAGCCGTCGGTGCAACGCACTCCGTTGCGCGCTAGCGAGTCTATGTGCGGCGTTGGAACATCCGGCGAACCGTAACATCCGATGTCGCCGTAGCCGAGGTCGTCCGCGAGGATCAAAATCAGATTCGGGCGGCGCGCAGCAAATGACTCGCGAGCGGCAAAGGAACCGGAAAGAAGCGTTTTCAGGCAGGTTCTTCTGGTCATCGTGTTGTCCGTGTTCAGGGAACTTTCTATTTCGACATCGGATCGAAAAGTCCGAACGTCATCATATCCGTCTCGGCAGCGATGGTGACATACTGCTTCCCCTCGGCCTCAAATGTGATGGGCAAGGCCACAGGGTATGGCCTGTGAAAAAATGCCAAAGATGCTTCCCTGACTGTGAGTCCAGGGCGATCAGGTTACCGTCGTCATCACCCGAAAACACGACTCCGCCGGCAGTCGACACTGTTCCAGCCCACATAGTTGCCGGACCTGTCATCTTGTACTCCCACCGAGTTCGAATACAAGTTGCTGCCCCGGCGATGGCCGCCGTAAAAGTCAGGCGACGGATTTCCGGTGGGCCAGGAGATCAGGTTCAAGTCCGGATCGAACGATCCTCATGTCCAGGTTGGGACCCCGCCCCATAAGCGCTACCTAACTTAAGGCTGGACCAGCTTCCGGCCGTGTCAAGCGATGGCATATATCAAGCTTTCGAGGATCGGTCTGTACTACACCGACAGGGAGGATCTACGCGTTCCATCGGCAGGCCATATCTCATCATCGACGTTATCGCCGGATGCTGGCCAGCGTCTCGTCCTAAACGGGCGATCCTGAGCCTGCGATGTCCGGCTATGGTCGCTGCCGCTACTTGCCCGTCAGCACGGCAGCCAGAAATCGGAGTTCGGATTCCACTTCTGCGGGATCGGCCACAGTATCCGCGATTTCCTGTCGAAAGAGTTCGCGATATCTCTTGCGAAGCCTGTGAATCGCGACTTTGAGCGCTCCCTCTGAGGTGTTCATTTCGCGAGCCAGCGCGGCATACGGCGCGTCGGACTGGCCGAGAAGGAACACCTTCAACCGCTCGAAATGCTCCGGGCGGCCGTGTTGCACGAACTCGTTCCGCAATCTCTCCACGACCCGGTCGAGCACCGCAAGCGCCCAGCGCCGTTCGAAGATCCGCTCAGGCGTCTCATCGTGCGCAGGCTCGCGTTGGTAGCGCTCTTCGCCAGACGAAAATTCGAGCGAGACAACCGCCGCGCCGCCCCGTTTATGCGCGCGCTGGCGATCTTCTTCGTCAGCGACAAAGAACTTCAAAGAGGTCAACAGAAACGACCGGAACCGGCCCTTTTCCGGGTCAGCGCGATCAAGATATCGCCCTTCCAACATCCGGATAAAGAAGTCCTGCGTGAGGTCCTGTGCCTGATCGGCTGGATAACCGCGCCGGCGCAGATAGGCGTACAACGGATACCAGTAGTTCTCACATAGAGAGACCAGAGCGGATCGGGCTTCTTTCCGATGGGGATCGCCGGCGGCGACCACCATGGTCCACCGCGTGGTCGGAAACTGGGATGATCCCGGCAGTGTGTGCATGGTCCGGTCGTTCATTTTCCTCTACACAGCATAAGGAATCGGACGCCAAAGGTTACAGCGCTGGCCTACAGCCTCGCGTACTCTGCTTTGGCGCTTTTCAGGATCGGGATATCGGGGTCTGCGTCTTTCCAAAGCGCGAGGAAAGCCTCATACGCAGCCTTCGCCTTGGTCTTGTCTCCCGACAAAGCGAACACTCTCCCGAGTTGCAGGTGCGCCAGTGCGCCGATGGGATCCAGCGCTACAAGACCCCGGTGATCGAGGATCTTCTGAAACTCGGCCGCCGCTTCCGCATACCGATGCGCCGCAATGAAAGCCTCGCCGCGCACATAGGCCGAGTGCAAACCGCCAAGATAATAACCATTGAAGGAGAGCCCATTCGCCGCCAGCTCATACCGGCGAGCGATTTCCAGCCGCTCCACACTCTCTGCCGGCTTGGCCCGCCGCAGTGCGGCTAACGCGCGCAGAACCGGTGCGTAAGTGAATTTCACAAACGTATCTTCGGGGAAGCGCTTTTCTAGATCGCCGGCGAGCGCCGCCGATCGGGAAGACTCTCCCGATAGAGCCAGAGCAAAGCCGGCGGCGTATTCGACGTCCCGGCCCTTGGAGAGTTCGAGAGCCGCCAAGGCGGTCCTTACTCCTTCGGCGGCAATCCCGTAAAACGCCTCCCAGACAGCTCGTGAGGCCAGGTAACTGGCCGCGGACTCCCGTCCGATCTGCTCTTGCAGGGCCAGTTCCACGGCGCGGTTGGATGAACGGCGCGCGGCCAAAAGCTGGCCGGAACGGGCGAGAGCGAGAGCCTCTTGATGGGCAACCCAGTGTTCCGATCTTGGCTTTCCCCTGGCCTGGCTGACGACGCGGTTCATCTCCTCCCGGTCTCCCTTTAGGACTGCGATGTTGTATCGGTTAACAAGAATCGTGGGTGTTTCCAGTTTGCGCTCGAAGGCCCGCTGAAGCGTGCTCTCAACCTCGGCGAAACGGTCCGTGCGAAGATAGGCGGACGCAAGGAGTCCGTACGCCGATGCTTGATTAGGTTCCCCCGCGATTCTTTCCTGCGCTACTCTCAATCGCCGTTTGAAATCGGCCGGTCCCATGGGAGGATATGCCTGCTAATAGACCCCTGGGATCTGCGTTGCCTCCCCCGCGACGAGGATAAGTCTGTGCCCATAATTCAAGGGTCTGGTAGGCCTTTTCGAGATTTCCTGTCCCGTGCCGATCATACGTGAAGTCAATGTAAAACCTTTCCCGGTCGCTGACACGTTCCCGCAGTAGCCAGGCTTTTCTCGCGCTCTCGGCCGCCAGCACGGACTCGCCAACTCGCGCTTAAATGCGTTCCTAACTGCGCATGCGCGATGCCGAAATTCGGATCGATTTCGACGGCTCGCCGGAAGAAAGGTATTGCTGTTCCGTCCCGCTTGAGGATAGGTACATTTTCATTGCCGTGCTATAGGCTTTCAAGGCTTCGATTGACGATGTCGTGGCTTCGGCGAGCGGCATCGAGTGCCGTTCTACGGAAATCAGCGATTCGCCGATCCTGGTTCTGAATTTGCGTGACATCTCGCTGAGCGAGTTCAGGACATCCTCTTTCCTGGCGGCGACGACCTGCTGCTGATCCAGAATGTTACCCGTGTTGCAGTCCCTTGCTCGCAGCCCCAATGAATATTGGCTTCCAAGACGTGAGATCGAGCCCTCCAGGACAGCCGCGCTGGCGGTTCGGACGCAGATCTGCCGAGCGATTTCCGGAGTCAGCCGGGCTTCTTTGGGCTGTCTCATGAGAGCCAGCGTTTGCTGGACCGTTATGTCCGAAATCAGGGTGAGGAACGGCGATTGTTGAAGCTCCACGGACAGTCCCTGGCGCAGCGTGTCGTCAAACACCGGATCGCCCGTCTTGTTGTCGAAATCCGCGAGGACAATGGTGTCCTTGTCGGTCAGCTTGGGTCTCGCCGCGGAATCGCGCGCAAACGACCAGACCGTCACGCCGCTCAACAAGAGGAATGCTGCTCCCGCGGTTGTGCCCAGGGCGGCCATTCGGCGCCTGCGGAGAAACTTGCGCGTTCGATAGATCCGGCCTGGAGGCGAGGCCAGCACGGGCCGGTCCTCCAGATGCCTCTGGATATCGGCCGCCAGATCGGACACCGAAGCATAGCGCCGCTCTCGAACTTTCTCCAGCGCCTTCATGGTGATCGCATTCAGATCGCCATCCACAAGGCGGCGAAGGGAAGCCGGGTCGGTCTGGCGGCGCGCGGCGATGTCGGTCGCCGCCGCTCCCATCGAGGTAAGCTTGCGCGGTCAGCGACGGCGCTTCGTCCTCGCGAATGATCCGCAGCATTTCCGCTAAACCAGCGCCGCGCAGCGTGGCCGTTTCGAACGGTACAGCTCCGATCATCAACTCGTACAGCATGACGCCGAGCGAATACACATCCGAAAGCTCGTCGATGGCTCCCGTCATCGTGTCCGCTTGCTCCGGACTCGCGTACTCCGGCGTGCCGACGATCTGGCCGAACTCCGTGAGCAGCGTGTTCTCCACGGCCCACTTATCGGTAGCCTTCGCGATGCCGAAGTCGATCACCTTGGGAACCGGCGTGCCGTCCTGCTCGGTCACCAGCACGTTCGACGGCTTCAGGTCGCGGTGGATCGCGCCTTTTTGGTGCGCATGTTGGACCGCACGGCAAATCGCGAGGAATAACGCAAGCCGGTCCTTGGTGGTCAAGCGCTTGCGATCGCAATACTCTGTGATCGGTGCGCCTTCGATGTACTCCATCACGAAGTACGGCCGCCCTCTGCTGGTCGCGCCGGCGTCGAAGATCCGTGCAATGTTCGGGTGGTCCATCATTGCCAACGCCTGACGCTCGTTGTCGAAACGGGCTAGCACCTGGGCAGTATCCATACCGAGCTTCACAACCTTTAGAGCCACACGCCGGCGAATGGGCTCGCACTGCTCGGCCAGATACACGGTGCCCATACCGCCTTCGCCAAGAGAACGAACGATTCGATATCGGCCGAAGTCGTCATCACCGGGCGCCGTTGCTATCTCGAGGGTCTGAGTTCCGGATTCTTCTGCTCCGGCCAAACTATCGAAAGCGCCCAGGATAAGACATTGCGGGCACAGACCGGCGGGATCGCCGGAACCCAATTCCGCTCCGCACTGAGGGCAATTTGACATTTGGACCAAAGTCTCAGTGCTTAGTTTAGGGTTTTTCTCAGGGCGCTGTAACCTTCACACCCACGCTTCCTTATTCGTGCCAGGTGAGCCGAATTGGGCTGGCCTCTCGATCAATCAACAAAAAGGAGACTACTTGTGAACCTTCACACCCTGCTGAGAGGGAAAACAGCTCTTGCGATGGCTCTCTGCGCCGCCGCGTGCTCTCAATTCAGTTCGGCCCAAGTCGCGCCGCCTGTGATTCTACAGATCGACCTGACAAACAACGTCTTGTACTTCCAAGACACCTCAGACATTTCCAAGTATGCGACGGAGCCCAACGTCACTCCGCCGACAATCAGCTTTCGAAACTTCTACAGGGCAGAAGGTATCGCCGACATTGTGGCAGTCAATGGCCAGCCAATGAAGGGGACTTACGCAAACGCCGCCGCGGCGATGGTGTTAAGAACTGCGCCCACGCCTGGCCAAGCCGTCGCTGACATGATGCGGCAGGCTCTGGCCGTCACCACCTTCGAAATCTTGAAAAGCGACGGTACCTCGATCGGGACCATTGTCGCGAGTGGATTGTTTGCCGGCGATGCGCCACCAGGATCTCCTACGGCTGCGGCGGGAGGCAATGCCGTAATCACCGGCGGTACGGGAGCGTTTCTCGGCGCTCGCGGGCAGTTGTCAGTCGCGGCTGCAGCGCCGGGAGTGGTTACTCAACGGAATGCCTCCATCACGGAGGACCCCGCGAACCGCCGCCGCCATGGAGGTGGAACCGTGCGGTGGATCGCCCACGTGATCCCAATGGCGCGTCCCGAAGTTACTATGCTCCCGGCGGGTCTGGCCATCGCCCATTCCAGCGACTTCTCGCTCGTCACAGCGTCCAAGCCGGCAACGCAAGGGGAGATCTTGTCGCTCTTCGCGACGGGCCTCGGCCCGGTGACCCCGAGAGTTGACCCTGGCCAACCGTTCCCATCGAGCCCTTTGGCGGTGGTCAACTCACCCGTCGAGGTGACGGTCAATGGAAAGACTGCCGAGGTACTCGGCGCGGTGGGCTATCCCGGTGCTGTGGACGCATACCAGGTGAACTTTCGAGTACCTCCCGATACGGCCAGGGGACCTGCAACCATTCAGGTGAGCGCCGCCTGGATTTCAGGAGCGCCAGTGAGTATTCCGGTGCAAGAACGCCCGTAGCAATTTGGGTGCCGGCGAGTGGCGGGGCGGGTTCAGGACGAAACCTCTGATCGTCTACGCTGAGGCCTGTGAGCCTCGCCCCTCTACGACTTCTCTGGATTGGCCATTCACTGGGACATGATGGTCCCCCAGTCGCGGAAGTGCTGGCGACCGACGCTTGACCGCGTGACCACAGTGAGCATTTCCCACGAGTTGTCCCATCTGCCGACATCGCGTATACCAGGGCAGTGAAGGCAGCCCGGAACGCCTGCACGCCCGTTTTCAGATCCTCAATCAGCAACTCCCCGCGATCCATCGTAATCCGTTCAACGCCCCCATGCGTTCGCGCGCCCAGGCATCAGCCAACGCCACCTTAAAAGACGTATTCTAAATCCCAGAAACATGTCTTCCAAGTCCCTGGCTAAGACGCTCGCGTTATTGTCACTCGTTCTTCTCCCTTGCCGGACAACGAGCGCTCAGATTCTCTATGGTGGGCTCGTGGGCAATGTGACTGACCGGAGCGAAGCCGCCGTTGCCGGCGCGAAGGTTACGATCAATCACATCGCGACCGGAACGACACGGGAAACGAAGACAAACGAATCGGGTACGTATCGTTTTCCGACTATTGCGCCCGGAATGTACTCCGTGAGAGTGCAGGCGGACGGCTTCCGCGCATTCCAACAATCGGGTGTCGAAGTAACCGCCAATAGCCTGACCCGAATCGACACACACCTCGAGATTGGCGCCGTAACCGAGCAGGTGACAGTGGAGGGAGGCGCCTTGGCGCTTCAGACCGACCGCGCCGAAGTCAGGCACGAGTTGGATAGAGGCAGCCTGGAGAACGTGCCGATCCCGATCGGCCGCAATTATCAGATGCTGCTCGGAACGCTACCCGGATTCACACCGCCGCAGAATGCCCACTCCGTGCCCGCCAATCCGACCCGCTCAGTCAGATATTCAGTGAACGGGACGAGTGACATGAATAACAATGTGCGCATCGACGGCACGACATCCTATAATCCCAATCTTCCGCACATGACCGGCATCAACCCGACACTCGAGTCCATCGAGGTGGTCAATGTGGTAACGAACTCTTTCGATGCCGAGCAGGGTCTTGCCGGCGGGGCCGCGGTCAACTTGCAAATTAAGTCCGGAAGCAATGACGTGCATGGCTCGGCTTACCTGTATCACTTCAATCAGCACCTCAGCGCCTATCCGTATTTCAGCGATCCGTCGGCCGCTCAGCCGAAATACATCTATAACCAGGCGGGCGGAACAGTTGGAGGTCCCATCCGCAAAAACAAGATCTTCTATTTCGTCAGCTATGAGCGCACCGCCGAGCGGCAGAACGCCCAGACCTACCTGGATGTGCCGACAGCAGCCATGCGCGCAGGAGACCTTTCGGGCTCGCCCACTCCGATCTTTGACCCTCAGTCGGGGGCTGCGTACAACCCCGCCGACCCGAATGCCTACGCGCGGGATCGCACTCCTTTCGCGAACAATCGGATTCCGCTATCGCGATTCTCCGGACCTTCTCAAAAGATCTTAGCCCTGCCGGACTGGCCCCTGCCCAATGCTCTCGGCCAGGGCGCCTTGGGCATGAATCTGAATTACTTGGCAGGCATCAACTACGTCTATGATCGCGACCAGATTGATTCGAAGGTGACGTTCAATCTGACACAGAACTGGAGCGCATTCGCCCGTCTCAGCTACCTTCACTACAAGACGAGTAACCCGCCTCCGTTTGGCCAACTGGCGGGCCCAGGCGTGCATCCGACAGATACACGGCCGGGCAGCGGCTACGGCGGCACTTACTCGGGCACGGTCTCGACCACCTACGTGGCGTCACCCAACCTCGTGTTCGACGGTTACTACGGCGCGATGCTGCTCGACACCAACGCGTTGTTTCCCGATATGGATCGCAACATCGCTCGTGACGTGCTTGGAATCCCTGGCGCCAATGGAGATACGGACTTCGCCGGCGGCATGGTACGCATGCCGCTGGACGGGTTTGCTCTCTTGGGCAACGCTAACAACTCGAACGGTCGTCTGCCCACAGCGTATAGGCATTCCTGGTATCGATGGCGTGGACACTCACGCGCATCTGTCCGGAAACGACGCGAATCGTCCCTTCGATCACTGCGTCGACGCCTAACTTTCGACCGATCTCCGCGCCCTCAACCGAGGAGCCTCTGAATTGACGGATCCTCGAATAGGAAACTACTCTGAGTGCTTTGAGATTTGTAAGCTTTGTGATCAGGGCATCAGTGATTCCATCCGCACGGTAGTCTTCGCCGGAGTCAGAAACGGTCCGAAAAGGTAGAACGGCCACGGAGTTGACCTGGGCGGCCGTATCTCTTCCCCTGATCGATACCAGCGCGATTGCTAATCCTAAGGCGGCGATCAGCAGCACCGCGGCAACCGTTTGGAGAGGGCGGATTTGCGATTTGTTGCTGACAACAGATTCTTCGACAACAGGTTCTTCCGCGGTCGCTTTTTGGCTTCGGACGCTCTCTTCTATTGGCAGATGGGGATTGGACTCCTCAACAGTGGCTGTAAAGCGATAGCCGCGGCGAGGATGATTCTCGATCCAGGCGGCGGAGTCTCTGAGCGCCTTTCGCAAGAGGAAAATGTACTGCATCAGCGTGCCTTCTTCGACGAATGTGTCAGGCCAAAGGCGCTTCATCATCTCGTCCTTGGTGAGAACCTGTCCACGATTCGCGATCAGAAGTAGTAGCGTGTCGACGACTTTCGGAGCAAGAGGAATGAGTTCTCCGTCGCGATAGAGAAGCTTGTCTGTGGCATCAAGACGAAATTCACCGAAGTCGTACGAGTGCTTCGTTCTTGCTGTCCTCATTCGACTGGCGATTTTACCGCAAATGCCGATCCAATAGTGTCGCCCTTATCCTTCAACAACTTGAGAAATTGTTGAGAACTTGTTGAGGACATCGTAAAGACTTTTTCGGGCGGTCGCTCTACGATCGTGCAGGTCCGGATGGACCTCGAAAGCACGAAAGGAGATGCGATGAAAACGAGAGAGAAACTGATCGCTGGCGCAGCCGTAGTGGTTTTAATCATGGCTGTAGACGCACCTTCGGCGGTGATGAATGTACTGGCGGTGGGAACAACTCGGTATTCGGAGGTGATCGGAGGCGCTGCCACGCTGACGTTCCGGCAGCTTCTTATGGACCCGAACGAGATAAGTGGCTGGCACTACCACCCAGGAACGCTGATCAGTGTGGTGAAGCGTGGGACGGTCACGGTAGAAGACGGATGTGGCACAGAGGGCGTACACAACGTGGGAGACGCTTTCGAAGCGGTTGGCGAACGAGTTCACAGAGCAAAAGCCGGCAGCGAACAACTCGAAGAGTTCAACTTGTTTGTCACTCCGCAAGGTGTGATGCCGACCGTCCAAGTCCCTGAGAAGCGATGCGGCCCGCCTTTAAGCCGACAAGAATGCAGGCAAGATGGCTGGAGAGACTTCGATCATCCGCGGCAATTCGCTGATCAGCGTGACTGCGTTGAGTTCGTCCGGCGGCAGCGGTAAGGTGTTGGTTGCCGGCCGAGCATCGAAATCAAACATGACACTAGATCAATAAAGTCTGCCACCGCAGACAGCTAGGCCCGGATCGTTTTCCCGAGAATTCGTTAAGGTGCAAAGATCTTCAGTAATGCGGTTTGTGTACGAGTCGGGAGAACAGATCAAGAAGGGTGATCACCTTACTTATGGATGACATCCCTTGCGAGGTGGAATTTGTTGCCGACCCCGCCGACGATCCTGACGATCTGTATGTGAAGGAATTTGGCGGCGGCGTCATGCTCGTTGTGTCGAAGGAATTTGTTCCGTTGTTCCTTATGCCTGCGGATACTGACTTTGCCGATCTTATGTTCCTGTCACGGTCTCAGATCTAAGTGCGAGTTCGGAGCCATGAGCATTTCCCTTTCGGGCTAACGGACGCAAATGTTCTCCACTGAAGTGCGGCCCTAAGCAGGCGAAGAGTTGGTCTACACCGGAGCACAATGGCTTGGCTCGGATGGCACGATCTGGTTCGGCAGACACGCGCAGGCAATTTCAGTGTCGCGGTAGGTACTGCATGGTCGATAACGCGACATTGCCTGTGATCAAGCGGGCTCACTCACTCGCGCGGGCTGAGGAACTTTGGAACGTGCGCACGACGGCTCCGCGCCCGATTCGTTCGTGGAATGGCGGAGGCTGGTTTGTTGTTCTCAAGATTCGCCACTTTTGCGTTTACTACCGACGACAGCATGGTTCCGCCGTAGAGGCAGTGGAACTTTTTCACGACATACAGAGTCTGAAGCGGAGCGATGAAATGCCCTTCGTTGTCAGCATATGCCTGTACTTATGGCCGCACTCGAGGCGGTTTACCGTAAACGCACCAAACAACTGGCCGCCGCCGCGGCAGCCTAAACTAGGAAGTGCGAGTCGCTCGACTTTCAACGGAACTCCGGACAATCTCCCCGAGACGACGGGAAGCGTCAGCGGCATCGACGGACATGCAACAGCGACCCCGGAACGGGTCGACTCAGGCCCCATGAATAAGCTTCGTTCCGAATGTGCTATTCCGACCTCGGCATAGCACGTTCGGTCTCTTTAACCGACGTACCGCTCGTTTGTGCGTCTTCCTACTGACGGCAGCAGTGCGTTAGGAGCGAGTAGCGGAATCCTGCCTCCACAAACGACCATTGGGTCCTATTGCTTGTCGTATACGAAAACGTTGTGCATCTTCTCGCCCTTCAGTGTCACGCCGTCGCCAGTTGTTGTTAGCGTGCGCCCGTCTTTCGACACTTCCCGGCGTAGTGTTCCGACGATCTTCCCGTCCTTTTTAATCGTGGTCAAAAATGTGTGGCTGTTTAGTGGTTTGACAGCGGCAACGTCCGCACCAGTGTTGCGGACTAGCTGCGATGATTCGGCGGGTCGTTCCTTTCCATCCGGGATGGGGTTAACCTTGTCGGAACCGTTAATTCCATCACCTTGCATCGTGACGAGAAGTCCCGTAGCCATTGGCGCATACGTGATGGTCCGGTTCTTCGGAACTTGCCCGGAGCTTACAACTGATTTCTGCTCGTTCATCTTCCATGTCCCAACAAACAGATCCGTTTTAGGATCGGCGGCCCATGCGTGTACAGACCACATCATAGTTGCTAGTGCCAATACCGCTATACGCATTGTGAATTCTCCATGAGCAAACATGTTCTTTAGCATCGCCTCATCCGTAGATGTGGGGCGTAACAACACGAACGTCGGGACTTCCTATATTCAGCTACGGGTTGGTAGATGGTATCACGTTTTGGTAGTGCGTGTTACTCCGATGCGACACTTGTCGCGCCAAAGTGAGAAGTTCCTAATTGGCCAAAGTAGAACGTTCCTATTGACAGCCCGCAAGGCTGAAGGATGGAACGGATTGCGATGAGCCAAGAGGAACGGGACAAGTTGGAGTGGTTGAAGCGTGCGCGGGACAAAGTGATCAGTCAGCGCGAGGCGGCCGAGAAGATCGGAGTCAGTGAACGGTGGGTGCGCAAGCTGCTCAAGCGGATGAAGCAGCAGGGTGACCGTGTAGTCGTACACGGGTTGCGAGGTCGGGCGTCGAACCGAGAGATCGAAGCCACGATGCGGGAGCACACAATCGAGATTCGGAAACAGGCAGATTGGCATGACTTCGGGCCGACGTTCGCCAGCGAGCAGTTGGCTAAGCGGCATAGCATTCAGGTCAGCGACGAGACCCTGCGCAAATGGATGATCGAGGCCGGCCTATGGAAGCCCGGCTCACGCAAGCTGGAAGAGGTACATTGTTGGCGGCCGCGGCGGAGTGCTTTTGGCGAACTGGTGCAGTGGGACACCTCCGAACACGACTGGCTAGAGGGACGGGGCCAAGTGCGCTATCTGGTAAGAATGATCGACGACGCCACCAGTTGGAGTTGGGACCGCTTTGTCGAGCGCGATGCCACGCCGCACAACATGGGTGTGCTGTGGGAGTACCTGGAGAAGAATGGCCGGATGGTGGATGTGTATACGCACTCGACCCAACCCACAGACGCTGACGGGAACGTTTTTGACGAGCGATGGTAAACCGACTGGGCGTGAAGAAACGTGGGTTATATCACCTGTTTGACGGTAAGACGCTCACTCGCACTGAATCAACAACGGGCAGTCAACCATCGAACCGCATAACATGTACTAGTCTCAACTGTATTGAGCAATGTACGATAGACGTACGAGCATCGGATGCAAGGATCGTTTTCAGCGGTTCCAGCCGATCATGAAATCAACAACTTACGTGGTTTCAATACCCAGGACGCTCATCCACCGCCACTCCAACATCTTTCTTTTCATTGGTTTAGAAGTTCAGTTCACGGGTGGCAGACCATACATGCCGCATATATCCGTTCTTCTCAGCTTCCTTCCGACTGATCGGTTTCGGTTTGTACTTCAATGTCCGGCAACTCTGCCGGTGATACTTCTTGCCCGTGGCGCTTAGAAACACCTGATCCGCGGTCGCAGCGAGCATAGCAAAGACAACCGATAGCACCGCCGCACGCGCCAACAAGGCTACGGCTCGGGACAGCACCGCTCGCCTCTTGACGAATTGAAATTCGTAGATGCAAAAACGTCAGGATGAGAGCCATTGCTTTCGAGCATCGTGAAGACCTGACGATCTCATCGGCTGCTCAAGCCCGGTCTTGAGAAAATTGCTACCGGCCTGCCCTTCGGCTTTTGTCTTTCCCGACCTCCGCAACTGTCTGCCGGCTCACCAGCTTGTTGAAGTTGCTTTTCTTGCCGCCAGCGGTCTTATCTTGAACCAAAAGTGACAAGCCCTGCTTATCAAACTTCGTGAAGAATTCGTCCCATCCGATCTCTTCGAGCTTGTCGGCGCCCGTGTATCCCGGAAAATCGAGTCGCAGGACGCCAAGATCCCCCCTCTTCCCGGTACCGCGAACGCAAGCCGGATGAGCACCGCGATCCTCAGCCCATTTCCTGATTTCGTCATGATCCGACAAGAGGCGATTGCCGGACGAAGCTTTGTCAGCCGACGACGAACCATTGCCTGAAGATGCTCTTTTAGCGGTCGTCTTCTGTTTGGACGCAGCGCTACCATAACCCGTACGCCCCATATCCTTCTGGAGGCGAATCGCCTGGACCGTAAGAGTCTTGTCCATGCCCTCTTCTTCACGCAACGTTTCAACAATCAGATCCAGAGCCTGCCGGTTGCCTAGAGACTTCGCGTAGGCCTTAGCAGTGCCGTAGGCGGCGATTTCGTAGTGTTCCACTTTTTGAGCGGAAGCCACGATGACCTGATCAAGCATTTCACCCTTTTCGTGTTCCTGGAGATGTTCGTTCGCTTCTTCGACGAGACCCTTCATGGCCTTGCAGGGCTTACTTTTCGCCTTCTCGCCAAGCAACTCCAGGCACTTCTCCACGCGACTCACCTGATTTCGGGTTTGTTCCAGGTGCATCGTGAACGACTCTTTGAGCTCACTGCTTGTCAGCGCCTTTGTAAGCTTCGGCAGCGCCTTCACGATTTGCTTTTCAGCGTCATAAATATCGCGGAGTCCGTCTACCAAAAGCTCTTGCAGTTGTTCCATTCGGAGTTCCCTTCCTTCTACTGCTGGATGGACTCTCTGATCTGTTGTAGTGGTCAAGCAGTTTGGCGGACCCTGTGCGACAGAGCTTCGGCGCGGCCCCAATGATCCTCGAACATTCCCCGCATCGCTTCGGAGAAGCCGAGGTGATCGAACATTAGCGCTGTCCATGAGGGTTTTGTGATGACGGGATCAAGCAGCGCAATCATTCCCTGCCTTCCGTCGAACACCGCGAGTTTCATTGGGAGCGCAGGCGCGCTGTACACCTCCACACCGATCCCCCGGTATTCATCCATGCGCTGTTTGTGATCCTCGTCAATCGAGCCGGTCTCATACAGCAATCGGCACGTCACGCCGCGAAGACGGGCCTGTTTCACAAGCTGCTCGTCGAGAGGATCGACGGCGTAGGGGGGCCTCGAAAACTCCAAATACTCCGACTGCACCTCAGAGAGCATACGTCGATACTGGGCGGCGATCTGTGACGACTCGCTGACGATCCGCAAGTAATCGAGGGTCCCGCGACCACCTTGCCCTTCAGAGTATGCTCGCGTTAGATCGTCAACTAGCGACCCGGCAAAGCGAGCCTGTTCGGCGAGTTCCTGTTGAACGGTCTCGCCGCGGCGAGCGAGGTAACTGGGAATCGCAAGAGATGGCTCAACGGCCGAGAAAAGCTTGGTCTTTTCTTGAATTACCTGGGCAAACCCCTTTTCGATCAAACTATCCAGGACTTCGTAGATTTTCTGTCTGGGCACATGAGATCGCGCCGCCAGTTCCAGTGCTTTGAACCGAGGGTGCCCAATTAACACGAGGTATGAGCGCGCTTCATAGGCATTTAAGCCGATCTGTTGGAGCCGGCGCCAGAAGCGCTGAAAGTCCATCTCCGGAAGTTCGAGGGTCATCAGTGTCACCGCATAAGCTATCACAGCCCGCAAGGAGAGAGTGAACTGAGCAAAACCAACTTCCCGCGCCCAACGCACCCTTTTCACGATTGTCCGGTTTACAGGAGGGACTTGCAAAATAAAGGGTTGAATTAAAACATTGTGTAGGGTTTCTGTTTGAATAGAGGGCTCGCGCGAAGTATCCTGAAGTTCTCACGCTAAAAGACCTTCGGGAGCCCTCATGCAGATTACAACACTTCGACAACAGATCCTGAACTTCGCGCACGTACTGCAAACTTCGCTGTTTCCAGTGCTAGCAGAAGAAACGGGCTCACTCAGCCCGAAAGCTCAACTATTGGTGCGGGTGCTGGCAATGACACCATTTGGGCCTTGGATCGGCGGAAGGCAGAGCCTGGGCCGTCCTTGTGAAACCGCAGCGCCTTGGCAGCCGCCTTCATTGCCAAGGCGATTTACAATCTCTCCACAACGCGTCAGTTGATCGAGGACTCGGCAATAATGCGCAATTGCGCCGGCTGTGCGGCTGGAATCAAGCCAGCCAACTGCCTCATGAGTCCACATTCTCCCGCGCTTTCGCCGAGTTTGCCAGCACGGAACTACCACAGAAACTGCACGAGACGCTGATCCGTTCGACCCAGAAACAACGATTGATCGGACATATCTCGCGTGACTCGACAGCCATCGTGGCGCGGGAACGATTCCCCGGTCCGTCACCGGAACCCTGCAAGAAGAAAAAACGCGGCCCGAAGCCAAAGCAAGCCAAGGCAGCCGAACGAGGAACGTTGATCGAACGACAACGACACATGAACTTACCCGCGATGTTGGCGGGTTTGTCTGGTCAATGCGCCATCGGAGTCAAGACATCGTCCGATGGAAACCAGCAATACTGGCGTGGGTTTAAACTCCATACCGACGTAGCGGATGGACAAATTCCGATCAGCGCGATTCTGACCGGCGCCAATGTTCATGACGTCAATGTCGCTATTCCTTTGATGACGATGACGTATAAGCGGGTTACTTCGCTCTACGATTTAATGGACACGGCCTATGATGCTGGCGCTGTGTTGGAGCATTCACGCAGTCTGGGACACGTGCCTATCGTACAGCCACACGCTCGCCGGGCAGGCAAGTCGAAATCGATCCTTCCTAAAGTGTTTCCGGCAAAGCAAACCCCGCAGCTGACTTGGGCGCAACAGGATCGCTATCGGGAACGAACTGCAGTGGAGCGCGTCTATGCGCGGCTGAAGGATGAGTTTGGAGCGCGCAATGTTCGCGTTCGCGGTCCAGCAAAGGTCATGGCTCATCTAATGTTTGGCGTTCTGGCTCTAACCGTCGATCAAATCCTGAAACTCGCCAGTTAAGACCAACAAACTCCTGTCCCGCTTCCGTAGTCCAAGTCGCGGCGTGGCCGAAGACATGTCCAAAATCCCTCAGCACGATTATTTCAGCGTAGTTTGCGCCCCCAGGCACACACTGCTACTGAAATCAACCCCATTTGCGCCGACTTTTGCAAGTCATTGACGAAGAGCCTCTTGCAGAACTCGGCAAAACAATTATTGGAAATATTGTTTGAAATTTTTGAAGATGGGGTTACGCTTCAGTAATTAGATTCCGTCGCCAGACAAAAGCCGTTACGAATGCAACCCCATAGGCAGCTTACCTCTCGTGAACTGATTGTGCAATATGCGCATATCCTGCAGCAGGATCTCTTTCCGAAGCTGGAAGAAACAGTGGGTCCGCTCAGCCCACAATTGCGATTGCTTGCTTCGGTGATGCCGTTGTTGCCGCTGGCGAAACTGCTGAACTGCCGGCGGTCGCACACAGGCCGTCCGGCGAAGGATCGATTGGCGCTGGCGACAGCGTTTCTCGCCAAAGCGATTCTCAACCTGACGACGACTCGTGACCTGATGGACCGCCTGCGCGTGGACAGCGCCTTGCGCCTTTTTTGCGGGTGGTACAGTGTCGAGGCGCTGCCTCATGAGTCCAAGTTTTCTCGCGCGATGGAGTTACCACAGCAGTTGCACAACCTGGTGGTCCGGACTCTGCAAGGGGAGCGGATCGTCTGTCACATCGCTCGCGATTCCACCGCGATTCCTGCGCGGGAGCGATTTCCAGAAACATCGCGGCAAAAGAAACTGGTGAGCCAATCCCCACAACCGAAGCACCCGAAGGGGAGTTTTCGGAAAGCTAAGGCGAGCGAACACGGCACGCGCATCAAGCGGCAGCGGCATCAAAAGCTCAGCGATATGCTCGCCGAACTTCCACAGCAGTGCGATATCGGCGCCAAGAGCAGTAAGGATGGCAACATGCAGTATTGGCGCGGCTACAAACTCCATCTCGATGTCGCCGACGGACAAGTACCGATCAGCGCATGGCTGACGAGCGCGAGCGCACGACTCTCAGGTTGCGATCCCGCTGATGACAATGACATCGAAGCGTGTGCGGTACTTCTACGATTTGATGGACTCTGCTTATGACGCAGATCCGATTCATGCGCACAGCCGAAAGTTGAAACACGTTCCGATCATTGCGCCCCATCCCCGGCGTGGAACCAAGCGACCCTCCGAACTGACGAAGATTTTCCCTGTCCAACCGACGCCGCAATTGACCTGGGCCCAGCAAGATCGCTACAAGGAACGAACCCTGATTGAGCGTGTGAACGCGCGTCTGAAGGATGAGTTTGGCGCCAGCCAAATTCGAGTGCGTGGGCCTGCCAAAGTGATGGCTCATCTGATGTTCGGGATTCTGGCGTTAACCGTAGACCAGTTCCTGCGGCTTCAGTCAGCCTGACTCCGATAAATCAAAACAATAAGCCCACAATACGTAGTGCTTTTTAGTCCCGCGTCCACAACCGGGTAAAACAAACGGGTCGTTGTCTCATCGCACCTTTGCCGCCGACTCCTTGCTCCCTAACATGGCTGTCAAGGGGTTTTTGGCCGCTTTCGAACGAGTTTTGCAAGTTGGTCACGATCCTCACCCCTATATATTTCGCCTCTTTCCAACCACTTAACTCCAGCACCCCCTTCCAGCCCCATTTCCGCGTGCGAAGATCATGACAGGAGCGAGCGCTCAACCAAAGCGCTCGCTCTATTTTTTTACAAACGGAATCCTATGGCATCAGAACGACAACGCCTGGCCAACCTCCGCAACGGCAGCAAAGGTGGACCTAGCACAGAAGCCGGCAAACAACGCAGCCGCCTCAACACCATCAAGCATGGCCTGACCTCCACAACACTCGTGGTCCTACCCGAGGAACACCAGCATGAATATGATGAGGTCCTGCGCGGCTTTCGCGAATCCTTTCAGCCGCACGACGCAACCGGAGACGCGCTCGTCCTGCGCCTGGCCCAAGCCCACTGGCGCAGTCTCCGTTCCCGTCGCGTTGAGACCGGCATACTCAACATCACCGCTGCCACAGAACGCGCTCTCGCAAGGAAGATCGTCGAAGACTGCCCGGAACATCTCAGTCCGCACAACGCCATAGCTGTCGGCTTCATGAAGAATCCGGAGGAGCGATGGCGCACCTTCCTCCGTTACGACGGAGCCATCTCACGGGATTTCTTCCGCACCCTCGATGCCCTGACGCGGCTGCAACGCGCGCGTCAGCGAACGAGCTCTGACCCAAAGCCGTTGGTCGCCGCGGCTGGCTCCGGAGCGCCGCTCAGCCAGCAATCCGAGCAACAAAGCAACGGCGCCGCGGAACTGTCCGATTCCGGGATTCGGTTCGTTTCGCAAAATAGCCCAAAATCCTCAGATCACGAAAATCAAAATGAACTAACTCGGTCGGAGTCATTCGATGCAGATTGGAAACTGAGGCGCAAAACCAATTTGGAAAACACCCGGCAAAAACGGCCCGGCGATCTCCCGCGTCTATATGCCAAAAGCCTCAGCTCCGAAGTTTCACCAAAGCAATGGATGGCCCTGCGGGCCACCAAAGGTGATGAAGACGGTCGGCCAAGTGCAGCGGACTTCCAGTCTGCCCGGGACTTTAGTCCCGTCCTGAAGCGTCGTTTCAGAAGCGTCTTCAGAGGAGCGGTGTTCGATTTGTTCACAGGCCGCAGCAAGCGGTCATTTTCCGACTTCTGCCACGGGCTGCTAACCCCAGCGCGACCCGCGCGCTCCATCCCGCAAACAGTTCGTCGCGCCGAGCCTCGTCCATTTGCGGTTCGAACACCTTCATTTGTCGCGAAGAGCCAACTATAATTGAAGGAACCGCATGTTCTTCCGCAATCAGAAAACGAAGAAGCTCTCTTTCAACGATCGCCTTGATGAGGTTCGTAAGGCTAATTTCGAGGTAAAAACGGAGGGCTCGCGCGCTCGTGTCTCGCGGAAAGGTTTTGCCGGGTTACTCCAGGAAGTCGATGGCGGCCCCGCTCTGGTAGGCAAGGCGGGCGTTCTGGTTGGCGATGAGATCGGTGTGCTCATTGATGGAGGCTATCAGAAGTTTTTCCAGACACCTTCAGGACGACGTATACCCGCCCTCGCAGAACATCTCAAGGAGTTGCACAAATTTCAGGAAGATCTTCGCGAGGCTTTAGGTCTCGTCAGCCTGTACAACCAAGGTTTGGGAACGACGTTCGACCGTCACATGTACGATCGCGTCGAAGGTCGCGATGCGGTGGCTGTTAAGGGCGGCTCTTCCCACTAGCGAACCAGGCTCACTGCGGTCGCATTACCGACTGCAGACGCTCAGCGAAGTTTTCTCCGGACTCCGTCCACAAACGTCGAGAATCCACGGCTAGCGTCTCATCCGCGTCGTGCACAAATTTCAGCAGACTTTTTAGATTCGACTCAGCCATCGTTCCGGCCCCGGGCAATTCGGGATCCGGAAGGAACATCGCGTCAGGACCGAAATCGACGCGCAGATGCTCCTCCTCCTTATCTTCGAACTGCTCACCGAAGCAGGTGAGAGTCACACGTGTTGGTGTTAACTTCCAGTCGTCGGTGAATTGCCAGATGTCCCATTTCGCATCGAGTTGCACAGCGCAATCGCTTGCTGTGAACTCGCGAGCCGCAGACACGACCGCGTCTAGATCAACAGGGTTCGCGAAATCCTTTTCGAGCAGCACCGGTTCCCGCAAGGATATGGCTTGAACACGCAAAGTATTCGATGTTTGAGTGAGTCTCGAAAACGGAAAGACTCGCAACAGGCGATCCCAATGCCGAAGCATGTTCATGCTGGAATACCCGCGCAGCTTATAGGAGAGGTAGAGTTGGTCGGCCACTACTGTCATCGTAGCGCCGCAACGACGCCCTTGCCTTCCACCAACTCGTGCCGTCCAGCTTTCATCCGGGCGAACTCTTCTGTCCGTCCTCTCGGCCAGCGCACGACTACGCGATCCACACTGTCTCGCTTCCCGATACCGAACGTCAAAGGCAATTCCGATTGCGATAGATAACTGCCGCCGCTTTTTATTGTTTTGGAGCTGGATTCGCTGCCGTAGAACACACGAACTGTGGCTCCGATGGCATCCCGATTTGACTCCGTTCCCACCAACTTAAGCCGAATGCTTCGATTGCCTGAGAGTTGATCGTTGCGGTACAGATGCGCCGGCCCGGCGTTGGTGGTGATCAGGACATCCAGATCGCCATCGTTGTCTATATCCCCGAATGCTGCCCCACGGCCAATCTTCGGCCTCGCGAAGTCCCCACCGACCTCCGACGCGATGTCGCGGAACTTGCCATTCTCGTTCAGAAAAAGATGCGGGGGCTGCGCATATTGCGTGTTGCGGACCGTGTTGTCGATGTGACCATTGACAACAAGCAGTTCCTGCCTGCCATCAAGATTTGCGTCGAAGAAAAAGCACCCGAACCCGAGGCTTCCACGAGTAATGCGGCCTATTTCCGAACCCGGCGCGAGATCCTTGAAGAGACCGTCCGGCCGTCCTTTATACAAGGCCAGCATCTCGTTATGGAAATTGGTCACCGCGAGGGTGGGAATACCGGTGTTATCCAGATCCGCAACATCAACTCCCATGCCCGCCCGAGCTTTGCCGTCTTCGCTGAAGGCTACTCCGGCACGTATTCCAATCTCGACAAACTTCCCGTTGCGTTGGTTTCGATAGAGTTTATTGGGCTGAGTATCGTTAGCCACGAAGATGTCCGGCCAGCCATCATTGTCAATATCGAGCAGCGTCACGCCAAGCGACTTTGAGCTCGTATCAAAAATACCGGACTCAGCCGTCACGTCCTGAAACTTTCCGTTCCCAAGATTGCGAAACAGCCAGCATGTAGATCCGCGATACGCCTCGGGTGTGCAATAGGACTTCTGCTTCCCATCGATACTGCACATCACATCCTGGTCGGTCGACCAGCGAACGTAATTGCAAACGAACAGGTCGAGCAGGCCATCCCGATCGTAGTCGACCCACATAGCCGACGTGCTAAAGCCTTCCCGGCGGCCGAGTCCCGCGCGGTCCGTAACGTCGACAAACGAACCCCGGCCGTTGTTCTGGAATAAGCGGCTTTGACCAACGCAGGTTACATAGACGTCGGGGAAACCATCGTTGTTGAAATCTCCGACCGCCACTCCAAGGCCATATAAAGGAATATCGAGCCCTGCCTGCTTCGTGACATCGCGAAACGTGCCATCCCGATTGTTCTTATATAAGGCGAGAGTCGTGCGCGCTCCTTTGCGCTCCGGCCAGTCGGTCCCATTGACAAGAAGAATGTCCTGCCAGCCGTCGTTATCGTAGTCGAGAAAGGCGCACCCGGGACCCATCGTCTCAGGCAGATACTTGCGCCCGAAAGCGCCACTGTTATGAGTGAAATGGATTCCCGCGGACTTTGTGACGTCAACCAACCGGAACTCTGGTCCTGCGGCGAACAGGGGGGCGGCTAATGCTGCTACGAAGTTCCTCCGATCGATCACGGCGCCGTAACAAGTCCTTTTCGAACCGCATAGAGCACGAGTTCCGCAGTACGATGAATGTCGAGCGTATTCATCATATTTGCGCGATGCACGGAGACCGTATTCACGCTCAATTCGAGCATCTTCGCGATCTCTTTGTTCGAATGACCCTGAGCGATCAACCGCAAAACCTGACGTTCTCGCGGGGTCAGCGCTTCGAATCGCTGGTCGTTCGATTCGGTCGTCGTATGTAGGCCCAGAGTCTTCCCAGCAGCGATGTCGCGCACTGCGTCCGGAAGCTCAATATCAACCGCGTTCTTCAGAAGATACCCGCGCGCGCCCGCCTCAGCCGCGTTGCGGATGTAGTTCTCATCCGAGTGCATACTGAGCATGAGCACAGCGGATTCCGGCGCGTGTATCCGGATCGCCTGCGTCGCTTGAACACCGTCGAGTCCAGGCATCGAGTAATCCATGACAACCACTTGCGGCTTGAGCTGTCGAGCCAAATCGACGGCCTCGTGGCCATCTCCTGCTTCGGCGACTACCTCTATATCGGCTTCGTCATCGAGCATTCGGCGGAAGCCTCGTCGCACGAGGGCGTGGTCGTCTGCAAGTAGCACCGTAATCATCTTCGAATGTCTCTAGCATACCGACAACGCCCGGTTCTGGTCTCGATCGTGAGTATCATGGGAATCGATCCATGCAAAACCAGGCACTCCCCACCGCAGTCCTTCTTCACGTTGCTCAAGTATTGAGTGTCAACCTGAAGAGTCTAATGGCCACAATCGAGCTGCTCGATGAAGGCTCCACCGTTCCCTTCATCGCGCGATACCGGAAGGAAGTCACAGGTAACCTCGACGAAGTTCAGATCCGAGACATCGAGGAGAAACTCGGCTACTTCCGCGAACTGGAAGATCGGCGGGCGACCGTTCTTGCGACGATTGAAGGTCAGGGCAAGCTCACACCGGAGTTGCGTGCGCGCATCGAGTCGGTGCTCGAGAAGAATGAACTCGAAGATCTCTACCTGCCCTACAAGCCCAAACGCCGGACGAAAGCTTCAATTGCCCGTGAGAAAGGGTTGGAGCCGCTCGCCCAGTACCTGTGGGATCAGATCTCTGGAGCCGATTCGCTGGAAACGTTTGCCGCGACCTTTGTCAGCGCAGAGAAGAATGTGGATTCGGTTGATGAAGCGCTGACAGGAGCCCGGCATATCATCGCGGAATGGATCAGTGAGAACGCGGATTTCCGCAAGAATATCCGTCAGATGATGATGGACAACGGCTGGGTGGTCAGCCGCATGATCGATGAGGCCAAAGATGTGGAAGGCAAGTACAAGATGTATGCCGACTATCGCGAGCAGGCATCGAAGATCCCATCCCACCGCATGCTCGCGATCCGCCGTGGATCGAAAGAAGAGGCGCTGTCGTTTGAAATTGAGCTCGATCGCGCCGGGCCGCTCGTCTATCTTCGTAACAAGGTCGTAAAAGCCGAAGGCGAATGGGTCCCGCATCTTGAAGAAGCTGCGGAAGACTCCTATGATCGCTTGCTGAATCCTTCAATCCAGACAGAGGTTAGGCTTGAGCTCAAGGATCGTTCGGACGACGAAGCCATCAAAGTATTCCGTGAGAACCTGGAAAACTTACTGCTCTCTCCGCCCGCCGGGGCACTGAATGTAATTGCTCTCGACCCGGGGCTTCGCACAGGATGCAAGATCGCCGTCATCGACGACACCGGCAAATTCCTCGAGCATTCAGTAATCTATCCGCTCGAGCCCAAGAACGACATTGTGGGTTCGGCTACAACCCTTCGCCGGCTGATCGATAAGTACAACGCTCGAGCAATTGCCATCGGCAACGGGACGGGATCACGTGAATCGGCCGGTTTCGTTCGTGACTTCCTGACGCAGGCAGGACTGCAGCAACATATTCAGCGTCGTCGTGAATGAGTCCGGCGCATCGGTCTATTCGGCTTCCGACATCGCGCGGCAGGAGTTCCCGGAACTCGATCTGACGGTTCGCGGCGCGATTTCAATTGGCCGCCGGTTGCAGGACCCGCTTGCCGAGTTGGTGAAGATCGATCCTAAATCGATCGGTGTAGGGCAATACCAGCACGATGTCGAGCAAAAGAAGCTCATGCAAAGCCTGGAAACTACCGTCGAATCCTGTGTCAACCGCGTGGGAGTCGACCTGAATACGGCGTCGTGGGCCTTGCTGCGCTATGTCGCCGGCATTAATGAACGAACAGCGCAGAAGATTGTCGAGTATCGAAACGAGCATGGGCGCTTCCGCTCACGTTTCCAGCTGACTGCCGTTCCCGGCTTCGGCCCCAAAACCTTTGAGCAAGCTGCCGGTTTTCTACGCATTCGCGGCGGCGAAAATCCACTCGACATGACGGCTGTGCATCCGGAATCTTATCCGGTGGTAGAGAGAATTGCCCAATCGCTAGGAGTGCCGCTCAACGATCTGATCGGCAAGCCGGATCTCGTAGAGAAAGTCAAGATTGAAGGCTTCAAGACCGAGACGGTAGGCATCTACACGTTGACCGATATTCGGGAAGAGCTTCGCAAGCCGGGCCGTGACCCACGCGAAAAGTTCGTGGCGCCGAATTTCCGTGAAGATGTCAAGGAAATCAAGGATCTCTCTCCCGGAATGATCCTCGAAGGTGTGGTGACAAACGTTACCAAGTTCGGAGCGTTTGTCGATGTCGGGGTGCATCAGGACGGCCTGGTTCACATCAGCGAATTGTCCTCGCGATACATCAAAGAACCTTCCGATGCCGTTAAGGCAGGTCAGATCGTGAAGGTTAAGGTACTCTCGGCAGACCCGAAAGCCAAGAGGATTGCGCTGTCGATTAAGGCGCTCGATGCGCCTCGCGAACGGCCGGCTCCGGCCCCAAAGCAACAGCAGCCGGATCTAGGTGATAAGTTAGCTGCTTTGAACAATCGCTTTCGAACTCGATGAAACTCTCTTTGTTTAGTTTGGTTCTCTCTGTTTCGCTGGCTTCAGCCCAGCCCGTCGGGGATGTCGTTGAGAAGGCTCGCGCGAAGATCGAAGCCCTTTCCGCAAAGTTGGCGAAGGCCAAAGGACCGGAAGACATCCGCGTCGACGCCGAAGTGTACTTGAAGGCCGGTCAATGGCTGCTTCGTCATCCGGAAGAGTTCTACAAACCCGAGTACAGCGCTCAACTTCTTTCCGTTCTCGATCGAGGTCTTGCAAGGGCCGCCGAGTTGGAAGCAGGCGCGGCTTCCTGGCCGAAACAAAAGGGCCGATTATCGCGCGCCTATCGTTCTCGTGTAGATGGCAGCGTCCAGCCATATGGAATGATCATCCCCGAGAACTACGACCCCGCGACTCCTTCTCGTCTTGACGTCGTCCTCCACGGCCGCGCCGCTCAGATGAACGAAGTCAGTTTCCTGTTCGGTCACGACTCTCCGAAGCCGCCGCCAGCAGATCAGAAGCACCTTGTAGTCGAAGTCTTCGGCCGAACCAACAACGCGTATCGTTGGGCGGGAGAAACCGATGTGTTTGAGGCGCTGGAGTCCGTACGCAAACGCTACAATATCGACCCGAACCGTATCGTGTTGCGGGGCTTCTCAATGGGAGGGGCGGGAACATGGCATATCGGGTTGCATCATCCGGACCAATGGGCCGCTATTGAGGCCGGCGCGGGGTTTGCCGAGACGAAGGTATACGCCAAGCTTCCGGCCGATACGCCCGAGTATCAATTCCGCACGCTCCACATCTACGATGCCGCCGATTACGCCGAAAATGCTGCGAATGTTCCGACCGTCGGGTATGGTGGGGAAATCGATCCGCAATTGAAGGCGAGTCAACTCATCCAACAAGGAATCGCAGGCTTGCAGAACGTAAAGGCGCTATTCCTGGTTGGTCCTCAGACCGCGCACAAATGGCATCCCGAGAGTCTGAAGCAGTCCGATGAGTTCCTCAATGCAGCGGTCCAGGCCGGCCGACAGTCGCCAGATCGGATCCACTTCGTCACCTATACGACCCGTTATAACCAATGCTTCTGGCTAACGATCGATGCTCTCGACCAACACTACGACCGCGCCGAGGTCGATGGTACCCGAGATGAGATGAAGACGCGCAACGTGGCTGCTTTGACGCTGGATCGGGAAGCTAGCCCAACGATCGATGGGCAGAAGCCAGGGCGTGGAAAGAGCTTCGTCAAGGAAAATGGTAAGTGGCGTACCGGCACACTGAAAGGCTTACGCAAGCGCCATGGATTGCAGGGTCCGATCGACGACGCATTCCTCGACTCGTTCGTCACTGTGAACGCTCCGGAGAGGATCGGCATGGAGTGGGCAAAATGGATGCGTGCGGACTTGCCCACGGCGACCGGAGCGCAAAAAGGCAAGTCCGTCGTCTTATTCGGAGACCCGGAGACAAACCCGGCAATCAAAAAGATCAACGATAAATTGCCGATCCGATGGTCCGGCGCCGACATCGTTGTCGGGGAGCAGAAATTCCCCTCCCGCGATCATACTCTCGCCATGATCTATCCCAATCCGCAGGACCCGGATCACTATGTGGTCCTGAACTCAGGGCTTACGTTCGGCGAGAAAGAGTTCAAGGGTACAAACGCGCTTCTCTACCCGCGATTGGGCGATTATGCCGTGATTCGGAAGTCCGATGGCAAAGTAATGGTCGCGGGGATTTTCGACGAGCAGTGGCGACTAGTCCCTGAAAAACGGTAGCCTGATGATATGGCAGATGAACCCGACCCATCCACATCCATCGATTTGGGGGCACTCGGGCACAATCTGAAGAAACAGACCGAGGGATCTCCGGAGCGCGAAGCGCACATAGAACGACTGCGAAAACTGGTTCAGTCAGGCGAGTACGAGGTTGACGCTGAGGCGCTGGCGCAAAAACTGATCGACGATCACTGCGCGGACGAAGCGAAGTAACCCTTGCGCGCCTGGACTTTCAGATCCTTCTTAGTCGGAGTCTTGATCTCAATCTTTCGGAATGCCGGGCCTGCTTCGTTCGACGGCGTATAGCTGACCGAGTACTGAGTGCGCATCTCTTCTTGAATCTCACGAAAGATATCGTCGAGAGTGTGCTTGCGGTCTACACGAAACATCCGACCGCCGGTATCCTCTGACATACGCTTCAAATCCCCGTCGCCACCCATGCCAAAGCCACCGTAGGCTCCCTGATCAAGGTAGTGAATGCTGTAAATGATGGTGTCAGCCCGATGAGCCGCATCTATAGCCTCACGAAGCGTCTGCCGGCTACCCATATCAACGCCATCCGTTATCAGGACGATCGCCTTACGGCCGACTTCGCGCTTCAACTTCTCATCCGCCGCCAGGTAAACCGCATCGTACAGGATGGTGCCCCGGGTTTTGCCGATCGTCGGCACCGGCCCAGGCTGGAAGCCGCCCACTGCGGAGTTCTCGCGCAGGTTCTCGAGTCCGGCCTTGAGAAGCCGGACTGAATTCGTCGAATCCTGCAGCAACTCAGCTTCAGAACCGAAGCTGATGAGAAACGCCATGTCCTTGGGCCGCAATACCTTGCCAAAAAATTCTGAGGCAGCCTGTTTCTCGATCCCGATCAGGTTACTCTGACTACCGCTGACATCGACTAGGAGGCCAATGGTAAGGGGTAAATCGCTCTCACGGGTGAAATGCTTGATCGTTTGCTGTTTGCCTTCTTCGACGACGGCAAAATCGTCCTTTTCCAAAGCGCCGATCAGAGCGCCCTTCTTGTCGCGAACAGAGAACAGGACGTTAACAATGTTTACGTCAACCTTCAGAACTGTCTCAGCTTCCTGAGCTACTAGAACGCCCAGGCACACGATAGCCAAAGGTATGGCGACAAGCGACTTCCTCATAAAATGAGTGATGCATTGGAGGCCGAACTTGTTCCATTTTCTAGAGGGCGAACCGGCAGCATGAGGAAAGCGATCACACATTTGAAGCGTTCCGACCCGGTAATGGCATCGATCATCGACGCGTCGGTCCATGTCGGATTGCTTACACGGAGCCGATCTTCGAGAGCCTCGCTCGATCGATAGTCTATCAACAGTTGAGTGGAAAAGCCGCCGCCACCATCTTCGGACGTTTTGTAGCCGCGGCAGGGGGCGAGCCGCTTACACCGAAAAAGGTTCTCCGCCTAAGTTTCGAAGAGATGCGCGCCCTCGGACTGTCGAGCCAGAAGGCCACCTATGTCCGTGATTTGGCTGAAAAGACCGCCTCGAAAGAGATCGTTTTCGACCAATTCGAGGCAATGACGAACGACCAGATTATGGCTAGCCTCATCCAGGTGAAAGGGATCGGCGTCTGGACGGTTCAGATGTTCCTGATGTTCTCCCTGCGTCGTCCCGACGTCCTGCCCTGTGGCGACCTGGGCATCCGAAATGCGGTCCAAAAGGCGTACGGGCTGAAAGGACCTGCCTCTCCAGCCGAAATCGAAAAGATAGGGGCCAACTGGCGGCCATATTGTTCCATCGCCAGTTGGTATCTATGGCGGAGTCTCGAGGGGCGGAGTCTTGAGCCCTAAAGCGAAAGGCATGAGACAATTCGGAGACGGATGGACACCGCCTATGATCGAGTGCCGTATCCGACCGCTACCTACACGCAAACCCATGTAAGACGTTTGGCAGCGATCGGCCGCCTGTTTGGAGTCAATGCGCCAGACATTCGTACCTGCCGCGTTCTCGAGATCGGCTGTGGCGAAGGCGCAAATCTGGTGAACATGGCTGTCGACTTGCCCGAAAGCCAGTTTGTCGGTATCGACATGTCCCAGACCGCAATCGCGCGCGCCACGGCGTTAGCGAGTCAGGCGCACGTAGAGAACGTCACTTTCCGGCACATGGATGTCGCCGAATTGGTCGGCCGGCCCGGGGAGTGCGATTACGTCATCGCTCACGGGGTGTTTTCCTGGGTTCCTCGCGACGTTCAGGAGAAAATGCTGGAACTTTGCGAGCGCGTCCTGGCGCCGACTGGAATTGCCTACATCAGTTACAACACCTATCCAGGTTGGCACGTCCGCGAAATGATGGCGGAGATGATGCGCTTTCATACGATCGGTACCGATGATCCGGAGACTGCGGTGACCGAGGGTCTCGGGCTTGTGCAGGCGGTTGGACGGGCGCTCGGGGAAGACAGCCCCTACGCCAAGGCGATCCTCTCGGAAATGGAGCGCATCGTTCGCCGGAACAAGGTGGTCACGTTTCACGACGATCTCAGTCCCGACATGAAGCCGCTGTTGTTTACCGACTTCATTCAGCGAGCTCGCAGTCATGGTCTGCAATTCCTGGCCGAGGCAGACTACACGACGATGGTCTACGAGGACCTACCGGCAGAGGCGCGATCGGCCCTCGAGGAGATCCATGACGACGCCGTCCGCCGCGAGCAATATCTCGATTTCTTCAAACTCCGACGGCTTCGCGAGACCCTTCTTTGCCGTTCGGACCTGACGGTACTTCCGGAGGCCTCGACCGGCGCTTTCGACGTGCTCTACTTCGGTGTTCCTCTGCAACCGAAGACGCCCCCCGACTACACAGATGAGAACCCGGTGGAGTTTGTCGGACAGCGGAACATGTCGGTCACTGTTGCCCAACCCTTTGTGAAGGCCGCAATCGCAGTTTTGTGCGACGCCTGGCCGGAACGTCTAAAATATCCCGACATCCTGGAACGGGCTCAACAGAAGCTACCCCAGCCGGATACCGGGGCGATGGACATGCTTTCGGAGCTGCTGATGAAAATGTACGGCGCCGGTCTTCTGGAGATCGATACCCACCCCTGGCCTTATCCGTCTAAGGCAACGGAACGACCGGCAGTCAGTATGCTCGCGCGATATCAGGCCAAGGAGGGCGCACGAGTTACTTCGCTGCGCCATCAGGCTGTCGATCTCGACGATGAGGCAGCGCGACGGCTGATCGTATTCCTCGACGGTACGCGTGACCGTGAGGCTCTGAGCCTGGCAACCGGGATCGATCGCGATAAAACCGACGAATTTCTCAACAAATTGTTATCCCTCTCGCTGCTCATATCCTAATGAAGTCCTTTCGAAAAGAGCTCTGGTTTGAAACGCCCACGCGACGGGCATTTCTGAACATTACGCGTGACATCGAGGTCTGCCTGCGAGAGAGCAAGGTGACCGAAGGACTTGTGCTGGTGAACGCCATGCACATCACGGCGTCAGTCTTCATCAATGACGACGAATCCGGCTTGCACCAGGACTATGAGCAATGGTTGGAAGAGCTCGCGCCGCATGAGCCTACCAGTCAATACAGGCACAATCGCACCGGCGAGGACAATGCGGACGCACATATGAAGCGGCAGATCATGGGCCGCGAGGTTGTGGTTGCGGTGACGGCGGGCAAACTCGACTTCGGACCTTGGGAACAGATCTTCTATGGCGAGTTCGATGGCCGCCGTCGCAAGCGCGTTCTGGTTAAGATAATCGGCGAATAACCCTTCCGTTAAAACAGGACTTTCAATCCGAATTGAATTTGCCGGGGGTCGCCCGCGGAAGTGATGCGACCAAGCGAACCTGGCACAGACAGATTGGCTCCAGGGTTCCCGAAGTTTGCGTGATTGGGAAGATTGAAAAACTCGGCGCGAAACTGCGTGTTGATGCGCTCGGTAATTCTCGTTTCCTTCATCAGCGATACGTCGAAAACGATGTCTCCGGGTCCGAACAAGAGATTTCTCGAGGAGTTTCCGAACGCGAACTGAGCCGGAATCGAATAGCCCGAAGAGTCGAACCAGCGATTGATATTCCGCTCATCTCGTGATAGCGCGCCTACGCTGTTTACATCAGCGCGCCCGCTACGCCAGCCTTGGACACTGGAATTGAAGCTTACTGAGAACGGCTGACCGGTACGCAAGTACGTAACCCCGGAAACCACCCATCCGCCAATGAGCTTTCCCTTGGCAAAAGGCAGTTCATAGGAGTATGCGGCGCTGAAGATGTGACGGCGAATCTGGTCAGAGTTGCCTCGATCGGCGGCGGCATTGTAGAAGTCCTGTGGACCACCGACGATCGGCGTATTGTCGAGCGACCGGTTCCAGGAATACTCGAGCTGGAAATTCAGACCATACGAGTAGCGCTTGATCGCTTCGAGCTGGAGCTGATGAAGCGTCGAATCCCCTGCAAAGTGCAGGTAGTTGATATCAGACCAAGGCTGGTACGGCCGGTTCGGTTGAAGAGGTCCGGCTAGCTGCTGTCGCGACACATTCATGTTGTCGTTATAGAACGGCAGATTCGACGTCTTATTTCCAACGTAAGAGGCGCGGAGACCGAGATTTCCGACAATCTCCCGCTCAAATGTCAGGTTCCATTGCTGGGAGACCGAATTTTTGATTTGCGTCTCGACAGCAGTGATTGCCGGATTGGGAGAGAGAGCACCGGCCCCTGGAAATGGCCGTGCAAGAGTCAACGAAGGTGTAGCTCCCGGAGCCGATTCAAAGGTCTCCGATAACAGGAAGGGCGGATTCGAGAAGCCCATCTGACGGAAGCCGATGTACACCGGAAGCATGTTGTAGTAAAAGCCGGCCCCACCTCGAATCACGGTCTTGTTGTCGCTGAACGGTCGGAAGGCAAACCCGATGCGCGGGGCGAAGTTGTTCGTGTCAGCGCGCTGAATCTGAAAGTTCGGGTCGGTAACGATCGGATAAGTCGAGGCGAGACGAGCCTGAGCTTGCGGCGGGAGATCGGACCGCGGAATCACCAGTTGGCCTGAGGCGAAATCGAAATTAGCTTGCGCCTGATCCCGCTCCTTCCAGGTTGTCTGCAGGAAGTATCGGACTCCCAAGTTCAGCGTAAATCTCGGAGAGACATGATAGTCGTCCTGTATATAGGCGGCGTATGTCGTGTTGTAGAAGAGATTCACCGCCGAAGGACTGGAGCGATACGTGGCATTGGGGAAGCCCAACAGGAAATCGGCGAACGAGTGTTCTGGACCTGCATTGGTTCCACCGCTAGTGAAACGGCCTGTGAAATCGAACCGTCCAAAGCTCGCGTTCTGAGCCGCCCCGCTGAGCAGACCGAACGCCGCTGGAGGTGAGGAGACGCGGAAATTCGAAATGTTGATTCCGGTCTTGATTGTGTGGCTGCCGCGAATGAACGTCAGGTTGTCGACGAGCTGCCGCGTGAACTGTTTGCCGCGCTCCGACCCGCCGTAGTCTCCAATCGCTACATGACTGTTGATGTTCACATTGGGCAATCCGCCCAACGGAAGCTGCGAACTTAAATCTGGAAATAGCGTTCGCGGATCGAAGTCCGTATTCATCCCGACTCGCATTGAGCCGTGATACAGGTATCCGAAACGCGCCTCGTTAAGCACCGTCGGCGAGAAGTTTCGGTTCCAGGTGAGATTTAGAACCTTAGTATCGTAGCCGCCGTTCTCCCACGAGCCGTAACCCAATGGGAATGCCTGCGCAACGAAGTACGGCTCGCCCTTTGAGGTGTTGATATTCCCGGAGATCTGATCTTTCGAAGAAAAGTGATGATCTATCTTGATGAAGTACCGGTTGATGTCGAACGTATTGGGAACATTCACACCAAGGTTAGCGACCGTTCCAGCGGCTCCGGTACCGGGCCCATTCGGGAGTTGAACACGATCGATCAACGCCTTCGCGCGAGGATCGATCCGGCTCGACGGAATCTGATTGTTCACGAACGCCGAGCCAGAGAGCGGATCGACAACGGGTCGAAGACCGGTGAAGTCTCCCGCTCGCATAGCAGGCGTTGCAACCGACAGCGTATAGGTGTTTGAGGACCTTTCCCGTAGACCTTCATAGCCGCCGAAAAAGAAAGTCTTGTCGCGGATGATGGGCCCACCTACGGTAAATCCAAATTCGTTCCGGTTGAACGGAGGATTCGTCGGAGCGAAATAATTGCGCGCCGTATAAGCCTTGTTGCGATTGAACTCGAACAAGGAGCCATGAATCTGATTCGTGCCGGACTTCGTTACGATCGTGACCGACGCTGCTCCATCATATTCGGCCTTCTGATTGTTAGAGTCCATTTTGAACTCAGCAACGGTGTCCACCGAAGGAAGCGTAGCCATGCCATGTCGATACGAGTAAGCGCCTCCGCCGTTGCCGGGATCGTTGAAGGCTGCGCCATCGACGTTAAACTGCACTCCGCCCCAATAGGATGAACCCGCAACCCGGGGATTCGATGCGGAATCCGTTGTCACTCCCGCCGAGATCCGGATCAGGCGATCGAGCATGCGGCCGTTCAACGGTAGAGTCGTGATCTGTTTTGACTCCATGACGTTGCCGATCGTGGCGTTTTCGGAGTTCACCACAGGAGCAGCGGCGACCACTTCGACGGTCTGCTGGAGCTGACCGACTTGCAGCGCTATGTCTTGCCGTATCGTTCTGTTTGCCAACACAGTCAGACCGGTAACGACGTTCGGTCGAAAGCCGCTCACGTCAACTTTCACGCTGTAGGAGCCGCCAGGAAGGACCGGCGCAGTGTAGTCACCGGAGTCATTCGTTGTGGCTTGAAACTCGGCATTGGTCCCTTCATTGACGATCACAACTTTTGCATTAGGGATAGGGGCGCCGGTCGCGTCGCGAACCGTGCCGACAATTGATCCTGTTACGGTCTGACTGAATGCGGCGGGGACTACGAGAACAACGGCCGCAAGAAACATCCAAAGTCTTGATGCCATAGCTAAGCTCCTTGCTTTGTATTGAAACGGCCGGGTGAATGCCTGCAAACGGGGCGACTAACCATTTTTCACACCCTGCAACTAAGGTTGCGGCTAGTATCCCACACTACAGGGACCTGTACAACGTTTAGATGTCGGAGTGTCGACCAAAATGCAACGACCCTACGCAACTCTTGCCGCACTCGCCTGGCACTGTCTCGTTTGTTAGTCTCATTGCGTGAACCGGGTTCTCCTCATCCACTGGAACGAAGCCGAGGCCGACGACCGTGTGCAACGACTCCGAAAGGCCGGCTTTTCGATGGTCGTCCTCAATTCGGTTCCGAATGGTCCCGCTGATCTCAAACGCGTCCTTGAGAAGCCGGCCGACGCCATCGTGATCGATCTAAGCCGACGCCCCTCGCTAGGTCGCGATGTAGGTCTGGCCCTCCGCAGTCGAAAGGCCACGCGGTATATCCCGATTGTGTTTGTGGACGGCGAGCCGGACAAGGTCAGTCGCGTGAAGAGCGTTCTACCCGATGCAGTCTTCACGGAATGGCAGGGGATCCGTATTGCGATAAATCGTGCGATCAAGAATCGGCCGGCCGATCCCGTCGTGCAGAACGTAATGGCTGGCTACTCAGGCACATCGCTTCCGAAGAAGCTCGGCATCAAAGCGGGCATGGTAGTTATTCTAGTGAACGCGCCGGATGCTTTCGAGTGTTCGCTCGATCCGCTCCCAGACGGCGTCTTCATAAAAGAGGAACTCCGAGGCAAGGCGGATCTGATTGTTCTGTTCGCGTCGCGTATGGCTGACATTTATGAGCAATTCCCGCCGGTCGAGCGGTTGCTAAATGCCGGCGGCCGGCTATGGATTGCATGGCCGAAGCAATCCTCAGGAGTGAAGACGGACGTCAAGCAGCCCGCTGTCCGTGAGTTCGGACTCGCGGCCGGATGGGTCGATTTCAAGATCTGCGCAATTGACGAAACCTGGTCAGGCCTCGCTTTCGTCCGCCGTAGCGCGAAGACCCGTCGCATCGCGCAACCGCAATAGCCCTAACCTTCGCGGGGAATGAGCGCGAGTCCCTTGGCGACGGAGGTGAACTCGTCACCCGAAGCGACTTTGCCCTGGCCGAACAGCGACTCAAACAGGCGTCGTAAGGACGGTAGGAGTGAGGAACCACCGGTCAGGAAGACTCGATCGATCTTTGCGGCCTCCGCACCGGCCTTTCGCAATACTTGGTGAACACAGGTTTCGGTCTCGTGCAGGTCTGCGGCAATCCAGCTTTCGAAATCTGACCGTTTCACCTTTCGATGAATGTCGGTGGACGTGTCGGTAAAGGCAAAGTCCGCCACTTCGGCGGAGGATAGGGCGACCTTGGTCTTCTGAACGGATTGATGGAGGTGATAGCCGAGATCGCCTTCTACGACCTCGAGGAAGCGATCGATCTTTTCGGGATCGGTAGATTGCGCGCGAATGCTTTTCAGATTGCGCAGGTTGTCTCCCGACTTCAGAAACGACAGGTGGTGCCAGCTTTCGAGTTTCCGATACAGCGATTCGGGAACCGGAAGAATCCTGTCGAGAGATCGATAAACGCTACCTGAGCCGAGGATGGGTGAAACCAGATGACGGACGATGCGCGCGTCGAAGGTATCGCCGCCAATCGGAACACCAGCGGTTGCGACGATCTCGTGCTCGGCATGATGCGGAGCGAGCCAGATAACACTGAAGTCGCTCGTGCCGCCACCGAAGTCGGCGATGACGACCAGTTCGCGGCTGGTCAACCGCTGGGCGTAGGAGTAAGCGGCGCCGATTGGTTCGTAGGCGAAGACGATGTCATCGAACCCCGCCAATCCGTAGGCCTTCCTGAGCCGCGTGAGAGCGCGGGCTTCACTCTCGGGGTCGGCGCTGCCGACAAAGCGAACGGGACGGCCGACGATCGCCTTGTTTCCCAGATCGCCGAGTTGTTGCTCGACACTTTCCCTGAGAATCCGTAATAGCGTGCCTATCAGGTCCTCGAGAGTATATTGCCGCGCCCCGATTTGGGTCTGCCGGAACAGGCCGCTGGCGGCGAAGGATTTGAGCGACTGAATGAGGCGCCCGCCGTCGTGCGGTTCCAGGTAGCGCTCGATGGCCATGGGCCCGCCAAGCGCTTTTGGAACTGCGGCGCCTTTCGATGCGTGCTCGAAGAAAAGCACGGAACGGAAAGTGTCTACGGGCGATCCGAAAAAAGAAAAGGTCGCTACCTGGGTCGCCGAACCCGTTGCAACGGCGATGGTGCTGTTAGTGGTTCCGAAGTCGATACCAATGTTCCGATGTCCGCGCAAGCTTTTATTGTCGCGGGTTCAACGCCTCAGAGATGAAGGTACGGCCCACGTGCGCGGCTTGGGAATGTCGAAGAACCCTACTTTACCCGAGCCTGATGGATGCGGCCAGCGGGCATATTCGTCAAAGCGGCTTCCGGGTCTGTCCTGGGACCGAACGTGGACTCGAATGCGCGCTAGATCGCGATCAACCTCAAGAATGTTGTAGAGACATGGCGTTGATTCCGGACGTCCTTCGGCCATCGAGTGCAAGGAGCCGGCTCCAATAATGTAGATGCCGCGATCGAAGGGGCTTTCTAAACCCGCTCGGACTTCGTGCACGTCGCCGTGAAGTACCAGGGCGAAGCCTTCGTCGGCCAGGCGCTGCAAGTAGGCGAGATCTGCGTCCGGAATCTTGCGGTCGCCGGTGATTGCGTGATGCCAGACCGCAATGCGCAGAACATTGTTCCCCTGGAAGCGAGTGCGGGCGGATGCCTGGCGCATCTCCTCCATGCCGTATTCCCTGGTGGAGTGCCTCGTCCGCGCCGCACGACACAACCCGCGACAGATTCCCGCGGTGGAAGAATCTTCCCTCGACGATCGCCGCATCTACACTGACATCCCTGCGTAGCGGTCGATGTGATCGACACCGAGAATCAGAACGGCGGATCCACCGAAGTTATCAAGCCTGACAACCAGGCCCTGCTGAGGGAGGCTAGTGATGCGACATCGAACTTCATCATCTGCATCATTGCCGTCAGCGCTTTGAGATGCTTCAGTACCACCGTTGAGGAAGATCATTTGCTGGCCACTGAGTTCGATGGTGATGGTCGCGATTTTCCCAGCGGGCCAGGGACCACGTCGCTCGAACGCAAACTGGCGCTGCCTCAAGCCTATGCGCGTCTTCGCCGCAAGAGGATCAACACCAGCCCGCTTGCAACGCTAATGTAGGCGGCAGGTTCAGGAATTGCCGTGGCTGCCAATGCCTGTCCAGCGATTTCGTGCACGCGAGTAGTTGGATGAAAATCATCCCAGAAGACATACTGCTCGGGGTTCGCGCAGACACTCATTCCATCAAAGCAAGGGTCGGTCTTATTTGTGAACGACGGATCGCCAAGAGCGGAATACAGAATGGCCGAGGTATCGAAGAACTTTACTCCCGGCGGCAAGTTAGCGACTAGTTCGCTGTTATAGAGAGCCGAAAATTGGGACGCCGCGAGCGATGCCGCTGGACCAAGCCGCAACGTAAAGGGAAGCACACCGAGATCAGGCATCCCCCCAAGAATTATGTGTTGCGCTCCCTGCGCCTGCAAAAGTGATACGAGAGTGATCTGGTTCGTAATCGCAGTTTGAAGCGACGCGAGCGAAAATCCGCTGGCCCGAAAATCATTGGGCGGCCCTCCGAGGATCACATAAAGATCAGTCGGACTCACAGAAAATCCGCTCATAAGAGCGTTGTTGTATGTGGTCAATACTCCGGGCAACCCGTTAAACGTCGCCGGCGTACCCATGTCAAGAATATTGCCGATACCCGTGGTGGCTCCATATACCGCAAAATCAAGGAGTGGAACTCCAAGAGCCGTACTCATATACTCGACTGCAACCGGTCCGTTCGTTCCCCGCCCCTCGAAATAAGGAGGGCTTGGAGGATATGTCTGTCCGTTGAGCTCATAAAGGTTGCCGTTGTCCGTGAGGCTGTCGCCGAAAGCGACGATACGGGTATAAGGCGCGGCCGCAAGCGATACGGCCAGAACAAGGAAAAGAAGCAGGCGCTGAATCATTCTTAGCCCCCTGAAGTTTGCATTGTATCTCTAGGAGAGCCATTGTGGGTCGGACGTTAGTCATCCCGGATATCCATCACAAGACGTGGGTGGTGGATGAGATTCTGACCACGGAAAGCTTTGATGAAGTCGTCTTTCTCGGCGATTACTTTGATGATTTCAACGACACGCCGGAAGACGCTCGCCGTACCGCCGAGTGGCTACGCGCGCATGCTGGAACTCCCGGCTTCACGTTTCTATACGGCAACCACGATCTGCCATATCGCTTCCCGATTCCCGGTCTCGACTGCGCCGGCTTCACGATCGACAAATGGCAGGAGATCCTGCAACAGCTCGACGAGGAAAATTGGCAGTGCTTCAAACTTCACACATGGATCGACGGATGGCTACTGAGCCATGCAGGATGGAATAGGCATTTCTCGGATCCAAATGGACAAGTCGATCGCTCCTGGATTGACAAGCTCTGCGACGAATGCCTTCACCACCTCCACGACGGAAAAATGCATTCGCTTGCCGCCGCAGGCATGAGCCGTGGTGGATGGCAGTCGGTCGGTGGCATCACGTGGCAGGATTGGAGCGAGATGGAGCCGATACCGGGCGTGCGTCAGATCGTTGGTCATACCCCAGGATTGGCCGTGCGCGCCAAGGGTGACGGTGATTCCATCGCGATCTGCCTCGATACGCATCTGTGTCACTATGGCTGCCTCGAGAATGGAGCCTTCACTTTCAAGTCGACATTGCTTCGCCCTCGACATCGTTAGCGTCGACGCGTTACAGTGTGCGCATGCGTCGCAGATCGTTTCTCATGTCTTCGGCCGCGACCGCGGCTGCCTCGTCGGTAATGAATGCCGCCACCGGACCTCGAGTTGGGCTAATCGGTAGCGGAGGACGCGGGCGGCTTCTCTCATCCGAGTTCAAGGAAATCGGAGCCAACGTTGCCGCCGTTTGCGATGTGTATGAGCCTAATCTTGCCGCCGGATTGAAGGCGGCTTCGGAAGGCGCCAAATCCCATACCGACTACCGTCGACTGCTCGATGACCCGTCGATAGAAGCCGTGGTTGTCGCCACGCCCGATCACTGGCATGCCCGCATGGTGATCGATGCGGTTAACGCCGGAAAGGACGTGTACGTCGAGAAGCCTCTCTGCCACACCATCGCAGAAGGTTTCGATGTGATTGCGGCCGTCCGCAGTACAAAGCGTGTGGTACAGGTGGGAACGCAGAGACGAAGCTCGCAGTTATTCCAAGACGGCCGTCAACTCATGGGAAAGCTCGGGGATGTCCGTCTGGTCACATCCTATTGGTTGAACAACCAGGCGGGGCTCACGAATAAGACCCTCGACGGCAAGCTCGATTGGAATCAATGGCAGGGAACCTCACCGAAACATGATGTCGATGCAACCCGTTTTTTCAACTGGTATTACTTCTGGGATTATTCTGGCGGACTTCTTATCGGTCAGGCGGCGCATATCGTCGATTTGATCCAGTGGTTCATGGATTCGCGTGAGCCCGTGGCAGTGACCTGTACCGGAGGCCAAGTGAATCTGAAGGGCGCCGAAATACCCGAGACAGCCACCATTGCCATGGAGTTTCCGAATAACTATCTGGCGACCTTCACCATCGGCTATAAAGCGATGCGCTATAAAAGCACGAACGATCAGCTAGCGCAATTTCACGGCTCGGCTGCGCGGCTCGATGTGGGCCGCGAGGGCTATGCGCTCTACCCTGAGTCTCAGGATCTGGACATGAAGCCTTCGGTCAATGTTCGTCAGCCCGGCAGCTTCAATCGCGCCGTTCGAGACCATATCCGCAATTTCCTCGACTGCATTAAGACACGGCAGGATCCTAACGCCACGGTCGAGATGGGACATGCGACAAACATCGTTCTGGTGATGGCCCTCGAATCTTTGCGCAGCGGCCGACGGGTACGATGGAATGGGTCTCGACGTCGGACAGAAACGTGATGCTCTTTGGTCGCGCAGTCCTGCTGCTGTGGTCTGCAGTCGCAGTGCACTCGGCTTCACTCGAAGGCACGGCTCCATTCGATATCGCCGGCGACCCCGCCGAACATATGGTTAAGAGCATCAAGGAGTATCTCCTTGACGCGACGCGCGCTTCGGTGAAAGGGAGAAAGCCTACCGTAGATCGCCTGCGGCAAATCCTGGGCGTTGTCGACGCTAGGGTACCGTTTAGCGACTTCGAAACTTTTGGCGCCTCCAAATCAAAACACTATGTAGTGAAAGCCGTCCGCTGGCCCGTCTTTGAAGATGTCAACGCAGAAGGAGTTTTGATCGAGCCAACACGGCCTTCGCGTGGATTCATCATCGCAATACCAGATGCCGATCAGGAGCCGGAACAATTCGCGCCGGCGCAACAGCTTGCAGCCGCGGGATTCACAGTACTGGCGCCCGTTCTCATCAATCGCAAAAGCACGTACTCAGGTAATCCCGAGATACGAATGACGAACCAGCCGCATCGCGAGTGGCTGTATCGAATGACGTATCCCCTCGGTCGTCATGTTTTTGGATTGGAAGTACAGAAGATCCTTGCCGCTGTGGACTGGGCCAAAGGCAAACCTGTCAGCATATGGGGATACGGTGAGGGTGGCGCAATAGCACTCTACGCAGCGGCCATTGAAGATCGCATAAAGGTCACCGGTGTGTCAGGATACTATGGACCCCGTGACAATCTATGGCAGGAGCCCATCTACCGCAATGTATTCGGCCTTCTGCGAGATTTCGGTGATGCCGAGCTCGCATCGTTGATCGCGCCACGCCGGTTGATCGTCGATACTGCTGCTGGGCCGACACCGATCAATCGATCAAGCGTGGAGATAGAAATTCGCAGAGGCGGCAAAGCGGAGATCGGCGGAATTGCCAAGTTCATCACTGCGATAGGAGGCACGACCGGAGACGTGAAGCCCGTCGAAATTCCCGTGCGAGACTCGGACCGCCGCCAACAGCGAGCAATCCGCGAGATCGAAGCATTTTCCACACGAATCGTCGAGGCATCGGACCGGCATCGCGCAAAAGCGTGGGCACAAGATAAAGCCGAAGTGGCGCGACGGCTTCGTCACGATTTGATCGGAGAACTGCCACGCGACAACACTGCGCTTCGCCCGAGAACCCGAGAAATTCAGCCCGGTGCAAACTGGCGGGGCTACGAGGTAGCGCTCGACGCCGCTCCCGGCGTCCCAGCGTACGGCATCCTGCTGATCCCCTCGAACGTGAAGGCTGACGAGAGGTTGTCCACCATCGTCATGCAGCATGGGCTCGACGGACGTCCCCAGGATCTCTTCAACCAAAAGAGCGGGCGCGCATTCGACGTGTATCAAAACATAGGACAGCGTCTCGTCGATGCAGGCTTTGTCGTCTACCTGCCTCAGAATCCATACATTCACGACTTCCGTCCTATCAACCGTCTCGCGAACCCGTTGGGCCTCACGATGTTTTCGTTCATCCTGCGGCAACACGAAAGAACTGTCGAGTGGTTGCAGTCACTGAGCTTCGTCGATCCCAAGCGCATCGGTTTCTATGGGCTCTCCTACGGGGGAACAACCGCGCTGAGAGTGCCCCCGCTGATCGATGCGTATGCGGTTTCCATCTGCTCGGGCAACTTCAACGAGTGGATCCGAAAGCTCACCACGACGAAAGAGCCCTACAGCTACATGTTCACGAAGGAGTACGAAATATTCGAGTTTGACATCGCGCACATAGCGAGTCATGCCGAGATGGCCATGCTAACGGCTCCACGGCCTTTCATGGTCGAGCGAGGACATGCCGATGGCGTCGGTATTGATGAGTGGGTCGCCTATGAATATGCAAAGGTGGCGCGTTACTACGAGCGCCAGGGAATCGGAGACCGAACTTCGATTGCGTATTTTGAAGGCCCACACAGGATCGACGGACCCGCCACCATCGAATTTCTCAAGCGATACCTGACACCGGATCGCCGTCAGTGAATTGTGTAAGGCGCCTTCAGACCGAAGGGCGCAATTTCGACATCAAACTCGTCGCTCGTTCCACGCACCATTTGATACGTGCCCCTCATTACTCCGGTGGGCGTTTTAAGCGGACTCCAGGATGAGTATTTGAACGATTCACCCGGCGGAATCACCGGCTGCTCTCCGACAACGCCCGGACCCTGAACCTCTTTCACGTTTTCGAGGGCGTCTGTGATAAACCAATGTCGACTGAGTAGTTGCACTGACTCAGATCCCTGATTCGTAATGCGAACCGTATATTGGAAGACCCATACACCCTGATGTGGTTTCGAGTGTTCCGGCGAATAACGTGATAGAACCTCGACCCGGATTCCGCGGGTGATCGCTTCCGACACCGGCGCGAAGTCCGTAGCTTGATCATTCATATCGAAACTTCATGGTAACAATACGTGTAGGCTGGAATGATGCGGGCTGTCTGCGCGATCGTAGTGATCTGTGGCATGTTTGCCGTAGCAGGCCTCACTCAAATCCGCGATCGGGTCTGGGCTCGTTATGAAGATGAGATGCAGGACCCGATGGACGATCCCCCCGATGTGGGGCGAAAAGGCGAGTTCGCGTTAGGCCGCCTTCGCTACCGCTCCCCGCTTGACGGCAGAGGCTCCTACGCCCGATGGGGCATCGATGCCAACAAAGGAGACAGACTCTTTATTGGCATCCTGCAACGGCTTACCCGGATCGACGTACAACCTATCGAAACAATCATCGACATCGATAGCGATGAGATCTTCGATCTGCCGTTTCTTTTCGCCGTCTCTGTAGGCGACTGGCGGTTATCCTCCGACCAGGCGGCACGCCTGCGCAAATATTTCGATCGCGGAGGATTCCTGATGGTCGATGACTTCCACAATGAGCGCGAGTGGGAAATCTTCATGAATGGGATGCGCCAGATCGATCCCGGAGCGGAAGCAATGGAACTCGAGGATTCCGATCCGGCGTTCCATGTCGTGTTCAATATGAAGAATCGCATCCGTGTTCCGGGAGCAAATGTCGTCCACGGATCAGGCATTGAGCGCGGCGGCTCCCAGCCCCATTGGCGCGCCATCCGCGACTCGAAAGGCAGAATCATGGTCGCTATCAGCTTCAACATGGATATCGGTGATGGCTGGGAGTTCGCCGATGTCCCGGATTACCCCGAGCGTTTTTCATCCGAGGCCATCCGTCTAGGGACCAACTACGTCGTCTACGCGATGACTCACTGAAACAGTCTTCGCGCCAGGTTCCAGTACCCGAAGGCTCTTCAAAAACTCGATGATTGCGTCACGTTCGTGCGGCAACAAAGCTTCGAAAGCATTGCGTGATTCGAGCGCTTCACCTGCGTGAGCGAGCACAGCCTCACGTAATGTCGTGAACTTGCCGTGATGAAAATAAGGCGGCTCGCTAGCCGCTCCCCACAACCGCTTCGTCAGAAACTTCCGGTTACCCGCGAAGAAGTCCTGCGATCCCGCCGCGTGTTGCATATCGAGAGGCTCGCCGTTCGGATCATCCGGGCCACTGCAAATGTCGTGCAGTTTCAGGTCGGTGAAAGCCGGCACGTGAACGATTCCCGAGCGATCAGGCTGAAGACGCGGTTGCGGAAGTCTCGTGTCAGAGAGATCCATGCTGAACGTAGGCGCTTCTCCGACCCTCAGATTTCCGGGTGGATTAAATGGACTCGGTTCAGTGTAGATGCGGCCATTGGCCGAAAGCGGAAGACTCGGAGTGTGGCAAGTCGCACAGCCGATCGAAGCAAATCTCTGTTCGCCAAGCCGGATAGCTTGCCTGACCGTCGGATCGCGAGGGATAACGCGCCCCGGAACCGCAAGAGCCGCCTGGAACAAACTCACAGCCGTGACGTCGGCCCGCGTCATCTCGTCGCCGAACCCATCTCTGTCCGGATCGGTATTCGAGCCGAATCGTTCCGTGGACTGAATTCCATGGTGATGATTGAAGGCGTTGTTGCTGAACTCACGCAGCGATACTACTCGGCCGGCTTGATGGAACGGACGAATGATCAGATTGGGCGGAGACGACGCTCCTTGAGTCGTGAGGCTGAATGCGGGCAGTCCCTCGACTTTACTTATGTCCCAACGGCCATCAGTGAAGCGGGAAAGAACGCCAAATCGCACTCCCTTCGTTACGAGCGCCATCGACTGTCCAGGCGCTAGCGAGTCGCGGATGGCCTGAAGATCTGTCGTCATCTCCCGCGCGAGCATCTCTATGTAACCGGCTCCGAACATCCCGACGGTCGCTCGTTCGTTTGCAATGGACTGGTGCGACACTAACCGGCCGAGTTCATCGCGCGAACCCTTGGTCGCACTTGGATCGGCTGCATCAAAAGTTACGAAATCGAATCTTTGCCCAAGCACGAATACATTGGTAACTACATCACCGCCGCCACCAACACGAGGCACCGCATGACATCCCAGACAGGAGTTCGCATCGGGGGCGGAGATCCGATTAAAATTGCGCGGGAACACCAATGGCGAGGAAGGATCGGACAACGCCGCGCCAGTACCTTTCGTGAGCGGCCGGCCGCCTCCTTCCTGTATCGTCCACGCTGCGCTGAACAACGCTTCGCCGTGTTTCAAAAGCGCGTCGAGTTCAATCTCGAATTCTTCTCCATCACGGAGATGCTTCAGGATGGCTTTCTCGCTACCGATCTGCGCCGGTGTGACCCATGGCCACACCGACACAGTCATCGCGACCACCCATGTATTTCGCCAAAATCGCTTCATGGGGACCTCCCGATTCTTCGGCCTAGCGGAAGTTAGTCGTCTTGCGGAGCTTGATCGTGACGCGCAAATTAACGCCACCGGTCTTGTTAAATCCGAGGAATTCCTGGCGTTGCTCGCCGGTGTAGCCGGCGTATTGTCCCGTCCCGCCGATAACCGGTCGAACCGTGAAACCGGCCCCTTCAGTGCCGGTCGTCGCAATCGATTGCAGGTCGTTCGGAAACAGATATATCTGGTCCGACACCACTGCCAACTTCGACTTGTCAAAGACAGACCCACGGACGAGGAATGTTCCCTTACAGAACCACGTACCGATGGATCCCGTGATGCTATTAGGGTCGAACTGCTCTCCGTTTGTGCTCGGAATCGTTCCCGCGGTGAAAATCTTCCCTTCGGTGATAAAGAAGGACCCTCGCAGCGGTTCCGTGCCGGTGGGTACATGTGACTCTGCGAAGAGATTCATATCTTCAGCAACGTCTACGGTGAACTCGATCCGCTCCGGAGAGTGGCTGTTCATCTGGGCAAGGGCTGGTTGCAGCGTTGCGGCGAGTGTTCCTGCAACCAATACGGCGATCAAGTTGAGTTTCATTTGTCGAATTCCTTTTGGGTGATTTGTGTCGCACAGCAGTGCGATCTGCTCAACTCTCGCGCTGTTTTTGTGCCTCAGATAACGTTAGCGACGGTTGTCGCGAGGAAATTACACGTTACTTAAGGATTTTTTGTGATGCGATGATCCATTCGGGTTTTTTTCCTCGCGTTGAACTGGAAACAGTCATGCCGACCGAGTCTGCAATCCGAATTCATCTCGAGCGCATCACGACAAGCGCTGAGTTCGCCGGGGCGCCCCGCTTGGCTCAGTTTCTTCAGTTCGTCGTCGAGACGTCCTTATCCGGCGCTGGCGATCAGATCAAAGAATCATTGATCGCAATAGAAGTCTACGGTCGCCGCCCGGACTACAATCCACAGGTCGACTCTACGGTCAGGGTGGAGGCCGGCCGCCTTCGTGCAAGGCTTCGTCGATATTACGAATCGACTGGCACACAGGACGATATTCGAATCGAGCTTCCAAAAGGTGGCTATGCGCCGGTCTTCATGGAGCAGAATGAAACCTCGGTAGCAGGCGCCGAGCCGGCAATCAAGCGATGGCGCAAATCTTACGCTCTCGCTGGAATTGCGCTAGGCCTGGTTTTTGCGGCCCTGGTTTTTGCCGCCATGGTCCCATACGCTCGCAGTAACACGAAAGGCGTATCACCGCTCATTGGTTCTGTCGGTTCCGTCGCAGTGCTGCCCTTTTTCAACCTGAGTGAGAATCCGTCAACGGAGCGTTTCGTCGACGGACTCACGGAGGACTTGACGACGAGTCTCGCCCGCAACACGAGCTTGCGCGTACCAGCTCGCACACGCATGGCTCAATACAAAAACAGGACCGTGGATCTCAATCGTCTCGGCAAAGAACACGGTGTACGGGCCGTCCTGGAAGGCAGCGTAAGGCGTGTCGGCCCACGCATCGTTGTAACGACGCAACTGATCGATACGACGAACGGGTACCATCTTTGGGCGGACCGTTTCGAGCGGAGCGCGGAAGACTTGAGCGATGCGCATAGCGACGTCTCGTCCAGAATCGTTTCCGGTCTCGACAAAATGCTGGCGGGAGGCGCCAAGGTCTCCGAGGTCGATACCAAGACGATGGAAATGTACCATCGCGCTAACGATTTGCTTCGGATTCCGGTGCTGAAGGACGGCGTGCCGAACAAATTGCCGCCGACTATTTTGGAAGCGGTTCGTTTGTTCGAGGAAGTCACTGTTCGCCGGCCTCGATTCGCTCGAGGTTGGGCCGGCTTGGCCGAAGCTGCGGAGTGGGAGTATGAGATGCGAGGCAACCAGCCACGCGAAAGGCTGATGCAAGCCAAGGCCGCAGCACAACGCGCGATTGATTTGGAGCCCGATCTCGTCGAGGCGTGGACTGTTCTTACATCAATCCTCTTCTATCGGGAATGGGATATGAGCGGGGCCGAGGCGGCCTGCAGACGCGCGATTGAACTCGATCCCCGGAATACTGCGGCACGCCAGCGATACGTCGACGTATTGCGTGTTCAGGGTCGCATTGCGGAAGCGCGATTCGAAATCGACCGTGCGATCGAGTTGCAGCCGACGGCGGCTTCCTTTCGGGTTCGCCGCGCCGTCATGTTGTATCAGGCGGGTCACTTTGAACACGCTCTCAACGAGGCGCAGGCTGCAGCGGCGCTGACCAATCAAATGCCCGCCTATCCCATGAGTCTGTGGGTGCAAGGTTTGTCTTTGCAGGGGCAAGGTCAGGCAGGCGCTGCAGAAAAGATCTTTCGTTCGGCGCTGGCATTCCAGCCTCATGATCCCTGGAATGAGCCATCGTTGGGACATCTGTTGGCGAGCACAGGCCGCGCGGCGGAAGCTGAGGTCATCTTGAGTGAACTCCGTTCCCAACTCGCCCGCGGGAGGCTGACCCACACGTCGATGGCCATCATTTTCACAGCTCTCGGTCGTCATAAGGAAGCGCTGACGTCCCTGGAACGCGGCTTGCAGGCGCGCGAAGATTCCCTTCTCTTTGCTTCCTTCGATCCACGCCTTCAACCGCTTAGAGCCGACGAGCGATTCCGGCTACTGATGCAAAAGATTCGTCCAGCCGCTTAACCCGCCCAAGCACACTATGATGGTGTTATGGGTCGGCTATGGCGCGTAGCATTGTTAGCTACGCTGCTTGTGTCAGTTAACGCTGACGCTCAGGTTATCGAATTCGAATCGGGCGGGCTTAAGTATCAAGCCCTTACGAAAGACGGGCTCACGATCATGGTCGCGCCCCTGTCTGCGCAGGTTCGCGATTACACCGTCGTTCAAGTGGCAATTCAGAATGGCGGAAAAACTCCGTATACCATCCGCCCCGAAGACTTTCTTTATCGCCCCGAAGGTGGTATCGAGGTCGCCTGCGCTTCCCGCCAGGACGGTCGTTTACTCTTTGATTGACCGGGCCAGCAAAGGCGATGTAATAAAGTTAGTTACCGCCTATGAGGCAAGCATTTACGGCAATAATCGCTATAAAGCGACCAATGGCTTCGAGTACCGCCGTCAGAGCGCACTAGCCGAATTTACGTCGACCAAGGTCAGGGCTGCCGCCGCAGCCTCCGCGATAGCTCTCGTCCAATCCAAGATTGCGCCAGGGCAGTCGACAGACGGAGCCGTTTTTTACACTCTGGCCGGAAAGCCCCTCCATGGCACGCTACGGGTTAGAGTCGGTAACTCTTTTTTCGAGTTTCCGGTGATATCATCAAATCAAGTACCCTAATCTCTATCGAGTTTGCGAGATTCCCCGTTTGATCGCTGTCCCCCATCTCGAAAACGCCACGGCTGAAGAAATCGTTGATTGGGCGGTAGTTACCTACGGTCCTCGCTTGGCGGTTGTCACCAGCTTCCAATCGGAAGGCATGGTTCTGGTTGATATGGCGGCGCGCAAGTCGAAAGACGTGCGGATCGTTACACTTGATACCGGCCGGCTACCGGCTGAGACCTTCGACATGATCGAGCTCGTCCGCGCACACTACGGTGTCCGCGTGGAAGTTGTTTCGCCCGATCCCGCCGAAATCGGCGTCATGGTCGAGCGATATGGTCCAAATCTGTTCTATGAATCCGTGCCACTGCGGACGGCCTGCTGTCACTTCCGCAAAGTCCGGCCTCTGAACCGGAAACTCGCAGGATTCGACGCCTGGCTGACGGGACTACGCCGCTCCCAGTCCGACACGCGCGAGTCTCTGAACAAGATCACTCCCGAGCAGGACCGAGTCAAGATCAGCCCCCTGGCGGACTGGACACCTGAGGACGTCGAGGCGTATACCGCGCGTCATGGCGTGCCCCGCCATCCCCTCTACGCCAAAGGCTACACGAGCATTGGATGTGCTCCTTGCAGCCGTGCGACCGAGCCGGGAGAGGACGAGCGAGCCGGCAGATGGTGGTGGGAAACGGGCGTCGCCAAGGAGTGCGGGCTGCACTTCACACCAGGCGGCAGAGCCATGCGTACAGTCGACGTGCTCATCCATGAGATTCTAGATAGTTCGAATGCAGCATAAAGGCTTTACGTTGTGGTTTACCGGCCTTTCCGGGGCCGGCAAAAGCACCATATCCGAACAAATCTTTGAACGGTTAAAGACATCGGGAGCAAAGGTGGAACTTCTCGATGGCGACGTCGTCCGCACGCATCTGTCAAAGGGTCTTGGATTCAGCAAAGAGGATCGAGACACCAATGTGCGGAGAATCGGCTTCGTCAGCGAATTGCTTAGCCGCAACGGCGTCATCGCGTTAGTCGCGGCCATTTCGCCCTACCGGGAAATTCGGGAGGAGATCCGCGGCCGCATTGGCAATTTCGTCGAGATTTACGTGCATTGTCCGATCGAAGTGCTTGCCGAACGAGACGTGAAAGGACTATACAAGAAAGCTCTCGCGGGCGAGATTGCCAGCTTTACCGGCGTATCGGATCCGTACGAGCCGCCCAATTATCCTGAGGTCACAATCGATTCTTCCAAGGAAGCGGTCGGGGATAGCGTCGAGAAAGTATGGACGAAGCTCCAGGAATTGGGGCTGATCGCATGATTGACCTGCATTCGCACACCACCGAGTCGGATGGAACGTATACACCTTCCCAACTGGTCGACACCGCGGTTGAAATAGGACTCGACGCGCTCGCAATAACCGATCACGACACACTGGCGGGTTATCGCATTGCTGCGCCTTTGGCAAAAGCAATGGGACTACGACTCATTTGCGGAATCGAACTGAGCACTAAGATATTCGAACCGAGTCGCAAGACCGTGCATTTACTCGGATATTTCTGTTCCGATCCACCGACTGCCTCCTTCGGGGAGTGGCTCGGCGCAATGCAGGCTGCGCGACGGGATCGCAATATCAGGCTCGCGAAGAAGCTGCAATCGATGGGTGTCGATATAAAAATCGAAGAAGTCGAAGCTCTTGGCCGCAGCCTCGCGGGACGGCCACATTTTGCGCGGCTCATGGTTCAGAAAGGCTATGTGCCGAACAGCACAGAGGCTTTCCGTTTATATCTCGACGAGTCGGCGCCCGGCTATGTCGATCGCGAAGAACCGACACTGGCCGAGGGCATTCGACGGATCAAGGAAGCCGGCGGCGTCACATCACTCGCGCATCCGATTCGCCTGGGCAAACGCGATTTTGCCGAGGAAGAAGAGCTGATCGCCGGCTTTGTACGCGACGGCCTCGACGCCATCGAAGCCTATCACTCTGACCACGAAGAGGCGGACGTCCAGCGCTATCTTTCCTACGCCGGCAAACACGGAATGCGCGTCACCGGAGGCTCCGACTTTCATGGAGCGAACAAGCCGTCCGTTCAATTAGGCCAGGCGAATGTGCCTACTTCCCTGCTCGACCAGCTATTGCAGTAGCTCCGCCGACGTTAAGTGGTTGCCCGAGCGCCTCGGCGCGAACCATCCCGAGCGCGACAACCTTGCCGCGGGCGGCTGAGAACGCCGCAGATGTGATGACGCCAACGTCCTTACCGCCAAACTCGATCTTCGTTCCCGGTTCCGGCGGAACCTTTCCTTCCACTTCAAGTGGCGCGATCATCTTGTTCACTCGCCCCTGGGATCGGATACGTTCGACGATCTCCTGTCCCAGGTAGCAGCCCTTAGCCGGGTGAACGGCGTGCATCAACTGCGTTTCCTGTGGGAGAGTCGTCTCCGTGATGTCGATACCGTACTTCGGCTTCCCGTTTTCGATGCGGACAATCTCGGCAGTCGCCAGGTCCGCTTCCGGGATACCGGCGTCTGTCAGTTTCGCAACCAAGTCCGCCTTGTGCTCGCACGGCACAAAAAACGAGTAACCCAGCTGCCCGGTATAGCTGATATGAGCCACCTCGCAGTGCGACCATTCCGCAATCGAGCACGCTGCGTGCGCCACGGGAATATTCAGCGAATTCAGGACTTGCTCCGCTCCAGGACCCTCAACATTGATGGATGCATAGTCCGTCGTGAAGTCGTGAAGCACGACATCGTCCGCAATGATGAACTTGTCGAGATGTTCATAAATGCGCTGTTTGACGTCAGGCTCGGTGTCGATCAGCAGGTAATCGGTCATGCAAAAGATATTCGCGTCGCCGATGATCCGGCCCTGCGCCGTCAGAAAGAATGTGTAACAACCCTCGCCCGGAACAAGAGCCTGGATGTCATTCGTCGTCATGCTGTGGAGCAAGCGAGCCCTGTCTTCGCCGGTAGCGCGAATCTTGCCACGTCCGGTCAGATCAATCCAGGCAGCACTGTCACGTAGCGCATCGTAGGAAGAAGAACTCATAGACGCCTATCATTGTAGAGCGACACAACCACTCTAATGATTCACGAGATTTTCCGGGTAGGACCTCTGCAGTGCAACTGCTCTATCTTTAGCGACCCTGAGACGCGAGAAGCCATTGTCGTCGATCCCGGCGATGACATCACGGTGATCGAACGAGCTCTGGCAAAGTCCGGCCTTCATTGCCAGGCGATTGTCATCACACACGCCCATATTGACCATATCGGTGGAGCGGCCAAACTCAAGTCGATCACGGGCGCTCCCGTCTTCATGAACGCGCAGGATCAGGTCCTCTACGACAACATCGACATGCAAGCGGGCTGGCTGGGTGTCGAGACTCCGGAGCAGACAACCATCGATACGGATCTGCGTGACGGGCACCAGTTCCAGCTAGGCGCCGCGACATTCCACGTGCTCCACACACCTGGTCATACACAGGGAAGCGTGTGTCTCTGGATCCCCACCGAAACCAAACTTGTAGCCGGCGACACACTCTTTCGGGAGAGCATCGGCCGCACCGATTTGCCCGGCGGTGATGGCAGGCAGATCATTGCTTCGATTCACAGCCAGCTATTGCAACTGCCTGAAGAGACAGTGGTTTATCCCGGACACGGACCGGTTACAACGATCGGACACGAGCGCGAAAGGAACCCGTTTTTGCGCGCAAATTGACGTGGCGGTAGCGCTCGCGTGGTAAAATCCGTGTAACGTGAGCCAAACGCAAAGCGTGTACCGGGTCTTCTTTGGTTTTAAAGACGATCCATTCAGCCTTAGTCCCGATCCCTCCTTCCTTTATCGGAGCGAGCAGCATGAAGAGGCCCTTTCAAACCTCATTTATGGCGTTCAGGGACGCAAAGGATTTATTGTGCTCACGGGCGAAGTCGGCACCGGCAAAACCACAATGCTCGAGTGCCTGCGAGACTATTTAAGTCAGCAACTCGTGCAATTTGCAGTCGTATTTAATTCACGTATTACCAGCGCTGAATTTCTGGAAATGGTCGCCTGGGATTTCGATTTACAGTGCAATCGAAAATCGAAGCCCGAGATTCTTGCCGCATTGAACGATATGTTGTTATCGCAGGCGGAAAAGGGTAGTACCGCAGTACTAATTGTCGACGAAGCGCATAATCTCGAATGGGAAGTTCTTGAAGAGATCCGGCTGCTTGGCAATCTGGAGAACCGTCGCGGCAAACTCCTACAAATCATCATGGCCGGGCAGCCTGAGTTCGATCGCAAGTTGGACGCGCCGAATCTCCGTAACCTCAAACAGCGGATAGTACTACGGTACAACCTTAGTCCCTTCAACGAACAGGATACGGCGAACTACATCAACAGCCGGTTTACGACTGCTGGGATGCCCAACCAGACGGTCATGTCTCCGGAGCTGATCTCCGAGATCCATCGCCGCTCCCAAGGGATCCCTAGACTTATCAATGCGATCTGCGACAATCTTTTGCTGAACGCATTCGCCGACGCATCGAGGACAGCCACGTCCGAAATGCTTGACGAGGTCACAAATGACATGCGCCTCGAGTGGGGCGAACGACGCCGGTCAAGCCATTTGCCACGTTTCGAAGGCGTATCAGAAGGCTCCAAAGCCTTCGGTTCTTAGTTGTAACATCCCTTCCTTATCTAGAACCTCAGTACTTCCCCTCCCCGTACTTTAGGGCTATAATCCTTGCCAAATGCGGGTACTCCCCTTATAGTCAAGCTGGTACTTTTAGCCGTAAGTTAGAGAAAACAGCTTACCAAGTACAACAGTTCTTCCGCTTAGAGCCCTAGAACTTCAGTACGGGGGTGTACCAAATATGTATTGTGAATTACTAAAGGAGATTAACATGACAAAATTGCTCGCAAGCCGCATCTCAGTGACCCTGACGGCAGCCCTTTTTCTCGCCGCCACGTTTATGAGCGCGTCCTCGAATGATCGCATCGCGCCCACAACGATAGTTCTTTCTCACCCTGAAATTCTCGACAGTGTTGCAGTTAATCGATAGTCAAGAACTAAAAAATTTAAAAAACAAAAACAAAGGACCCGATAATGAAAACCCTATTCGCTAGTTCTACACTTCTTCTCGCATCTGCCACGCTTTTTGCCGCTGGAGTTTTCTCACAATCCGGAACAAACACGGATTTCGCCGCTCCGACAAGCCTGTCCGTCATTATTGACCACCAGACGGCCTCCGGTCCCACCTTCCCACCGATCGATGAAGAAGATCTTCCAGGCGGAACCAACCTAGCCTCCGGTCCCACCTTCCCGCCAATTGATGAAGAAGATCTTCCAGGCGGAACGAACCTAGCCTCCGACCCCACCTTCCCGCCGATCGATGAACAAGATCTTCCAGGCGGAACCAAACTAGCCTCCGGTCCCACCTTCCCGCCAATTGATGAAGAAGATCTTCCAGGCGGAACCAACCTAGCCTAGTACGTTCGACTACGACTTTAGTACTATTTAATAAGTTTCAAATGTTTTAAAAATTTGGGACTACGTATTTCTCGTCGTTTCCTGACGATAGATACCGTAGAATAGTCGCAAGCCATCAAAGTTTGCGAAACTGAATGCTATTTTTCCTCCAATGGGCGTTCTGGGCGATAGGTCTCGGACTGCAGATTCTGCTGATCCTCACCTTGTCCCAGGGAGCAGGGCGTTACTTTCCAACGCTTTACGCCTACATTGTTTGTTTGTTGGGAACAACTGTAGCCGATATTCTGGTCGTTCAGATGCTTGGTGTGACGTCTCCTGGTTATCGTCGCTACTATTGGTCCGCAGAACTGGTAAGACAATCGATATTATTTGTTCTTGTCGTGTCCCTCGCCATTCACGTAGCGCCCGTCAACCGGCGCACAAATGCGATGGTTAGATGGATGGGATTGAGCGCGGGCGCTATCTGGCTCGGCTCGGTAGCCACCTGTTACTCCCCGAACCTGAACACCTGGATGACGACTGTGGTTCGCAACCTCAGTTTCTTCACCGGAGTTCTCAACCTGATCGTCTGGTTCTTGTGCGCCAGGAGCCAGATACGCGACCCGCAGCGATTGCTGATCGCCGGTGGTCTGGGATTGCAAATGACAGGTGAAGCAATCGGTCAGGCGCTTCGCCAGATGCGTGTGTCCTATGAAGTCAGCGCGGCCGGAAATATCGTCATCGTTATGACTCACTTGTTGTGCCTGTTCATCTGGTGGCGCGCGCTCAGCATCGACGAACGTTACGCCTAGCGGAGAACACGAGAGCGCATGTCAGAATCGATCAAAACTGTCGTCACCGTCATTGAGGATCTCTTCTTTACAGTCAAGATTGCAGACGCAGCCAAGCGCGCCGGGGCACGCGCGATGTTCGTCAAAACCGAGGACGCGGCGGTGGCTAGTCTTCGCGATAAGCCATCCTTGATCATTGTCGATCTGAACTGCGCCAACATCGATCCCATCGCGCTCATCTCTAGAATCAAAAGAAGCGATCATCCTGACGTACCGGTCATTGGCTTCGTCTCGCACGTTCAGGTCGATCTCAGGCAGCGCGCGCAGGAAGCTGGCTACAACATCGTCATAGCTCGGTCTGCCTTCTCCGGCAATCTTCCCGATATTCTCCGACGCCACACAAGCTGATTTCAGCCTCTCGGCTCAAGCTTATTTCAGCCTCTCGGCTCAAGCTGACTTCAGCCGCTCGGCTTGTGATAGTATTCCGCACCAGAAGCACCCTTGGAGAAAAGCCATGCACATGAGACGGCACAGGCTGACGCAATCGATCGCGTTGCAGACCTCCGCGACCTCGCCTTCGAGCGGTTATGACATCGTTGAGCTCAACATTTTTCCTCTACGCGAGCCAGTATCTGGACGTACCTATTCTGTCGTCCGGCTGCGGACGCGAGGCGGTCTCACGGGATACGGCGAGTGTGCCAGAGTTTCCCATGATGACCTTGAAAAGGCGCGCCAGGCGATTGTAGGACGACCGGCAACAAGTTACTCGGTGACACGCACTTCAACTCCCCTCGATGGCGCCATCACAACAGCGATGATCGACATATCGGCGAGGCTCGCGAAGACGCCGGCATACAGGCTCCTTGGCGGCCCAACGCGAACAAAGGTCAGGGCGCTCGCTTCACTTACCGGATCAACTGACACGGAACTCAAATCCTCGCTCGCCTCAGCCCAACAAGCGGGATATCGCGCGTTTCAGGTGCCTCTGCCCGCGGTGACTGCCCGGAATCAGGGTCAGGCGTTCGATAAGTCGGTACGAGCGCGCATGGAAGGCTTGCGATCCGCTGCTCCTTCCGGTTCCGATTTCGTCCTCGACGGCGCTGGCCGATTGTCACCAGGCGACGCATCGAGTGTGGCGGCGAGCCTTGAACGCTTCCATCTTCTCTGGTTCGACGAACCTTGCTCCGTTGTCAATCTCCGCGCAGTCAGCAAAATTTCAGACGAGTCCGTGACACCCATCGGATTTGGCCGCAATATCGGTGATCCATCTGTCTTTCAGGAGTTGCTCCGCGAAGGAGTCGTTGACATCCTCAGGCCGGATCTGCAGCAAAATGGTATTCCACGGATTCGTCAGATCGCAACTCTGGCAGAAACATACTACACAGCGGTCGCTCCGAATCATCAGGGTGGGCCCGTAGGCACCGCTGCTTCCATCCATCTTGCAGCCAGTCTGCCGAATTTCTTTATTCAACACGTTCCAATGCCTTCCGCTGAACCCGACCGGCAAATGCGCGCTGAGTTGGCCGGCAAAGAAATCGAAACTGTTCGCGATGGTTTTCTTGCGCTTCCAGGTGGGCCCGGGTTGGGCATTGAAGTAAACGAGGCCGCCCTTGAGCGATACAAGGACAAAACTGCATGAAGCGAAGAAGCTTTTTGGGAACTGGTCTCTTCGGCGGAACACTCGCTTCGCGATCGAGTGCCGCAGATCTCTGCGGTTGTGGAATGTACGCGCAGGCGGCGGCCGCTCCAACTGATCCCATGGCTGGAGTTTCCTCCGGCGTCAAGATCACGAACATGAAAGTGTTCGGCGTGTCGCTGACTCCCGAATCTGACCGTCCCTATGTTTTCGTTAAGCTCGAAACGAATCAAGGGCTCGTCGGCTGGGGGGAAGGAACGCTCGAAGGCAAGGCTGCCGCCGTCATCGCCTGCATCGAAGACTTCAAAGAGTTTGTCGTAGGTAAGGACCCGCTGCAGGTCGAGCATCACTGGCAGTCGATGTACGTCCACAGCTTCTATCGCTCCGGTCCGGTCATGGGATCGGCGATATCCGGCATCGATCAGGCAATGTGGGATCTTCGCGGAAAAATCCTCGGGATGCCGGTCTATAAACTTCTCGGCGGTCCCGTCGATCCTCGGGGCGTGCGCGGTTATTATCATGCTCGCGCAAGCACCAAGGAACAGCTTCAGAAATTGCGAGAATCCGCCGTCGAGCAAGGTGTAACTTGCTTCAAATCCGGTATTGCGGGTACCTACGAGTGGATCGAAACTCATGCCAAAATCGACCGCGCGATTCGCGGTATGCAGTTATTGCGCGAAGGACTCGGTCCGGACATCGATATCGGCATCGATTTCCACGCCAAAACCAGCCCCAGTGTCGCGTCGATCCTGGTAAAGGAAGTTGAGCCGCTGAATCTCCTCTTCATCGAAGAACCATGCCCTCCTGAGAACGTCAAGGCCATGGCGACGGATCGCCAAACGGTCGACAACTCCGATCGCCACGGGCGAGAGACTCGTCGCCCATTACGGCGTGCGCGAGCTGGTCGAAATGGGCGTTGTCGATATCATGCAGACCGACATCAATCACGTCGGTGGCATCACTGCCCTATGGAAAGTCGGACAAATCACCGGACTTTCTGGAATATCCATGGCGCCGCACGCCTGTGAAGGTCCCATCGGCGGAATCGCCACCGTGCACGTCGATGCGGCAATGCCCAACTTCCTCGTCCAGGAGATTTGCAGCGGAGTGACGCCCGCCCGGCAGGAAAAGGTGTGGGAAGAATGGCTCGGTTTCCCGGCGATGAGGATGGTCGGAGGCAGATTCCCGCTTCCCGACAAACCGGGTCTCGGATTCGAGTTGAGTGAAGCCGCTCTGGCAAAGTATCCATTCGGGGGCACCCGGCCGATGGCTCGCGTCTTTCACGAGGATGGATCAGTCGCCGAATGGTGATGCCGTAATCTGAAAGCATGTGCTTGGGCGGAAAATCCTTTCTTTCCGCCGTCGGTTGAGTTAAAACAAAAAGTTGTGGATTTCGTTGTGGAAAAGTGTGCAAATCGCTCCGTGATACGTGTGTTTATATGGACTTACCCTGTGGACGAAAATGAGGCAAAAACCGCTATTTATCCACAGCGTAGGCGTAACGAATCACACGACTTATTTATCTTGCAGACACAGGCGCGTAACGCTACAGTAAGACGTTCTTAATGGCAGCTTCCGACATTGCCCTCGAAAAAGGCTTACCCTCCAATATCGACGCTGAGAAATTCGTCTTAGGCGCCATTCTCCTGGACGACGCGAATTTCGTTCAAGTCGCCGGATACTTGGATGCGGACGATTTCTCGCTTGAGAAGCACAGGCGCATCTTCTCTCGCATGCACGATTTGTCGGAGCGTGGGGAGCGAATCGACCGTGTCACCGTGGCCAACGAGTTGATGAAGCAGAATCAACTCGAATCAGTCGACGGCCTCAGCTACCTCGTCTCGCTCGACGACGGACTGCCGCAAATCTTCGCCCTCGACAGCTACGTCAAGATCGTCAAGGACAAGTCGGTCATGCGGCGCATTGTTTTCGCGTCGCAAAAACTGATCGACCGCTGCCTTCTCGGACAGGAGGAACCCGACGACATCCTTGCGGGCGCCGAAGAAACCCTCCTGAAACTCGGCGAGAGCCGTTCCACGCAGACCCTCCTCAATACACAGCAGATCCTGGCGAATTACGAGGGTGGCATCAACGTCTTTCTCGATCCCAGCAAGCGCATTAAGGGAACCAGCACGGGCTTCTATAAGTTCGATGAGATGACCGCCGGAATGCACGAAGGCGAACTGATCATCCTCGCAGCGCGCCCGGCCATGGGCAAGACGGCACTCGCCTTGAACATAGCTCATCACGTGGCGACGAGCGTACAGGACCCTAAGACTGTAGCGGTCTTCTCGCTCGAAATGTCTGCCGACTCTCTCCTGACGCGTATGATGTGCGCAGCTTCGCTCGTCGATCAGCAAAAGTTTCGCGCCGGTTACCTGAATCAGGACGAGCGGCGCAGGCTCCAGATGGAACTGGGTCGCCTGGTGCAAGCTCCGCTTTATCTCGACGACACATCCGGCACGAACCTGATGGACGTTCATGCCAAGCTCAGGCGCCTGAAGGCTGAGCAGGGCCTGGGCCTGGTGATCATCGACTATCTGCAACTCATGAGTTCGCGCGGACGCTCCGAGAACCGCAACCAGGAAGTCAGCGCGATCTCTCGCGGCCTGAAACTTATGGCTAAGGAAATGCGCGTTCCCTTCCTCGTGCTCTCGCAGTTGAGCCGAGCTCCGGAAACGCGCCCTGGAGATCATCGACCCCAATTGAGCGATCTCCGCGAATCAGGTTCCATCGAGCAGGACGCCGATCTTGTGATGTTTATCTATCGCGAGGAAGTCTACAACCGGGACCGCGAAGATCTGAAGGGTCAGGCAAAATTGATTGTCGCTAAGCAGCGTAACGGTCCGATTGGCGACGTCAATCTTGTATTCATTCACCATGCGACGAAATTCGAAAATCCGTTGCATGAAGTGGACACGGGCGGCGAGTAGCTTCGTCTTTACAGGCTTTTCAGGAACTCCAGCAATTCACGTTTTTGCTCTGCCGGCAGTTGCCGGTAGCGCTCCGTCACGCCTCCCGCTTCAGCGCCGTGCATCAAAATGGCCTGCTCCGGTGTTGAAGCCGCGCCGTCGTGAAGCAGCGGCCGTCGAAAGCGAAGGCCCCATAGCGCTGGCGTCCGAACTTCGTTGTCCTTTGCGTCTGCCTGCTCGATGCCGTCTCCCGTCCCGACATCGTGAAGTAACAGATCCGAAAACAGATGGACCGGCTTACGATCAAACAACGGATTGGAACTCGGCCCTGTCTGCATCTGTGGGCGATGGCACCCGGCGCAGCCGACATCGGCGAAAACACGCTCTCCGCGAAGAGCCGTTTCGTTGATCCCGCCGCGCGCCGGCGGAGCAAGGAACTTTAAGAAATTCGCAAAGTTATCGATTCCACGCATCCCCGTGCGGCGGTCACGAACATCCTCGGGGTTCGCCGACGCCTGACAGGGAATCGCGCCGGCTTTCTCAGCGCCTATATTGCCGAGCCCTTCTTTCTGGAAAACGTCGTTTGTGATACCCATCTCATTCACATATGCGTCCGACGCAAAGACAAGCAATGTCGCATGCTGTGACTTCCAACCGAATCTTCCAACCCGCTTCTCGCCGCTCGCTGCGTCCTCGACAATCGCTGCTCGACCACTAATACCGTCGCCGTCCCGGTCATCCGGATCCGCCAGGGCAAGGATCGTTTCGTCGGGGATAGCCTCCACCAAACCCGCGCCGAACAGTGGAATCGAGATACGTTTTGCGATGACGTTGGCTTCTTCGTAAACCGAAACCTGGCAATCGTGTGGCGGCACGGAGAACAGATGCATCAATGTGCCTCCGGCTGGCGCGTGAAACTTGCCACTCCTCGTCCTTGTAGCCGGCGCGCAGTTCGACCATCGTGCCGGTTCCTCCAACCGCCGGGATGTTATGACATTGGGCGCAGGAGAGTCCGTTGAAGAGCGGTCCAAGCCCATCTTCGGCGGTTTCCACTTCCAGGAAATCTTCCCTACCCATCCGGAAGAGTTCAAGCTCGCGCGATGTGACGCCCGGCAACGGCCCACCAGGATTGGCCTGCTGTTCGCCGGCAAGATGAAGCGCCAGAAGACCCAAAACGATAACGACTGCTTTTTTCATACGGCCTACCTACTCGACGACGATCAGGCCGCGCATCAGATTGTGTCCAGCGCCGCATGCTCTCGAACATTCAAATGGGAATTTGCCTTTCTCGCGAGCGACGAATCGAATCCGCAGTTCGCCTTTTCCTTGCTGAGGTATGGCGGCGTCAATGCCTGCTCCAGGTATGCGAAAGCCATGATCAGTGTCTTCGCTCGTAATCACAAACTCGACGACCGATCCCTGCTTCAGCTTGATCCTCGATGGACTGAACGCGAACCGTTCGGCGGAAATCGAGATAACTTTGTCTGGCTTGGCCGGCTGTTGCTGCGCCGCCAATCCGAGACCCACTATCGCGAGAAGAAACATTCGAAAAAACATCAGAACCACCATCCCAAACCGAGATTCAAGCCATTCAAGGGCCGGATGGCCGAACCGGCGTTGCGATTGAAGACGTAATCGAATTTGAGAGCTACATCCGCATTGGGCTTGAATGTGATCCCAGTGAACAGAGACGATCGATTGAATTCCGGCAGCGGAACGAATCCGGGAGCCATACGTTGCTGCGTGTTGTATTTTTCGTACCGCGTGAACAGAATTAAATCATTCCTCCAGCGCCGCGGAAACACGTGGACTGCCGGTTCGGCATAATAGCCTCGCATCTGACTGCCGACGTTCGGATTAAGGCCGGTGAGGCGCTCCATCGCCAGGTTCAACTCGCCGCTTTTCGATATCCAAGTGTTAGCGAACAACCCGCGCAAGTCGAGTCGCTTGTAGCTGTAACGTCCATCGAAGGAGACGATGCTGGTTCTTGGTGTTACCGCGACTATATCGCTGCTCGAGATGCCGGTATAGCCACTGATCCCTACGGTGAGTCGTCGGACACCCGCATATTCGAGCCGCCCGGCGTACGCTGGGTTGCGGAAGCTCGACTCGAATCCGCCCGTCCGACCGTCCTGAATACCGAATTCCGCACTGAACCCAGATGGATCTAGGGCCGACATCAGGAACGTTCGATACCGGAAGCCGCGTCCCAGATCTCCGGTGATGCCGGCTCCCATTTCTCGCCAGGTGCTGGGAATAATAATCGTCTCGACAACAGGGCGCTCGACTCCATTGAACGAGGGCGGTTCATGACGTTCGTTCACGATTCCCATCGGCGTGAGGACTAAGCCGGCACGGAAGTTCAACCACGGTTTGACCAGAAAGTCGAGATACGCCTGCTCGAGGGCGACTTCGCCCTTCTCTTCCCCGCCCTCCACCAGTGCGTGCTCGAGTTCGAGCTCACTCCAAAATTTAATGCGATCGGAAAAGCTGTGACCGAACAGGAGAACGAACCGGTGAAAATCACCTCGTCCCGGTTCTCCTTCTGCTTTATTAAAGTGCGCATCCATGTAGCCCGACACGGGAAGGCGTGTTTCGCCCTCGAGTGACTGCTGGTAATCTCCCTGAACAGAGATTGCTTCAAGAGGCGGCTTGGCCGGGACTGGCTGCGGAAGCAGGGTTTGGGTGGCAGCTGACTCCACCGCAGGACTAGTGGCAGGAGCGCTCTTAGCCAGCAATTCGTCAATTCGTTTTTCGAGCGCCCCCAGCCTTTCGTCAAACGTGGCCGCATCGGTTTTGAACGAGGGGTCCAGAATTCGTACTTTGCGCTCCAGCTCCGCAAGTCGGCGATCGCGGTCAGCATCGGTCTGGCCATAGGAGAGCGATGCGAAAACCACAGCACTCGCAGCAACCTTTACTAGAGCTTTGGCTAGCGTGTTAACCACAGTAAATGATAATGCAGAATATCAGTTTAATGGGTTGAGTGTCAATATGGCTTACAGCAGGTGGGTCAGTGTGGGCAGGTCAACGTAGCGCCGGTCAAAGTACACAGCAACTCTTGGCCTTTCAGCCCCTCGACTGACAACTGCCAGCCAGTCGCTTGCTTATTGAACTCGGTGAATCCGAACTTGCGGATAATCGCTGAACTCGACACGGTGGTCCTGGCAATCTTTCGTCCGTTGAATGGTCCACGTATCCGGCGCGCCAGTTCCGTGCCACTATTCCCGGTCACAATTTGTGGCGGCCTGCCGTCTGCGAAACCCAAAGCCTGAAACATGTGGAGGTGCCCCGACAGGATCAATGCGATATCCGGTAGAGGCGCCTCCCTCCACACCGACTGCAGAGTATTGTTGACAGTGTCCAGTTCTCCGCGCTTCGTATCACCGGCTTCGCGACGGAACGCCCAAAAGGGCTGGTGGGACAACAGCCAGGCGCTCTTAGTTGCCTCCACTTCGATCCGCTTCAACTGCGCAGCATACTCGGTCACTTGCTTCCGTTTGGAATTCAGTTCCTCCGCCGCAGACGAGTCCAACACCAGAAACGGGATTTTCCCCGCATTTACAAGATACGGTTCGGATGATTCGGTCGTACACGAACCGCCATAGGGTCTCCCCTCGAGAAGATAGAACCATCCTGTCCCACCGTCCTTGCAGCTTTCGTGATTGCCGCGAACAAAGATCCAGGGAGCCGTGCGAAGCAGGCTGTTCGCCGGCTGAAGGAAGTCTGCATCCCAGGAATTCCATCCGAAACCTTCGTTTTCACGATAGACATAGTCGCCCGTATGAATAACCAGATCAGGCTTCCTTGCGGCTGCCGCGTCAGCGAGCGACTTGAAGTGCCAATCCTCTGCGCAATTTTGAATCTCGCTTTCTCCGCTCGAAGCCTTGACTCGAACACGACAACCCGTATCTCCTACCACTGCGATACGTTTAAATTCCGCCGCCGGCAGCGCCAGAGTCTTACCATCGATCGACGCCGCTCGCGTCCCGGCTGGAATCGAAGCTTCGCACAGAGTTGGAAACCCTTCCGGCACAGGTGTACGTGGCCGCATCGATGCTGCTCGACCATCGATCAAGATTCCCGGACATTGTTTTCCTTTTTCGAGTACTGCGCGTGCCGATACTTCGCGCCCCGGACCGAGTTGGACCCACGCAACGCGCACTTGGGCCACTGCGGCGTTTGCGATTACAACTGCCGTAAGGGATATCACGTAGATCGACCTCATGGTGTACCTGAGTTTGACAGAAAATTGCTCTGACAGTGGAGAAATGGGCCCAATATGACACCAAGAGATAGTGCGTGAAACTAGGGCGCAAGTTAAAATAGACATGTTGATTTATTTCCAGCGAATCTCTGTGGGGCGCGTTTACCGTACCTTGTGACAGCGCACTGCGAGGGCACTGAATGAACTATCGAGTGTTGGTTGTCGAAGATAACCCGGCGGACGTCTACCTGATCAAATCGGCTTTGCTGGAGCATTCCATTCTCGCCGAGATCGAGACCGTCTCGGATGGCGAACTCGCCCGGACGACAGTAAGCGGCTTCCAAACCGGAGCACAGCCGTGGCCGAGTCTTGTTCTGCTGGACATCAACCTTCCCAAGATTGACGGATTGGAACTTCTTCAGCGGTTGGCGTCGGCGCCCTGCCCGATCGTTGTGATGAGCTCATCTCAATCGCCATCGGACAGGCAACGTGCGCTCGATCATGGCGCGGCTTGTTATTTCTGGAAACCGACCGATCTAGACGGATTCCTGAAGCTTGGCGAGATAGTAGCGGAGCTACTTACGATAAAGGCGGAGCATCATCGTACGGCATCATAGTACGTGATGCGTCGCTACACCGGTCTACTTGCGATTTCTCTTGCCGTGGCTGCCACACCAGACATCAACGAGCTCAAGCAAATGCTGGCGCGATTTGCGCCCACTCCCCTACAGGTAAACACCTCGAAGCTCGAAGACGGCGACAAGAAATCGCTGACCAAACTGATTGAAGCCGCGCGGCTCATCGACCATCTCTTTCTAAAGCAGGTCTGGACCGGCAATTTGGATCTGTACACGAAGTTGCGCAAGGACACCACTCCTCTCGGGAAACTACGACTCGAGTACTTTTGGCTCAATAAAGGGCCTTGGTCGGCGCTGGACGACCATCAGTCGTTCCTCGCCGGTGTCCCCGAAAAGAAGCCCGCCGGAGCCAATTTTTACCCGGCGGACATGACGAAGGTCGAGTTCGAAGCTTGGGTCAAGACACTGGAACCGGCGCAACAGCAGCAGGCAACGGGGTTTTTCTCCGTAATCCGTCGGAACAATGGAAAACTCGCGTCGATACCTTACACCACCGAATACAAGGCTGACCTGGAGAGACTCGCAAATCTGCTTCGAGAGGCTGCCTCAGCCACTTCGAACGCGACTCTCAAGCGGTTCCTGAACGCGCGCGCCGCGGCGTTCCTGTCAAACGACTACTACGACAGCGATGTCGCGTGGATGGATCTTGATGCGCCCCTCGATATCACCATCGGGCCCTACGAAACTTACAACGATGAGTTGTTCGGCTACAAGGCGGCATTTGAGGCATACGTAACTCTGAGGGACGATGAGGAATCTTCCAAGGTCGCATTCTTCTCATCCCGGCTCCAGGAAATCGAAGACAATCTGCCAATCGAAGCCAAATATCGGAATCCCAAGATCGGGGCCTTGGCCCCGATTCGTGTGGTGAACGAGATTATCTCGTCCGGCGACGCGGCGCATGGCGTTCGCACTGCTGCCTTCAATCTTCCGAACGATGAGCGTGTAGTTCGCGAAAAGGGCAGCAAGCGCGTCATGCTCAAAAACGTCCAACAAGCGAAATTCAAGAGCATTCTGCAGCCGATCGCCGAACGCGTACTCGAGAAGCAGGCGCTGGCGGATCTCAGCTTCGATTCATTCTTCACGCACATTCTGGCCCACGAACTGACGCATGGAATTGGACCCCACACCGTCGGGCAATCGTCTTCTCCGCGTAAGGAGCTGAAGGAACTCTACAGCGCGATTGAAGAGGCGAAAGCTGACATCTGCGGTCTCTTCATGCTTCAGTACATGTTTGACCGCAAGCTTCTTCCTGGTGGACAGGACGTCGAACGAAAGCTTTACACGACGTTTCTTGCGTCGTCTTTTCGGACGATGCGGTTCGGTTTGAACGAATCGCATGGCAAGGGAATGGCGTTGCAATTCAATTATTTGGTAGATAAGGGCGCGTTCAAGACGACTCCCGACGGCCGTTTCGCCGTCGATCTCCCAAAAGCTAAAGCGGCAGTGCGTGATCTGGCGGGAGAATTACTCACCATCGAAGCGACGGGAGACTATGCCCGGGCGAAAAAGATGTTGGACGGTTTAGCGGTGCTCCGACCTAATCTCAAGGATGCTCTGGGAGGGCTGCGGGACCTCCCCACCGACATCAATCCGTCTCACACGACGGCCGACGAAATAGCTCAGGGCTCGCAAGCGCGTTAGAATAGTGCGACACTGAACCGGTATGGCTCTCGACATACAAGAACGCGAACGCGAAGGTATCGTAATCCTTGATCTAAACGGAAAGCTGATTGTCGGTGAGCCTGTATCCGATTTGCGAGAAAAGATTCGTGAACTGGTCGCGGCCTCGAAGGTCAATATCGTCCTGAATCTGCAACATCTGGATTACATCGATTCCACTGGGTTGGGAGGATTGGTGATCGGCTACACCACCGCCAAAAAAGGTGGTGGCGCGATGAAGATCGTCAACCTAAGTCAGCGCAATATCGAGTTGCTGGTCCTGACCAAACTCACCACGGTGTTCGAGATCTTCGCGGACGAGCAAGACGCGGTGAACAGCTTCTTTCCGAATCGGCAGATCCGTAAGTTCGATATTTTGGAGTTCATTCAAAAACAAAAATCGCCAGAGAGATAACGAACTTGCTCAGAACGCATCTGACCTGGGATCTGTTCCGCCCGTGCGCTAATCTAGGGATAGCAGAACATGGCTAAGATCAACGAGATCATTGGATCGGCCGCGGCCATCGCCAAGGGTATGAGTGTGACGTTTCGGGAGATGATGCAGCCCACGCTCACCGAGAATTATCCCGATACGCCCGCAATTTTCCAGGAGCGGTACCGCGGTGTGCACGTACTGCAACGCGATGAGAATGGTCTCGAGAAGTGCGTCGCCTGCTTCCTATGTTCGGCCGCATGCCCTGCCGATTGCATTTATATCGAAGCTGCCGAGAATACGGATCGCGCGCGCATTAGCGGTGGTGAACGGTACGCTGAGGTCTACAATATCGACTACAGCCGCTGCATCTTCTGCGGCTACTGTGTAGAGGCCTGCCCGACCGATGCGATTACGCACGGCCACGCTTTCGAAATTGCCAGCTTCAATACTTCCACCCTGGTTTACCGTAAGGAACAACTGCTCACGGAGATCGCTCCCGGGACCACAGGTAAGGTAGTGGTGCAGGAAAAGGCCGAGGTCAGCGCCGGCCACTAACAGGCTTGAAGTCTTACTGAAGCCCGTACTCAGCCTTGATTGCCTTTAGATTTTCCATTGCCTGGTGCTGAACCGCGCTGTTGATGGCGATACAGAGCTGTGTGTAGCGGATCGCGTCATGGACACGGATGCGCTCGCCTGCTTCCGCAATTCGATAGTTTATATAGCCCAGATGATAGTAGGCGCCAGCCAACATATCGGTGTTTTTGATGTGCGGGAGAGCGGCACGCAGGTGCTTGTCCGCCTGGTCATACTTCTGCTCCGTACTGTAGAGCAGCCCGATCATCCAGTTCGCGTTCCCAATCATGTTCTGCTTTTTGATCACCCAGTCCGCTTCTGAAATATCCTCAGGCTTGGTTTTGGTCTCAATAATCTCAAGCAGCTTTTGCGAATAAGCAATGATCTTGGCGTTTTCTTTCCGCTTCTGCATATAATGCGTCGCAACCATCAGTAGCAGATCTTCGTTGAACTCGCCTTTCTCAAACTGGACTTCTGCGGATGCTACAGCTTCTTCGATATCCACCTGCCGGACTACCGTCGTCTGCGACGTACGCATCTGCGCCAGATACTCGCTCATCGGATTACGCTGTTCCAAGGCCTCGATGAGGCTAGATTTGGCCGTCGTATCTTTCGTCTGGAGCGAGGCAAAATAGAGCGCATACTCGGTGTACTGTTCTACCTGACGCGCATACTCGATTCGCTGCTTCCATTCACCGACCTCTTCCTCATCGCCATACTCAGGCCGCTTTAATTGCATCGCTTTCCTTGCTACGTGCGAGGTTTGCGTCGACCATAGCCGGATCAGTGCCAGATCCTTCTTCGCTTCGGCCGCCTTGAGGCAGTTGTGTGCTGCGGAGACTTCGATGGGATCGATGCTCAATATCTTGACGCCCATCTCAAAGACTTTCTCGTACTGCTGCGTCTGAAGGAAGTGCTGCTGCATGTTCGAGAATACCCAGGTCGCAGCCTCGTGATTGGGAAATTGTTTCGCGAATGACTCGAGCAGGGTAATTTTTTTGGCGGCGTCCTTTTCGGTGTCGATTTGCTGCAACAGCTGGCCTTCCTGCGTGTCGATTTCTATCAACAGCTTTTGCCCAAACATGGCCGGCAAGCCTGCCGCCAACAATAATAAGACTGCTGATATTCGCGACACTGCCGCCTCCTTCGCAGTGATCCTCAGTGGCTTCCGCCACCTAATAAACCTGCTCCCACTAGTTCGGTCAATGCGGCAAACAAGTTTACACCTGCGCAAAAAAATAAATGTAGTTCTAGTACGAATACCCTTAACAGAGCCGGCTTCGCGTTGATGTGTTGATGGTGATATTTCGGAATGCTGTCTAAGTCACTGTTACATCAACGACTTAGCATCAAGGAAAGTAATGTGCTGACTGACGGAAGTAGAATCAGAATTACGGAAATAACCAAGGCGGATTAAATGATTTACTCTACGACCTGCTCCTGTAGTTCGTGTAACACGTTAGTTGACCTACGGCTCTAGATGGGTGTAACCTCATGACTTCCACGAATGATACTGCCTACAACCTATGCCACTGCCCTGCTCCTGGCTATTTTGTCGATGATCTGTTGGGGATCGTGGGCCAACACGTTCAAACTGACCAAGAACTGGCGTTTTGAGCTGTTCTACTTCGACTACGCTTTCGGCGTTTTCATTGCGGCGCTTGTAGCAGCATTCACGTTTGGCAGTATGGGGGACGAACTGTCGTTCTCAGACAACCTTTTGATCACAGGCAAGAAGCAGATCGCGATGGCGCTTGCAGCCGGCGGTGTTTTCAATCTGGCGAACATGCTACTTGTGGCGGCAATCTCGATCTCCGGATTGGCCGTGGCATTCCCCGTGGGAATCGGCTTAGCGCTCGTGATTGGTGTGATTTGGAACTATATCCTGCGCCCGGCCGGGAACCCGATCCTTCTCTTCGGCGGCGCCGCTATCGTCATTGCCGCGATTCTCGTGGACGCCCTAGCCTACCGTACGCACGCGGCAACATCGAAAGCGGTCACGGCGAAGTTCAGCGCTAAGGGATTAATCCTCAGCCTGGTTAGCGGCCTGTTGATGGGTTCGTTTTACCCGTTGGTCCAGATGTCCCGCGCCGGAGAGATCGGCTTGGGACCCTATACGGCAGCCGTTATCTTCGCAATCGGAGTCCTGATCACCACGTTCATCTTCAATCTCTACCTAATGAATCTGCCGATTCAAGGTGATCCGGTGCCATTTATGGCGTACTTCCAAGGCGCGGCGAAGCATCACCTGCTAGGTGTGGCCGGAGGAATCATCTGGTGCGCGGGAGCGATCGCGAACTTCGTCGCCGCCAGCGCGCCGGCCGAAGTGAACGTGAGTCCTGCTGTGAGTTACGCCTTGGGACAAGGCGCCACCCTCATCTCGGCGCTCTGGGGACTATTGATATGGAAGGAGTTCGCCGGGGCGTCCTCACGCGTCCGGACACTGCTGATGGCCATGATCGTGTTGTTCCTCGTGGGGCTGGGGATGGTATCGGTAGCGCCGCTATACGCTGGGCAGTAACTCTTTCAAACGGGTCACAAGAGTCTCTGGCTCGCCCGCAAAGGCGCCCTGCGCCATCTGCGCCGATCCGCCACCTTTGCCGCCGAACTCAGACAAAACACTGCGAAGCACGTTCCCGGCGTGGACACCGGAATCGGCGGAGGCAGCGACCATCACCGACGCAGGGTTCTCGATCACAGCAACAAACACCCCGCCGCCTTGCAAAACGAACCCGAGCGCCTCGGCTCGTAATTCGTCCACATTCGGAACGGCCGGCACTGTCCGGGTATGTAAACGGATCCCAGACCCAGTGACGGCCGTCGCCGCATGCAACGAACGTCCTTTTTGTTCAGCGAGTTCTGTCTCGAGCCGGCGCCGGACTTTGTCGGCATCCTTCAATCGCTCGGTCTGCGCAAGCACCAGTGCAGGTACCTCATCAAGAGGAGCAGAGAACGTACGTGCCGCAAGTTCCAGCGCTTCGTAGTCTGCCCTGGCCCGACGGATAGCCCTTCCTCCGCAGAGGAAATTAAGCCGTACGTTCCCGCGGACTTTCTCAATCGACCGCAAAAGAATCGCGCCGATCTCACCCGTCACACGGACATGAGTGCCGCCACAGGCGCTTCGGTCCAGACCATCGATGCTCACAATACGAAGCGAACCCGAGCGCTCACTCGCCTTACGAAGCCCGGCAGCGGCAGTCGCATCCTCAAAACTGATCGTCACATGCCGGTTTTCTCGGACCAAATCGTTGACGCGCGCTTCCGCCGCCCGCAGTTGCTCGGAGGTGATGGAAGGACAAGCAAGATCGATGGTCGAGGATTCGGACCCCATGTGGAAGCTGACGGTTCCAATTTCGAACAGCTCGGCAAGCACAGCCGACAACAAGTGTTGTCCCGTGTGCTGCTGCATATGGTCGAACCGGCGCGTCCAGTCGATTTCGCAGTCAAGCTCGCCATCCGGCACGGGCTCCGAAAGAACGTGGACGACACGATCATCCTCATCGATGACATCCGTCACGTTCGCAGTCCCAACCCGACCAATATCGTGCGGCTGACCACCCGAGGTTGGATAGAAAGCTGTCTGATCGAACACCACACGACACCCGTCGTCGGACCTGTGGACCGCACGCGCACGGAAGGTCCGACGGTAGGAATCGAGGTAGTAAATACGTTCGCTGTTACTCAATCGCGATTGTGACACGGTTGCTCGAACCGTATTCCTCGCTGACGAGCGCGATAGGAACATTCGTTCCTCGTGGCGACTCAGCAGGGATCGTAACGTTGATTTGGTACAACCCGACGAAATTCGGCGTCAGGCCGACATACAGAGGAACCACCTCGGCCGACGTTCCGAACGGTCCCGGAGCGCCGAATGAGACACGGAAATTGCCGCCAGCCCGTGCCAACGGACTGCCGGGAGCCGCGACACCGCTTTGGACCGCGGGTTCCGTTTGGCCCAGACCGAGCGCATAGATCACCAGCGTTTCCCCAACACGCGCCGGACGACTGTTCACACCCGGTGTTTGTGGAATCGGAAACGATCCGTCCTGGTTGACGATGATCCCGTAATCATTGATGTTCAGTCTGAGTAGGCGAGGCACTGACCGGCCAATCTGCAGCGAAACCGGATTGCCACTTTGGCCCGACCTTTCGACCCGCAAAACCGCGCTCCCCGCCGCTATGTCATAGGGAATCTGAAAGTTGATCTGGCTTGGCGATACGAAGTAAACCGGCGCAGGCCTGTCGTTGATCAACACGCGAACACCACCCAATTCCGTTGGTAGGGGAAGCGCCGAAGCTTGACTCGGCTGACCGGTCGCGAATCCGTCTCCGAACACAGCGACGATGCCGCCCTGAGCCAGCGTGTCGCCTTCAAACGTGGCGTTGTTCACGACGCCGCCGAAGAATGCCACCGGAACATTCGGCGCCGCCGCCTCCAAACGCGAGTAGGATGTGATTTTCAGAGCGGCGGGAATCGTGCGGTTCTCTGCAGCGACAGGTGACCCGGAGGTCACAATCTGGCCTGTGTAATCGCCTTCCGGCAACCCTGCGGTATTCGCGGTGATCCGGTATGTGGAACCGAAGGAAAAACTCCCTGCGCTCTCTGCCCCGATCGCCAACCAATTCTGGTTCGGTTGTGTGGTCGCCGCCACTTGGATCGCATTCCCGGGTGTAAACCGCGCCTGCGCGGTAGCGCCGGGAGTCAGCGCAAACTCAACGCGCTCCGGGACGGCAGAGCCCACACGCACCGTGACCACAATCGTCTGCGGAGCGTCCACTGCATTCGGGTCTGTTACTGCAACGATTCCGGTATGCATTCCGGCAGCAAGGGAGTTGGTACGTAAATCGAGATTCAGCGGCAAACAAATGCCGCGCAACGAGCACGGTGTAGCAGCGCCGATTGTCGTCTGAATCCACGCTACGTTTGTCGTCAGTCGCAGGCTCAGCGAACCATCACCGACATTGTTCGCATAAACAATTTGCTGCCCGGCATTGGCCCCCTGCGCGACCGCCACCGGCCCCACAACAGTTTGTGACAGACGCAATTGCGGCGCAGCCCAGAGACTGCTGCCAAGCGCTAACAAGGCTGCGCCACGGGCTAATACATTGTGTAATACCAAACACTAACTCCTTTTATTTCACAGGCGGCCTAAAGGTCCATCGGGCAGTGGAACGCAGACAGGGATGTAGCGATTAAAGCGTGAAAAGGAACCTGCGGCAGACTTGATTAAATATATCACGCAGGCGATTTTTCAACGCACGGCGCCCGCAAAATAGCCACTGCAGCGCTGCGCCATAATGGTACAACCATGTTCCGCATCGTCCGGGAACAGATCGATACGATTTTTCATGAAGATCCGGCGGCTAAAAGTGTGCTTGAGATCATACTTTGCTATCCCGGATTTCATGCGATTCTCGCGCACCGTTTTGCGCACAGGCTGTATCGTGCCGGAATCCCGCTTTTGCCGCGCGTCATCTCCCAAATCAGCCGTTTCTTCACTGGAATCGAGATCCATCCCGGAGCGAGGATTGGTCGGCGGTTTTTTATTGACCACGGAATGGGTGTTGTTATCGGAGAGACATCCGAGATCGGCGACGGCGTCCTAATCTATCAGAACGTAACCCTCGGTGGTACCGGTAAGGAACAGGGAAAGCGGCACCCCACGATAGGAAACCATGTCGTTATTGGGACCGGAGCCAAGGTCCTCGGAAATATTGTTGTTGGAAATAACGTAAAAATCGGCGCGGGCTCTGTAGTTGTGAAGCCAGTTCCCGATAATTCTACTGTGGTCGGAGTTCCAGGAAGAATCGTACGAATGGATGAAAAGCCCTGCGACCAACTCGAGCACGGCAAGTTGCCCGATCCGGAAGGGCAAGCTCTCGACGAACTCCGAAGCCGCGTCGAAGACCTGGAACGAACGCTGCGAGAACTAGCGGAAGACAGACTCTCCACCAGGCAAGGCCGTTGAGAACAATCGTCCTGTTGTTCATATTGGCTGCGTCATGCGCTGCCGAGACATTCTCTTATTGGATCGAACCATGCACGAAGGTGGAAGCAGAATGCCAGGAGACCGATGAGCAGTTGGCCGAATGGGCTCTGAACGATTGGGCGAAAGCATCCAACGGCAGTGTTGATTTTGTCCGGTCGCCTCTAAGCAAGGCGCGCATCCGTCTTTATTGGGCGTCCACGGGCAATCGCGGACTATATGGTGAAGCGAGAGCAATCACCGTGGATGGCAAGCCGGGCGCCGAAGTGGACATCCGGCCAAGTCTTCATGCGTTAGGGCACAAGGTGGAAGGCGTCGGATCGAAAGATCAGTTGTTCCGGCACACCGTCGTGTACTTGACGTGCCTTCACGAGATCGGGCATGCCTTAGGTCTACCGCACACCAGGTCGTTCTCCGACATCATGTACAGCTTCGAGTACGGCGGGAATATCCTCGAATATCATTTTCGGTATCGGCGGAAGCTCAACAACCGGGATGACATCCAACGGCTGTCCGGCCTGTCGACAGGTGATGAGCGGCGCCTGCTGGCAATCTACAGCACAACTCCTCCCCGAGGCGCTGTCCCGCGACGTACACCTTTATCCTCAACTGGCGGACACTAAAACCACTGGCAGTTAAAAACAGACTAGCCTATAATTGCCGTCACCATGATTGCAAGATTGGCGGTAGCTATTCTGGTGGCCGTCCCGCTATTCGGCCAGACTCTGGAGAAGCTGAAGTCCGGTGAAACACGGCAAGGCTTTCAGGCCATTGCTGTCTATCTCAACAACTCCGACCAGCCCATGGGCGCCCGTTTTGTTCATGCGCGGACCGGCTTCACGCTTGACCTCCTACAGATTGAGACCGCTCCTCAGGCGCAGCTCTGGGTGAATACCTTCCCTGTTTCGAACATGGGTGAGCCGCACACGCAGGAGCATCTCCTGTTAGGTTCCGGAAACAAGGGACGAAATGCCGCCACGGTCAAAGCAATGTCTTTAGTGACCAGCGGAGCCTACACTGAGCAGCTTGCCACGGTCTATCACTTCAATACAGTTGCCGGACCGGATGTGTTCTTTCGCGTGTTCGAAACCACCATCGATTCCCTGCTACATCCCGACTATACCGACGAGGAGATTCGCCGCGAGGTTCGTAACTTCGGCGTATCGGAAGCCGCCGGACGCCTGCGGCTCGAAGAAAAAGGATCCGTCTATAACGAAATGACAAGCTCCACGACGCGCCCGGGACGCCTGGTTTATTACGCGTCGATGGGCCTCTTGTACGGCAAGGATCATCCTCTTGCCCGAAACGCCGGCGGCGACCCAGAAGGAATTCGGGTTATGGAACCGTCCCACATCCGGCAGTTCCATCAGCGAACGCACTTCCTTAAGAACATGGGCGCGGTAATTGCCCTTCCCAAGAATGTTGAGATGGACTCGACGCTCGGACAATTAAACTCGATGTTCGACCGCTTGCAGACGCAACCGGAGGCGCGTCAGGCGAGTTCACGGAAGAATCTGCAGAGGCCACAACCTGCTCCATCGGGATCGTTCCTTGCGATCGAGTACCCGTCGCGAAGTGAGACTCAAGCCAGTCCCGTCTACATGGCCTGGCCCGCTCAATTGGAGCTTGGGGCCGCTGAACGTCTGCTTGCGAGTGTGTTCGTCGACAGCTTCGCAGGCGATGCGACGACAAATCTTTATAAGCTTCTCGTCGACACGAAAACGCGCAAACTCGATATAGGAGTCAAGTCAATCAACGGACACGTGAGCGACGATCTCGGGAATCCTATCGTCTTGATCCTGGCGGACGTCTCCGCCTCGCATCTGAACCAAGAGAGTCTTCACAGCGCGGGCGCCGTAATCATTGAAGAGCTCAAGCGTATCGCCGCATGGCAGGACGGATCACGAGAACTCCTCGAATTCAACGAACGCGTTCGTGGCCAGTTGCTACAGGCGCGCCGCCAGTTGGACCACTTCGTAAATTCCCCTCCTCAATTCGGATTCCGCAACGGATCGCAGCCTTGGAACGAACATCTTGAAACGGTCAGCGAATCGACGGACTTTCGTCGCTCCGTGACACTGAAACCGCACATTCAAACGGTCGGCAAACTTCTTGAATCCGGAAAGAACATTTGGCGTGAAAAGATCGCAGCCTGGAAGTTAACAGAGTCGGCTCCATACACCGTCGCTGCGCGACCGAGTCCTGCGATGATTACCCGCCTCGAATCCGAGAGGCAGTCTCGGAATAACGTCGAAGCCGCAAGGCTTCAGGCTCAATATGGCGTTTCGGATATGCAGGAAGCGATTCAGCGGTACAAAACCGAATACGACGCCAAGTCAAAAGAAATCCAAGCACTAAACAGCGTCGCGACAGCAAAATTTATCGAGGATCCTCCGCTCAGCATGGACGACCAGCTTCAGTATGAAGTTCGGCGCGTACGTGGCAGGACTCCGGTAGTCATATCTACGTTCGAATCGATGACTAGCGGGTCTATCGGGCTGGCGCTGAACATTGATGCAGTACCGGCGGATCAACTCGTGTTTGCGGCGCTCCTGCCGCAGTTGCTGACAACTGTCGGTGTGATTCAGAACGGCAAGCCCATACCTTACGAGCAAATGGCGGAGTCGATTCGTAAAGAGATTCTTAGCCTAACCGCGGCGTTTCAAACCAACGTCAAAACCGAACGGGCAGAGCTCGTGTTGCGAGCTTCCGGAAGCGACGCGCGCGAATCGGTCCGCGCGGTCGAATGGATGGCGATGGCGCTCGATAGCCCGTATTGGCAGACCGCGAATCTGCCGCGCATCCGCGATGTGATCGATCAGCGCATCGGACAACTGCGCAGAACAATGCAGTCTGCGGAGGAGTCCTGGGTGAGACAACCCGCAAGCGCATGGCGCCGTCAAAATAACCCGGCGCTCCTGACCGCAGGCAATTTTCTCACCCAGACTTACTACGCATACCGATTACGCTGGATGCTGAGCGATCCGGCGACGAACAAGGACGCAGTGATCCATACTCTGGCCGAGTTTGAAAAGAATACCCCGGCCGACCGTGCTTCTGTGCGTCAGCGGCTTGCCGCGTGGAAGAAGACACCAGCAAACGATTTTGCCAGGGATCTCGAAGAGATGATGGCCGATGTTCCCGATGACTCGTTGGTAGTTGACTTGAAAGCGATCTGCCGTCAGATGCAGCAAGATCTGCAGTTCGGACCGGACAAAGCCCTGGCCGCCCTCAATGCAGTGCGCCGTCTGTTGCTCCACGCAGAAAACGCAAGGATGTTCCTTGTGGCCTCACCTGCGGTGCAAACAGCGGTCCTCGATCGGCTCGAGTCCTTATCAGGGCTTCTCAACACGACCAAGCTGGAACGCCCCGTTCGGGTTCGCCGCGACAATATCACGGATCGGATCCGGACGCGCGACAAAAAGGTACTCTCACCCTTGTTCGCGGGCTTGCTTGCGCCTTCGTTGACGGGAGGAGTAATTATGAACTTAGCGGACGGCACGAAGTATGAAGATACATCCCGACAAGCACTGGTAGATTACCTTGCCGCAGTCCAGTATTCAGGCGGAGGTTCACACACGGCGTTCTCTCGCACGACTGCCGCCGGGCTCGCCTACAGCAACGGTGTTAACGCGTCCCCACATTTAGGCCAAGTCACTTATTATGCCGAACGAACACCTGAGATTCCACTAACGACACGCTTCGTAGTCGATCTTATTCGATCGGCAAAGTACGATCCTTCGCTCGCCGAGTACGCGATCGCGCGGGCCTTTTCTTCGCGCACCGCCGGTTCTTACGAATCGCGCGCCGAGGCAATGGCGGACGATCTCGCGGACAAAATAACGCCGGAATTGGTCTCGCGCTTCCGGAAAGCCCTGCTGGCATTGCGCCGGAATCCGACATTAGGAGAGGACATTCATCAACGCCTGCCGATCGTTCTATCGAGGGTTCTGCCGGGCCTCGGTACGAGTGTAAAGTCTGAGTCCGGAGGCTCCTACTTTGTCATTGGCGCCGAGAAGCAGATGTCTGCCTACGAAGAGTATTTAAAGTCCGCGGAAGGAGCCGATACCAGGCTGTATCGTCTCTATCCTCGGGACTTTTGGCTGGTCAATTAGACGTCAGAAGACGTACGCCAACTTGAGAGGCGAAAAACGTAGGACCAAGGCCGGAGCACGCGGCAGCCCAGCTGAAAGCTGGCCGAACTCATGAGTCGGACACATGATGAGGCGTTGCTGAAGGATGCCGAGGCGCCCGTCCAGAAAATTCTCACGAATGCGCTGTTTACGCTGGCCGCCACGCGGGCGCAGATGGGCCAAGTGGAGGAAGCGGAAAATACCGGAAATGAAGTGCTTGCCCACTCCCCACAAGTTCGGTCAGAGATTGGGTGGCTCTGGCGAGTGTACGTAGCGGTATTAACCGTTTTGCCGGAGGCCGAGACTCTACTGAAGAAGCATGGCCGGCGCCGGGACAGATCAAACCAGTTCGCTCAGCTTCTTCGTCGCGCTCGGGAACTTGCCAATCTGAGCGCCCATTACTTCCTCACCCAGCGTCAAGTACAGATCTCCGACCGTACCTGCCAGCATCGAGTGACGTCCCGTCTTTAAGCGCCCGGAATGACCCGCGAGAATCGCAGCCATACCACTCGTCTTGTGAGAATTTGCCTCGGCATGCTCGTGTACATATACGACCAAAGTATGATCGAGCAGGTTGCCATTGCCTTCTGGAATCGACTTTAGCTTGCCGACCAGATAGGCAAACTCATCAACGTGCCACCGGCAGACGTCTCTCATGATCCGCTGCCCTTCCGGACTGGTCGACCGTGTATGAGTGTAGTCGTGATGACGCAGTGTGGTGTGCCCGAGCCAGGGAAAGCGGGTCAGGCTCTGACACTTCGTCAGCATGTAAGAAGCAACCCGCGTTTGACCGGAAGCAAGCGCGTGAACGAGTAAATCCGACTGCAACTTGGCAATCCGCGGCCAATCCCGCATGTCACCGGCATCTTCAGGCCGCTCGATCTCATTGGCGTACTCGGGCGGCAGACTCGCGATCGTACGTTCGACGCTGCGGACGGAGGTGAGATATTCATCGACGCGTAGCTTGTCCTCTTGCCCAAGCCGCGCGTTGAAAGCCGCAGCATCTTCCCGCACGCGATCGAGCACACTCTTCTTACGATCGATCCATCCAAGATCCTTCCCGCCGAAAAGCCGGTCGAACAGCCGATGAGGAATCATTTCCGGAGGCAGCGGGCGATCTCGCGCCGCCCAACTCATGTTGCGTTGAATGCTCTCGCCAAACGACTCCTGGCAAACACCGACTTGCAGTGAGCGGAACCTCGAAGTGCTTCCGACGCTTTGCGCAATCACCTGATCGATCGACGGTCCCCCTGCCCCGCGACCCGTGAACGCCTCGCCGGACATCAGCGAACTCATGGCCCCGTGATGGCCTTTGCCATTCGGATTGTCGAGTCCGCTAATAATATGGATATCCTGCTTGAACCGGGCGAGCGGCTTAAGGCAAGGAGTTATCTCGAATTCGGTCCCCGTTTCGCGCGGCATCCAATAATTCTCGACAATTCCGTTCCCGTTGAACCACAGAACAAAGCGTGATTCAATCGGCTTGGCGGCTCCAGACGCGGCGCGCGTCAGCGTCCCGCTGTCGTTGAACATCGCGTTCAAAGGGGGTAATCCTACCTGAACAACAGCGCCACCGAGCGCAATTCCTCTGAGAAAGCTACGTCGCGATACCGGGATATTCATCGCCGTCAATCCTCTGGTGAAATGTTACCTGTTTGGAGAGCGCCGTACAAGCCCTGCCTGTTTGTTGTTATGAGCCTCGCTCTGGCGAGCGTTTCCCAAAAACGACGGAGAAGTCACAAGCGCGAGCACCATCTCGCGAAAACGAAAGCCCGAATTACGGAACACATCGTAAATCGCATCGAGGCGCGCCTGATCCGGCTCTGACTCATGCCGTCCGGTCGCATAGCGAAAAACGAGCTTGACCACGCACTTCTGACATGTCGGGTCATTTGCCAAGATCGTCCCAAGCGCCTTCGCTCCGGCAAACTGCGAGTTTGGAATTCCTTGTATATTTCCGGCAGTTTCCAACGGCAGATCGAACTCCTTCTCCGGCCGTTGTTGGTTTGTCACCGCGTCCCGCTCCTGGGCAATTCGGAGCGTTACCTTTTCGCGGGCGCGACCAATGTTGTCAAAGCCCTCGAGACCGAAGCCGATCGGATCGATAAGGCTATGACAACCCGCGCAACTCTTGTTGGACAGATGAACACTCAACCTGTCCTTATTCGTCATGGGCTTCTCTGCAGAGACCGCAGGCAGTGTCGTGTCGACTCCTGGCGGCGGTGGCGGAACACTCTGACAGAGGAAATGCTCACGGACGAATAGCCCGCGTCCGGTCGGCGAAGTGTCGTTTGGATTGCCGGTCAAGGTCAGAAAACTGGCGTGGCCGAGGACACCGGCGCGCGTGCTGCCTGCAGGATATTTGACCATCGCGAAGTCCTCGGCTGGGGCTTCAAATCCATACAATTGGGCCAGCCTCGCCGAAGTAAAGGTGTAATCTGCGTTGAACAACTCCGTAAAATTCTTGTCGTTCCAGACGAGATGATTAAAGAGGTGCTTAGTCTCTTCAGTCATCGCCGCCAGGAGCGATGGCCCAAAATCCGGGTACCGCCGAACACTGCGAGCCGATCCGAGGACGCGATCGAATCGCATCCACTGGGCGAGGAATGTCTCAAAGGATTTCTGCGTAAGGGGATTATCCATCATCCGCCGCGCAACTTTGCGGATGCCCGAAATCGTATCGAGCTCTCCAGCCTCGGCCGACTGCAAGAGTTCAGCGTTCGGCATCGTGTCCCAAAGAAAATAGGAGAGCCGGCTCGCGATCGCATAGCGACGCAGACCGCCATTCACCCCATCTTCGAGATGAAAAAGAAAGTTCGGCGACTGGAGCATCGCTTCAACAACAATCTTTGCTCCAGCCGTAAAATCCTTCTGTTCCACGGCGACTTCTTTGAATAGATTCCCGTAGCTTGCAAGTTCGCTCGGGGTAAGAGGCCGACGAAATGCGCGCAGTCCAAACCTCTTCAGGAACTTGTCACGGCATGTCGCATCGGCGACGCTAACCGGCTTGCAGGGGATAAGCTTCTGCGTATCACCCCGACGAAACGCATTCGCGGCGAGTTTCTCTGCCGCGATCGTATAAGACTCAGCGAGCAACGGCGGAATGCTCTGTCCTTCTACCTGATTTGTGAATCCATGAAGAAAATCTTCCTGGGGAAACTGGTCGGCGGGCCGGGTGAAGTCGCCTAGAAGATCTCGCACCGTATTGTTGAACTGGCTATGCGTCAGGCGTCGAAGCGCTCCCGGTCGAGCGGCCCCTTTGGTCGAACCGCTGAGTCTCGCAATAGCGGCAACCAGATCGGCTTCGTTTTGCTTTGCGAGATACTCCACCCAAACGCGCAGAACCGCTTCCTCTGGACTACCCTTTCGAATCCGCTCGCCACCTGTGTGGGCGATGCGCATCGTCGGCTTGTTAAGGAGGAGCGATCGCTCTGGTTCGGTCTTATTAACGAGGTTCGAGAGCTTCAGGCCGAATAACTCAATTGCTTCCTTCTTCGACTCAGCAGCCGGGAACTGCAACCGCGTCGCCGAGGATACGCCGTTGTCGTTATGGCATACTTGACACTCCGCTTTTTCAAAAACTGGATACACCTTTTCGAGAAAAAAGCGGTTGTCGACGGGCGGGAGCGCCTGAGCGTACAACCAAGGCGCAATCAGCAAGAAAAAGATAGAAATCAGACGCGCTTCCAGGAGGCCTCCTGAGGTCTTCGACGTCACTGATTTTAACACTTTCCGGTAAGTTTGACGGTATTCCCCGTTAAGGCCTGATCCTGCGATGGTGATGACTTTGAGAGCTTATTGGAGGGAGACCGGGATCGAACCGGCAGCCAACAGCTTGGAAGGCTGTCGGAAAATCCATGATTCACGTGTTTTCAACGACTTCAGATGGGACCGAATGTACACTTGAGGTCTGAATGTACTCCGATGTAGGCATTCTGCACAAAATCTGAATGCACAAAGCTCCCGTAGAGAACCGGGGGGTTCTCTTCCCAATCAGCCCGGCAACAGCTCTCCCAACCGATGACGTTGCGCCATCTCTCGTGGCGTTCCAGACTCCTTCTCTATCCACGCCTTGACTCGTCGCAAAGTGACCGTATGCGTCGGCGACACGAGACACCGTGATCGGCGTACCCCTCGTTATCGGCATAGGAACGAGCCTCGAAAGAGGATGGATGAATGGACGTCATAGAGTTCCCGAAGCCGCCATCCAGACCCGAAAACATCCTCGTCCGCAAGAGACGGCAACAAGATCGTTGCGATGATCGTTTTGTTGCTGTGTTGCGTGCGACAATTCTTACGGCACGGCGGTGTCCAAGGTGGTAACATCAGGCCACTCGTAGCTGTATAGGAACTGGAACGCATTGGCGTCACGTCCAAACCTACGTGTTAGGAGATGCCAAAGATGCCGACCAAACTGTTGAAACTCACCCTTGTGGTAGCAGTTTCCACCATCGGAATTTTCGCCGCTGACAACTCGCTTGGAACTTGGACGCGAGATGTCGCAAAAACGAAAGTCACACCGACACCTGTAAGCCCCGTCAAGTCCCAAACAATCGTGCGTGAGGCCGTGAATGGCGGCGGTAAACATACCAGCAAGACCGAGAGAATGGACGGCGTGGTAACGGAGAGTACCTTTACCGCCAAATATGACGGGAAGGCCGTCCCGGTAACTGGTAATGGATCTTACGACACAATTTCATGGGAACAAGTGACAACAGCCGCCCAAAGTCAGGTTATGCTTTTGCGATCCCCTTCCATGCCATACGACAAGCAGAAGAGTTCTTACTGCCGCTCGGATGCTGTTATGCGCTTCGATGGTTGACTGCCCATTCTTAATTCAGTCCGGGTCGAGCGTCTCACCGTCAGCTGATATAACCCACGTTTCTTCACGCCCGGTCGGTTTGCTGGTCAAAAATTTCCCAGTGAGATTGTTGGTTGGGTCGAGTTGTAATACGTGCTTGAAGTTCACATTCCGGGCGGTGCCATCGCTATCGACGTATTCCCTTGTTTGTAGAAGCCCATCCGATTCCCCCCGAATTGAAGAGTAGCGCTCTTGGACGTTCGGAAGCCCTCAGATCGACTTTTGGCGACGTTCAATTTCCACATACCGACGAACGGATCAGCGTCAGCCGCCGATGACGATGCGGACACGGCAAGAGTTATGAGGCACACTTTCTCTAAAACACATCGTCTCCTATTGTTTGGTGGGCTTCCCTGCCCCTTGACGATTGCTTGTCGAACACGATCGTAGATTGGAACTTTCTTACCTTCACTCCCTGTGGCTTCCGTCACCGAGGTCATCGTTTCCTCAGACAAGGTTGACTTCCGAGTTCCCGCCGTCTTACCGTCCTTCTCGAAGAACGTTTGGATAGTCTTTCCATGCACGGTGGAAACGTCGTAATGAGTGCTTCCCATCCGACCAGCACTGCACGTTGGTGATGGTGTTATTGCGTGCTCTTTGCCGTCAAGAATCGCCGCTGGAGCGGCTGTGCCGTTCATCATAGTGATTGACTTCAAAGCTTTCAAAGTGGGGCTTTGCAGTTTCGATACAGTCAAAGGCGCCGTGGATCGGGAAACGCTTTCACCGGACGAACTTGCCAGAGTGAGACCTTCTAAAGTCGTCCGATTCAGTTTGCATGTTTTTGAAGGCGCTCGTAGGCGCCGAGAACATGGAACTGCTCAATGAATCAAGGCTTCGCTGTTGCAATGCAGGACGATTAAACGTCCGCCGTCTTTCGGGTAGTTGTGCCGTTCTTGTCAAGCGATTCGAGGGCTGCAGGGCTGTTCTTGAGGCCAGCAATCAGCACGGTCAACGCTCGTCAGCGCCATTATTCTGGCGACTCCAGATTTCAGGGCGTGCTCCCAACGTCCGGTCATCGAGACTGCGCCCTATGGAAGACGTAGAAGAACAACGTCACACTGAGGCTTGCCAGCAGATAATCCAGAGATCTCAGAAGTGACATCGGCGGAACCAAGTCGTTCAAGACACCCGAAAAGGTCTTAATGAAATCCGCCGCCAATAGGATCGTTAGCAAGAACGTTCCGATGAGCGCCAGAAATGCCGCATTCTTTAGGGTCATGGTCGCAGTATGGAAGCTCTCGAGCGTCTGAAGCAAGCATGCAATTCCGAACAACTGGAACGCGGCACGCCAAGCCCACGAATCTTGATGGTCGGTTCGGGGCTTCTTAATGGCGACGAGACAAGGAAAGAGCCCGGCGAAAGTTGCCGTCCCACACCGGCTCGACTGAAGACATTCTTAGATGGCGTGAATTTGGCGACACGGACCACACCGACCCCGAAAGCTTCATCTTCCCGTCTCGCAATGGAACGTGCCTGATCCCGACGAACTGGTCAGACAACGTGTTGAAGCCAGCGGATCAGAAAGTCGGCTTGCTCGATGTATCGTTCCACTGGTTTCGCCGATGTCACGCCACAACCCAACATCACTCAAGGGTGTCGGACAAACAGCTTCTGGGACAGCTTAGACATTCCAAAGCCGAGACGACCCGGAACATCTACATGCAACAGGTAGCAGATAAGACATTCGTTCCTGGCGCTCAATTCTGACCGATGACACGCACTGAGTTCATGCCCTTTATTGCGCGGCCGACCCTAACGCAGTAATCGCAGTAAGGTCGTCCGCACTGCAAAGTTTGACCACGTCACCTTAACCGCTCGGCAAAGCCGGGCGAGAGGTGACTGTTTTGGAACATGCCGGAAGTATCTTGCGGCGGACTTGCGGCGGCGACATCCGCTTTCTCGCGACAAAAACTCCGCCAAGCCGACGCGATCGAAATCGTTCGTTTGAAGCGGGAGCAGGGCGCTCAGACGCTGGCATTCAGCTCGCGACCGTTCGTGTGTGCGGCCTGCCCGTGCGCCGTCTCCCCGCCGACCAACTCCTGTACGAGCGGCGCAACGGCCGGTTCGTGCTTCAGATCACCGGTCATCCCGAATTCGGGGTGCCCTTCGGCCAAGATCGCTTGGTACCGATCTTCCTGGCGACTCTGGCTGTGCAGCAGAAAAGTCAGGTCGTCCGGTTTCGGACTGCCGCCGAGATGTTGGAAAGTTCAGCATGCACACGGGCGGCAAGGAGTACCGCCGGCTGGTGGTAGCGTTCGAACGCGTCTTCGGCGCCACGATTTTCTTCGGTACGGACACCGACACGGCCCGATCCAAGGTGATTCAGCGCTCTCGCTTCCACTTCATGAGTGAAGCTCAGATTTGGTACAGCCGCGCGGCAGATCACCCTGTTCTGTCATCGGAATTCGAGAATGTCATAGTGCTTAGTGACGAGTTCTACAAAGAAGTGAGTTCACATCCACTGCCGAACGATCTCGAAGCGGTGAAAGTGCTGGCCGGTTCGCCTGCGGTGCTCGATCTTTACATGTGGCTGACGTACAGATGCTTCAAGGCCACAGGAACCGAGACCATTCCGATCTTCGGCGATTTTGGTCTAGCCGGGCAGCTTGGGACAGTGGAATACTCGCGGCCACGCCGCTTTCGTGGCATGTTGGAGCAGTGGTTGCGGACGATTAGGACAATTTGGCCAGAATGTCCTGCCCGGATCGCCCCCAACGGTGAGCAACTGATCGTGCGTCATGCCCAGGTAGTTCGCCACCTTCCAGAAGTTGCTGACTTGCGAACTTGAATCTGGAAATGGTCAGATGATCGATGGCCAGCCAGGACAACGATCTCCTTCGGGCGATGGCGTGCACGGGCCACTTCGGCCGGCTCGCACCCATCTGCTTTACCCACCAGAGCTACGTCAGACCGGCTTCAAAGGTTCCTGTGGCGGCCGGACTGCTGCGAACGTGGGCCACCCCGTCGCAATCAACGGCGACAAGAAGGCGCGCGTCGCGCGTACTGCTCATTGATCCGATGCTGCTCCTCAAGACGGAAGCGTTGCCGGAAGGATCTGATGTGCTGGACGAGATCAAGTCAGACGGGTAGCGCCCCATCGCGATCAAGCTTGGTGGGATTGACGTGGATTACCACAAAAGTGGACACGCGTTAAGGCCCTGTCGCGAACTTAGTGAAAAGTGGATCGTGCCTGGTACAGCGGGTTGAGTCGTGAGAGCATTTCGTTGAGAAAAATGGTCTGGTGCGTTTGGAGTGCGACGCAGGCAGTGTGTCCTTGTGGTACTGGCAGACACCGCTTAACGTCGGGTTATTCTGGAGCAATTCCTCGACAGCGTATTCGTACACGAGGAGCTTGTCAGCGTTCCGCTCGCTGCCCAGTTGCCACACCATGTCGCCGGTGGCCCACAGCCCATTGAACCCGTCGCGCATGGAGTAGGAGCGAAAACCTGCCACCATTGGCTCGCTATTGAGGTACAAACACCGCGTGTTTGCACGGAGCTTCTCACTAGTGGACTGTCCGCAAGTAGTCTTTAGCTTAATGCGTCGCCATACCATTTATGGCGGTGTCCAAAGCTCTTTCACTATCGGTGGTACAACGGTATGAATTTCAGTCGTACCTCCGTAAACACAACCTGCCCGCCTCCGTTGCGCAAAGGACGCGTATCATCCTTGCTTTGGCGGATGGCCTCAGCTATCGCGAGATCATCGAGTACCTGAATACGACTGCGCCGACTATCAGTTTGTGGAAGCGGCGATCCGCTGAGGAAGGTTTGATCGGGCTCGGGACGTACGCTCCGGACAGCCGGCCAAACAGTTGACGCCGGAACTACGGGCCAAGATCCTGGCGAAGACCTATGATCTTCCGCCCGACGGGAGCACTCATTGGAGCCTGCGTAAGATGGCGGCGGTGATGAAGGTCGAACGATCTCCATCAAGGCGTCTACAGCCTGGGCGGCGGGGACGGTCTTAATGATGCTGCCGCATTCGTTGCAGGTGATGTCTGCTTCGTTCCCCCAAAACACTGGGAAGATGCATCCGTAGCAGTCCGGCTCGCCCGTGTCGGAATGGGCGACGATGGGATATTTGTATCGATCGTCCACGTCCCAGTTTCTAACCCCTTTTATCTTCTTCGGAAATCGAGCAAACCGGGATGAGTTTTTTTTAAGAATTCACCTAAAGGGCGCGGGTTGAATACGTCCACCTTGCGATTGAGGTACAAGTGGAAACCGTCTTGATCGCGACGAACCTTCACAGGCCAGTAGTTCCTCGTCTGTTTGAGCGATCTTGCCCTCGGGATCGAGATAACAAGATCGATCGACAATCCACGCGTACAGCGAACACTTCTACAATCGCTTCACCGCCGACAGGAATGTCCATGATTCTTCCAACCTCCGGCTTTATTCGTGTCTCTGGCATCTTGGCGGGCATTGAGGTCCTTCGAATTTGGTGAACCTCAGTATAAAAACCCTTCTTACCCCAGACGGTGGACTGAAAAGCGACATGCGTTGTGCTGCTTGCGAGAATGAAACTATGCGGAAGAGGATAACGGGAACGCGTCCTGCCAAGCTAGACGGTGAATCCGGCCAAGACTGGCTTGATCTCGAACACATCGCGACCGTAGAGGTAACGTCAGAAGATCCCAGCTTTCCTATTGAATTTGCGGTTGGGTCAAAAGATGGCCCCGGCTGGCGCGCTTCTCAACCGGGTGAACAACGGATTCGTATTATCTTCGATGAACCTGTTTCGCTCCATCGTATTCAGCTTCGTTTTCACGAAGTGGCGTTGGAACGAACACAGGAGTTCACCCTTCGATGGGCGCCTGCCGCAGGCGGATCGACGAGAGAGATTGTGCGTCAGCAATGGAATTTCAGCCCTACCGGATCAACAACGGAAATTGAAGATTATGTTGTCGATCTGGACGGCGTCTCCATATTGGAACTCGCGATTCATCCCGATTTAAGTCGGCGGGACGCAGTTGCAACTCTGGCCTCTTGGCGTTTGGGGTGATGACTAGTCGGGTCCCAATCTAATGCGTACGCCGTGGCGCCAACACACCTGGGACTGCTTGAGCAGCACGATCCAACACGAGATCGCATTGCATCGCAAAGAGACTCTGATCGGGTGCGCCGTCCCGTGCGGCTTGCACGCATTGGATTAGATCTCGAAGCGTCTCTGTCGGTATCGTGTAGTTTCCCATCACATTGCAATTATGGCGCTGCAATCCTCGTCCTACAATTAGCAGTCCTTACGTGAGTGACCATGGAAAGCACCTCATCACTCGAAACATTACTGCATTCCTTTGGAGGTACGAAGTACGGCACACGTCTGACCAGAGTACTACCGCCAACGGTACCAAAGATCTAGATCCTACGGCCACGCAAATGTGCCATGTGCCTGCGGCCGCCCTGTCTTCTTCGGTGGCGTTCTTTGCAGCTTCTTCGTCGAGGAACGGATTGGCTTCGCGTGAAGCGTGAGCGCGGCTATACGACCACGTGCGACAGGGGGTCTAGCGTTTGGCTTTGGACGCGCGTCTAGACTGCTATCTCGGTTGGAGGCATCTCATCGGTCCACACAAGGAATTACGATGGCGACATCAGAAGCATCTGGCAGTTACTACGAAGTTGCCGGCGTTGGCGCGGCGCTGGGCCGTGTGTTGACACCTGAGGATCACTTGGTAATAGGAAGCGGCGGACCGCATGGAGGTGTGGCCGTTATCAGCCACGCATTGTGGGTCCGCCGCTTTGCTCGCGATCCGGGAGTACTTGGCAGGGTCCTCCAGGTAGGAACAAACCGGGTCACAATTGTCGGCGTTTTGCGGGAAGGTTTCACCGGGCTGGAGTTAGGCGCGCCGGCGGACATAACGATCCCAATGATGCTCGCTCCGAACAATCTTCGATCGAAACAGTCGTGGTGGTTCAGCGTAGTCGGACGGCTGAAGGACGGGGTTTCTGAAGCGCCGGCGCGCGCCGAGTTGGACCAATACTTTCAAACGTACATGAAGGAACAGGGAATAAGCGGAGGAACGCGGGAGTATTTCTCAGGGATTGCGCTTGTGCCCGCCGCAAGGGAGCCTCGATGGGTTGCGCCGGCAACTTGGAAAGCCCTTGCTGATTGTCATGGGGATCGTCGGCCTGGTGCTTCTGATTGGATGCGCGAATGTCGCCAATTTGCTGCTGGAACGGGCGAGCGCGCGGTGTCACGAGATTGCCGTTCGGTTGGCGGTGGGCGCAAGCCGTGGCCGGATCATCCGCCAATTGGCCGCGGAAGGACTTGTCTTAGTAGTCGCGGCTTCCATCGTGAGCACGTTGATCGCCAGATGGGGAGTGTCCGCGCTGGTTAGTCTGTTTGCAGGACATCAAGGCCGGATCGTGCTGGAGCCGAGCATTGACTGGCGTGTTGTGAGCCTCACGGCCAGTGTCGCGCCGATAACGGGATTGCTGTTAAGCATCGCCCCACCGGTTCACGCAGTACGTAACGTTGCGGCCATACCGGGCAGCGGCGGACGAATTGGAATGAGTCTGGGTCAGTTCCGCGTAGGCAACGTTCTTGTTGTCGCGCAGGTCATGCTCTCGATGATTTTGCTCTGCGGAGCTGCACTGTTCCTGCGTAGCCTGTGGAAGCTATCGAAGGTCGACGCCGGTTTTCAGCGTGAAGGCGTATTTACGGTAAACGTGGATGCGACGCTTCCGAAACTCGATCCAACAAAGGTCAACTCCGTTGAGGCAGAACTCGCGAACATCGGGCGGATGTGGCATAACCTCGTCGAACCAGTAGAATCACTGGCACAAGTAAAGGCAATCAGCGCATCGACACTGACTCCACTTAGCGGACGGGACCGCGGGATCCTGATGAGTGTCAGCGGGGAGCCAGTTCGATCGGAGCGCGATCGAGGCATTCACATCAACCAGGTAAGCTCCGGATATTTTAATGCTTTCGGTATGCGTTTACTTGCGGGTCGGTGGTTCGGACCGCGCGATGTTGGCGATGCTCCGAAGGTAGCAATCCTTAACAACGCCGCGCTGCAGCGATTCTTTGGAGCTTCGAACCCTATAGGGCGACGTGTCACGTTTCCGGGGCAAAATAGTCGGTATTGTGCACGCTACACGATACGACAAGCTGCGCGAAGTTGCTGAACCGATGGTCTACGTTCCGATCGAGCAGGCAATCGATCCTTTATCGAGGGTCATCATCGGGATCCGTATGGCTGGAGATCCGGCCGACGCCCTGCGGGTTTTACGCAGCAGGTTGTACCGGGTGCATTCATGACAAAGATCGTGACCGTCGAGCAGCAGGTGGAAGGATCCCTACTGCAGGAGCGGTTATTGTCGATCCTCGCAAGTCTTTTCGAAGCGTTGGCGCTGCTGCTCGCGGCAATCGGCCTTTGCGGAATCATTTGCTTCAGCGTGATCCGTAGAATTCGCGAGATCGGGATCCGGATTGCTGTCGGCGCTCCACGGAGAAGCGTTCTGTGGATTGTCTTGCGCAAGACGCTCAGTCTGGCTCTGGCTGGACTCGGGTTGGGAATTCCGCTTGTCCTTCTATTAACGAAGTTCATCAAAAGTGAGTTGTACGAATTGCAGGGGTTCGATCCTTGGCCATGGGCGGATCGATGATGGTACTGACGATCGTTGCTCTTGCAGCCCGGGTGTTGCCAGCTTTGCGGGCGAGTCGCGTCGACCCGATAGCTTGCTTGCGGCAGGACTAGTTCGCATGAAGGATACTATCTGCTGTGGCGTTGCTGGAGGCGTTGGGCGGCGAAGCAGGTTGCAAGCGGCTATCATCGGCATTCTACGCTCGCGTTAGCAAGGATCCGATCCTGCGCCCTCTCTTTCCGGGCAAGAGTCTTAAGTGCGCCGTCGAAGAGTTCGCAGCCTTCCTGATTCAGTTCCTGGGCGGGGACGAAGAGCACACGCAGCGCCGCTGGTGGTTGAGCTTGCGGGAATCGCACGCTCGCTTTCGGATTGGTCCGGCTGAGCGGAGCGCATGGTTGCAGCATATGAGGGCGACGCTGGACGCGGCTCGACTCGATCAGGCAACGCGACAAGCGCTTTGGCAATTCTTCGAGCACAGTTCCTCATACGTTGTAGGCGCCGAAGGCGCTCGACCAGAACATGACGAACTCGATTCGCGTTGGGACGAGCAACGCGCTTTAGATGACACCATCGCCGCAATTGCGGCCGGCCGCGACCAGGAAGCGATGGCTATGGCCCCGCGCTTTCTGGTCCGACCAAGTGTGTTCCTTGGGATCCTGGCGCGCATGGTCCAGTCGGGTCGAACGGATTTGACCGGCTTTGTCATGGATGCGGTCGAGGGCGATCCATCGCTTGCATGCCGCCGTTTCGGGGGACGCGCATTGCTCCATTACGCGGCGGGCGCAGGTAGTCTAGAGGTGGTGGCAACGTTGCTGAGGCTCGGCGGAAATCCAAATGTACAGAACGCTGGTGGTCATACGCCGCTTTACTGTGTGTCGAATGAATGCGCGTTCGAGACAGGACCGGATGTCGTACGCGCTCTTGTGCAGGCGGGCGCTGATGTGAACTCATGCGGTGGCGTCACGCGCGCGACTCCACTTCATATGGCAGCGCGACGAGGATTCGTGGAGATTGCTCGGACCTTGCTCGATAGCGGGGCGTCGATTGGCGCACGGGATAGCAAGGGCAATACGCCGCTGCAGCGAGCGATCAACTGCCGCCGGGATGGAGTGGTTCAGTTGTTGCGGGAGTGTGGAGCTCGTTGAACTTGGCTTCTCGAATAAGATGCGATTGTGATCTTTTTGCTGATGTTCCTAGCCCTCGTCCCCAGCGTCTTCGCTGAGGACTCTGCCATCGACACAAACGTCCTTACCTGGATGCAGGGAACATTGGATGCCTGGGAATCTACTTGCCGCGAGGACTTGCACATCTCGCCGAATCCGCTGCCTTGGGTCATCTTCTATGACAGTACTCACGCCTGGCACGTGAAGCCGGAGGAGAAGCAATTGCCGCCACACCGCCAGACGAAAGAAATGCTTGTCTTCGCCGGTCATCGCTATCCGATCTTCGAACTCAATCATACGAAGAAGCTTTGGGTTCCTGATCGGGAACCTCTTGACCTGAAGGCTCGGGCAGTTACGATGCCCTACGATCGCGATACAAAGGCGTTCTTCGTTCTAGCGGTTCCCGGACTGGTCGCCAATGATGCCGGGGTTGCCCGCTCGAAGGACCTGGACGACTTTTTTGCTGGGAACGCGATCCACGAATTGGTTCACACACGACAAATGGTTCAGTTGCTGCCGGCAGTGCGGCACCTCCGTGCGCGATACAAGTTCCCGGAAAGCATTGACGATAACTTGATTCAGAACACGTTTGGCGCGAATGAGGAGTTCAGGAAGATGTACGAAGAGGCGGGTCGGCATATGACCGCAGCTTTGCTCGCGACTGACAACAACGCGCGGATCGAGAACGCCCGCAAGGCAGTGCAGGTGATCCGCCAAAGGCAACGGCGCTTCTTCACGGGCGAATATGAAGGTTGGGGAGCAATGGAGGAAGCCTGGCTGACGATGGAAGGCGCTGCGATGTGGGCGCAGTTCCAATATGAGCTTAGAGTCGCGCTGCGGGGCGAACCCTGGCTGGAAACAATTTCCAAGCTTTCGCAACGTACGGACGCCTGGTCGCAGATGGAAGGTTTGGGGCTGTTCCTATTGATCGACCGGTTTGATTCGGCTTGGCAGTCGCGATTCTTCTCGACGTCCGCTCCTCCCTCGCCGTTGGCTTTTTTGGAAGCGCTATTGACTCGATATATCATTCGATGATATATCATTTGATAGCATATGCCCGACGCCCGTTCCGATTCGCCACTGCCGCCGGCAACTTTCTTCGTACTCTTCGCGCTTGCAGGTGGAGACAAGCATGGTTACGCAATCATGAAGGATGCTCGTGAGCTCTCTGAACAGCGTTTTCAGATAGGCCCGGCAACTCTGTACACGACGATCCAACGCCTTACGGAATATGGCTGGATTTCGCAAGTAACAACCGCAAAGAGCGACGATCCGAGACGCAGATACTATCGGCTGAAGCAAGCCGGCCACAGCGCGCTGCAGGAGGAGTTACGGCGTATGGAAGCGCTCGTCAAAAAGTCAAAAGCAATGCGGCTGCGGCCTGGGGAGTCGCCATCATGAGTCGCTTTTTACGTTGCTCGTCGGCTATCTATCGCAAGTTGTTGTGGGTGTGTCCAAAGGATCTGCAGCGCGATTTCGGTACTGAGATGGCGCTTGTTTTCGCTGACGATCTCGCGGAAACGTGGATGAACACGGGTATCCCCGGCGCCGTTCGGGTGTGGAGTCGTGCTGCCGGCGAATTGCTGGGCATCGCGTTGTTTCAAGTCGCCGGAGCTCGTGGCATGCTCGTTTCGGCAATCTGCTGTGGGCTCAGCGCAATCTGTCTTGGCGGAGAACTGATGTTAGCGCGCGCTCATGCATCCCCGGCAGGTAATGGTCCGGCACTTATGGATGCCGTATTAACCGTGGTGGTCTGGCCGAGTTTGACCGCCGCATTGGTGTCGTTTGTCGCAGTCCGAGTCGGCGCCCGCCACTCGAACCTGTCGCTTCTTGCCGATACACAGTCCTGATGCTCGAAGTGCGAGGCCTGACTAAACAGTTCCGCCGGGTCAACGTTGTCGATCACGTCACGTTTGATATCCGTCCGTGCGAGATCACCGGTTATCTGGGTCCGAATGGCTCCGGCAAGTCTACAACAGTCAAGATGCTGACGGGACTGTTAGAACCAACGGAGGGACAGATCCTGTTCAACGGCCGCAATATCCGGGAGGATGTCATCGCGTACAGACACCGCCTTGGATACGTTCCTGAAGAGCCTAATTTATACGGCTACTTGACCGGTCTGGAGTATCTGCAATTGGCAGGCGGCCTTCGCGGATTGAACCCCGATGTGGTCAACCGCAAGGCGAACGAGCTTCTGGAGCTTCTCTATTTGAACGATGCTTCGTGGGTTCCGATCTCTGCCTATTCCAAAGGGATGAAGCAGCGGGTGCTGATCGCAGCTGCTCTTCTACACGATCCAGATTTTCTGATCTTCGACGAAGCGCAGTCCGGTCTCGACATACAAAATGCATTGTTGTTTCGTCACCTGTTGCGCGCCCTCGCTGCGCAAGGCAAAGGAATACTCTATATTTCCCACGTGCTCGAGCTAGTAGAGAAGGTGTGCGATCGGATTGTCGTCATCTATAAAGGCCGCATAGTTGCTAATGATTCCGTCAGCGGCCTGCGTGACTTAATGCAGCTGCCGACACTCGAACAAGTGTTCAGTCAGCTGGTCCAACAGGACGACATGGAAGCCCGCGCGAGCCGGATTGCGTCCGTCGTCAGCCGGTAATCAACTATGAATCACCGCCCGCGGTTCAGACTCCTGGTGCGGATCTTCCACGAACGCTTCTTTGAGAACGACACAGTATCGCCCGGCGGCGGATTTCAAACGAACATCTACCAGGTTGTCGGATTTCTTGTTGCCACGGGATGGTTCATTAGCTATTTTCTAATGCCGCCGTTCCTCCAGCTTTCGCAGGCGAAACCGACGGAGCAAATTGACTGGACCATTCGCACACTTCGCCTGTTCTTTACGTCATACTCGTTCGCGATTACGGGTTTCGCAACGGTATTTGAATGGGACATGCTCTTCCCCGACCGGCGGGACTTCCTGATACTGGGCACATTTCCGATTCGAATCCGCGAATTGTTGGTCGCTAAGCTTGCGGCGCTCTGGCTTTTTTTGCTTTTACTGATCCTGGCTATCAACGTATTTCCAGTCCTGATGATGATGGCTCTCAGCGTGCTCGTCCCGAGTCTTCACGGAAGCGGAGCTCGACTCGTTGTAGCGCAGGTTGTTGCTACGGGCGGCGCTTCGTTGTTTGCCTTTCTGTGCGTTGCTTGCATCCAGGGGATTCTCATCAGCATCCTGTCGCCACGGCTTTTCCAACGATCATCGCCGTGGATTCAGATGTTCGGAATGAGCGCGATGGTCCTGAGTGTTCTCCTGTATCCTCTCTATTCGATTCTGCTGAGGCCGGCGGTGGAGGCTGACCAAAGCTGGCCTTGGCTGTTTCCACCTGTCTGGTTTGCGGGCGTCTACGAACTCGTCGTGTCGACCCGTAGTTCGGAGCTCGTCACTTTTGGGGTTTACGGGCTCACACTTCTCGGGATTGTGGCGACGCTCACGTTCATCACCTGGGCATGTGGCTACGGGAGACATTACCGCAGGACTCTAGAGTCAGAGGAGTTCTCGCAACACATCAATGCATCCATGTGGCCAATGCGGCTGATTCGATGTCCTGGCGAACGCGCGATCGCTGAGTTCAGTATCAAGACGCTAGCTCGCAGTCGAAAGCACCGGCTGTTTCTTTCCACTTACATCAGTGTGGGACTTTCGTTTGGAACGCTCTTCGCTCTTGCCGTTCGATCCGGCAAGCTGGAACTGTCGCAGGACGGCTTGAGGGCATTTCCGTTCCTGATCGTCTTCTTTGTGATCTCGGGTTTTCGCGCGGTGTGCCAGTTCCCTGCCGATTTACCGGCGAACTGGATTTTCCGACTGTCGGAAGCGCGTTCGACAGAAGCGGCGCGTCGGGCTATTCGCAGACACGTTGTGTTCGGCGGTCTGATCCCGGCGCTGGTGTTCTTGCTGCCCCTGGAGTTGGCACTGTGGGACTGGCCGGTTGGATTCCTGCACTGCGCATTTCAATTGTTAACGGGGGCTCTGCTCGTCGAAGCGATGTTCTGGACGTTCGACAAGATTCCATTCACGTGCTCCTATTTTCCGGGGAACATGAACCTTTCGCTGCTTGCAGGATTGTACTTGTATGGCTTTACGACTTACAGTTTCCACCTGGCGGATGTAGAGCGGTGGATGGAAACGCATTGGAGCTATGCGGCGCTTGCGTTTACCGTATGCGGGCTGTTACTCGCGGTTTCCTGGCTGCGCCGGGCTCCATCGTCAACCGTTCGCTTCGATGCTGATGAGCCTGTCATTCGCACTCTGGACTTGACCTGAAGTCGAGACGCCGGAGCGGTTTCTCACTTCAGCCCAGACAGCAAAGCCATAGCGGCCCAGTTTGTTGCAGCGGCCGAAATCCATTGATCATGACCATACGGAAAGCCAGATTCGAAATAAGGCTGGAACGGAATCGAGCGACTTCGCACATACCAGGAGCCATCTTCAAATTGCGTATTGAGTAAGAAGCGCACGCCTCGCTGATACTGAGGCGCAGAGGCATCCAGGACGCCGCTCTCTCGCAACGCGACCATCGCCTGCCCTGTGCCATAGGCATCGCTGGCCAAAGAAGGGATCTGGCCCCAACCGCCATCCGGCCTCTGTTCTTTTAAGAGCGCCTGTCCGGCTTTGGTACGAAGCTCATGCGGCGCGCCGGTCCACGCGAATCCCAGGAGCTGAAATGCCCGGTCTTCCGTCGATAACGGCTGAGCCGTCTCCAGCCACTTCTTCGCTAATCCGACTGCCCGCTCGTACTTCGCCTTCTGCGTCTTCGGAGCATAAGCCTGCAGCGCGCGAAGACTCATCGCCGTGACCTCGATGTCGCTTGACTCCATCGGCGGCCGTCCCGTCTGGACTCGCCAAACACCATCGGATCGCTGCCGGCCGAGCAGGTAGTAGGCGAGCGCGTCGGTTGCTTCGTCCGGCGCATAGCCGATTGCTTGCAGTCCGACGAGAATGTAGCTGACTGTGTCCGGTCCGCCGGGTATACCAATTCCCTGCAAGGCACGCTCGCGCCAAGCCTCGATATAAGGACCAATTGCTTTGCGATGCCTCGGCGCGTCTTCGTCACCTGTCCGCCATCCAGCCCTCTTGGCCGCGGCAAGTGTCATCTCAAACAGACTGTTGTTGTGACACCCAACGCAGCCGGATTGGCGAAGGAACCCGTCGTCCGCCCGCCTCAGCAGGGGAAAACTGCGAGTGAGCGCATCCTGAATGGAAGACGCCGGCTTGGGCTGAGCCGTCAAGCTTGCTGTCTTGGAGTTTGCCTTGGCGCCAGCCTTCCTCAGTGTCGCAACCACAGGTGTATCTCCGTTGCGGAGAGCGTAGTCGAGCGCCGTCTCGCCGGTATTGTTTTTTGCATTTACGTCCAAGCCGCGGTCCAGCAACGCCTGCACGACTTCTTGTGAGGCGCTCTCCCCCGCGCTTGCGCGCATCAGAACGGTAAAGCCCTTACTGTCGGGGGTGGGGAGCGTCGCGCCCAGTTCCGTAAACCTTTTGAAAAGACCTGTGTCGCCCATACTCGCCGCAACACTGAGACCCGTAGTCAAATCACTCGGTTTGGCGAATTCGAGCAGGCTATCCAAGCACTCTGCGCACCGCAGCCTCACTGAGGCGCCGAGCCCAGTGGCTTTGCCCGCTAAGGGTAGCAGAAGGTTTAGGCTTTCCGGGTCTCCGAGCAAGGCGTCACTCATTGGGACCTGCTGCGTCGAGGTAAGTTTCGCGCCGTGCTGCAGCAGGAGTTTGACGACAGCAGCCGAGCCACAGCGCGCCGCGGCAATCAAAAGCGCCGTTCTGCCGTCAGTGGAGCGCACATCGTGTTCAGCGCCGGCATCGAGCAGCAGCCTCGTTTTCTCTACGTTATCAACTGCCCACATGAGCGCCGTTGCTTCGGCATCGTTTCGCAAGTTGGGATTGGCGCCCGCTTGGAGAAGGGCCTTTACCATCCCCGCGTCAGAATATAGAGCTGCGTACATCAAGGGTGTCATACCATCACGGCCCCTGCCGTTAACAGCTCTAGAGCCGCTCTTGAGCGCCTTTCGGACCACCGCCGTGTCCCCGAGCCTTAACGCTTGCATCATCCTCGCTGACGTGGGATCGACCGGATGTTGCGGAGCGTCACCCGCTAATGCATCGGGCCAAGGAACGCCTTGATCGAGCCAGCGCTTGATGATTTCAATGTTGTCGGCGCTCATCGCTCCGGTTGGAGGCATCTGGGCGCCGTATTTTGTCCCTGTGATCTTGTGGAACAGACGGCTGCCGGCACTGGAGCCCGGCGCAATTACGACGATGGTCCCACCGCGCATGGCGTCGCGCCGGCGATCGAGGCGTAAGTTCCCCATCTGCTGCTTAGACCCATGGCAGCTATAGCAATTCTGCTTGAATACCGGCAGCACGTCACGCGCGAAATCGATTCGCTCCGGAACATCCGCATACACAGACAAAGGTAGGAGCAAGACCGCATGCAGGCGCGATGTGAGCATGATCGTTGGATTGTACACGAGATTTGGGGTCGTGTAGGCGTTCGAGCTGCTGAATCTTGTAGAGTTTGGTGCCGTTTTCCTCCGTGATCTTGCTTGTGGGTCGTCGTGTTTGCTTCTATTCCGCGCGGAGAATACGGATTGGGTCTATCCGCGACGCGCGCCATGCCGGGATGATGCTGGCGATCAGGCTGACCATCAGAAGAAAAACGGAAACACCCCCGAAAACGAGTGGATCTGTGGGAGCCACCTCAAACAGCATCGTCGACCTGGCGCGAACGAGCAGCAGCGCAGCGATGATCCCTGCCGATATGCCCAGCAAACTCAAGCGCAGGCTCTGGGTCAGGATCATACGAAGAATGCTCCCGCCCGTGGCGCCAATGGCGATCCGCAGAGCGATCTCATAAGCGCGCTGTGTGACGGAGTACGAGACAAGTCCATAGATGCCGATGGTTGCGAGGATGAGAGCGACGAACGCGAAAGAGAGGAACAGCCACACTGTTGTGCGGAAGCTTGCCACGGACGCGCCGGCGAACGTGTCCAAACGTAATACCTTGCTCACCGGGACATTCGGATTCACCGCGGCGGCGAACCGGCGGAGTTGGTCTGCCGCATCCGGCGCGTAGCGCCCCGTCTTTACAATCAGGTTCATGACGTACGGTATGCGACCGTTGCTGTCGATGGATTGCGCATAGGGCATATACATGGCGCCGCTGATTCCCGCCGGAGCACGGTTGGCGAGATTGTGTTGTCGCACATCGGCCACGACTCCTACAATGGTGCGCCAGCGCCGCTCCGAAACCCATTTGATGTGTTTGCCAACGGCGCTCTCGCGAGGCCAGAAATGCCGCGCCGTTGAAGAGGTGACTAGGACGACCGGCTCGGAATCGAGAGTGTCGCTTGCTGTGAACGGTCGGCCGGCCAGCAGAGAGATTCCCATGAGCGGGAGGTAACTGGGGCTGATCGCGCCGGTCCAGAACACAGGAGCAGGAAACTCTGCCGTCTTCGGGTGGTTTTCCACATCGACCGGAATCGCAGGCGCTGACCCATCGAGGGGAACAGTGTTGGCAACGGCCGCATCGATAATTCCCTGCACGGACCGTCCCTCGTTCAGCATGCGGTCATAGAAGGCAACGCAAGCCGCCGGTTGATTGCAAAGTGAAGAATTCGGGCTGGTCTTCATCGCCAGGACATGTTGGGGGTTGAACCCGGGGTCGACGTTCGAGAGCGCGTGAAGACTGCGGATGAGTAGCGTAGCGCCGATCACGAGCACAAGGGTCAGCGCAATCTGACCCGCGATAAGCCAGCTTTGAAAGCGAATGGAGTCTATGCTTGCCGACCTCCGCCCGCCGGCCTTCACAGCTCCGAGAATGTTTAGCCGGGAAGCGCTTAGAGCCGGCGCCATTCCGAATGCGATTCCGGCAGCAAGAGAGAGCGCCGCAGTGAAACCCGCAACGCTCCAGTCGATAGCAATGCGCGAGGCTCCTGGAAGATCCGAAGATACAACTGCACTCAACAATCGCAGAGCCGATGCGCCGAGGGCGAGGCCGACTATCCCTGCCGCACTGGCAAGCACCACACTTTCCGTGAGCAACTGTCTAACAATGCGGGACTGGCCTGCGCCGAGCGCGGCTCGCATCGCCAATTCCTTGCTACGAGCAGATCCGCGGGCGGTGAGCAGGCCGGCAACGTTTGCGCAGGCGATCACGAGTACCGCGCCTACCGTGCACAGGAGGAGCAGTAAACGCCCGCGCGCGTCGCCAGCCAAATCGGTCTGGAGCGGAATCACTGTAGCGGTTGCGCCCCACTGACGCGGCATGGGCCATGGGAACATCTGCCACACGCCGGCCGACAGCGATTTGATTTGATTAGCTGCTTGTTCCATCGTCACGCCGGGACGCAGCCTGCCGATCAGCGGCGTGAACTCACCACCCCAGTAATCGACCTGCTGTCTTGGATCAATCGACGCCGGTAGCCAGAGCTGTACTCTCGCCGATGGGAAGACGAATCCGGCAGGCATGATCCCTACAATCCTTCTGGGTACTTCGTCGATTGCGATCATGCTTCCAATTACGGTTGGATCTGCGTTGAACCGCTGCGTCCAAAGCTCATGACTTAGAATCGCGACACGGTCCCGGCCCGGATGGTCTTCGTCAGGTTCGAAGCTTCTTCCTCGCTGCACGGGGACCTGCAGGACATTGAACAGATTCGCGGATACCGCGCTTGCCGTGATGCGAAACGCGGGTCCCTGACCAGTCATGTTGTATTCGCGGCCGGGACTGACCGAAGCGATTTCCATGCTCGGGCACTGCTGGCGGAAGTGAACCAACAGAGCCTTCGGGAAGAATTCTGTGATGCGCAACAGACGCTGCGGTTCCCCGAACGGCAAGGGTTGAATCAGTAGCGCGTTGAGTACGCTGAACACGGCGGTATTTCCGCCGATGCCGAGAGCCAGCGACAGAATCGCTGCCAGCGTGAAGCCGAAGTTTTTCCGCAACATGCGAAAAGCAAACCGGATGTCTCGCATCAGATTCTCCAAGGAAACGAAGGCGCGGACGTCTGCAGTTTGTTCAAAGGCGAGCGTCACGTTTCCCATGTCTCGCTGTGTTTGCTCCACCGCTTGTTGGAATGCGAGCCCTGACGTTGTGTGCTCCCGAAACTTGAACGCCTGGTGCGTTGCGAGTTCTTCGGACAGCTCGCGCCGGAAGCGCTCCCGTTGGAACTGGAAGGACAACTTACGGAAGAAGCGGTAGATAGGCGACCACATGAGTTAAGCGCTCTGCAGAATTTTTTGAATGGCGCCCACCACGCGCTCGAATTCCGCGCGCTCTGCGACAAGGCGTTTTCGTCCTTTTGCTGTCAGGGCGTAATATCGGGCTCGGCGGTTGTTTTCCGACGCGCCCCACTCGGCGGTGACCCAACCATTGAGCAACAGGCGCTGCAGGGCAGGATACAAAGAGCTCTCGCCAACCTGTAGAACATCGTCGGAGATGAATTTGACTCGCTGCGCGATTCCATATCCGTGCATGCTTCCGCCCAGTAGAACCCGCAGGATCAAAAGATCCAGAGTTCCGGGCAGCAAATCAGAGGCAGGTTTATCATTTCCCATCGTCTATCGATGGAAGTATGCCAGATCTAACGGAAGCCGTCAAGACCTATCGACTGTCGATGGGAAGATACGGATCGCAGGGTTGTTACTTATGTCTTATTGGCTCCGTCGCGCTCCATCGTCAATCGTTCGTTTCGATGCGGAGAAAGCTGTCATTGATAGCCTGGACTAGACTTGAGGTCAACGTCACTACGAGATCTTGTATAGTTACGTCCTGTTTTCCCACGTGATCTGACGAACAATTGCGGACGACACCCTCTCCTTCAATGCGGTCAAAGTCGACTGGGCCATGCATTGGCCTGCGATGAGCGGCCTCTGATCAGAGTTTCCGACCCACTTTTGACGAGGGTCCTTCAGTTCGCCGCCTTGTCCCGCGCCTCTTCCGTCCTGACATCGACAATCACTACCGTAGAGCAGCTTCGCGCGGTGGGCCCGCTGCGAGATGGCGGCGCAAAACCTCAATGGCGTTCGGCTTCGTTACGTCTGTACTAACGAAACATGAGAAACGCTTTGGGTTCTGAGCTACACCGACTTGGAGTGCTCGGCCATCTCGGCGCGCGAAGTATCGCAGCCTGGTTATGCCGGCTCCATCCAAATGGGCAAGCTCACCGCCGGAGACGTTCAGCATCCCTGGACCTCGCGCGGATGGAGATGAATATCGAGAATCGGATTACCCCACTCGTATGTGGACTACGCTGTCCAATTCGATATCCCGAGCGTCTCCCAAAAGCACGACGATTCATTTGATCGGATTCCTTGGCGGGGAGATGTATCAGATGCGGTTGCTAGGCGGCCCTCCGCGGAATCCAGTTGCAACCACTTGCTTGACATAAAACCCTGTTCCAGATTCATCTCTGGACGGGCATCATTGTCGGACTCTACATCATCGCTATCGGAATTAGCGGCTCAATTCTTGTGTTTAAGGAAGAGTTGATGCCGCGGCCAAGCATATCCGTGCCGGCCGTAGACCTTCGCAACTGCACGCCAGAAAAGCTTGTTTCCGTAGTGGACCGCGTAAGGCAGGCATACCCGGGGAAGGACGCGTTTTTAACGGCGTGCCCGCAGGAAGCAAATCCCCTCTATCTCACCACCATCCGCGATAAGCCGACGGGACCACCGGAACGAGGTCGTCCTCGGGAGCCACTAAACCAGATTGCCGTCTATTCGCACCCTGTTACTGGAGAAGTGATCGGTGCCACGAATCGGGAAGAGTCCTGGGTGAACTGGATGGAAGAGTTGCACGTGAATATCCTGCTGGGACGGTCGGGCCGGTTGTGGAACGGTATCGGGGCTGCGATCATGCTTGCCTTGGTAATCACTGGGATGGTGCTATGGTGGCCCGGTATACGGACGTGGAAGCGCGCTCTGCTTCTCGATTTCCGGCGCGGCTGGAAGCGCATCAATTGGGATCTTCACAATGTGACAGGTTTGTGGACGCTGGCGTTCACGTTGATTTGGGCGCTGACCGGAATCTACTTCACGTGGCCTTGGCTTTTCACAACGCCGATCAGCAAAGTCTCAAAGATTGTGACGGCGAACTATCCCGCGGCTGAGATGCGCAAGTTGGCGCAGCGGCCGCGCGCGCCCGAGACTCCGCTCGATGTCCTGGCAGTCTTGAAGAAGTCGCAGGAGATCTCGCCCGACGGATATCTCGAAGGCTATTTCTACGGCTCCGGACCGAAGCCGATCTTTACGGTCTACATGGCTCGAGGGAGGATGGGCGATTACTCGAACACCGACTTCATTTACTTCGACCAACATACAGGTGAGCATTTGCTCACGTGGCATCGGGGAAAGAATCAGACGCTCGGAGACTGGCTCGTGTGGTTGGTTGCCCCATTGCACTTTGGAACATCGTGGGGGCTGGTTGTGAAGTGGGCGTGGTTCGTGATTGGTCTCGTGCTACCGCTGCTGGCGATTACCGGATTTATCATGTATTGGAATCGCTATCTGAATAAGAAGCTGCGGCGGATGGGCACGGCATAAACCGGGCCGGGTTAATTGCACGATTCAGACGGAATTTGCCGTCAGATATTTTTATCGTATCGTTCCCTATCTAACGTCAGAAATAAAATAAAGCAGCACATTCTTATTAGCGCTCAAAGCCTCAATGAAGGCACGCCCTCAAATCACTACCGACTCCCACGGCTGGCTTGGCGCCGACACAGTTAAGACTCGCTCGGGAGACTTCGAGTTTAGAAACAGCTATCCCGCGGGTGACACGACCCAACGACTGCGCGAGGCGCTCGTTTTCAATCGTGCTGTCGAGGCTTATCTCGTACAGATGCACGGCGTCTCGTGGTATCGAGTCTGGAAGGGCGTGGCGGAGGCCGGTTCCGGCGCGCCAAACCAACTGGTGATCTGGGAGACCCTGATGAACTCGGCGACGCTCCTCCTGACTGGCAATACAGAAACGGTCTACGGAATTGCTGGTCTTGATCTAAAACGCGACGGGCCATTAGTCATAGAAGCGCCGGCAATGCTGCTTGGCGGAGTCAGCGATCTCTGGCAGAAGGAAATTATGGGTATCGGCCCGACCGGGATCGACAAAGGAAAAGGCGGTAAGTTCCTGCTGCTGCCGCCTGACTACGCGGGTCCTGTTCCGGAAGGATACTTAAGCGCCAAGGCCTCAACTTATGGTGTCGTCCTGGGCGTGAGAGGTTTCCAGGTTGACGGTAAGCCAGATAAGGCCGTCGGCTTGATGAAGACGACACGCATCTATCCGCTCGCCCAAGCGGCCTATCCACCCGCAATGACGTTCGTCAACGGCTCACACCAGGAGATCGACACGATCTTTTCAGATAGCGATCAGTTCTTCGACGATCTCGCCTGGTTAATTGAGCATGAGCCTCATGACGTGATCCCTTCCCACGAGCGCTTCCACTTGGCAGCGATCGGCATCGAGAAGGGTAAACCATTTCGGCCCGACGCCGGGCGAAGGAAATCGTTCGATCAAGCGGCTCGGTTCGCGGCAGCGTATGCACGGACCAACAGCTTCTCATCCGATGATGAGGCACGTCTGGTCTATCCCGATCGTGTTTGGGAGTGGGCATTTGTCGGGGGTAGCGCGTCCTGGGATTCGCAGGGCTACGTAAACACTGACCGGCGTGCGGCCTTCGCCTATATTGCGATCGGTATGTCTCCGGCGATGGTGGAGAAACACATCGGCGCCGGATCGCAGTACCTCTGGACGCCGCGGGACGCCGGCGGCGCGTTCCTCGATGGCGGTAAACGCTATCGTCTGCACATCCCGCCGAACATCCCCGCCAAGAACTTCTGGTCGATAGTAGCTTATGACGCCGATAGCCGATCGATCCTGCGCAATGCCCAGTCGTTCCCATCGGTCAGCACGTACACTGGCCCGCAAATAAATGGCGACGGATCGATCGACATCTATTTCAGTCCCGAGGCGCCCGCGGGAAACGAGAAGAACTGGATACAGACGATGTCTGGTAAAGGGTGGTTCGTGCTGTTCCGCTTCTATGGGCCTCTGGAAGCGTTCTTCGACAAGGCATGGAAACCCGACGACATCGTCGAAGTGAATTGATTGGAGTTTTCCGACCCACTCCCACACAGCCGAAGTAAAGAAACATTCCGTACACTCCATCCGAATTCGCGCAAACCCTAACCGTAGACGGCGGCCGCATGGACTACATCCTCACCCTTAACGCCTACGAACGCGGCCCGGAATCGCACAGGACTTAAGTAGGGTTATTCGGACGTCAAGAATCGATGGTTTAACCAAAGAGGACGCTGCGAGTGAGACGGTGAGAAGGCTTCTCGAAAGCGCTGGCGGGCACCCATTTCGACGATCAAGGAGGCGGCATTGCAATGCTGGAGAGAAGCTGTGTGCGCCATACTGGCCATTTGGCGAAGATATGTGAGTTTTCAGTTAACCGCGGCCGGGATGTTCGTTGTGAAAGAGTCTGGCTGCCTAGACATTGTTTGGACCTGCCCCCCATTTCTGAACAAGTGGTCTCCAGAACTTACGCGATAACGTCTGATACTAAAATGAGTTGGAAATTCAGGGCTGCGCCTTGTTTAGCGAGCCATCTGCTATTGCCGGTATCGGGGTTCGTACGACTCCATCCCTTTGTCGACGTATTCGGCTCCGAACTTCATCATTCGATAGATCAGCCTGGCTAGCTTGTGAGCCATTGCGGTGATCGCTTTTGGTGCGCAGAGTTTGCTTCGTAGTCTGCGGAAGTTCGCTCCCAGAGCGCTTCGGCTCCTGATGAGTTTACCGAATTCTTCGGGAGGACAATTTGTTATGTGTGCGCGGAAGGGCGCAATACCGGAAGGTGTCGACCGAGCCACCACGGTGTTCTGCTGCTCTGCGGTCCTGTCCCATTGTCACGCCGCGCAATGCGAATCAACGTTCAAGTTCTCCGCAATCGCAACACCCGCGCAGCTTATCGCTTTCTCCACGCCAACAGTCGATCACTTCTGCACGCATTCGTCTCAAACGAGCGCAATTAGTCATCCTTTTTACTCATCATTCCTGCACACCCTCACTTCTCTTTCACACTCTTCTGCACTCGCTACTTTCCAGTTCCCAACCTCAGCGCTACTCACATCACTCCCACCGGTCGGTTTTGCAGGTTCAAACCACTTCCACGCTTGTCGGCCCGAAAACAGCCGCAAACTACGGGATGTCTGATCGTAAATCGCAGAATCATCGAGTGCTTAACTGTCAGGTGCGAAAGGCAATCGCAGGACAATCGGAGGGCAATGCGAAGGCAATACGGGAGGGCCGCTATGCGCCATGCGGCGCACCTAACAAGTGCAGTAAACAACGACGGTACCCGGCGCGCGCTTCAATCAAATCTGCCCGAGTTGGGTTTTCGCAGAACTCTTGCACCAAACCGACGTACAGCTCGCGCCGTTGCAGGCTCGGCGCCAGATAGAGGAACATGGCGACCCTCTGTTCGCGGTTGGTGTCGTCGCAGATTCGTGCTTACTCCTTCGAGGATTTCGCGGTCCGTTCATACGCGAGCGCCACCGTCGCATCCTTGCCGTCACAACGGAACGTCACGACGGCGTCGTAATCTTTCGCATAGCGCAACGTCGTGAAGTCATTTTGCGAACGGATCTCGGTCTCATGCTGCCAAGACACGGAAGACGCCTGCCTGCCTGCCATAGCGCGATTTGAATGCCGAATAACTCAACGTCGTGCCACACCTGGTTGCGTCCGTTTGTCCCACCATTACGCGTGTTCCGCTCGACAACGCTTGTCTCCTTTCCCTGGAGGAACAATTCTCCGTTCTCGCCGAAGCGCAAGACGTCGCTGACGCCCGCGACACATATGATCTCTATAAAATCGTGTTTTGCTAGCCTGTGTACTCGCCAGCGAAACGTATCCCATCTGTTCTTCTGCCAACGCGACGGATGCAAGTGGTCGAATAATCGTCGAGTCGTGAGATATCCGGCCCTGTATACAACCCGCAGGATTTGGCACGTCGTGCTGTTCCGAGATTTCGATCGCGCCCGTGACGTAACGCATATCCTCACAGGGATTCACGGACCAGGCACATCGGTTGTTGTCTCCACGATGAGCACCGCGGTACCTACAGTTCCTCGAATCCATCCAATGGGCGCATCAAGAGCGTCAAGTTTCTGCCGTCCCTTCCATTCGGAATGCGACACGAGTTGCGTCTCTTCTTCCTCCCAGGCACGCTCGTCCACATGTCCAAGTAGGGATCTCGCCCAGCCCGTTTGCTACCGACATCATTGGACTGCACTTGAATCCGCCACGTCATGTTGCTGTGTTCTGTGTGGTTGAGAAGGCCGCAATTCAAGCCCTTGATCGTCTAGACCCAGTGTTGCCACTATCACCGGAGCGCGCCGAACGTCACGGGTTCGAATATTATCGACACGGAACGTTGTCGTTGTATGAGGCACTCGATGTAGGCGCCGGCAGAGTCGAAGGTAAAACAACTCCACGACACACCAGTGCCGAGTCTAATGACTTCCTTACAGCCATTGTGGGCAAGACTAAAGTGGGTTCGTGAAATTCACATCGTGCTCGATAACTTATCAGCGCATGAGATCAAAGCCGTCGGAGAATTCCTCGACAATTACCCCAAGTTACGGTTTCAATTCACGCCTACCTACTCGTCTTCGCTCAATCAGGTCGAATTCTGGTTTGTCAAGGTCCAGCGACCGATCGCTCGCGGCGTCTTCAGCTCTGTAGCCGATCTTGTTCATAAACTGCGAAATACATTCGTGCCTATGCGAAATCAGATATGCCTTTCCGCTGGACGTATACAGACTCAGCCGGATCAGACCGATAGTCACCCAATGACTGGGACATAGCTCTCTCAGGCCCTCAAACTACACCGTATGCGCCGCCGGACCGTGGGGAGAATCGGACCGCCCTTCAGTTGTGCGCGGAACCGGTCTTCGAGGCTTCCTCAGCGGATCTGTGGTGACTCTACAAACAATACGAAACGATCAACACATCGCCGGCAGCCCGGCCGTACCATAAACGAAACACCTTATGAAGCGCTACTTCCAAATCACAATCAGGACTTACAAAGGACGCGTGCGTAACGAAGCGGTAACACCGGACCCGTAGCTTTGATATGAAAGGAAGGAAGGAAATGCAAAAACTAAACACCATCGCGCTACTGGGATTTCTTGCCCTGGCGTGCCCGGTATCCGCCCAATCCGCCGCTGAATTGCTGCAGAAAGGCATCTACACACAGGAAACCGTCGGCGATATCGACGCCGCCATTCGCATCTATCAACAGGTAATCGCTCTCGGCTCCGACTCTCGGACCCAGGCCGCACAAGCGCAATACCGGCTCGGACTCTGCCTCGTACGAAAGGGCTCGACCAACGAAGCAACGAAGGCGTTCGAGAAGCTAATCACCGACTATCCAGAGCAAAAAGAGCTCGTCGCGGCCGCCCGCCAACAGATGCCGTCCAGTTTGAAACTACTCCCCGCCTCTTGGGTCGAGGGTGAGATGCTCAAGCTCAAACTGAAAACGGCTACGGGCATTCCTATCGGCATGTGGACGCACGCGATAGAGAAGACCGGAGGCGGTTCAGTAGTTGTGGTTTCGCGCACGCATAGCGGAGTGATCAATCAATATTCGCGAATGGAAGCGGACCTCGAAACACTCCGTCCGCGAGCGACTCTGTTCCGCAACGGCATGTTGGGCGAATCCAAACTCGCTTACGATAATCGCCAGGTCCGCGTCAACGCAAACGGCAAGGATCTCAAGCCGGTTGAGTTGACTGCTCTTTCGTTCGACAACGAGGGTGTGCTTCCGTTGCTCCGCAGACTGCCTCTCGCTGAGGGGTACAAGCAGAAGATCGACGTAGTGAACCCTCTGGCGGGCTCGAACATGTCCATCACGATTGAGGTCGCCGCTGCAGAGGAAATCCAAACGCCGGCTGGGAAGTTCCGCACATTCAAAGTGGATCTGAATCCCATCCAACAAACTTTCTGGATATCGAACGACTCCCACCGTTACATCGTCAAAATGGAGATGAACAGCATCGTTGGCGAGCTCGATGAGATCACGCGAGTCGATGGCGGCCCGACCACTTTCCGGGATGATGAGCGCAACGCTTCCATTTCGGTAATGCCGCCGTGGATGGTCATGAAGGCGGAAATGACGCCCGCCAAGGACTTCACTAATGCGCTTATCATGGACCCCGAGGCGAAATGCCACTGTGTGCTTTGGGCCGGTAAAATCACCCGTGATCTGCGCACGGATATGGAAGAGAAACTAAAGCAGCGCCCAAACGGCTTGAAAGGCTACACGCCCCGGCCCGATAGCTGGCAAACCCGGTCCATCAACGGCGCGGAAGCGATCTCCGTACTCGCTGACTATGAACAGAACAAGGCCGCGATGGTCGAATACGTAACGATACTCAAGCAGGACACCAATGGGATGGTGCTCTTCGCCCGATTCCCGGCGGCCGACCTCAACACGATGAAAGCTCAGTTCGACAAGGTTATCGAGACGGCCCGGCTACAGTAATGAACGATAGGCGGTTGTGGTTTGTACTCTGTCTCTTCTTAGCAGCAGTTTTGCTGCCCACCGCCTGTCTGCTTTGGCTCATTAACGATTCGATCTCGAAGCAACGCCAACTCACACGTCAGCAGCTTGCTGACGCCTATCGTAGCCAATTAAAAGTCGTCGGGGAACGCCTCGACGACTTTTGGCGTAAACAGTCACTAACACTATCGGACCGAGTAAAGGACGGACCTCCTGCAGCGGTGTGGGCCGCCGCGGTAAACGAGAAGGTAGTTGACAGCCTCATCTTGTACAACGCGAACGGTCAAGTTATCTATCCCTCCGCTGTACAGACCACCTCCACCGCAGCTCCGGACAACACTGCGCTCACCGTGCAAGCAGAAGCGCGCTCGTTACGTCAGGCGGGCGATAAAACAAAGTCTGCGTCGATCATCTTCGATCGGTTTCTTCCTCCTGGTCTTGACTCCGCACTCGACGCGCAAGCTCGATCGATAGCGGGAGACGCGCTGCTGATGGCGATTCAACTCTCTTCGCCATCCGACGGTCGTCGCACTAGGGCCGCAGAGAAGCTGACACGTTTGTTGAACGACTACCGTTCCAATCCGATGCCATCGGCTCAACGCCTGTTCCTAATGAAAGAAATGCGGTCGTTGAAGTTGGGTTCTTACCCCACTTTGGAAGCCGAAGACCTTGCGGTTCAGCTAGTCGAAACTGGAGTTGCACGCGCATTTGACAGCGTCTTGAGGCCATCCGGCTTGAAGGACGTTTGGTCGATCGGCTCGCAAAACGGCCAAGTGGTTGGACTGCTTCGCACGGAGTCGGTCAGGAAACGTGTCGAAGATTTTATCGCAGCTCAGACAATCCCGCAGAACGTCCGCCTAACACTTGTGCGGCACGATGCAAAGCCGGGTACAGCGATCGATACTCTCCCCGTTGGAGCCTACTTGCCCGAGTGGCGAATCGCTCTGCTGCCGGCGGGCGAACAACCATTCGAAGAACTCGAGTCACGGCAGTTGGGACTGTACGTCTGGACGGGAGCCCTCGTGCTGGTTGCCGTACTCGGAATAGCGGCCGTCGCAGGCAGGGCCATACATCGGCAGATGCGACTGGCGAATCTCAAGTCCGACTTAGTCGCAACCGTCTCACATGAGTTGAAGACACCGCTCGCATCGATTCGACTGTTGCTTGATACCTTACTTCAGGCGGACGAACTCGAGCCCAAGCGCACGCGTGAGTACCTCGAACTGATGGACCGCGAGAATACGCGGCTCACTCAGATGATCGAGAACTTCCTCGCCTTCTCGCGACTTGAGCGCAACCGCTACAACTTCCGGTTCGATGAAGTCAGCGCATCGGAAGTTGTCGATCGGGCCGTCGAAGCATTCGCCGAACGAGCCGCTTGTATCACCGTGGAGGTCGCTCCCAATCTGCCGCCGATTCATGCCGATCCCGGCGCCTTGTCAACGGTACTACTCAACCTGCTCGATAACGCATATAAGTACACACCGGACGAGAAGCGCATAGACCTTCGAGCATTCCAGAACAATGGCAATGTCTGCTTCGAAGTGAAAGACAACGGCATTGGCGTGCCCAAGTCAGAAGCCTCCAAGGTGTTTCGAGACTTCTACCAGGTAGACAGCCGCCTCGCGCGATCGCAAGGCGGCTGTGGCTTAGGACTGAGCATCGTGAAGTTCATCGTCAAAGCTCACAAAGGAACCGTATCGCTCGATAGCCGCGCAGGAGAAGGGACGACATTCAAGGTTGCGGTCCCTTGCGTGAACTCATGACTGGCAATCGCATCCTCATCATCGAAGACGACCCCGTACTGCTGCGGGGTCTGAAGGACAACTTCGCTTCCAAAGGGTTCATCGTCGAGACAGCCGTCGACGGCGAGACCGGACTTGATCGCGCCTTATCCGGGTCTGCCGATGTCATTCTCCTTGACATCATGTTGCCGAAGGTCAACGGCTATGAGATCTGCCGAGCTACGCGAGAATCGGGCAGCGATGTGCCAATCATCATGCTCACAGCGAAAGGTCAGGAAGAAGATGTTATCCTCGGCCTGAATCTCGGCGCCGACGACTATGTCACCAAGCCTTTCCGCATCCGCGAGCTGATGGCTCGTGTGAATGCATTCCTGCGAAGGCGAGGTTCCCAAAAGCCGGCAGACACTTCCCGCTTCGGAGACTTCGAACTGGACACGGTTGCCCACAAACTCTATCGTGGCGGCGAAGAAGTGATACTCACGGCGAAGGAGTTCAAGCTGCTGGAATACTTCGTCTCGCGAGCAGGAAGGGCGCTAACGAGGGATGATATCTTGCGGACCGTCTGGGGCAACTCGATCATGGTCACCGGCCGGAGCGTGGATCGCTGCGTTACTACGCTTCGAAGCAAGATCGAACCCGATCCACGTCATCCGGCCTACATCCATACAGTAAGGGACATCGGCTATCGCTTTGAAGTCCCCGAAGACGACTGAGTCCATTCGAGCGGCAGTTCGGTCGCTCCCTGCTTCCACGTCCCTTTAATCTTCCCGTCGCTCACGTCGCCATCGTAAGACCCGGCAACGCCACGAAGGTCGAAGTGGAACTTCGATCCCGCAAGAGACATACCGCTCATAGGCATGCCATTGGCGCCCTGATCGATGCTGTCAAATGCGCCTTTGATCTGGCCGTTGTCTTCCTTCGTAAGAGTGAAGCGAAGGTTCAGTTTGTTGGAGCCTGTATCCAGTACTCCTGTCCAGACACCCAGCAGCGGAGCCACGGTCGCTGATGACTGATCCGGCGCCTGTTTCTCTTTCGGCTCAGTACCGGCAACATAGAACGTCAGCGGTATAGAGCCATCGTTCTGCGACCACTTGCCGGTGATCGTCTTACCGTCATCGGACAGGTCTCCTTCATAACTAGCCTTGATGACATCGAGCGTCAGCTTGAGCTTCTTTCCTTCGAACGTAGCGTTCGATACAGGGATGCCTTTCGCGCCTTGATCGATGCTGTCGATGGTTGCCTTGTAAGCGCCGCCTTCCTGCTGTACATGGAGGGTCAGCCGCAAGTCCGCGTAGGCTTTCAGCGTGCCGTTCCAGTCGCCGACCGGCCCGGCGGCGAAGCAAGCGCTGATCGAAACGAGAGAGAGTAATAGGTGTTTCATAGGGCAATCCTACAAGTCAGGCATTACGCATTTGTTACGTCTTCGCGACCTGTTTATAGCCGCGGGCTTTCCAGGCCTTAAGCTCCTCAGTCAGTCTCTGGACGATCGCCGATTGAGAAGCGGCGACGTTGTTCTTCTCGGACGGATCGGCCACTACGTCGAATAGCATCACGCCCGGTATCGTCGGCTTGCCGAGACCTTCATTCGGATCCACGACCAGCTTCCACTGCTCCCGCCGTGCGCAGGTCTGAGCCTTGTACTCCCAGAACACGGTCCGCTCGGGAAGGGGCTTCTTTGTCATCAGATGCTCCATCAAGTCGCTACCATCGAAGCCCGCACTCGCTCGAAGAAGCGTCGGAGCAATGTCCATACCCATGCAGACCGTTTCCGAGACCTGCCCAGCCGGCACTTTGCCCGGCCAGCGCAACATGGCGGGAACACGAGTCCCGCCTTCGAACAAGCTGCCCTTCGACGCTCGATAGATGCCATTCGAGCTGCCGAAGTACTCCCGTCCGCGATGGTCGGCGCGAAGCTCACGAGTGCCGCCGTTGTCGCTTTGGAAGAAGACAATCGTGTCTCCTTTCGCGGCGCTGAGCACGCTTCCGATGGCTTCATCGAGCGCTTCAACAACAGCAGCATGGAGTCGCCGGTCGCGATCCATGGTGGCGGGCAGGCGGTCGACGTAGCGCTTCGGCGCCATCATCGGGTAGTGTGGGGCGCCGAACGCCAGATACAAGAAGTACGGCGACCGCTGCTTCTGAATGAACGCCTTCGCCTCGCGCGCCAGCAGCTCGGTCTGATAGACAGGCTCCTCCCAGACTTCTTCATCATTCCTCCACAGGTCGTGGAAGAGCGGCTGACCTCCGAGCGTGTAGTAGCGATGCGAGTAGTAGTCGGTCCAACCAGAGTAGAAGCCGAAGAACTCGTCGAACCCCTGCGCGCGAGGCTTGCTAGGCGCGGCGCTGCCCAGATGCCACTTGCCGACAGCGGCGGTCCGGTAGCCGCGTTTCTTCAACTCGGTCGCGATGGTCGTCTCGCCGGTACGGAGGCCTGGGACGTCGAAGTCGGGCCTGGAGAACAGGATTTCCGGGATGCCGGCATGCTGCGGATACTTGCCTGTCAGCACGGATGCGCGCGAGGGCGAGCAGACGGGGGAGTTGGCATGCCAGTTGGCAAACCGCACGCCATCGGAGGCCAGCTTATCCAGGTTTGGCGTCCGGATGTCCTTCGCCCCGAAGCAACTGACATCGCCGATGCCGAGGTCATCGGCGAGGATGACAATAATGTTGGGCTGCTGAGGGGCCGATTGGGCGAACACAGGGGCCGCGGCCATCATTCCCAGGAAGTCACGTCGATTCATCTGCCGTCAGCATATCGCGTGCTAGCATGAGGAATCAGCTGTCATGATTCGTGCCTATCGCGGCGTCGTGCCCAAGATTGCCGCTTCCTGCTTACATCGATCCCAGCGCTCAAGTGATCGGCGACGTGGAGATCGGCGAACGTTCGAGCGTGTGGTGCAACGTCACGATCCGGGCGACGTGAACTATATCCGCATCGGTGAGGAGACCAGTATCCAGGACAACTCCGTCATCCATGTCGAGCACTCTGACCCGGATGCGACCGGATTCCCGACTGATCATCGGCAACCGCGTCACCGTTGGCCATTCGGTCACGCTGCACGGCTGCATCGATCGAGGACGAGTGCCTGATCGGCATCGGCGCCATCGTGTTGAACGGCGCGCGCGTCGGCAAAGGATCGGTCATCGCGGCCGGGGCATTGGTCCCTGAAGGGATGCAGATCCCGCCGGGAAGCCTGGTGATGGGCGTCCCGGCGAAGGTCAAGCGCGAAATGACACCCGAGGAGCAGGAACGCTTCCGCGAGAACGCCCAGAACTACGTCAAGTACCGCGAGACTTTACCGGGAAGAGCCCTCTTGATTCGAGCAGTAAAAGGCACGCGCGATATTCTGCCGCCCGCTTCGAGCGTCTGGAATCACGTGGAGGCCGTGGCTCGACGTGTCTTCCGAGCTTACAACTATCGCGAGATCCGCACGCCGATCTTCGAAGAGACCGCGCTGTTTGCGCGCGGCGTCGGCGAAGAGACCGACATCGTCAGCAAGGAGATGTACACCTTCGACGATCACGGGACTTCGCTCACGCTGCGTCCGGAGAACACGGCCTCGGTGATCCGCGCCTACATCGAGCACCGGCTGGACCAGCAGCCCGGGCGTGCAGAAGCTGTACTACATCGGCCCGATGTTCCGGCGCGAGCGGCCGCAGAAGGGCCGATTACCGGCAGTTCTATCAGATCGGCGCCGAGGCGATCGGATCCGAGTCGCCCGCGACGGACGCGGAAGTGATCGAGATGGTCATCGAGATCCTGCGCGGTGTCGGGCTCGACGACTTCCAACTGCTGATCAACTCCGTCGGCTGCACAACATGCCGGCCCGTGTTCATCGCAGCGCTGCGCGAGCGGCTGAAAGACGTCGCTTCGACGATGTGCACGGATTGCCAGCGCCGGGCCGAGACGAACCCGCTGCGTGTGCTCGACTGCAAGGTTCCCGCCGACCAGCCGATCATCGATTCGCTGCCGTCGATTCTCGACAACCTCGATGCAGGGCTGCCAAGCGCACTTCGAGGCGGTGCAACGCTATCTTGACGATCGCGGGATCGAGTACGAAGTCCGGCCGCGGCTGGTGCGCGGGCTCGACTACTACACGCGCACGACGTTCGAGATCGTGCATGGATCGCTGGGCGCGCAGAATTCGGTGCTCGGCGGCGGCCGCTACGACGGGCTGGCCGAGGCATCTCGGCTCGAAGGTGCCGGGCCCGGGATCGGCTTCTCCATCGGCGAAGACCGGCTCGTGATGAGCGTCGAAGAGCAGCATCGCCAGCACTCGACCCGGTCGAGTTGCTCATCGCGCCGATGGGCGAAGCCGCGCTTCCGCCACGCCGGCCTGCTGGCTCGCGAGATCCGGGCCAAGGGCGCCGTGGTCGAGGTCGCCCCGGACGGGCAAGCTGAAGAAGTCCCTCGAGACTTGCCAACAAGATCGGGGCGCGAACACACGCTGATCGTCGGCGACAACGAAATCGCCGCGGGCACATACGCGCTCAAGAACATGAAATCCGGCGAGCAGACTACTGTCTCGCATGACGATCTACTGAACCGCTTCTGAAAGATATCCAACAATGCCGGAACCAGAACAGTCCCTGCAACTCGATTTCCTCGGCGACCTGCGCCGCACCCATACCTGCGGCCAGTTGCGCCGCGAAGACGCGGGCAAACGCGCCCTGGTGATGGGCTGGGTGCATCGCCGCCGCGACCTCGGCAAGGTGATCTTCATCCACCTGCGCGACCGCGACGGCGTGACGCAGATCGTCTTCAACGAAGGCCTGAACTCCGATGTCCACGATCGCGCCGAGCAGATTGCGCTCGGAGTACGTGGTCGCGGTCGAAGGCACGCGTCGAAGCTGCGCACGCCGGACACGATCAATCCCGACGATCCCGACGGGCGAGGTCGAGATCAGTCGCCGAGCGCGTCTGGATACTGAACGAAGCGCAAGACGCCGCCGTTCCCGATGGAAGAGACGGTGGACGTCAGCGAAGACGTGCGGCTGAAGTACCGCTACGTCGATCTGCGCCGCCCGCACATGCAGCGCAACATCATGCTGCGCTCGAAGATGGCGTTCGCGGCGCGTCAGTACCTCGATACGCAGGGCTTCCTCGAGATCGAGACGCCGTTCATGACGCGGTCGACGCCGGAAGGCGCGCGCGATTACCTGGTGCCGAGCCGCGTGCAGCCGGGCAGCGTTCTACGCGCTGCCGCAGTCGCCGCAGATCTTCAAGCAGTTGCTGATGGTCAGCGGCTTCGACAAGTACTTCCAGATCGTCCGCTGCTTCCGCGACGAAGATCTGCGCGCCGACCGGCAGCCGGAGTTCACGCAGATCGATCTCGAGATGTCGTTCCCGCAGCAGGAACAGATCTACGAAGTGATCGAGCCGCTGGTGCAGAGCATCTGTCGAGGTGGCCGGCTTCGACGTCAGCGCGCCGTTTACCGCGGCTGACGTACGCCGAGGCGATGCGCTCGTACGGCAGCGACAAGCCGGACATGCGCATCCCGCCGTTCGTACTCGGTCGAGGACATCTTCGCCGGCTCGAATCTGACGACCGAGGGACTGCCGCTGGTCGCGATTCACATTCCCAAGTACGGGCGAGCTGAGCCGCAAGGAACGCGACGACCTGAAGGCGTTACGGCCAGGAGCGCGGCCTGCGCGTCTACGACGACATCAAGCGCCTGGAGCGCGACTGGCCTGAGCAGATCGCCAAGGTGCGCGAGCGCTCGAAGGCGCGGGCGAGAACGATCTGCTGATCCTCGCGGGCTGGGCGCGGCGAGCCGAAGGGCCAGCGTCCGGAAGAGACGCGTCTACCAGGCGTGCGGACAGCTTCGCCTGTTCGCGGCGCAGAAGTTCGCCGACCGGCACGAGCTGCTTGAAGAAGGACGACTTCCGGTTCCTCTGGGTGGTCGACTTCCCGATGTTCGAGTGGGACGAGGAAGAGAAGCGCTGGAACGCGGCGCATCATCCGTTCACGTCGGTGCATGACGAGGACATCGAGAAGCTGACCGGCGATCCGGCTCGCTGCCGCGCCAAGTCGTACGACCTGGTGTTGAACGGCACTGAGCTCGGATCGGGTTCGATTCGTATTCACCGCCGCGATATTCAGAACGTTGTCTTCAGCGCTCTCGGGTTCAGCGACGAAGAGATGCGCGCGGCGATTTGGCTTCCTGCTGGATGCGCTCGAGTATGGCGCTCCACCGCATGGCGGTATTGCGCTCGGGCTCGACCGGCTGGTGATGATTCTTGCCGGCGAGACTTCGATTCGCGACGTGATTCCGTTCCCGAAGACTGCTAAGGGAACGGATCTGATGTGCGAGGCTCCTTCGTCGGTTCCGGAGAAGAATTTGCGCGAGTTGGGGCTGCAGATTCGGAAGTCACAATAGCATTTCGGTGATTACGTTTCCTCCGAAGTCTGTCAGTTTTTCGTGACGGCCGTTGTGAAGAAACCAAAGTTTGTGCTGGTCCATTCCAAGTAATCTGAGGATGGTGGCGTGGAAGTCCCGCATGTGATAGCGGCTGCCTACGCCGCGTAAGCCCATGTCGTCGGTTTCGCCGATGATTGTGCCGGGCTTTACGCCGCCTCCTGCGAACCACATGGTGAAGGCGTGTGGGTTGTGATCGCGTCCGTCGCCACCTTGCGACATCGGTAAGCGGCCGAACTCGGCTCCCCAGATGACTAACGTTGAATCCAGGAGGCCTCGCTGCTTGAGGTCTTTGAGGAGGCCTGCTACTGGCAGGTCTGTCATGCCGCACATCTTCTCGTGATTGCCGACGAGGTCTTTGTGCGCGTCCCATTGGATTGAGACGGGGCCGCCGCCGGAATAGAGTTGCACGAAGCGGACTCCACGTTCTACCAGACGGCGGGCTAGCAGGCAGCGGGTTCCGAACTCACTTGTCCGCTTTTGATCGATGCCGTACATCCGTCTTGTCGCTTCCGATTCCTTCGACATATCGACCGCTTCGGGCGCGTGGCTTTGCATCCGGAAGGCTAGCTCGTATGAGCTTATGCGGGCGGCCATCTCGGTATCGCCGTCTAGCGTGTCGAGCTCGTTCATCTGCTGCAGGAAGTCGAGAGTCTTGCGCTGGCGCGCGGGTGTCATCGAGGCCGGCGGGCGGAGATTGAGGATCGGGTTGGCTCCGGAGCGGAAGACTGTGCCTTGATAGACGGCGGGAAGGAAGCCTGCGCCCCAGCATGGTGTGCCTCCTTCGGGGGTGCCTTCGGGTTGCGGCATGACGACGTAGGCGGGAAGGTTCTCGCTCTCACTGCCTAGGCCGTAGGTGACCCAGGAGCCCATGCTCGGATAGCCCATCAATGTGTGGCCGGTGTTGACCTGATACATCGCGGGCGCGTGGACGGTGCTCTCGGTATAGAAGTTGCGGACGAAGCAAATGTCATCGACGCATTGGGCGATGTTTGGAAACAGCGTCGATACGTCGCGTCCGCACTGGCCGTACTTGGAGAACTTCCATGGGCTGCGAAGTATAGGCGTGTCGCCTTTGGTGAACTGGCTGATTACTTTTCCGTAGCTTTCGGGGAGAGGCTGTCCGTGAAGCTTGTCGAGGGCGGGCTTGGGATCGAAGGTATCGATCTGACTTGGGCCGCCGACCATGAAGAGGAAGATGACCGACTTCGCTTTGCCGGGCAAGTGCTGCGGTTTGGCGGCTAGCGGATTCACTCTTTCTGCCGCTGGTAACAGGGATGCTAACGCGATAGAGCCGAAGCCGTGAGCGGCTCGGGCGAGGATGTCGCGGCGGGTGAGTGGAGGTTTACGGTACATAGAGAAACTCGTTTCGGTTGAAGAGGGCGAGGCAGAAGTCCGTTAGCGTTCCACCGGTTTTGAAGAAGTTGTTTGCTAGCTGGATTTCTTCTTTGCGCGGCGGACGGGAAAGGGCTAGGCGCCATGCGGTGTCTATACGGCAGGACTGGTTTTTGCCACAGGACTTTTCTAGCCGCTGGGCGAAGTCTTGCGACGCAGTCTGCATGAAGTCCGAGTTGAATAATGACAGGGCTTGCAACGCATGCGTCGAGACGGGGCGCACCGGGCATGATGTGATGGCGTCGGGTTGATCGAAGGCCGAAAGCAGCGGCAGGCGGACGCCGCGCTTGTTGTACAAATAAATGCCGCGGCGGTTCTGGACGTTTTTGTCGGGATGCACGGGCCATAGGCCGTCGCGTTCATGCTCGGTAAAGATGAGGTCGTAGACTTCTTGCTCGATCGGGATCTTTACGGGTCGACCACCGAGTTGGGGGTTCAACGTTCCCGCTACTGACAAGACGGCATCGCGAACCATTTCGGCGTCGAAACGCTTCCTCACTCCAGGCTGCCGATACGTGCTGGAAGTGACGATTAGGCGGTCGATGGCTTTGACGCTCCAGCCTTTCGCTACGAACTCGCTTGCTAGCCAGTCGAGAAGATCGCGCTGTTCGGTTTTGGCGCCCATCACGCCGAAATCATTGGGTGTGCGGATGAGGCCGGCGCCGATGCGGAACTGCCAGATGCGGTTGACCATGACTCGGGCAGTCAGCGGATTGTCTGGGGATGCTAGCCAATTGGCTAGCGCGCTGCGGCGTTGTGTCGCGTCTTCGGGGATCTGGTAGTCACCTCTTACGACGCGCGGGACCGCGGGCTCGATTGGTTCGAGCTTGCTGTGCGGGTCGCCCATGCGAAGGACGTGGCTTTGCGGGGCAGGCTTACCGGTGTTGACGAAGGCGTAGGCGCTGGGCAGAGGATCGGGCGCGGTGAACTTGACGGCGTTGAGCTGCTCGCGCAGTTTGGCGCGCTTGGCGAAGACATCGGGCGGCATGGCTTCGACGATCTCGTCCCAGTCAGGTTTGATCTGCGATTCGGCGTCTTTGGCTAGTTTCTTTTGCTCCTCGTTGCGTTGGTCCTTCGGCGTATCGAGAGCTGCCAGCAACTCGGGCTTGAGCTTGAGGCGGCGCTCGGCGCGGAGCTTTTCGTCGAAGGGTTTGGCGAGTTCTTTGAGCGCGGTTTCGATGGGTTCGAGACGGGCTTTGTACTCCTTTTGCGTGCGCTCCCATGCGGCTTTCTCTTCGGGCGTGACGATCTCGACTTCTTCGCCTTTCGCGCCTGCGAAGACGGCTTGCAGACGATAGAAGTCGGCTTGGGTAATGGGATCGAACTTGTGGTTGTGACAGCGAGCGCAGTTGACTGTCATGGCTAGGAAAGTCTGGCCGATGTTGGTGGCGATCTCGGTGAGAACTTCCTGGCGGCTTTCTTCGGGATCGATGTTGCCAGAGACCTGATGCTCTGATCCGGCTCGGAGATAGCCGGTGGCGATGAGGGCTTCTTTGTTGCCGGGGAACATCTCGTCGCCGGCGATCTGTTCTTTGATAAAGCGGTCGAATGGCTTGTCGGCGTTGAACGAGGCTATGACGTAGTCGCGATAGCGCCATGCATGCGGGCGGTCTTGGTCGAGCTCGAATCCGTTGGTATCGGCATAGCGGACGGTGTCGAGCCACTTGGTTCCCCAACGCTCGCCGTAGTGTGGGGAAGCGAGGAGACGATCGACAACTTTCTCGTAAGCGTTAGGCGATTTGTCGTTGAGAAAGGCTGTTACTTCTTCGGGTGTCGGCGGAAGTCCGATGAGGTCGAGTGTGACGCGACGGATGAGGCGGTTGCGGTCGAGTTGCGGCGCGGGTGTCAGGATGAAGGTGTCGATTGGATTGCTGGTTGTCTTGGGAACTTCTGGCCGTTTGACCTTTTGGAAGGCCCAGTATTTGGCGCGCGCGCCGATGAATGCCAGCTCTTGGTCGGTTGCGGCCCAGGCGAGGCTGACGATTGACAGGATGATCAGGATTCGGCTCATCAGCGGGAACCTTCTAAGAACGTCAGGACCTGGCGCTTGAGGTCGGCTTCGGCGCGGTCGGTAACTACGGTGGTGTTGGTTTCATAGCCGCCTTGCGCGAAGGCCGCCGATGTCGGGAGATATCCGAACCAACCGTTGGTGTAGCCGAAGTAGAACGTGTTCGTAAAGGGGGAGCGGTTTCGGATGTCGATCGCGATTTCGGAGAAGAGTTCCACGGGAGCCGCCCAGAGCACGGTATTTCCTATTTTAAGGAATCGGATGGGGAGGCGTACCTGGGTCTTGCCGTTGTTGTCGATACGGGAGTACTGGGCGAGATCTTTGGGCCACTCGATGCCGGATCTTAATGGAGTCTCGACTACAGTTTGATCGGGTTTTAGTGTTATGTCTGCTGTGCCGCGACTCAGGCGCTGATTCGCTTCGAGAATGCGATCGCCTAGCAGTACCCGGAATTGGGAGAGATGGCCGGACTTGGGGTCGGGATAGACGCTGTAGATCGGCGCGGTGTCACCTGTCGCTCCATTGATGAAGAGGACTGTTGTGCCGAGTTTCTGTTCGACATGGGCAGCCGCGACTCCGGGCGCATCGCCGCTGATGAGTTCATTCTTCCCACTGAGCACGGTGCCGTGGATGGCATAGTTCGCGATGAGCGCGATGATGGACCCATCCTCGCGTTCGAGGCGGATGAGTCCGATCTGACGGTCGGCTGGACCATCCGGGTTCAGGCCCAAACTGATCTTGCCGTCGACATCTTTGGCTCTGCGATTGATATTCGCCATCGACATACCGACGCCGGTTTGGACGCGGGCCGTTTCGAGTTTGGCTTTGGCTTGCTCGATGCCAGAGATGAGGGAAGACCGGATGAAGTCTGTGTACTCGCGGTCCCATTCATGATCGCTGCGGCCTTTGAGGAGCGCATCGTAGACGCCTCGCGGACCCACTTCGGGCGCGGAGTGCGTATGGGTGACGGACCACCAGAACTGCTTCGGCTCGATGTTGAATTGCTTCTTGAGACCGGCCGCGACTTCATCGTAGAGACCGGGTGAAAAAAGACACAAGTCGCTCGATACGAGATAGAAGGATGTCTGTCCGTCATCCATAGCGACGATGCGATGGTAGATCGGGTCGAGTACACCCGTCGATTTGCGCGGACCGTAGCCGAGGAGCCACTGCGAAGTCTTCGGAGTGATGTCGATTTTCACGGCTGCGGCGCGGAATGCGGCGTTCGCGGGGAGTCCGGCGGACAGAATGAGGGCGGCAAGCAGGGCGATTCGCATTCAGGAGTCATGATACAAGGCTCGGCCGGGTTCGTTCTGTCAACTGCCAAACGGGGCTTCATCTCTATGACGGGTGAGGGACTTACAGACTGCGGCGGTTGGGGAAATGCGCGTAGCTTTTTGAGATTGTCGAAGGCGCGGTCGTAGGTTCGCTGCATCCGGGTCTCGTAGCGGGTGAGCATGTTGAGCGACTGCGAGGTGTCGGAGAGCGACTTGAAGGCCATGGCTTGGCGACGGCTATCGGTGGGATTCTCGCCGCGCTTTTGGATGTACTCGTCCTGGAGTTCCATGCGCATTTCGAGAGTCTCGGTTTCGATGGAGCGGATGCGGCGGAGACGCCATTTGGCTCCTACCATCTCGTCTACGAGTTCTAGCTCGACTTCGTCCTGGGGCGCGAAGCGTTTGAGATAAGCCGCGCGGAGGGCGTCGTAGTCTTGCTGCTTCTCGGTGTGGAGGACGAGAATTTTGTCGGAATTTAGTCCATGTTTTATCGCGTTCTGCGAAGAGCGGGCTTTGCCCTCTTCGGTCTTGGGTCCGTTGGACAGGGCTCCGTTGCTGCGGGAGGTTTCGGATTGGCGGTTGGTACGTGACATTGTACGAGACATGGCGATTTGACGGTAGCATGGCGGGTCGGGGGTCAATGGCACTTTGCGGTATAAAGTGCTGATGGGAAAGGAGATTGAGTCCGGCGAGTGACGTGAATCGAGAAAAACAGGTTGTTGACCGTGCTAGACTTATACACATGAAGCGTACAAATCTTGTGTTAGATGAGCAATTGCTGGCAGAAGCCACTCACGTGCTTTCGGCCAAGACGTATTCGGCCGCGGTCAATACGGCGCTGGAAGAGGTGGTACGCATTCGAAAGATCCAGGGTATTCCGCAGTTCTTTGGATCCGGGATATGGGAGGGAGACTTATCGCAGATGCGGGAAGACCACCCACCGCGCAAACACCGCCGATAATGATCCTGGTAGACACTTCGATCTGGATTCAACTCCTGTCTCGCAAGCCCCGCCGAACAGTGCCTGAAGAGGATCTTTTTCGTTTCGTCACATGCGGTCCGATTATTCAGGAGGTCTTCCAGGGGCTTAGGCTGGATGGACAGAGCCACGCGTTTCGCAGACATTTTCTGGCCATACCAGTGCTCAGCGATCCGATTCCCCTCCGTCTGTTCCTTGCTGCGAGCGATATCTACCAGCAGGGCAGAAGGAAGGGCATTACGATCAGGTCCTCGGTTGACTGCCTCATCGCTGCCGTGGCAATCGATAATGATGTACCTGTGTGGCATCGTGACCGCGACTTCACCGCGATTGCACGGTACACGGGACTGACATTGGCCGAACTTCCGTATTAGGCCGGAGATAAGTTAAGCTTCTACGCATCATCGGAGGTGTTTCGCTGCGGAACGTGTATGACGCAAAACAAGCTGCAGTCTTAGGCGCGCTCGGCCGTTGCGGAATGGATCAGCCCGGAAGTCTTGCTTGCGAAGATCCTGGCTACTCAACACTAAGAGGCAAGACGGCCGTCGAGTTGCAACAGGCTGTTGCAATGATTCTCGACACGCTAGGGCTGTAGAAACCCGATCTGCAAGCGATCGGTGTCCCCCGCGTACATGCCTTGCACGCGTTGTAATCCGTAGCGGAAAGTCGGATCTCTGTTGGAATAGTGCGGAGGTAGCTTGGTTGTGTGCGAGTCTTTGAGCTTCGCGAGGTCGGGAGAGCGAGCTTGGGACTCGGCTGTCCCTAATCTCAAGTACGTGCTGGGTCCTGAATGTGTCCAGAGCGAGCGATGATCGTGATGCTCGGATAGATCATCGCTGCAATGGCTGCGATCCGATAGGCCTAACCGGTTACCAGGAGCCTGATTGACATCCGCCAGTGAACGCCAGCCAAACAGAAAGGCAGAGCGTTACCGCAGCGCCGAACTGCAATATGGTGATGCACCACGAGTTTCCAGAGGCTGCTCCACCGGTAGTGTGCGATCCATCCTGTAAGGACCGCTAGCAATAGCCTCATACATTCTGGTGAGCACGGCCCAGGTACCGAACTCCATCCGAAATGCCCAGGATTCTGCGGCCACGAGGTAGAACGTGCCGCCGATCGACCCGGTACACGCCGAACCTACCCCTATCAGCGCCGGCCGCGCAGAGGCACACTTGGTTCACCGACGGGAGCGCCATTGGCATAGTGTAGCCCGAAGTTTCTGACGTAGAGGTTGGAGACGCCAGCTCGCGTAGATAGGAACGTTTGACTCCTAAGATGGGAGAAGCCCGGGTGGTGAGACCCAGGCCTCCAGCTCGCTAAGCAGAAGGAGGTGCCCGGGATGCACAGCCTGTTGTTACGGGCAGTGTTACGATCTCTTTTCGTGTTATTCATTCGGTCCTCGGTACCCTTCATTCGTCTCAAAGCTCATGAGCGGTTCACGAACATGAGACGATGCTGTTCCGCCCGTCAGGTCTTCGCCTCCTCGCAAACCTGCCCATTGCCATTTCCGCTGTTGCATGCGATAGGGCAAGCTTTCGAGTGACGCCAACAGGAGCAAACCTGCCCTGAATGCAGATAACCGCGGATATGGATAAAGCAACGCTGTGCTCACTCAAGCATGTGTTGGTTCAGCGTGAAATGGAGAACGGGGGTTCCCTGTTAGTGAGTATATGGCCGTTTTCGGCGGCCAGTGTTAACGACACCGCCCATAGTGGCTGGTAGGCAAGGCACCCTGCAGAAGCCGCAACTGGTTGCAAACAGAAATCACGTTGGCTGGTCCCCGCTTCATAACCCATTGACACAGGGTAGGGGTCGCAAAAACGATACTGGCTAGGGAAAGAAATCACTCATGACTCGATTCCGCAGGTCGCGGCGGACAATGTTCGTCAACGCTGGGCGATTTTGCGTACTGATGTCGTTCCCGGACGCGGCCAGTCTAGCAAACCACGGTTGACAGCGCCGCTGCAAGTCGTGGATACTGGCGACAGCGTGCGACAGGGCACCACCGTCCCGCGGCAAGGGAACAAATCCCACCTGCTTCGATTCAGACACCGTCCTTTGAATCTTCTTTCAGCCTGTATCAGCGGGTCACAGGCGCTCATGAAAGGAGATTTCCATGACCACATCGAAGCTTCCTGCTCGTCCCTCCCTGGATTCTCTGCGCAAGCAAGCCAAGAAATTGGCGCGCGACATCGCTGCCGGCGATGCAGTCGCCATCGGCCGGGCGCGTGCTCAGCTGCCTCAAGCCGAGCTGCCGTTGTCACAGCGTGATGCCCAGTTGGTGCTGGCGCGCGAATATGGGTTTCCAGGCTGGAGGGACTTGCTTAAGGAAGTAAAACAACGCCTCGGCAGAGGACTCGAGTGGGCCGTATCCGAAGCCCGCCGTATCATTCACGACAACAACGTCGAAGGTCTGCGGCAGTTGCTGGTGGAATATCCGGCGTTGCTGTCCTGGAAGGCGGATGAAGACGAGGGCGGGCTGCTCGGGATGGCTACCGGGTCCTACGGCGATAGCTTCGACCCAATTAGCGAGCAGCACTTCACGCGCGCGGCATGTGCCGAACTCCTGCTCGATGCGGGCGCGTTCGTTGCGCCGTCGATATGCGATGGAATCATCGCTGCGCGCGCTAAGGTTCTGATCGATCTCTTTCACCGCCGAGGTCTTTTCCCCCAAGCGCTCAAGTTCTTTGCCGCGCTCGGTGATGCCGATAGCATTCGCACACGTCTGGATACGAATGCAGACGATCTTGCTGCGGTGAACGAAGCATTGATGTATGCGTGCCACCTCCAGCACGCAAGCGCAGCCGAGCTGCTGTTGGAACGGTCCATCGCCCTCGACGCCGAACTGGGAAGGAAGATCGATGGCGGCCCAGGACGTTCCGCATTTATTCAGTACTTCATCACGAACAAGCCCGATGTTCACAGCCGCGATTCCTTCGCGCCTTGGCAGTCTTTTGTCAAACAACAAATCTTGCGCGCGCTGCACGAGGGAGACCTGACGTCGTTTGTTGACGGACTGATGCGCGAAGCGTGGGTGCTGTCGGACGAACAGGTGGCATTCCAAGTCCGGCTGATCGAAGTCGCGGTACTCAACGATCGAGGAGCTTTCATTACCGCTCTTTTTGACCTCGATCCCGCTCTGGTTCACCGTCGCGTGCCGCCGCCATCGCAGGCTATTGAATTCGCATTCATTTATGTGAAGACCCATTTGCTTCCGCTGCTGATGCGGATCTGGCGGCTGCCCGACGATCTGGCGCACGCCGCTGGCAGCGGGGACCTCGCACGCTTGAGACGCTGGTTCGACGCGGATGGCAAACCTGCACTCGGCGACCTCGCGAATCATTTTCCGGTTAACAATGCCCATTACTGCTCGGACTTCGTCAGCTGGTTTGGCGAGCGCCCCAATGCGCAGCGGGTTCTCGACACCGCGCTCGCATGGGCCGTCCTCAACAACAACTTCGAGATCGCCGACTTTCTTCTCGCGCACGGCGCCGATATCAATACGAACTGGTGCTCGCATGAGCCGGCCAGCATCCTGCATGAATTGGTGTGGTACAAAAACTGCCAAGCCATGCAATTCCTCATCGATCGCGGTATCGACATGACGATTCGGGATTATCGGTGGGGCGCCACCGCCGAAGGTTGGGCACGTGTCGCCGCGAAAGATCAGAAGCTCGGGCAGTTCCTGCAGGATGCGCAACAACGGCGGGACCAGACATCGCAGTGAAGCGACCAGGGGAATAACAGGCGTCCTGGCAAGTGTGACCTTCACTGCGAGACCGGCGCCCGCCTGGAGCAGATCAATCGGTGACGATCAAGCAATAATTCGCGACGCGTAGTGTTTACAATTGGCCGGACTCGGGCCGCGGCAACTTCTCGATAGTGGGTATACCGGAGATGGCTTTTTCGTTCTTTCACGCAGCCCGCTGGCGACGAATCTGCCGCTGTTTTCGCGCCTCCTCCAGCTTCTGATCCCGCTCAGCATGAATCTTCTGCTGACGGCCGGCGAGCATGTTCTTCGGCGTGATGTAACCAGTGGCGCTGTTCAGTCGGACAGTGTTGTAGTGCTCGACATAGCGCTCCACCAGTCGTCGCGCATCGTCCAATGACAATGGCGTTCCCGGCCGGATGCATTCTCCCTTGAGCGATTTGTGCCAACGTTCGATTTTTCCGTTCGACTGGGGATAGTAGGGCGAAGTTCTGACGTGGGTCATGCCTGAGACCCGAACGAATTCCTTGAAGTCTTTGGCAATAAACTGAGGGCCGTTGTCCGAGATGATATGTGGCCGGGCGTCCGGGTACTGCTCCTTCGCCCCCTGCAGGATGATCTCGATATCTGCCTCGGTCATCGACTCCCGCAGATCCCAGTTCACGATGTAGCGGCTGCAGCCGTCCAGAATGCTGCACAGGTAGTAGAACGTCCCGCTGATGTTGATGTACTGCCGCGACAACTATATTCCTTGACACGTATATACGTGTAGGTATATTATAGCAGTGGAATCCGTGTTCGAGATCATTGCGGAGCCGAACCGCCGCGCGATATTGGGCCTGCTGGTCTCCTCACAACAGTCGGTTGGAGAGATCGAGCGTCAGCTTCGTATGCCGCAGCCGACCGTGTCAAAGCACCTGCGCGTGCTGCGCGAGGCCGGTTTCGTGGAATCCACGGTGGACGCACAGCGCCGTCTGTACCGGCTGAAACCTGAACCACTTCAGGAGGTGGATGCCTGGCTGGCTCCGTTCCGGCGGTTCTGGTCCGCTCACGTAGATGCTCTCGAACGCCACCTCGACCGTATGGATCAGTCAACGCCAACGAAAAGGAAGACAAGGAGAAAATAGATGACCGATCGCGAGCAGTACACACCGGGTCCGGCCAGCGGGGCGCAGGTACGAAAGGACGGAGAGAAGTGGACGCTCATTCTCGTGCAGAGAACTGCGCCACTCGCCGGAAAAGGTCTGGCAGGCGCTTACCGACCCGGCGCATCTGCGCGAGTGGGCTCCCTTTGACGCCGATGGGAGCCTGGGTACGGTTGGAACCACGGTGAAGCTCACCACGGTGGGAGCGCCCACGCCGCACGTTACCGAAACAACAGTGACACGAGCCGACGCTCCCAAGGTGCTTGAGTACAACTGGGGTGGCAACGATATCCGGTGGGAACTCGAAGCCTTTGGCGGCGGCACGCGCCTGACGCTGTGGCACAACATCGATCGCCGCTTCATCTCAATGGGTGCTGCCGGGTGGCACATTTGTTTCGATGTTCTGGATCGCCTTCTCAGCGGACACTCCCATCGGCCGCATCGTTGCTGGCGAGGCGATGAAGTTCGGCGGCTGGCAGCGGCTGAACGCGGAGTATGCCAAGCAGTTCGGTATTGAAGCGCCGAACTGGCCGCCTCAGGCGGCTCCAAAGTCGTGAATCGAGGTGGATCGCAACAATGCGGATAGCAAAGCTCAATGAGCACGAAAGGCAAGAGTTTGAAGAGGCACTACGACAACGTGAAGAACTGCTCAGCATTGAAAGCCCGTTTTGAGAAAAACATGAACCGCCATAAAGGTCTTGAATGGGCGAAAGTGCAAGCAAGGCTGGAAGCTAATCCTGAAAAGCTGTGGTCACTCAATGAAATGGAAAGAACTGGCGGTGAACCGGATGTTGTTGGTCATGATAAAAAGACGGGCGAATACATTTTTTATGATTGCTCGGCGGAAAGTCCTAAAGGCCGCAGAAGTGTTTGTTACGACCGTGAGGCGCTGGAGTCAAGGAAAGAACATAAACCAGAGAATAACGCTATTGACATGGCGGCCGCCATGGGCATTGAGCTTTTGACGGAAGAACAATATCGGGAGTTGCAGAAACTTGGAAAGTTCGATACGAAGACGTCGAGCTGGGTGAAAACACCTTCTGATATCAGAGAACTCGGCGGCGCCCTCTTTTGCTGATCGCCGCTACGACCATGTCTTCGTGTATCACAACGGCGCGGAATCTTACTATGCCGCCAGGGCGTTCCGTGGCTCGCTAAGGGTCTGAGTTTGGGTACGTGAGGGCGCAGATGGCATGTAATCAAGGTTCCAGTCGCCAGCTGCCGCGCTCCTGAGATCGAATCAGGCGGCGAGGTATTTGTTAGCGGATGCTCCGTCGAGACGGCGGCGTCGCTGAGGCATTTGCTAAAAAATCCCAAAACGCTTGGTGGAAGACGGGACTGACACCAGTTGTCTTCCGGTGAGGTTCGGACCCAAAGTGGCAGCACTGGCAAGTCGTGCCTCAAGCTTAGGGCCGGCTGCTGCCTGGAAAGTATGTGTTCGACATGGTGTGTTAAGTCGCAGTGCTGCTGACGCAGCAGGCAATATACGCAACGGTTATTCGCACGCCCCCGCACTAAGTCCCGCGTGGCAGCATCCACCACTAGCCGGGATTGGACCAAGCTGTCGCGCGGCTTTGAGCTTCAAAATAGAGATGAAGTCGGCAGCATTGATAGGACTCATATTCGGTACATCCATCGTCGCTGAGTACACCGTCGTTCGCCCGTTCTGCAAGGATATAGATCAGCGCCTGAACCGCAGGAACCCCTGCAAGAACAGACGAAGACCCCCCCTCAGGCTTCTTCTTTTGGGTCGGAACCAAAGCGTAGGATGTGTCCGTCCGGGTCGCTGACCTTCATCTCGAGCGCCCAGGAATAATTGACCGGGGCTTCGAGGATGGTGGCGCCTTTGACTTTGTACTCCTGGTGAAGCGCTTCGGCGTCTTCTACGCCGATCCAGACCCAGGTTCCGGGGTGGCCCTGGTCGCCTTCACAGAGGTAAATGCCTGCGCTATCGCGGGTAACGAGGGTGAAATCGTCTCCTCCCCAGTCGGCATTTTCAACCCCAGGATGTTCACGTAGTAATCGACACTTCTGGCCATTCTTGCCACATTGAGTATCGGATTGGCGCCTTCAAATCTGGTTCGCGTCATATAGTTTACAAAGTCTTACACACGGTGAGCCGGTCGGAACATCTCATGAAGTGAGATAACTACGATTGTCCAGGAAGCTCCCAACGTTTCGCAACTGAGGCCTGTACCTCCTCCGCCGCCGATGCGGAAGCGTTCGCGCAAGCACTGGGTGTTTGCAGCGGTGATCGTGCTGCTGGCGGCCGTTGCGTTCGGGGGTTGGCGATGGCAGGCCAAGCCTCCTGCGCCCGAGTGGGGGAGCGCTGAAGTTCGTCGCGGCACGGTTACCAAGAGCATTAGCGCGACGGGGAAGGTGGATGCGCTGACGACCGTGAACGTCGGTAGCCAGGTATCGGGAACGGTGGCGAGATCTACGTCGACTTCAACTCGCCCGTGAAGAAAGGGCAGATCATCGCGAGCTCGATCCGTCGCAATTGCAGGCGCAGGTGACGCAGGCGACTGCCAATCAGATGTCCGCGACGGCAGCGATTCAGACCGGCGAGAACGCGGTGTTGGGCGCGGATGCGGCGGCGCAGGCGAATGAGTCCAACGTGGAGCGAACCAAGTCCGTAGTGGCCGATGCGCAGCGGAATCTTGAGCTGACGGAGAATATGGTGAACGCGGGTGTGACCGCGCGCGCAGCTGGACTCGGCGAAGGCGGCGGTTGCGCAGGCAGCCGCTCAGCAACAGCAAGCCGTAGCGCAATGGAATCAGGCGAAGGCGCAGGCGCAGTCCGCGCGTTCGCAGGTGAACCAGGCGCGAGCCCAGGCGCAACAGGCCGCCGCCTCGGTGCAGTTGGCGAAGGTCAACCTGGAACACACGATCATTCGAGCTCCTATCGACGGCGTGGTGGTCGCCCGCAACGTGGACGTGGGCCAGACGGTGGCCGCGAGCTTCCAAGCTCCAACGCTGTTCCTGATCGCGAAAGATCTGCGCCAGATGCAGGTGCTTGCGGATATCGATGAAGCCGACATCGGGCAACTGGGTCCGGACAGCCGCGTGACGTTTACGGTGGACGCGTATCCGGCCGAACGTTCCAAGGCCGGATCGCGCAGATTCGGCTGGCGCCGCAGACTGTACAGAAGTGGTGACCTACACTGCTGTGGTCCAGGTGGAGAACCCGGAACTGAAGCTGAAGCCGGGAATGACGGCGAACGTTACCGCAATCGTGGCGGAGAAAAAAAACGTGATGACGGTGCCGAACGCGGCGCTACGCTTCCGCTGCGTCGCGCGCCGAAGCCCGACGGTATGGAAGATCGCGGGCGACGCAACTGAGCCGGTTCCGGTGAAGCTGGGAGTAACCGATGGCGTTAAGTCGGAAGTATCTCGGGCGCGTTGCAGCCAGGAGACAGATTGCGGTTCCGCAGATCGCGGCGAACGCGGGTCGGACGGCGCCTGCGGCGGCTACGCGTAATCCGATGATGCCGATGGGCCCGGGGAGGCGCCGATGAGCAACGTTATCGATGTTCGCGACCTCCACAAGACCTACGACATCGGGCGAGGTGCGGGTTCACGCGCTGAAGGGCGTATCGCTCGCGATCGAGCCCGGCGACTTCGTCGCCATTATGGGTACGTCGGGCTCGGGCAAGTCGACGCTGATGAATATCCTCGGCTGCCTGGACCGGCCGACGTCGGGCTCGTACATGCTCGACGGAATCGATGTCTCGGAGTTGAACAAGGACGATCGCGCCGATATTCGCAATCGGCAAAATCGGGTTCGTTTTTCAGGGATACAACCTGCTGCGGCGTACCAGCGCGATCGAAAATGTGGAACTGCCGCTCTTGTACGCGGGAGTTCCGGCGGCCGAGCGGGTCGACCGCAGCCGGTAAGCGTTGAGCCTGGTGGGTCTGGCGCATCGGGAAGACAGCTACCCGAACCAGCTTTCGGGCGGACAGCAGCAACGTGTCGCGATTGCGCGGGCGCTGGTGAACGATCCGTCGCTGGTGCTTGCGGACGAGCCTACAGGGAATCTGGACAGCCGCACATCGGTGGAAGTGATGAGCGTCTTTCAACGCTTGAATCGCGAGTCCGGGATCACGATCGTCCTGGTGACGCATGAACCGGATATCGCACAGTATGCCAAGCGCGTCATCGTTGTGCGCGACGGATTGATCCGGAACGATCAGCCCATCGTGAACCGGCGTGATGCGCGACGAACTCGAAAGATGCCCGCATGGACCAGGAGGTCGAAGCATTATGATCGGCGCAGTACTGAAGATCGCGTTGCGCGCGCTGGCGCGGAACAAGGGCCGGTCGGCGCTGACGATGCTCGGGATCATTATCGGCGTGGCGTCGGTGATTGCGATGGTCAGCTGGGTCAAGGCGCGCAGCAGCAGGTGCAGCAGCAGATCGAGAGCATGGGAACGAACATGCTCATCATCTCGGCGGGAAGCCAACGAACGGGCGGCGTGCGGAGCGGAGCGGGCACCAGCACGACATTCACGCCGGAAGATCTGGAAGCGATTCTTCGGGATGCGCCAGCGGTGAGGACGCTG
>CAWJQP010000035.1:0-16088 GCA_963844855.1 Bryobacteraceae bacterium
TGTTTGTCAGCGTAGATTTGCCAGTTGTTCGGCGTTGGAGGAGGCCCAGCAACGCGGTGGAGCGAACGCGTATCGACGTTAATACCGAGAAGGAGTCGGGCAGCATTCCCCTAATGACCCGCCGGAACTCTCCCTTCTAGTTCTGTCGCATCCAACTTCCGTTCCACTCTATCGATTTCGGTCCTTAGTCGTTGTCGTTATTGGGCTTCTCGAAGGACTCAGTCGAGTGTCCAGGCCGACCGGCGCGAATCCAGACAGATCATTCGTAGCGCAGCGCTTCTACCGGATCGGCGGCAGTTGCGCGTCTTGCCGGCGCCCAGCAGGCGAGCATGGCGACAATCGCAAATGCGACTCCCACTCCCATCAGCGTCAGCGGATCCGTTGGCTCCACTCCAAACAGGAAACTCGCAGCGCACGCGAAAATGCGATCGATGCGATTAATCCTGCCGCTATGCCGACTGCAATCAATCGAAATCCTTCACCGAAAATGAGATTACGAATATGCCGCGCATCGGCGCCGACAGCGGCCCGAATCGCGAGCTCGCGACGGCGTGACGCCACGGAAAGCGAAAGAACGCCATAAATCCCCACCAGCGTCAGCACGCTCGCGATAACGGAAAAACCGGCAAGCAGCTGCATCGCAAATGTGCGGGTCGCAAGCGATTCGTCCCTCACCTCTTCCAGCGTCTTCATGTTCTCTACAGCGGCGGTAGGGAGTACTCCGTGAATTTCGCGCCGGATGCTGTCCATCACCGTCCGCGGATCCGCCGCGGTGCGGACCAGCAAATGCTTGGAGAACGCCGAGGCCTGCCAGAGCGAAAGGTAAATCTCCGGCTCTGCGTTCTGAGTCAGATCGGCCGTCCGGCCGTTGGCCACAACACCGATGATTTCTGTTGCCGGGCGGCTGCGACCACCTGTCCAGAACTTCCTTCCGATGGCGCTGCCTCCCGGAAAATAGCGATCGGCGAACGCCTTATTCACCACCGCCACGGCCGGAGCTTTCCGGTCATCGCTGGAGCGAATATCCCGGCCCTCGATAAGGGAAGTGCAGCAATTGAAAATATCCTTCAGTAGCGGAACGCAATGGAATCGCAATCCGGTCGCTCTCGCTGTGCGGGAACCGGCTGACCTTCGATCTCAAAAGCCCGGCCAGTTGTTTCCTGTGAGCGGAACGCCCCATGCGAAGGCGGCCTGCTCGACGCCGGGCAGCGCCGATACACGTTCCAGAGCGCGGTGATGAAAGTCTTCCCACTGTCCCTGCACCGCCGTGACGCTCATCGTGAGGACATATCGAGTTTCGAAACCCGACTCCACCCTGGACAGATTCATCATGGTGCGGATCAACAAACCTGCCCCTACAAGCAGCGCCAAGGTCATTGCGGTTTGTGCCATAGTGACCGTTCGCAGCAAACGCTGATCGCCAGCGCCCGCGCTGCTCCTCGGCCCCGCGCCCTTCAGCACCTGTATCGGGTCTAGGCGAGAGGCACGGTATGCGGGAAGAATTCCTGCAATTAGGGCGGCCGCGATCGCTGAGAGAAGTCCAAACAGGAGTACCGGCCATCCCGCCTTCACCGCATCCAGCCGTGGAATCGCATGACCGCCGATCATCTGAAACACCTTAACCACTCCGAAGGCGATTCCCGCGCCCACGGCGCCGCCCAGGAGAGCGAGCAGAGATTTTCCGTCGAAACCTGTCGGAAAAGGTCGATGCGGCGTACGCCCAGCGCAATCCGCACGGCGTACTCCTGTTGCCGCTGGAGACCGCGCACCAGGAGCAGAGCAGCGACATTGCCGCACGCAATCAGCAGCACCAGCCCAGCCGCGCCGAGTAACGGCAACAGAATTTGATTGCCGTCCTTGGTTCATTTCCGCGGGCAAAGACCGCAGTAGCGGCGCGACACCCGCCAATTCCGGCGCCTCGCTGGCCACCCGGTGGTCAGCACGTTCAGTTCCGTTTGCGCCTGTTCCAGCGAGGCATCCGGCCGCAGACGTGCAACCACGTTCCATCCGGTCTATTTCAATCTTTCGGGATTGGGAACCGCAGGAACCCAATACTGTACATGCGCATTTACGTTGTAGTTGGGCTCTTTGGAAGCCATCGGCGTCGGTAGGAACCGCACTCCATCAGGCATAACGCCAATGATGGTGGGCGGCGTCTGCGCGCGGCTCACGCGCATGGGCTTACCAATAATGTTGGGATCCCCTTTGAACTTTCGCTGCCAGAGCTCGTAGCCAATAATGATTACCGCAGCCGAACCCGGGACGTCCCTCGGACTCGGATGAAGGTTCGTCCCGAATCGGTTGTAGCCCCATCGCCTGGAAGTAGTCCTTAGTCACGCTCATACCCTGTAGGGATTCGCTGCCTTCGTTCTGCACCAGGAAATTGAATGTCCAGCGTATGCCGCTACGGACTCGAGCGTTTTCGCTTCCTTCTGCCAGCTCATCCATTGCAGCGGAGCCCAGCCCCGGGGGCTTTCCATCGTTGATTGTCGGTACGGGCGGAGTCGACCAGCACGAGTCTGTTCGGTTCCCGGTATGGAGGCGGCGACAGGAGCACGCCTTCAATCAGGCTGAAAACGGCCGAGGTTGCGCCTATTCCCAATGCCAGAGTGAGTACGGCCACTATTGTGAAGACGGGCTGTTTCAGCAACATCCGAGCGCCAAAGCGGAAGTCTTTTAGCATCGACCCTCCGGGGTTGATATGTCTTATACGAAAAACAGGGTTCGACGGTTCGCCGGGAACTAAAGGAATGCAGAAAGTGCAGGTGCGAGTTGGGCGCAATTGGTTTACGACCGGTAAGCCTACATGGGCTTTCCCACCAGGGCCTGGCTGAACGGGTTTCGATACACAATAGTGCCGCCGGGGCTGCGGCAGCTACAGCCCGCAGCCGACATTGGTGCTCGACGCGAAGCCCGTCGATAAGCGTGGGTCCGAGGTTTGCGTACAGGTCAGTGGTGACGTTCACTTCGGTGGGTGATCCCGATCAGGAGTTTGCTCTTTTCGTAACCTCGGGCCGCGGGTTCCGGCAGAAGGAGCCTGCAATGACAAGACGTAATAAAGGAAAGGGCAAAGGCAAGGGTACGGGCAGAATGCTGCCAGTGCTTCATCGGACGCAGCTGGTATTGACGTCGGAGCTGAGGAGTTGTTCGTGGCCGTCTCTCCCGACCGTGCGGCTGAGCCTGTACGATCATTTGAAACATTCACCCGCGATCTTCACGAGCTGACGGACTGGCTGCAGTCATGTGGCGTACGGACTGTGGCAATGGAATCCACTGGCGTCTATTGGATCCCGGTTTTTCAGATTCTCGAAACGAGGGGTTTTGAAGTCTTCCTCGTCAATGCGCAGCACGTCAGGAACGTTCCTGGCCGCAAGAGCGACGTCTCCGATTGCCAATGGATACAGTACCTGCATTCGGTGGGGCTGCTGAAAGCGAGCTTCCGGCCGCCTGACCAAATCTGCGTCCTCCGTGGCGCGGCCGCGATATCTACCTGCTTCGATTAGGCGCGGGTTACTTGCCCCAGGGCGCGCCGGAACGCCTCGATTTGAATCGGATATCCAACGCTGGTCCCGTCTGGATGGAGGATGGCCGCGGGCTCGTATTCTTATCCCGTATCGCAAGCCGGCATGGAGCTTTGGCGCGCTTCCCTCGGAAAGTCGGCGAGCCCCCGAAGGCTGGCGTTCGCGGGTCGTGGCGTCTACTCGGCGGCGGTCTCGCATCAATCGAACCGCCTCGCCTATTCGTCAGAAATACGTGACTCCAATATCTGGCGCATTGATCTTCATGGTCCGGATGGAAAGCCTTTGCCGCCAACTCGTGTCATCTCATCGACGCGGACCGACAATCAGCCGGCACATTCGCCGGATGGTGAGAGGATCGCTTTCGTTTCGGATCGCTCCGGCGTTCCCGAGCTTTGGGTCTGCGATAACGACGGGTCGAATGCCACTCCGTTGACATATCAGAGAGGACAGTCGATCATCGGGCCACGAAGCCGTATACAGCGGTATGCCTCCATATGGCCTCGGTAAAGTCGGAAAACTTGTTGCCGCAACCGGAAAACGCGAAGCTGCGCGATCCCGCATGACCTCTGGCATGCCGTCCCAGTAGGCGCTTTCGTGTCCTTCTGCCGCCTGGGTGAGGTCTCATTGACTTGCTCTCAACTCCCAGTTTGTCTGCTTGTGCCAAGTTGTAACGCCCCATCGGGCGCTAGAAGAAGGTGACCGGCTTGGATCAGATTCCGAGTGCCGTGACCCAGAACTATTCGTCTCTGTTACGCTATGACCCAATGACGACAACCGGAAACTGAAGCATAGATCGCACCGCGAAGTCGGCATCGCGACGGTCAACTTCTGGGTTGCCCGTCATCCACCTGGAATCGGCTAAAGACTTAGCCATCACAAGAATCCATCGACAGAACGGATTATGCGGGCAATTGCGCACTTCCGATAGAGCACTTCACCCGAAAGAGCTTTCATTTGTATCCGCGCACGATGTATGCTCGATGTGCTCAGAGGGAGCCAGAATGTCTCGAATTCACGTTGGACGGCTCGTTTCGTTGTTGTCGACCGTCGGGCTGGCTGCTCTGGACGCCCAGCAGTACGGAATCTCCACCTACGCGGGCGGAGGGCCCGCTTCCCCGATGGCAGCCATCAGCATGGCCACGGATCCTTCCGGAAACTTGTATTTTGTCGATGGCGATGGCTACACCAACGTCCCGGCCCGCAGCAATTCCGTGTTCAGGATCGAGGCGAGCGGTTTCATCACGCGCTTTGCCGGCAATTCAAGGACGGGATTTTCCGGCGATGGCGCACAAGCTGCAAGCGCATCGCTCACCGCGCCTCGCGCCGTGGCCGCCGACAGCGCCGGCAACGTATTTATCGTTGACGCGGGAAATCAGCGCGTCCGCCGTGTCTCTCCGGACGGGATCATCACCACAGTCGCAGGGGGAGGCAGCGCAGTTCTCGGCGACAGCGGACCGGCGACGAAGGGGCAACTGAATTATCCCCAGAGCATCGCCATTGACAAGGGCGGCAACCTGTTCATCGGCGAGTTCGGCCGCGTCCGGAAGGTCACGGCTGACGGAACGATTACCACGGTCGCCGGGGGCGGCCCGGACGCTGCGGGTGACAGGGGGCCCGCAACCAGCGCTCGACTCGCCACTGTAGTTCATGTGGCAGTCGATGGCGCCGGCAATCTTTTTCTTGCCGACGAGGGCTACGACCAGGACTCTGACACTTACGCCTACAGCCTCCGGAAAGTTTCGCCCGACGGTCTGATCTCCACACTGGCTCGGACGCCGTCTTGCTGCTCCGGGGATTTGACTGTCGACGCCGCGGGCAACCTGTTCGTTGCGGCCGGACCGGTTGTCTGGAAGATCGCACCGAACGGCGACCAAACCGTCGCGGCCGGCAACGGAACTTATGGCGCTCCGTCGGGAGACGGGGGGCTTGCCAGCCGCGCACAACTGAACGGGCCGACGGCCGTGACAGTAAATGCCGCAGGCGACCTCTTTATCGCTGACAACACAGGCCGCACGATCCGCAAGGTCACGACGGATGGCATCATCAGGGCTGTCGCTTCCATACCGGGCCTTCCGCCGGCTGAGTCCGTCGATGGCGGGAGCGCCATTGACGTGCACCTCGATTGGCCCAACCGGGAATAGTGACTCAGAGCGGACTCGCGGTGGATAGCGCCGGTAACCTATATATCGCGGAGACCGCCGCCCATCGTGTTCGGAAGGTTTCCCGCTCAGGAATTATTACGACTGTCGCGGGAACCGGCGCACAACGCTGTTCCGGCCCGTCCGATTGTCATCCTCTGGGCGACGGCGGCCCTGCGACGGGAGCATTTCTGAACTACCCGACAAGTGTCGCGGTCGACAGCGCAGGCAACCTGTTCATCGCCGATTCCGGCAACTTTCGCGTGCGCAAGGTCTCCCCGGACGGAATCATCGCCACGGTAGCCGGCAACGGAGGCGCGCCGGCATGGCCCCGTGAGGCGACCAGCGGCGCGTCTGCAACGGGCGTGGCAATCATGCCATCGCACGTCGCCATAGATGGCGCGGGCAACCTCTATATTGCGGAGAGCTCTTACGCGGACGTGCGGAAAGTCTCGCCGGACGGAACGATCCACACCGCGCTGGCCTCCGCTGCGGGATTACCTTACTACGGTTTCATCTCGGCGTTCACCGTCGACAGCACCGGCGCTTTATTCGTTGCGGGTTCCGAATGCGACTGACGAAGAGAACTGCTCGCTTACGATCCGTAAGGTTTCACCCACGGGCACAAAGACGACCATTGCGACTGGGAATCCACTCGGCTTTCCTCCCGACAGCGATGTCGGCGACGGTGGGCCCGCCACGAAAGCGAAACTGGGATTCATCTCGGGACTCGCCGTTGATTCCGCGGGTAACCTCTTTCTCAGCGACATGTTCGGCCAGCGCGTTCGCAGGGTCGATCTCAACGGGCTGATCACTACCGTGGGAGGGAACGGACTCGCAGGCTACTCCGGGGACGGCGGGCCAGCCGCAAATGCGAGCCTGGATCACCCTCTCGCGCTTGCGGTCGACAGCACGGGTAGTGTTTACGTTTCCGACTTCAACCAGGCGGTCCGTGTTATGCGGCCGGTCACTCATTGAGGCGCGATCTGTCTAGTCGGCCAGGAGAGTCCAATCGACGTCTCGCTGTCATCTTCGGTCGGCCCTCCGTTCCGAGTCGATGGTCGGCGATGCGGAAGCCAACCTCTGACCTGCTGGATAGACTACATGCTTGGAACGCAAAGGGCCAGCCGCCCGACGCAGATGTCCGACATGGCGACTATACGCTCAGATGGTTGGTAAAAGGGGTAAAGGCTACGCGTCAATGCGGATTCGGTCTCTGTGGACGATCGGGTTTTGCCTCGGTACTGCTCCACCGCCTACCATGTCGGGCCCACGGGACTACGTCAAAGTGCGACAAAGAGACCCAGTCGCGCTTTGTCTCTCGACGCTAGTACGCGCTCGGGTGCAACATGGACGCCAGAGGGCAACCATGCCAGAGCAAAGCACAAACAACCGTTACTTAGTCGATACTGCGTGGCTACAGGACCACCTTGATGACCCCGATCTCCGCATCCTCGACTGCACCGTCTATCTTCCCAACTATTTCGAGGAGTCGGCCCAAGAGAAAGTCGAAATCGTCCCGGGCTTCAGGACTACAAGCGCTCCCATATTCCGGGAAGCGTCTATGTTGATCTCGTTGGCGACCTGACGGACAAGAGCAACAAGAGATTCATGTTCCCGATGCCGTCTGCGGACCAGTTCGCGAGCGTGATGTCTCGACTCGGGGTGGCGGAAGGTACCCGAGTCGTCCTCTATGACCGGATGGTTAACATATGGGCCGCTCGGGTGTGGTGGATGCTCCGCGCGTTCGGTTTCGACAACGCCGCCATACTCGATGGCGGATGGGCCAAGTGGACAGCCGAAGGACGGCCAACATCGGCCGCGCCGGCTGCCTACCCACCCGCCAACTTCGTGGCTCGATTCCAGCCTGAACGAATTGCAACCAAGGAAGAAGTCCGAGCGGCCATTGACGACAAATCGACTTGTCTTGTGAACGCCCTCGATCCGGAGGAATTCTCAGGTCGTGGTCCGGTCAGATACGGGCGCCCAGGTCACATCCCCACCAGCGTGAATGTCTCGTTCCTCGGCGTACTGAACAGTGAAACGAACGCCTACTTGCCACTCGAGGACATCCGGGCGCAGTTCGCGTCCGCCGGTGTTCTGGGAAAAGACCGCATCATCACTTACTGCGGAGGCGGCATCGCGGCTTGCAGCGACGCCTTCCTGTTGACTCTGCTCGGAGCAAGAAACGTGGCCGTTTACGACGGCTCGATGACGGAGTGGGCAGCCGATCCCGAACTGCCCCTCGAAGTAGGGTAGGAGCTTGCTTGGAGGCCAGCAGACTTCATGTCACGTTGTGTGGCACATGGCCATCCCGAGACTCGCCTCTCGGTGCTAAGCTTGTTTCCTCGACCGTGAAGCCGAATCACCAACCGGGAGCCGGGTAGCAGTGGATCGGAACCGCCTTGAATCCTGGAAAGAGATAGCCGATTACTTGCGGACCTCGGTCCGGACTGTCCAACGGTGGGAGAAGGGTGAGGGGTTACCAGTACGCCGCCACCCGCACTCCAAGCAGGACACCGTCTACGCTTTTCAGCACGAGATCGATGCCTGGCGGGTCGCTCGCTCGAGAGGTTCGCCGAGAACTCCTGATCTCTTGGGAGAGCGATATCGACGCGGTGCGCGACGAAATTGCCTCTGAGCGACTGCCGTCTTTTGACAGCTCTCTCCCAGGCAGAACGAATCGTAGGGCGCGCGGAAAGAGCTGCAGGAACTACACGAATTCCTTGCTGAGTGCAGAAGCAGCGATTTGCGGATGGTCGGCATCACCGGCGAACCCGGGATCGGCAAGACCGCCCTTTTGGATGATTTCTTGTTCGAGGCGCGCCGGAGCACTCGATGTCGCATCGCGCGCGGCCAATGCTCGGAACGTCTCGTCGACGCAGAAGCATACTCGCCGGTAATCGAGCTTCTCGAAAGCCTTACAGACCGAGACTTCAGCCAGCCGGTTTCTCGACTTCTCAAGCTCGTGGCGCCAACTTGGTACGTCCAAGTCGCGCCACTGTGGGCGTCCTCTGACCCATCCTTCTCACGCGTTCTCGATCAGGCTCGCGCGGCCTCCGGGGAAAGGATGAAGCGCGAGCTGGCTTCCTTTCTAGCTGAAATCAGTTCCGACGCCCCTCTGGCCCTCATCATCGATGACTTTCATTGGGCTGATACATCCACTATCGAGCTTTTGGCCTATCTGGCAAAACGGGAAGGTCTTGATGGCGTCGTATTCTTGCTGGCCTACAGACCGACTGAGATGTCTCTCGCTCGTCACCCCTTCGTCCCAATACGTCAGGAATTGATCAAGCGTCGTGTCTGTAGGGAACTCCCGCTGTCACTACTGACGGAAACAGACGTCGAGGCGTATCTCAATCGTCGGTTCCTCCGAAACACCTTCCCGCCGGAACTGGCGGTTTCCCTGCATGCACGGACGGAAGGAAGTCCGTTCTTCCTTGTCGAACTGATCCAGGAATTGCGTGAGCGGGACGGTTTCGTCGAGACCGACGGTGTGTGGCGTCTCCGGTACTCGCAGCAAGAGCTGAGCAACCTTTATCCGACCTCGATTCAGAACATGATTCAGCGCAAGATCGACCAACTGCCGACAGCCTCTCGGGATCTGCTTTTGGCCGCCGCTGTTCAGGGCACTGAAATCGACTCTTTCGTTGTTGCGCCGCGCCACCGGGATGGACGCAGCCGGGGCTGAGGACGTGCTTCGTGATCTTGATCAGGTTCATGCGTTTGTAAGGAGGGTAGTGCCGTCCTCGGACCGCTCGGTCTCTCAGGGGGAGACTTACGCCTTCGTCCACGTTCTGTATCAGAACGCCTTGTACGAGTCGCTGTCTTCGGCTCGCCGGGCTGCACTAAGTCTTCGAGTCGCCGAGGCCCTGTTGGAGCGACGTCACAATAACCCAAACCGGTCGCCGCCCAGTTGGCGCTCCTCTATGAGACAGGAGCGCGACTACCGGAAGGCGGCGGATTGGTTCCTCGTCGCCGCAGACAATGCCGCGAAAGTCTACGCCAATCAGCAAGCTGTTGCCCTCTGCGAAAAGGCTGTTCAGCAGGCGGAAAAGCTGCCAGACGAAGTTCGTCGGCAGTTGACCCTAGCGGCAACCCTGAAACTGGGCGAGTTGCATCTGACGATCAGCGAGTTGGAGGCAGCGGCCGATGACTTTCGGCAGGCTGCCGAGATAGCCGAAGAGGCAGGTCTCAGCGGAAGTGCAGATCGACGCTCTGTGTGCTGCTGCACTTGCCGAGTTCGTCTTCAAACGCACCGAAAGAACACGCACGCTAGGCGAACGAGCCCTCCATTTAGCGAAAGCAACGAACTTCGGTTACGGGATCGCTTCCGCGGAGGCTGCCATCGCGATGCAGCGGATGTGCGACGGCGATGTGGCGGGAGCCGCCGATCTCGTCGCTCGGGCTCTACCAGCTCTGATGGCCTCGGAGCGCACACCGACTCCCCTTCATGCGATTGAGGCTGTCGTGCACTGCTCCGCCTATCACGCTTGGCAAGGCCGCCTGGAACAGGCCGGCCCCGGTATCGAGTGGGCGATGTAGCGGGCACGGGAGCGCGGGGTCAGCTATCACATTGTCGAGTGCCTGTTCATAGCAGGTCTGGGCTTGGGCCAGTCGGGCCAGATCTCGCCCGCGCTCGCAAGCCTCGATGAAGCAGAGCGAATCGCAGATCTTAATGGGGATCGCTATTGGCGTCCCAGGATCCCCAATACGCGCGGTTGGATCTACCGCGAAATGCAGGACTTCGACAGTGCGATTCGCGTAAATCAGGAAGGCACGGGGATGAGCCATGAAATGCGGTTTCCCGAAGGCATTGCCAGCTCCCACATTCATCTGGCCGGTATTCAGATCACCTTGGGCGATTTGGATCGCGCCCGCGAGCACCTCGGAAAGGCACGGCTTCTCCTGGAGGACGATCCGTGGTTCTGGTGGGTCTACGAGAATCGGTATCGATACGAGCTGGGGCGCTACTGGATAGCGCAGGGCGACCTGTTGCAGGCCAAAAACGCAGTTGGAAAGCTATTGGACCTTGCGAATCGAACCTTGAAAAACAAGCACATCGCCCTGGGACACATGCTCCGAGCTGAAATCGCTGTATTGGAGGAGAACCCCGAAGTAGCTCAAGTTGATTACGACAAGGCCCTCGGTCTGGTCGACCGGTATCCGTGCCCAACGATCGAGTGGCAGATAGCGAAAGCCCTCGCGAGGAACTGCCAGAGACTCCATGATTCGGAAAGGGCGAGCGAACTGCTGGCTCGCGGCCGCGCTGTTACGCAGCGTTTGGCAGAATCAATCGCGGATTCGCGGCTGCGGAAGACGTTCCTTTCCTCGGAAGCCGTACGGACTCTGCTATGACGTATAACGCCCTGTTCCTCGCTGTTGGTTCCAGCGATAAGGTCGCCTTTAATGAACGGAACGCCGACTACACGGAGCTGTGGACTGGACAGGCGCACTAAACAAAGACGGCAAGCAGTATAGCGGTATTGGCCCGGTCAGCGGCGCGCCGAAGCCGAAGGACACGCCGTAAAGATGGGATAAGAAAGGCCGCGACCCAACTACGGATCGCCGCGGCCTTCATGCGACATCATCGCACCGGTCGCAACAACAGATTGACCGCACGATTCCCGATCTTTCGACCTTGTTTAACGCCCTCCTCGACGGCGAGGCGGAAATGAATGCCAATGTAAATGCGCGATACCGCATTCTCATTAGCTGCTTGCGAGAAGCTGGTGTAAGCGCGGTACACGGGGGATGCGTCCGTGCATCTGGTCCCCGCCGGCAGCGTCATGCTGCAGGTTTTGAATCCAATGTTGTCGGTCCCGAAGAACTCGCTGAGAACCTGCGCTCCTGCCCCGCCTTCAACGCTGTGCGCCGAAGGGTAGTCAGGTGTGGGATAGTTCGCCTGCAGCGGTGTCCACGTCGGATCGCCCACTGTGTCCGGATTACCGTCCGTGGTGGCGTTGTGTACTGCCGTGACCGGCCGCCAGAAGTTGTAATGGAACTTGGCTTCACCGGCGCCTATGTAGCCATCGGCCAGTGCCAGGTTGAGCAGACCAAATAGCCGCGCGTTCTCCCACAAACCGACTCGCTGATTGATCGACACAGTCCGTGCGATTCGATTCCACCCCAGCGGTGAGCTTTCGATCCAGAACAGGCCAATCTCCGTTTGCTCGACAGTGCGCGCGCTGGCCGTCGTGATGTTGTCACCACCGAGTGACTTCAGCTCATTAAAGTCGGCTGCGTACTTTTTGCTGCTCACGTTGTACGGCTGACCTGGCCGAAACTGCGACCCGTGATTGAGGACGAACGGAGTCACCAAGCCCCATCCCGGCGCGAATGCGAAGTCGAAACCGGGAGGGAAGCGAAACTCGCCCGGAAGCGTGCCTTGCGGATAGTCGAAGGCCAGCAGCGGCGTGTCGGAGCCATCTCCGCTACGCAGCGCGATAATCGCCATGGCGGCCGCCTTTCCGACCTGAATACCCTCCGCTTTAGGCGTGCCGTCAGGAATGGCAGCGAGAGCCGCAGCGTAATCTGCCTCGGCGCTGGCGATACCGGCCTGCGCACATGCCGGCGGAAATGGCAATGGAAGCTTCCCGATCTCCGACACGAGCACGCCACGCGCGGCGGCTGCGACCGCGGCAGCCGGAGACGCCTGTGAATAACCTGCTGCGTCGAATGCATACGGGCGAGACCGGCGGTCGATCGCGTTCAGCGCGTCGTGGATGGCCACGTGCATCATCGCGTATATTCGTGATTCGTGGAGCGGATCATTCGAGCCAGGGGGCTCGATGCAGGCGGCAAGCATTGCTTCGCCGGCGTTTACATTCCAGTCGGTGACCGCATCCGCCGCAGCACGCGGCGGGAAGAACAAGACCAGACCCACTGACAGGCAGATTGTGGCAGCGTGACCAGCTCTTGCGGATTTGAGGAACGCGAAAACCCACGACATAGTTTCTCTCCTTGCGGGCCTTTCGACATCCTGCTCACCTGGGCGGCAAGTTTTGTTCAGATGAAAGGCCGTTTGTGTATTTTGCTTTGAGGCCCGAGCCTGCGCACGTCACGAACGGGAATTTAACCTCGCGGTGCAAGCCCACCAAAACACGGGGGATCCTCCAGGATGACGTCAAGAGTGGCTATACTTACGGAGATTAGCTGTCATGCAACCCGCTCTGGATATCGGCATAACCCGCTTTGGACCCTTCGAAGTCAATTTCGAAAGGCGTGAGTTTCGAAAACACGGCGTACGGATCAAACTTCAGACGCAGCCCTTTCAAATTCTGGCGGCGTTGCTGGAGAAACCCGGAACAACGGTCACCCGTGACGAACTCCGTAAACGCCTCTGGCCCGATGACACATTCGTCGATTTCGAACACGGGCTCAATGCCGCGGTGGCCCGCCTCAGGCACGCACTCGGGGACTCGGTCGAAAAGCCGCGTTATATCGAGACAGTATCGAAACTGGGTTACCGCTTCGCCGCGGCAGTCAAAGGAGACTCGGACAGCCTGGCGCGACGCAGTCTCGAAAGCGAGCGGCGGCGCCGTTCCGCCGGGGAAGTCGACCACGGGCTCATAAAAATTTCCCGACACGTTTGCCGCTGCCAGGGCGGCTGAGCGCGGCCCCGTCCGGCGGATTACCGTTGGACGCAAAAGGAACTAGCCGAAATCGAGGCCGTGTTCCGCTCAGTCGCGGACGGTCTGGGGCTTGTCGTCTGCGTGGCCGGGGAGGCGGGAATCGGCAAAACCACCCTGCTTGAAGATTTCTCGATCCAGCTGCGCGCCGATCCTACGGACTGTTACGTCGCAAACGGGCGATGTTCGGAGCGCTTGGCGGGAAGCGAAGCATACCTGCCGCTGATTGAAGCGCTGGAGAGCTTGCTTCGCGACGGTGGCGATGTGGTGGCGAGCCTCCTCAAGCTGGTGGCGCCCACGTGGTATATGCAGATTGCCCCTGCCTCATGGCTTGATTCATCGGATCGCCGGATGCGCGCCGACGTCAAGATCGCGTCCCAAGAGCGTCTGAAACGCGAACTCCTGACGTTCTTCAACGAAATTAGCCGGCTGCGTCCGGTCGTGCTCTTCCTTGAGGACGTGCACTGGGCCGATGCTTCCACTGTGGACGTTCTGAGCTACATAGGAAGCCGCATCGCCGGCATGCGCCTGCTCGTCGTCACCACCTATCGTACTTCTGACCTGCTGCTGGCAAAGCACCCGTTTCTTCAGGTCCGACAGGAACTGCAGTCCCACGGCTCCTGCCGCGAGGTTGCGCTTCAGTTCCTCAGCTCATTTGACGTCGAACAATACCTCGCGCTGCAGTTCCCAGGGCATTCCTTCCCCGATAATCTTGCACCATCAGTGCACGGCTGCACGGAGGGCAACGCGCTCTTCATGGTCGACCTCTTGCGTTACCTCCACGACGGGGGAGTCATTGCGCAGGTGAATGGAGAGTGGACTCTGGCGCGGCCGTTTCCCGAGATCAGACTCGAACTGCCCGAGTCGGTCCGCAGCATGATCGATCGAAAGATCGATCAACTTGACGAACCCGCTCGGCGCCTCGCTGTCGCTGCGGCCGTGCAAGGAAACGAGTTCGACTCTGCCACTGTAGCCAAGGCTCTGGCGATGGATCCGGCGGACGTCGAGGAGCGGCTGGAACGGATGGAGCGCTTACACGGTTTGGTCCGTCTGGTGGGTGAACGGGAATTTCCCGACTCGACCGTGACCCTGCGATACTCGTTCGTCCACGTGCTCTATCAGAATGCTTTGGAGTCTTCACTGATGGCAACGCGTAAGGCTTTGCTCAGCCGCGCCGTTGCGGAAGCTCTGGTCGGCTTTTATGAAGAGCGGAGCGGAGAGGTCGCGCCTGAAGCGGCGCTTCTTTTCCACGATGCGCGAGACTTTGCCCGCGCTTCGGATTACTTCCTTCAAGCGGCCCGGAACGCTGCCCGGATTTATGCTTATCCTGAAGCCGTCGCACTCTGCGGGCGCGCCATCGCGGATGCGGAAAAGTTGAAGGGCCCCTCGCGCAATCGCTGTGTGTTGGCAGCCGCTCTCGAGTTGGGGCGGCTTTACCAGGACATGACGCAGTTCGACGATGCGCTCAACGCGTTCGATCTCGCCGAAAGATCGGCCTGCGAATTGGCGGACCGGGAGGCGCAGATCAATGCAGTCTGCAGCAAGGGAACCGTGCTCTTCTTCTGCAAAAAGTGTCCCGGGGAGGCGCAGGAACAGGGCGACCGCGCGCTCGAACTCGCTCGGCTTGCGGGCTCGGGTGCCGGCCTCGCCTCCAGCGAATTCATCCTGGCTTGCACACGATGGTGCTACGGGGATATTGCCGAAGCGGAAGCGCTGTTCGATCGGGCCATTCCTGCGTTGCGTCGGCATGGCCCTCCTCTACTCACTCTCACTGCCGTCTCTTTCAGGGGGAGCATTCATGCCATGCTCTCGCAGAATGACGATGCCGAGCGCGCGCTCGACTGGGCTGACTCGAAGGCACTGGAACTCGGCGCTGGCTACGACAGGCTGAGATCTTTGTTTCACAAAGGCAGGATTCTCGGTAACCGTGGCCGGATCTCCGAGGCTTGGGACGTGCTCGAAGAAGGCATGCGTCTGTCAGACCGCATCGGCAACACTCGCTGGCAATCGCGCCTGACGAATGCGCAGGCCTGGCTCCTTTTCGAGGCGCAGGACCCGGAACGAGCGCTGAGGCTGGACACAGAAGCGGCTCAAATGGCTAAGGAGTTCGGCGACGTCGAGGGCGAGTGCAATTCCCACATCAATGCTGCCCGGGACTGCCTCGCCCTTGGCGAACCGGCCCGCGCACTCAAGCACCTCCGTCGCGGGGAACAACTCCACAGCACCGATTTTTGGTTTCGCTGGGTGTACCATCCGCGTCTTCAGGGGGAACTGGCGAACTACTGGATCACACGGGGCGATCTCAAGGAAGCCGGCGTGCACGCGGCTGCCTCACTCGAAGGCAAGAACCCAAAGCGCAGAGCGTGGGCTCACAAGCTGCAGGGTGACATCGCAGTCCTCGACGACCGCGTCCACGATGCAGCGGGCGAATATGATGCCGCATTGCGGTTGATCGAGCAGTTTCCCTGTCCGACCATCGAGTGGCAAATCCTGGAAGCCGCGGCGGAACTAGCGCAGCGTGGCAGACGCGCATCCGACCGCGACGCTCTGCGCTCGCGCGCCCGCGCCGTCGTTCGGTCGCTGGCGGCGTCAATTCGTGAGGAGCGTCTGCAGAACACGTTCCTTTCTTCCAAAATGATCCGCGAGCTTTGAACCCATTATGGTGCAGAGCTGACGGGTCCGTTTCCGTCGGACGAGTCCGGCCATCCGGGAATAAGGCAGTCATACCACCCACTCGTTTGCCGACGAGCAACCCGCCATTCGGAAGATGGTCAGCCGTCAACTTGACGGATAACGCC
>CAWJQP010000036.1:0-26174 GCA_963844855.1 Bryobacteraceae bacterium
CCTGATCGCTTCAAGGCCGATCATCGTCTGGAACGTCATCGCAGTAGTAATCAATTTCCTGAGCGTCAGTGCTTACCGCCATTTCGTTCGCCTGGAGAACAGAACTAGAGACGCAGCCGGTTAGCGTGTTTTTGCAGAAAGTTTCCGTTGGTTCGCCCAACAGCCCGGCTGAATCCAAGCGTCTTCTCTCAAGCTGGGTTGAGTCTTATGAATATTTGGAGCGCTTTCATTGTTCGCGATCAGGGCTGCGAGAACTCCGCTAGCCAGCGGTTCGTGGTGGGTCAACGGACTGGAGATGCTGAGGGTCGGCGGCGTCGCCGCGACAATAGCCTTTTGCGTTGGTGGCTGTAGTCAGCCGACGGACAGCGGTCTGTTCTTAAACCCGTTATTGAAGTCGCTGCGGCAACAGGCTCAACTACACAAATATTTGCGCTAAATGACGCAGGTGGTGGGATGATTGACTTGACAGACACAACTTCTGCGCGACAACAGAATGTAGGCTAGGGCCGTTGGCAGCCCATCACTCGTTTTTTGGTTTCCGGCACTTCAATTCGACACCTCTCGTACGTGCGGAGTATGAACTGGAGTTCAGACGAGCCACACGCCTCGAAGCGGAGCGCCCACTTCGTACCTTATTAAGGGAAAGCGTTAGAGCCTGCGCCCGAATTGTGACAGAGCGCACCGGTAAAAACAACTTCAAAGGATGATGTTTATGGTGCCTCGCTCTTGTCGCGGCGGGACTGAGGTCTCGCGAGCTATGATCGAGCTTCCGCATGAGAAGCAGCTCTTGTAGCTATTAGATTGCCTTGGTTGAGCCAATTTTCGCGCTTCCTAGAACGGCAGAATCCCAGCTTTGAAAGAAACAAAGCAAAGGTACGTTGCTAACACCGTGTTTTGGCTGCCGAAGTGCGTGTTGCGTTATTTCGTTGAATTCCTTTCTAGGAGAAACAAAATGCAAGTTCTCACGGCAAAGCTAAACCCACCCGATCCCGTGCTTGTAGATCTGGCGCGACGTGGTGACAAGGATGCTTTCGCGGAGCTGGTGCGCCGGCATTATCGCAGGTGTGTAGACGTCGCGACGTTTTTTCTTCGCAATCGGTGGGATGCGGAGGATCAGGTGCATATTGCATTGTTAAAAGCCCACATGCACCTTTCTCAGTATCACGGCGAGGCCGAGTTCGCCACCTGGCTCTTACGGATTGTCAGGAATGAGTGTCTTATGTTGCTGCGCCAGAAGCGGCGCGCACGGTTCGTGTATCTGGATAACAGGTCGCGAGCATCAGACGCGCCCCAATTTGAGCTGTCGGAGTGCGGTTCGGACCCTGAGCGCGAGATGGCTTGCGGTGAACTGAAACAAGTCTTAAGCACGCAAATCCAACATCTTCCTCCGCTACTGCGCAATGCGATCATACTGCGTGATATTCAGGGGCTGCCAATGACAGCCATCGCTGAAGGAATGCAGATCAGTGTACCCGCAGCCAAGTCTCGCCTCCACCGCGCTCGAACGGAGTTGCGTATGCGATTGAGGCGGCACGGCGGAGACATCGGAAGCTTCTCGCCGCTATTGCAGACGGGAACCCCACACAATCGCGTCTCCCATCGTGTGAGTATGAGCCAGCTGCCGGTCACGGCCAGATAGAGCGTGGACTTGTCCTCATTGGACTAGTTTTCTGCCTATCTGGCGTGGATTCACCCGTAATCGTTCGATTTACGAACGGCTGCTCACTCCTCGTGCTGGTCGAGCCCGAGGAAGCAACGCTGGAAAGAATAGGATGACCCAAGAGTCAAACCTTTTCCCTCGACCGACATGCGGTGACTCGAACGCGAGGACCAGCGGACGGGCCATTCCTAAGACGGAAACAGCGGCGTTGCCGCACGCCACAGTCACGGGGACAACATGAAATCTGGCCAGCTCGTTGAGGTCTTCCGATCGGGTACTCGGTTTTGCCGCCGTTGAACACGACGCTCGCTCTTTGGGTGCGCGGGTAATTCTTCAGAGGCGAACAAGACCTGCCGAGGCCTGCAAATACGATCATGGCCATCAGAGTAGATTCAACCGTAGACGAGGAGCGGAGCTTCGGTGACGATCGCTTATCCGTCGCGTGGATGAGCCGCTGAGGTTCTTTTTCAAGACACGCTCTAGATCGAGCGTGCATTTCCAGTATTTCCATATGATGGGCCTGAGCGAGCGCGTGTCTCACGAAAGGCTCGCGGGGATCAGCGGCGCCCACTATGATCGTGAGATGGTGCTTGTAGGTGAGCGCAAACCATCGGGCAAGCTTCTGTCAAGGCCGCTGGTGTGTCGGAGCCTGGTTCAAGCGAAGTGTGTGCGTTCTTAGCTTCCAGTCAAGTGTGTTGTGTCCCAGTTGTGTGCCACTGGTGGCGTGAAGGCTCATGTTGACCGCATGTTCTCGAACTTCCTCTCCGAGCACATAGGGTATAAGAACAATTCGAGAGTGTGTAACGCGGCCAGCTGACTAGGGACCAGGGCTCACCTGACAAGGCATCGGAAACCTGGTAACCGGCGAACTGCTTAAACGAGACGACAATCTCCGCGGCATATTACGCGCTCTTTTTCAGGAGACTCGGCTTGGATTCGATCGACGTTTGTATGAATAGTTAGAGTTCCGCCTTACTCGGTTCAAGGCGCACAAATTCTTGTGGGTTTAGAAATATCGAAGACTTCACGACAACGTGAGTCCATGCGTTCGGGCCGGAGACAACCACTGTAGGCGCTGTGTTATCGCACCCACCTGAGCCATCTCGCGCACAGGCGCCTCAGCAAAGCCCTTAATTCAAAAGCCCCATCATTTGGTGACAGTCTTGCGGGAGCAGGTATTGGAGGAATACGGCTCAGTTACGGCTCAGAAGGAGGGAGAAGCGATGCTCAAAAGAAGAAATGCATTGGGGTTTGCGGCGGCAATCTGCTGCTGCGGCTTTGTTTCAGCTCTTCATGCCGGCAAGCTGCCTGCGGTGAAAATTATCGCGACCGGCGGGACCATCGCCGGTGAGGCGGCTACATCCGCTCAGGCTGAGTACAAATCGGGGCAAGTAGGAGTGGACACACTGATCAAAGCTGTTCCCACATTAAATAAGGTAGCCCGGGTAAGCGGCGAGCAGATCTCAAATGTCGGCAGTCAGGATATGTCCGACGAAATCTGGCTCAAGCTGGCAAAACGGATCAATCAACTCGCAGCATCGCCCGATGTCAACGGAATCGCGATTACTCACGGCACTGACACGATGGAGGAGACGGCCTATTTCCTGCACTTGACGGTGAAAACCAAAAAGCCGGTTGTGCTGACCGGCTCCATGCGACCATCGACGGCCCTGAGCGCCGATGGTCCGTTGAACATCTATAACGCGGTGGCCGTCGCCGCCGATCCGCAGGCTATTGGACGTGGCGTGCTGGTATCGATCAACGACCAGATTCATAGCGCGCACGACATCACAAAGACGCATACAACCGCCACCGATACGTTCATGTCTCCTTATCGGGGCCTGATCGGCTCAACCGCGTACGGCGTCAGCCAATACTATCGGAGGCCTTTCAAGAAGCACACGGTTGAGACTCCTTTCAACGTCGATTCCGCTAGTAGCCTGCCACGGGTGGACATTCTCTACATTTACGAAGACATGCCGGTCGACCTTGTGGATGCAGCGGTCAAAGCGGGTGCCAAAGGAATTGTTTCGGCCGGGGTCGGCAATGGGAACATGCCAAAGGCGGTGATGGACGCACTCGCCCGCGCGGCCAAAAACGGTGTGGTTGTGGTACGCGCGTCGAGGGTCACCTTGGGTTTTGTAGGGCGCAACGTCGAAGTCAACGACGACAAGCTGAACTTTGTCGCAGCCGAGGAATTGAATCCACCCAAGGCCCGGGTACTCCTGCGGCTCGCGCTCATGAAAACAAACGAACCAAAGCAGATTCAACGAATGTTCGATGAATACTGAAGTCGAAACTAACGATGCGCAGAATATTCGGAGTCCTAACAATGAGAAGAATAGCTGGCAATCCTCTGGGAATTCGATGGCGGCTGGCCGCTCTTTTTTGCGGTCTGAGCATTGCCTGCGCTGGACAGACAGCGATCGCCGCCCCGAATGCCCAATCGGCCAACGACCCGAATGCCGAATCCCACGCCGGGCACGAAATCTATGGTTTTGCCATGCTGGATACCGGCTACGATTTCAAGCAGACACATCCGGATTGGTTCGACGTTGTTCGGCCCACCAAACTCCCATCGAAGAAGAACGAGTTCGGGGCTGACGGAAATACCTACTTCAGTGTTCGGCAGACCCGTTTCGGGGCTAAGTCCGAAGTTCCGACTCCGTTTGGCTCTTTGTTAACAATCTTCGAATTTGAACTCTTCGGAACGGGTGTCGATGCCGGCCAGACAACTTTCCGGCTCCGTCATGCCTACGGCGAACTGGGTCAGTTTGGAGTGGGTCAGACCTGGAGTCCGTTCATGGACATCGATGTCTTTCCCAACTCAGTGGAGTACTGGGGTCCGACGGGCATGGTCTTTTTCCGAAATGTGCAATTCCGCTGGATGCCGTTGAAGGGTGACTCCCGCATCACCCTTGCCGTGGAGCGGCCTGGCGCCAGCGCTGACCAGGGACGCTATGCGGACAGGATTGAACTCGAGGATGTGAGGCCACATTTTCCGGCTCCGGATTTCTCGGGTGAAGCGCGGATGGGCAGAAAGTGGGGTTATATTCGGGCAGCCGGAATTCTACGGCGAATTCAATGGGCAGACGTCGGTACGGATCAGTTTGACCTCTCGGGTAACGCTTGGGGATGGGGCATTAACTTGAGCTCGAATCTCAAAGTCCACAAGGACAACGTCGTCAAACTTCAAGTCGTTTATGGAAAGGGCGTACAGAACTATATGAACGACGCTCCAGCAGACATCGGTCCCGTACTGAATCCGGGTAACAGCCGAACACCGCTCACCGGAGAACCAATACCGCTCCTGGGAATCGTCGCATTTTACGACCACTACTGGAGTCCGAAGTGGAGCAGCACGATCGGCTATTCCCGACTCGATACCGACAACACTTCGGGGCAGGCCGAGAACGCGTTCCGGACAGGGCAATATGCCCTCACCAATCTCTTGTACTACCCCGTCAAGGACGCCCTGGCGGGTGTCGAGTTTCAGTACGGCTATCGCAAGAATTTCCGGGATGGATGGAGCGTGCCTGATTATCGGATTCAGTTCTCGTTCAAGTACAACTTCTCCTTCCGGATTGGAGGATAGGTGTGTTTCACTCGGCAGGCTTGCCTGCCTTAGGAGCAAGTATGAAATCCAAGAATCGTCGCGAAAAGACAGCCTTTTTATTGCCAGAGGAGCTGAACGTAAATGATGTCCCGACAGACGTGGACCGCCGTGCATTCCTGATGCGCAGCGCCATTATCAGCTCGGCGGCAGTGATCGCCGGCTGCTCAGTCTCGGACAAGGAACAAAAGGCGCGCGTAGCCGAGCCGCTTCCAAAGGCTGCAATGAATGCATCTATGTCGCCAGACCTCGAGGTTGTGAAGAAATCAAAGGGCCCTGTCATGACCGTCTTGCAGGAGTTTTACAAAGTAGGACCCGGGCCCTCGAGTTCACACACGATCGGGCCCATGCGTATCACCTACGATTTCTACGAGCGATGCACCAAGCTGCCGGCGGATCAACTGCGAAGCAACGGCATGAAGGTCCATCTGTTCGGCAGCCTCAGCGCGACCGGTAAGGGGCACGGTACCGAGAGAGCCGCTCTCGCCGGGCTCGTGGGAAAGGCGCCGGCGACAGTCGAACCGGCTTTCCTCGATGGTTTGGCGGCGAAACCGGACCAGAGCTTCCCGGTCAAGCTTGGCGACAAGACATTCAACCTCTCGCTGAAAGACATCGTCTACGACTCCGCCAAAGGTGACTTCCCGCACCCCAATACTATGACCTGCAAGTTGATGGGCGGGGATTCCGTAATCCATGAGCTTGAGTATTATTCCGTCGGTGGAGGATTCATCGAATGGAAGGGATATAAGCCTCCAAAGAAAGGACAGCCCAAGTATCCGTATTCCACGATGAAGGAGCTGCTGGCGCACGCGGAGAAAGACAAGCTCTCGATTGCGCAGGTTGTAATGGCGAATGAGGTAGCGGTCGCGGGCATGAGTGAGGCGGAAATTAACGCCTTTATCGACAAGATTGCTGGGGCGATGGTCGCCATCGTCAAGTCGGGACTGAGTGCCTCGGCGGGAACGTTACCCGGACCCATCAAGCTCAAGACCAAGGCGGGCGACGTATACAAGCGCGCGATGGAAGACAAATATGAGAAGCAACGCGGAGTAGGCGTGCTGTCGGCGTATGCCTTGGCAGGATCAGAAGAGAACGCCCGGGGGCATCTCGTTGTTACAGCGCCAACGGGCGGATCAGCGGGCGTAATGCCAGCACTAGTCTATGCGTTGGGTGAAGGCGGCCGAGGCATTGCGAAAGAGAAGATCCGGAAGGGATTCCTGGCTGCGGCAGCGATAGGCTACCTGTGCAAACAGAACGCTACCCTGTCCGGAGCGGAAGGTGGCTGCCAGGCCGAGATCGGCGTTGCGTCGGCCATGGGTGCCGCTTTGATTGCCCAGGTGCACGACATGCCCAATCTGGTTGTGGCAAATGCCGCTGAGTCAGCGCTTCAACATCACCTCGGCATGACGTGCGATCCGGTCGCAGGCTTCGTGCAAGTGCCCTGCATCGAGCGGTGCGCGTTCGGCGCTGTAAAGGCATGGACCGGCTTCATGATCGCGAGCAACGAAATCGCAATCGACCGCCGCGTCGATTTCGATACGACCGTTAACGCGATGGCGCTTACAGCCAAGGAAATGAACTCCAAGTACAAGGAGACTTCCGAAGGCGGCTTGGCTGTCTCGCTGGTGCTCTGCTGAGCGATCAGATTATGAGAAACCGTGTAGGTGTGGCCAGCGCAGCATTCAAATCGCTTCTTTACGTCGTCGGACCGGCAATCGTGTTGGCCCTGGTGCTGAAGGAGACTGGCCCGGCGGTCCACGATACGTCGTCAGCAGCGAGGCGCCATACATCGGCAGCAGCAGCGTAGGGAAGAATTTATGAGTTCAACAACAGGAACAGGCAAATACGAACGTCTCATCGAGCGATGCAAGCAACTGGACCCAGTTCCGACGGCCGTTGCGCATCCGTGCGAGAAATCGGCACTCGCCGGAGCTGTGGAGGCCGGGCAATTGGGATTGATTACACCGATACTCGTAGGGCCTGCGGCGAAGATCGAAGAGATCGCCCGATCCTCGGGAATTGACCTCGGCGATACGCCAATCGTCGATGCCCTGCACAGTGATGACTCCGCAGCGAAAGCTGTGGAGTTGGTCCGGCAAGGAAAGGCCGAGCTTCTGATGAAGGGCAGTCTACACACTGATGAATTGCTTGGAGCGGTGGTGGCGCGCGAGACAGGGCTGCGGACAGGACGGCGGATCAGCCATGTCTTCATTATGGATGTGCCGACGTACCACAAGGTCCTGATCATAACTGATGCGGCGATCAATATAGCACCCACGCTCGAGGACAAGGTAGACATTTGTCAGAACGCGATCGACCTTGCGGTTTCCCTTGGTCTCGAAAAACCGAAGGTTGCTATACTGGCCGCGGTTGAGACGGTGAACTCCAAGATGCCGGCTACACTTGACGCAGCCGCACTCTGCAAAATGGCGGAGCGGGGGCAGATCACGGGTGGAATCCTCGATGGTCCCTTGGCGTTTGACAGTGCCATCAGCAAAAAGGCGGCGGAAACTAAGGGAATTCGGTCAGAAGTCGCGGGGGATCCTGACATTCTTCTCGCGCCTGACCTCGAGGCCGGTAACATGCTGGCCAAGCAGCTTAGTTTTCTGGCCAATGCCGACAGCGCTGGCTTGGTGCTAGGCGCTCGAGTGCCGATTATCCTCACCAGCCGGGCTGACAGTGTTCGATCGCGGATTGCAAGCTGCGGCGTGGCGATGCTTGCGGCGCACTCACGACGAGGAAATACCAAAGCCTAGGAGGGCGTGCAATGGACGGCTACGTGCTGGTCCTCACCGCTGGTTCTTCCGGTATGAAGTTCTGCATCTTCCAACGGCCTGAATCGGCAAAGTGGCGGCTAGAAGGGCGGGGGCAGATTGAAGGAATCGGCTCCGCACCACATCTGAAAGCCAAAGATGCCGAAGATGTCACGCTAGCCGACAAGATGCTGGACACCGGCGTGAGCGATGGAAGAAAAGCATCGGACGCGGTTGCAGAGTGGCTGCGATCCCAGTGTGGCGGCTCGCGAGTGCTCGGCGTCGGACGTCGCGTCGTTCACGGCAGACCGCGCTTCGCGAATCCCGTAATAGTCGAGTCAGAAGTGCTGGCCGAACTTCATCGACTGACCCCTTTCGCACCACGCCCTCAACCGTACAACCTGGCGGCCATCGAAGCGACAGCCGAACGTCTTCCGGGAGTGCCGCAAGTTGCCTGTTTCGACACGAGTTTCCATCGGGGCCAGCCCGAAGTTGCCAAGGTTTGTGCCGCTGCCGCGAGAGGTCGTCAAGAACGGGGTGCAGCGCTACGGCTTCCATGGACTCTCCTACGAGTACATCGTTTCTGTCCTGCCCGCTGTCAGCGCCCGAGATCGCGAACGGAGGTCATCATCGCGCACCTGGGGAGCGGCGCAAGCTTGTGCGCCGTGAAAGACGGCAAGAGCGTCGATAGCACACTTGGGGTTCACTGCCCTGGATGGGCTCTGCATGGGAACCAGACCAGGGCGCATCGATCCCGGCGTCATTCTTGTACCTCTTTCAAAACCTGGGGCTCACGATCAAGGAAGTGGAAACGATTCTTTACAAGAAGTCCGGTTTACTCGGCATTTCAGGAATCGGCAATGATATGCGGGACTTATTAACAAGCGGAGAGCCCGGCTGCCCGGCTGGCGGTGGACTACTTCGTATATCAGGCCACCAAGCAGATTCGGCGCGCTCGCGGCAGTCTTAGAGGGAATCGACGGTTGGTATTCATCGCGGGAATCGGAGAGAACTCGGCGGAAATTCGTCAGAGGATCTGCCGCAGCTCCGCCTGGCTGGGCATAGAACTGGACGACGCCGCGAACGCCCGGCGGGCCCGCCGGATCTCTCGCCGCCAAGCAAAGTTTCAGCATGGGTGATCCCAACGAACGAAGAACTGATGATCGCCCAGCACGCCGGGCGCCTGCTTGGTCTGATCTGATCCGCGATGAATTGCAAGAAGGAGGAGAAACTATGGCGACGATCGCAGAAAAAGGCTTGGCAAAGGATGGAGTTGATGCACAGCGTGGTCGGGCTTTCGGGCTGGACTCTGGCAAAACGAGATTAACGTCCGCGACTTCATCCAGCAAAACTACGAACCCTACGAGGGCGATGGATCGTTCCTTGCGCCCGGCAACCGTACGCACGAAGAAAATCTGGGCACGGCTAAATGAACTGTTCGTTGAAGAACAAAAAAAAAGGCGTGCTTGACATATCGCAGATTCCGAGCTCCATCACCGCGCACGATCCCGGCTATATCGATCGTGAGAACGAGGTGATCGTCGGTCTCCAAACGGACGCGCCGCTGAAACGAGCCATCATGCCGAATGGCGGTTACCGGATGGTGGCCAATGCTCTCAAGGCTTATGGCTACAAGGCCGATCCCGCTGTGGCCGAAACTTTCACGAAGTATCGCAAGACTCACAATGACGCTGTGTTTGACGCATACACAGCGGACGTCAGACGCTGCCGAAGCTCGCACATTCTCACCGGATTGCCCGATGCTTATGGCCGTGGCCGCATCATCGGCGATTATCGGCGTGTTGTTGCTTTATGGTGTTTCGCGACTGATCGAACAGAAACAACAGGAAAAACGTGCTCTCGATCGGGAGATGTCGACCGATGAGATTATCCGCGATCGTGAGGAATTGAGCGAGCAGATCAGGGCGCTCCAGGAACTGAAGGAAATGGCCGCTCGGTATGGTTTCGATATCTCCGTTCCGGCCCGCACCGCGAAGGAGGCTGTGCAGTGGCTGTATTTCGGTTACCTCGGCGGCTGTGAAGGAGCAGAACGGGGCGGCAATGTCCCTCGGCCGCACTTCAACTTTTCTCGACATCTATTTCGAACGCGACTTGGCAGCCGGCATCCTGAACGAGGAACAGGCGCAAGAGATCATCGATGATTTTGTTATTAAGCTCCGCATCGTGCGGTTCCTGCGCACACCGGAGTGCGACGAGCTGTTTGCCGGCGATCCGACTTGGGTGACGGAGTCGATTGGCGGCATGGGGGACGATGGGCGGCCGCTTGTGACCAAGACCAGCTTCCGATTCCTGCAAACCCTATACAACCTCGGCCCTGCGCCGGAGCCAAACCTGACGATATGGTATTCACCCCGACTGCCTGAGAACTTTCGCAGGTTTGCAGCGAAGATCGCCATTGACACCAGCTCGATTCAATTCGAGAGCGACGAAATCATGCGCCGCAGTTGGGGAGACGACGGCGCCATCGCCTGTTGTGTGTCTCCGATGCTGGTTGGCAAACAGATGCAGTTCTTCGGCGCCCGGGCCAATCTCGCCAAGTGCCTCCTATATGCCATCAATGGCGGCCGGGACGAAATCAGCGGCGAGCAGGTGGCGCCCGGCCTTCCCTCCGGTGAAGGCGAGTATCTCGGTTTCAATGACGTCATCGACAAGTTTGACAAGATGATGGATTGGCTGGCGGGTGTGTACGTCAACGCCATGAACATCATCCACTACATGCACGATAAGTACGCCTATGAGCGGCTCGAAATGGCGCTTCACGATTACGCGCCCTTACGAACGATGGCATTCGGCATCGCGGGTATGTCTGTAATTGCCGATAGTCTCTCCGCGATCAAGCACGCGCGGGTTCGTGTAAAGCGGGACGCGAGCGGCCTGATAACCAGCTATGAGACCGAAGGTGAGTTTCCTCAGTTCGGAAACCACGATAATCGGGTGGATCATCTCGCCGCGTGGGTGGTCAGCACATTCATGAGCAAGCTCCGAAAATATCCCGACCTATCGCGGCGCCGTGCACACGCAGTCGGTTCTCACGATCACTTCAAACGTCGTGTACGGCAAGAACACCGGCGACACGCCGGACGGCCGCAAACGTGGGGAGCCTTTCGCTCCGGGAGCGAACCCGATGCATGGCCGGGACAAGCACGGGCTTCACGCCTCGGCGGCGTCCGTTGCCAAAATACCGTATCGCGATGCGGCGGACGGCATCTCGCTCACCGCCTCCATGGTGCCGCAAGGGCTGGGCCGAACTGAGGAAGACCGGATTCAGAATCTGACCGGCATGCTCGACGCTTTCTTCGGCGTCACCGGCTACCACATGAACGTCAACGTTTTGAATCGGGAAACGCTGATCGATGCGATGGATCATCCGGAAAAATACCCGCACTTGACTATCCGGGTGTCGGGTTACGCCGTTAACTTCGTGCGGTTGAGCCGCGAGCAACAGATGGACGTCATCAACCGCACTTTCCACGGAAGCGCCTGACATGAGCGTAGAACGATAAGCCGCAGCAAGTTCCGCTGACGGCGAAGAGCCCGTTCGAACTCCGAGTGAATCTTGGCAGCCACGTTCCGGAGACGGATGTCCGGTCGGCAATTGCTTCTGGCGATATCGGCTTCGTCCACTCGTTCACGACCGGGTCTACCGTTGACGGGCCGGGTGTTCGTGTCGTAGCGTGGCTGGCAGGCTGCCAGTTCCGCTGCCTATACTGCCATAATCCCGACACGTGGACACTCACGAACGGCATACCTGTGCCGATCGCGCGGGCAGTCGATGAACTCCGCAAGTACCGGCACGGGCTCAAGGTCATGCGAGGCGGGCTGACAATCAGCGGGGGCGAGCCCCTGATGCAGCACAAGTTCGCCCTCAAACTCTTCTCCGCGGCACGGGCCATGGGTATTCACACGGCATTGGACACCAACGGTTATCTCGGCGACCGCCTCACCGACGCCGAGTTGGAGACAATCGACCTGGTGCTGCTGGATATCAAGAGTTGGGACGAGGAGCGGCATCGCCATCTCACTGGTGTGGACATTGGTCCTGTGCTGGGCTTCGCGCGGCGTTTGGCTGCCCGCAAACGGCCGGTCTGGCTTCGCTTCGTGCTGGTGCCGGGCTGACCGACCATCCGGAGGACAGTCGAACGTATCGCGGCCTTCGCCGGCGGCTCTCGGTAATGTCGAAACGAGTCGACGTCCTGCCGTTCCACCAGATGGGAGAGTACAAGTGGAAGCAGCTTGGCATCGAGTACAAGCTTCATGGCGTCAAACCGCCGTCGAAGGAACTCGTCGACCTAGGTCTCAGACCGCTTGATAAAGTGTCATAAAACATTTTCTATAAACAATGGTTTGGGTCATACTTGGGTATGGCTCGTCGGCCGATCCCGATCAAGGTCAAAGCTGCGGATCTCGCCCGCATTGACGAACTCCTGCGCGGTGGACTGCAACAGGTCAGGGTGGTGCTGCGGGCGTTGACGCTGCGACAACTGGCCCGGGGCAGGACTGCGCCCCAAGTTGCCGAAACCGTCAGCCTCAGCCCGAAAGCTGTCCGAGAGATTGCCCACCGCTATAACAGCGGTGGCCTGGAGCGCGCCCTCTACGAGAGACAGCGGCCCGGAGCCAAGCCTCTTCTGGATGACTCACAGCGGCAGCGCATCATTGCGATGGTCTGCAGCGACCCGCCGGCAGGCCGGGCGCGATGGACCGTGCGCTTGGTGGCCGAAGAAGCCGTCAAGCGCAAACTGGTCCCCAATGTGGGCCGAGAAACAATCCGGGTCTTGTTAGAAAGCCACGAGTTCCAGCCGTGGCGGGAAAAAAATGTGGTGCGTAGCTGAACTGGATCAGGAGTACATCGAAAAGATGGAGGACGTGCTGGCGATTTACGAGAAGCCCTACGATCCGGCCGAGCCGGTGGTCTGTCTGGATGAAAAGCCGGTGTCTCTGCATGCCGATGTGCGGCCTGCGATGCCGGCTCGGCCAGGCAAACCGGCCAGGCGGGATAACGAATACAAGCGCTGTGGCACGGCGAACGTATTCGCGGTGGTAGAGCCGAAAGCAGGACGGCATTTCACCGTGGCGACGCCCGATCGATGCGCCGCCGAGTTCGCCAGGACGGTGGAGAACATTGTTGAGCAGTATCCCTTTGCCACCACGATTCATCTGGTCATGGACAACCTGAACATCCACTGCCGCAAATCGCTGGTCGATTCCTTCGGCGAGCAAGAAGGTGGATACCTGTGGGATCGGCTGACGGTGCATTACACTCCCAAGCACGGAAGCTGGCTCAACCAAGCGGAGATCGAACTCAGCTTATTCTCGCGACAATGCCTGGGTACCCGGCGGATTCCGGATCTGGGCACGTTGCAACGAGAGACCAAGGACTGGACCCGTCAGAGCAACCAGAAACGAACCAAGATTAACTGGCGTTTCACACGGAGGAAAGCCAGAAAGGTCTTCCGGTATGAGAAGCCGAAGGGCCATCGTCGCCAGCGATAATCTGCAACCTCGGTCGAGGGATTGACCCACGCGGACGGCCCGTCAACTGCTGCAGTCATCCGGTGTCCACCCTGACAAGCGGCCGCAGTTCTGCTGCGTTGCACAATACCGCTCCGATCGACATTCCTGCCTCGACTTTCCATGAATACAACCCTATGACCTGCAATCTATAAAACCTTTTCAGGCGGTCGAAGACCTAGTCTGCGCACAATTTCGCGCGGCTGGGCTGACGGCCTACTGAGAACTGTCTTAAACCATTTCGCTCCCTGCAAATGATTGCGCGAGAAGAAATCCTGCATCCGGTAAGTTGATCGTATCTTTTCTGCGACCAATCTTCGCGGAGTAGAGAGAATTGCTTCAGACAGAAAACGAAGGAGGAAGCTTTATTTCGCCCTGTTAATCCCGACGGGCTGTCGGCCTTCGCGGGGCAAGGATGGAGACGGGCCGAAGCAAAGGGGCATCGTGGAATTGCTGCCCGAGAACACCTTGTGCGTTAACTGCTACGAGATCAGTATCTCGCTGGAGAGGCAACGGTACGAGCGGCGCCTCGGGGCTGGTTGCCAATACCGCCTCTCGCCAAGAGGACCGAAATCCTGGACTTCGAGCGGCTGAAATTCGCCATTTGTGTTATGCCGAACGGCTCCACATGGGAAGCCGATCCAGCACCAACTACCGAACTGCCGGCTGCCATGTGTTCATGCATGATCAACACCCGCAATGTGTATGAGCGGAGCCCTGGTGGATGCGGTGAAGCCGTTCCAAGTCCGTACCGGGTTAGAGCTGGACCGGGCGCATCGTCAGGGCTACACTGGCAGAGTTCAAGAGGCCGCTGTCGAAGCGCGTCCTGCAATTGCAGTTGACGCTGGAACGCTATCGGTGGGTTCACAAGAAGTTCCGGCGTCCGCGGATCGTTGTGAATATTCCGGAATTCCAGCTACAGCGGCTTGAACTTTGCCTGCACACCTGAAATCGAGTTGAAGGTTGTGGTGGGCCACGCGCTTCGGCATCAAATGCCTGTTTTTGGTGCCGACATCAAGCATTTGATCTTCAGGCCGCACTGGAACCGGCCCAGTAATATTCCGCGGGCATAGCTAGTTCCGCAACTACGCCGAGATAACACCTATCTGGCGCGGAGTAACTCTACGAAACCCTGGATTTTGCCAGAGCGCGCTTATCACGAGGGATGCCGTTAATGAGGGGATTTTGACGCAACTCCATACCCTCAAGTTGAGGATCCAGCAAATTCCAGGCGCGGCGAACGCGCTAGGGCTCGTCAACTTCGTGCATCCTAAAACCCTGACGTCTCCCTGCATGACAGCTCGCGACATAGCTTTATTCAAGTTCCGCCACGACTTCAGTCACGACTGCATCCGACTCGGAAAGCCCAAGATTCTCGCCGAATGGGTTCTGCGCCAAAAGCCGCAATGGACGCGAGAGCGCGTCGCTGAAGCAATGCATGGTGCCGAGACTGCGCAGGTGTATCTGGACGCCCCATTCCCGTTCTGATTGTTTGCGCGACGGGCATCATGTAGCAAACGCGTGAATTGCGCTTTCCCCGACATCTATCGTCACGACGCCAACGTCGGTCAGCTCGCATCCACCTGGATATCCGCAGAAGAGGCTTGCTGTTTGGAAATCTGCGTGCTTATTCATAAAGTGAAGTCCGAATCAGGAGCAATACCATGGCAACGAAAACCAACAAAATAGCGACAGCTGATATGGCGACGCGAAAAGCAATGTTGGAAGCAACGCGCGAGCAGTTGCTGTGTGCGCGTCAAGAACGGGAAGAGATATTGATCGAGACTCTTGCTGATCCGGTGGACCGGATTAGATCTTATACGGACCGTGACATCGCTGTTCAGCATTTGGATCACGAATCCCGTCTGATTCACGACATAGAACAGGCGCTGAACAGGCTGGACAGAAACGTCTATGGAACTTGTGAAACGTGCGAGAAGCCGATTTCTTCGAAGCGCCTTGACGCGCTCCCCTGGGCCCGTCTCTGCTTCGCGTGCCAGTCCGAAGCCGAAGCCGCTAAGCGCTTCCCCGCGCCGCACCTCGAGCAGGCAGCGTAGATAGGTTACTGCGACGCGTCAATCGGTCTAAAGGCACAATTAATCGAAAACGCTGTTGTCTTGGGGTGACGCCCTCACGCACGGACGCCCAGTGGGTCACCGTATGAAAGGCATGCTGCACTTGAATGTTCAGTGGAAAGGAGTGTACGAAAATGCGGACAATACTAAAGGCAGTCGCATCCGGCTGTCTGCTCTTGACCAGCACTTTTGGGGACAGTTGGGACAAGAAGACGATCCTCACAGTCCACGAACCACTTCTAGTGCCTGGAGCGACGCTCCAGCCGGGCAAGTACGTAGTCAAACTGGCGAGCTCCCAAGCGAACCGGCAGATCGTCCAAGTTCTAAATGAGCGCGAAGATCAGGTGATCACGACGATTCTTGCCATCCCGAACTGGCGATTGACGCTGACCGGCGACACTCAGTTCATGTTTCGGGAAACTCCTCCCGGAAACCCTCCCGCCCTTCGAGCGTGGTTTTACCCCGGCGACAACTTTGGGCAGGAATTCGCGTATCCCAAAGGGTTGGCCACTAAGATCGCGGAGAAGATAGCTGAACCGGTACCAGCCTATACAGCCGAGTCCGTAACGGAAAGGGAACTTGCCACCGTCCCAGTCACAACGGTTGAAAAGCCACCGGAGACACCAATCTTGGTGGCGAAAGCGCCACCGCCAGTTCCAACACCTCTGGCTGAACCTGAGCCCGTGGCTGCGCCGCCTCCAGCTCCGGCGGAAATGCCAAAGACTGGCAGCTTCGCTCCGTCTGTACTAGTCGGTGGCTTGGCGGCCATAAGCGCTGGGATCGCGCTTCGGTACAGCGTTCGAAGGCGCTGAGACATGAAGGCAAGATTGACTGCCGATGGTAGTGTTTACGCCGCAGCACGAAAAGTCTCAACGGCGCTGATCGCGTGCGGCTTCGCAGCTATCCTTGCATATGCCTGGACACGCGCTGACGAGGCGCTATATCAAATCGCACAAAGATCCTACCTACCGGCAGTCCCACCCGCGGTCCCAGTGACCGCGGGTGACCCTTTGGCAGAATCCGTTAGCGTTGCGCCGCGCTTGCCAGCAGTAGGCACCGTTTTGAAATCCCCGTTAATTCAACTATGGATAAGCCCGGATCCGAAAGTTCTCGGCAGACTTGTGATCCCCAAGCTGACGATTGACGTGGTCATTCGCGAAGGAACGGATGCCGCAAGCCTTCGCAGGGCGGTAGGACACATTACAGGGACTGCGATGGCCGGCAGCAATGGGAACTTCGTGATTACCGGACACCGCGATACCTTTTTCCGCCCGCTGCGCAATATTGCTAACAACGACGAGATTCTCGCCATTACGCCTGGTGCTAGGCATACCTACCGCGTATATGCAATAAGCGTGGTCCCTCCGGATCACGTGCAAGTACTACGTCGTACAACTCAACCAGAATGCACGCTGGTCACCTGTTTCCCATTCGACTACATGGGAAGCGCGCCACGCCGTTTTATCGTGCAGGCGCGCCTCGTCAAGATTAAGAACTAGGAAGGTCGTGTGTGAACTGACTGCGCGATGTCTCTCAGCGCAGTCTTTTGATCTGCCGAGCCACCTCGTTCGCGCGGCTAATTCCATTTCTATAGTCGGTTGCAAAATACGTGCGGCTCTCTTTTGCATTGGCATGCCGGGCTAGTTTCTTCGTCGCTCAAGCCTCTCACGATCCAGACGCGATATGGCTAAGAGTTCATTCGGAGGATTTTATTGATCGTTGTCTATCGCCGGACGAATCAGAAGAATGGAATAGGTCGGCACCTCGCGCTGTCACGCAGCACCGACGACGTGGCTTCTCGAGATGGTACTCCCGCAGAACTCCTTGGATGCGATCAGGACGAGTGCCTTTGTGTAGGTTAGGGAACTTGTCTGTCGGAAAGTACAGTCAGGCATCTCTCATTGGCGTGTGTGCTGGCAGTTCCAGAGAAGATACTTCCTTGGCTCCATCGGCATTACTGGTTGTCTGCTGATTCGGCTCAACGTCGAAACGCACCACCTGCAACCGTACAACGCGTCCGGACTCGGCAATACAGAGTCTGGATCATTCCATTCACAGGTCGCCTGTCCATGGCGAATAACAATTGGGCTCAAGTTGCTGGATTTGGTGTGCTGATAAGACTACCGGGATGCGCGACTTTCCATATGAACAAATATTTCATCGGGAGACAGCGAACTGTTCGCCAACCTCTGTAACATTCTTATTTCTTGCGAATGCGAGTAAACTTCTTTATTTCCGTATCATATTGGATTCCGAGAAGCTTCGAGTTTTTGGACTAAACGGGATCATGGGGAATGATTATCTGTACTGTCTCCTAAGCAGGAGGCAAGCACAGACGACGCATGTCTGAAAGATAAACGCAAACGAGCATCCTGGTTCCGGCGATCCCCGCACAAGCTCCTGCTGTGGTGAGGACTGCAATTCAACTCATGGCCATTAGCAAGCAGACAATGCCAGAGCAAAGCTCGACCCCTACCACTTATTATTTGAACAATGCCCATGCCAGACTTCACTGGTCGCACAATAGTCAAATTACTCAACTGGTGGGGACCACCAGAATCGGAGGAACCTTCCGAGGCTTTGCCGGATTAAGCTTGCGCATTCTGGCGCAGGGTGTGCGTCCTCAGACTCACTTCCGGGTGCGCACCACCTAAATCCGTCCTGCGGTGGCTTGATCGCAAAACAGTCACTTCGCTTGTATCTGTTCGAGATATCGAACTAAGTTGTCGATACGTACGCGTCCAAGGTCCTGGTCCCAGGCGATTTGCGAAAAGATGGGTCCCCAGATCGGCATTTCGCGGGTGCCATGCCCTTGCAACTGTTCCTCGCCGGAAATGATCTTCTCGAGACGGCGCGCGGGGAAGATACCGCGATTGCGCGTCCGGATACGCGTCAAGTCTGGGGGCGCAACCTTCAACGACGATGTCATCGGTCCCTTCCCTTTGCCGTCCTTACCATGGCAAACCGCGCAGTAGGCATCGTAGAGCGCGGGCCCGCGGATGGAATCGATGAGTCGCATCTCCTCTGGTCGATTGTTACGGGGTTGCGCACCGCTGAGAGTCCAAGAGACAAGCACTACAGCACAGAGCACCGCAGCGGCAATTCCGCAGACAGTTGTCATACCGTGCCTGTCTTGCAACTGGATAGCCATCAGCGAGCTTTCGATCAAATCTGCAGGCAAGGGTGCCGTGCAAGCGGCCGGACTGCGGTAGCGCTCGAGAAGGAAGTGATGCAACTAGAACTGCAGGCGTATGAGTATTGCTGACTGTGGTATCTGCTGCTGTTCGACACCGAGAGGTCGCCGAATACCCAAGCGTGTCCCGCCGATTTTCGTGGGCAATCCCGAGGGCTCAGCCTTTTCTGATCCTCTACGCTGCTTCGTCGCCATCAAATTACGTTGCGTACGGTTGAGAAAACGAAAGTACCGCTTGTTATTTTGGCCCGAGCGCAGGCATCGATCTGGTCCGAAGCGACCTGAGAAAGATCTGATCGACTCGGGCATCGCTATTGAAACGGCGCAACCCCAACTGGGTTTGTCCTCGCATTGCCCAGCAGATCACGTTGGCTTTCGGCGTCGAGATTGACAAGAATGTCGTTCGCGGCATCCTGAACGTTCAAATCAGATTCGGGAGGGCCTTCGTGGCTTACGTTTCTTAGCCCAGACAAAGGGCAGTTTATGGAGCTGCGATTTATTCCGCAGCGAATCGGCAACGCTGAGAACACATTGGGTTCTGGTTTTGATGGTCCAATTTACACGCCGCATCATCGGGCTGGCCGTTCACGGCGCCACCGTGGATGTCGTGGCGCCTGTGCCGCATGTTCCAGCGAGCGATTCGCCGGCACAGCTGCCAAAATACCTCAGCTCGGATCACGATCCGCTCTATCGATTCCACAAATGGCAAGCTAATCTTCGGGTGCTCGAAGTGGCGGAGATCAAGACTATTTCTTACCTGCCCCTGTCGCATCCGTTTGTAGAGCGACCAATTTGCACGGTTCGGCGCGAGTACCTCGACCGCACGTTATGCTGAATCGCAGCGGACCTGGAGACGAAGCCACTCACTTTTCAATGATAACGGCCATCGAACGCATGCCGGGCTGGACTGATCCGTGCCAGAATCGGCTGTTAACGGGCAACTTCACCAGATCGGACTTGATTCATACCGGTGGCGGAGGCACTGTCGAGGGTTGTACCAGACTCCAATAGCCGCATAACTTATCATTTCGCCGTCAACAGCTTGCCTGTCTCGTGGAAAATGTTGCTCGTTTTCTCCGCAGGAGGAAGCGCCATTCTTTCTTATGGGCGAGAACTTCGCTGAAATATGGCATGGTGATGGCTGCTTACCGACACTGAGGAAGATGATCCTTCGTACTGTCATCGAGAATATCGGCCCGCACGGAGATCGATCCAAGATTGGCAACTCCGAATTTATCAGTCAGATCGGAATTTGCGAGAACCACAATTGATATCCTCATCCAAGGAATCATCGAAGCGATCGCTGCAGCACGACCATCGATTCAGAAGGTGTCATGTGAATACCAGCATTGAAGACAACGAACCAAAGATCGTTTATTGGCATCGCGAGCTACCGCCGCTCGAGGCGGAACTCGTAGCGGAACACACCGTCGAAGCCATTAGCAGCCGTGTCCCCGGGACAATCGCGCATCGTGACGAGCTGTGGGATCAGTGCTATCGGGAACTGATGGCCAACGCTGAGAGCCGCCTCGTGCAGGAGGTCGCGCGCCTGGGTGGCAACTTTGCGCACGTCTACGACGAAGTGATCGATCCCAAACACGACGACGCAGCCGGCGAGGCGTGGCTCCATGGCCGTTTTAGCTACATGATGTACCGGTGGCCCCAGGAACCACGATAGCGTACGGCAAAGATATTCATGCTGCGCGTGAGTGGTACTTGAGCAGGCCACCCCGTCGCTCTCGGCAGAGCAAGCGCGCACTTTCTTTCGATCGCAGATCGATGCTCGATGTGAACAACAGGACGTTCCCTTTGCCTTGGTGGTTTCTCTCGGCGTGATAATGCTGAATGAACTCCGCAATGGCCCGCTGCAGGGCACGTTCTCCAAACAGGATCAGCTTTGACAAGCATTCTTCCTTCACGATCTAACGCAGCGTTCCGCAAATGCGTTCAAATTTGGACTCCGTGCCGGTAGCGCGAGGCATTTCACGCCGCCGGTTGTGAGCGTTGTCCTGAACGATGCGCAGAACTTCGTATCGCGATCGTGCAGAGCGTAACGAATATGCGCAGATGCCGGAAGCGCATCAATAGCATTGCGAGCAATCTGCTCCATCCATGTTCGGTGGGATGGCGGGTGATGCCGCCCAAAGTGACACGCCTCGTCTCTAGATGAAGGAAGAACAGCACATAGTAAGTGGCCAAACCTCGCCACGTGCAGGACTTCCACGGTGAAGAAGTCGATTCCAGCGAGAACTGCCATATAGCGCTGCAAGGAACTGCTTCCAAGTTGTCTCTGGCTTCGCTTCGGTGCGGCGTGCCGTAACGGCGAGAATTACCCACCGTCTGATCGGAGACAACATGGCCCAGGTTGGCTAGTGCTCCGACGATGCGGTCATAGCCCCAGCCGGAGTTCTCTCGAGCCATCCGACAATGAGCTCAGTCACTCACGCCGAACCCGCGGCCGCCCTGGATACGAGCGGTGCTTAGAGCCATCGAACTTCTGAGCGATGAGCCAGCGATACCAGGCGAGGATGGTGTCGGGCTTGGCCACCCTCGCGACTTGCTTCCGGGCTTTGCGGCCGAGCCGTTTTCCGATCTCCGCCAAGTAGATCGCTCCGGATCAATTAGCCGCAATCGAACTGGCAGATGTGCTCGCAGGATCTGATTCTTGGCAGCCAGATACTCGTTCTGGAGCAGCAATTCCTAATTCGCCAGTGCCGTCACGTATGACGGCAGACGTGCCCACTTTTGTCTTTCATGCAGACCGTCCATCTTCACAGATCCTGCAGAGTCATGCAGTTGGAATATTTTGACTTAACGCGTATTCGATACAGCTTTTAACCAAACTCTCCCGGAGCATGCTTTTCCTTAGGCGCTTCCTTACCAACGTATCGGTGTCATGGCGTTAGGCGTTATGGGTTTCATGGCACCTCGTATCGATACGTTGCTTATCCTTACCGGCAAGTTCTTCAGGCTGATTGCGGCCAAACCATCATAATCACTTTGTACCTCGGAAATGGCTGCTCGGCCTGCGCTGTAAAGGCCGGGGACTCCATCGACACATCGATGGGCTTACGGCGCTGGAAGGAATCGCAATGGGCGCTCGCTCTGGAGATGTTGATCCATCTCATCAGTTTTATTGCCGGTAAAGAAGGGGATGTGCGTGAAGTTGAGAGCCTGCTGTACAAGCACCGAGGACTGTTCGTCGTATCCGGCCTGACTCACGATATGCGGGAACTGCTCGAGGAAGTCCACGAAAACAAAGATCGCCGAGCCTCACTTGCTATCGAAATCTTCTGCTATCGGGTGAGAAAGTATGTCGGCGCCTACCTAGTGTAGTGCGTCAGAAATACTGCTACTTATCGTGAGATCATGGGTTTGTCTTCATAGGAGACGAACCGCAATGCGAGTTGCCGCCAACATTGTATTGACCGATGAGCAAAAGCGCGAGTTGTCGATTTACGCACGTGGCCGATCGGTGGCTCTGCGGAATAGTCGAGAGGGCCAACATAATTTTGCAGGCAGCCGAGGGCAAACAGGATCGGGAAATAGCCGCGGACCTTCAACTCGGCCGCCATACTGTTGCGCGTTGGCGATCCCGGTTTCTGCAGTACGGCATGCGTGGAATCGAGAAGGACGCGCCAAGACCGGGCAGAACCCGAACCATCGACCAAGAAGAAATCATTAGGAAAACAACGCAGGACCAGCCAGCCAATGCAACCCATTGGACAACTCGGACTCTGGCCCGTGCCCTTGGGATCAGTGAGGCTACCGTCCGGCGCGTGTGGCATGCGCATGGGCTCAAGCCTCACCTCGTCGATACGTTCAAAATCAGTCGCGATCCGCTGTTTGTAGAAAAACTGGAAGACATCGTCGGACTGTATTTGAATCCGCCACAGCAGGCGATCGTGTTCTCAGTAGACGAGAAGAGTCAGATTCAGGCACTGGATCGCACCCAACCCGGCTTACCGATGAAGAAGGGTCGCAATGGAACCATGACTCACGACTATAAACGTCACGGCACAACTACGCTTTTCGCCGCCCTTAATACGCTCACTGGCGAGGTGCTAAGTCAGTGCCGGGCTCGCCATACCAACGAAGACCGGCTTGCATTCCTCCGCTTGATCACTCGCAATACGCCAAAGGACAAGCAGATCCACGTGATCGCCGACAACTACTCGCCGCACAAGCATCCTATGGTGAGAGCTTGGCTAGCCCGCAATAAACGAATCCACATGCACTTCACACCGACCAGCGCGTCCTGGCTCAACATGGTGGAACGATTCTTTCGCGACATTACCGAGAAACGCATTCGGCGCGGAGTGTTTCGAAGTGTTCCGGACCTAATCGCTGCTATCGAAGACTACATCGACGGTCACAATCAGGCACCGAAGCCCTTCATCTGGACCGCCAAGGCTTCCGACATTCTCGGAAAAGTCACCCGTGCACGCCGCCGTACGTTTGATAAGGTCGCATCTGAGTGACGCACTACACTAGCGGGTATCATCGACGCCACCAAAGTGGTTCGCGTGGTACTTGAGAATGCTGTGTCGGTGGCCAGTACCCTTGACCGAAGAACTGGAAAAAGAAGATAGATCGAATGTCGGAAGCTGGACTTGCATAGGATACCATCACGTATTGATGCAGTTCCGCCCGAGGCTAGCCACGTCGCATGTCAGCGCTCTCATAGACTTCCTCCGATTCGCGGATCAATAGACCCGTGACCGATTCGCGACCTGGCCTTCACGGTCAGAGTGTACGTCATTGCACCTAACTTCAGATCGCTGAAGACTAGCGTGATGCATGCTGTTTGAAATTTCCCGAACCTTATTGACAACTGAGCGACGCACTTGATATGCGTGCCATGTGCGGAGTTTCTCCAGCCAGCGTGGAAATCCTCAGGCGCCAGCCTCTGAGCACTTATCTCCGCCACACACTGATCACAATCGCCTTGGCTCCGGCAATTCCGAAACTGACGCTCCAGTTGCTCTTGACTGAAGCGTATACAAGGAGAACGTTGTCTTGACTGCTGGAGCGCCACTCGATAATCGATCCGGATGGGTTTGCATACCCGTAGGTCTTGATGGAGTCTCTCGGCGGAACCTCAAAGAGGGCCATGCCAAGAGCACAAGGGGTTCCCCGAAGACGCTTGCCAGATATCGCTCGATGTTTTTTGTTTAGTTAAGTCGGCCATGAACTCCCTCCGCCGCTTCTAGATATCGGACTTTCAACCCGTTATCGCCGCGCCAGAATCTCCTCAATCGCGTGCTTCAGATGCGGTCGTAATCCGTTCAGGGCGCCGTCCGCGGGCGGCGCGTCGTCACGAACAAGTCCCGTAAGCACGGGAATCGTTGCACCAAACATAGGATGCTCCTTCTCTTGCCATCAGCGCAACAAGTCGAGAGCCAAATGCACTCAGCCGCAGAGATCGAGCAAAGCTACATGCTAATCACCGGACACGGAGATTGATGGGGTGATTGAGGAGATCAATCCGATCCTGCACTATTGGGTGAAGTACTTCGCCATAGGACACTCGAGTCGGTGTTTCTCCTACATCCGACACGGGTAGAAACGAGGATTCGCCGTCAACTGGCGCGGCGGCGTGCCAGCCTCAAGGCTTCGACTTGAACCTGTGGAGCAGGGAATGGCTATGCGGGACGATGGGGCTCTTTTCGGAGTACCGGGTATCGTATCTACCGTCTCTCTCGGCAGTTGCTCCGGTCAGATAAGTCGCATAAAAATCTTGACATGAGGTGTGCAGGAGCGCGTAGTGCGGGAAATCCGCATGCTACGTGCGATGTGGCGGGGCTGGAAACCAGTCACGGTCCGATTAGTTAGGCACTCCCAAAGGAATCGGGTAAGCAAGGGATACGCCGGACCTACGGAACCCTTATGCCAGCCTTCGACGCTTCCCGGTATTCGTGGTCTTCCTATCAAAGGCCGCACGCATAACCGTTCATCAGGTTGCATGGGCTTCTGCCTCGGGGGAGTAGTTGCCATAGCGCGCGGCCCCGTTGCAGCTTGCCCGATGATGGAGCGCCTTCTGCGCCGCAGACACGTTCTGGGGCTTGCCACCCCATGTCTTCAGTGCGGGCGCCTGCAACGCGCGGCCAAAAGAAAAACTCAATTCCCACGGGACTTGGCCGAGCTGGTTGAGTGCGTTAAGATGTTCGGTCGCTAGCACGTCACTTTGTCCGCCGGAAAGAAAACAAATTCCCGGGACTGCAACCGGTACCGCGTGTCGCAGACAACGCAACGTCTTTTCCGCGACCTCCGTCACGCCGGCTTGCTGTGGACAATCCTTCCCCGCCAGCACCATGTTCGGTTTTAGCAGCATTCCTTCAAGGTTGATGCGGTGCTCGAAAAGCGATTGGAAAACCACTTTCAGTGCGGTCCGGGTAACTTCGAAATGGCGATCAATGGTGTGGTCGCCTTCCATGAGCACCTCTGGTTCAACAATGGGAACCAGTCCGGCTTCCTGGCTGAGAGCGGCGAATCGGGCAAGAGCGTGGGCGTTGGCCTCGAGGCAGGTCCGGCTCGGGATGTTCTCGCCGATCGTGATAACAGCGCGCCACTTAGTGAACTGGGCACCGAGCTGAACGTATTCCGCCAACCGCTCGCGCAGCCCGTCAAGGCCCTCGGCGATCTTCTCGTCGGGGAAGCTTGCCAGTGCCTTGGCGCCCTTGTCCACCTTGATGCCGGGAATGATGCCTCGCTGCCGGAGGACGTCGACCAGCGGTGTGCCGTCGGCGGCCTTCTGTCGTATGGTCTCGTCAAACAGAATGATCCCGCTGACGAATTCGCCCAAGCCAGGCGTGGCACACAGCAGTTCGCGATAGGCCCGACGGTTCTCTTCGGTGGATGACACGTTGATGCTTACGAATCGCTTTTCAATGCTTGGCAGACTCTCGTCAGCCGCCAGAATGCCTTTACCGGGCGCCACCAACGTCTTGGCGATGGAAATGAGTTCGTTCATAGTCTTTTTCACTTCTCTTGGACCTGAGATTCCTGGCCCATGCGAGTTATTGTCGTCCAAAGCTGGCGTCTTTCGGATCAAGACTTCCATCATCTGATATATTCATTCAATTTGGCGGATCAGAAACGTCCCCTCGCGTGAGTCCAGAACCGTGTTGAGTACGGTTTCAGTTTAGAACAACTGTCATACACAATTGCGGCCATCTGAGACTTCGATGCAGTGTTCAGCAACCATGGGCTAGCGCTGCCATTCAATCTGGTGATAATCCACGCGCTAACCGAGCGGGCGGCTGCCCGAATTGGCGCGCGAAGCGGACGAAGTTTGCGCAGCACCGCCTCAAAAATGATTCGACCCTTCTTTTGCGTGGCGAGTGTCGGA
>CAWJQP010000037.1:0-20078 GCA_963844855.1 Bryobacteraceae bacterium
AACGAAAGAGCCCTACAACGAAAGCGTCCTCGTGAAGTGGGATCAAGAAGCGAGTCTCAAATCCGAATTAAGGCTCCGATCACAAGCAGCAAGACTCGGCTTCCACTCTTACTCCTGCCGCAGAACGACAGCCGTAGCGGTTTGTTCATCAGGAGTCGCTATAGGGTTCGTTAACGTCCGGCTTGGGCGTTAACGGCCAAGTGAATTGTTTCCGGTTTCCCCGATCCGGCCACAATGCCAAATCGTTGAGCAGGAATCGCTGGCATCACCACTAGCCGCCTTTCGTGGGTTTTTCTTAGGATGTGATCCCGTCTACGCAGCGTGGACACCCTCCGGGTAGTTGCTGAGATTCTCAAATGGACTCTCTACTACGCCGGGTTTCGTTTGAGAAGAGCCTGCCAGTTCACGATCACCTGAAGGGTTTCCGAGCGAGTCGTATTCCGCGTCCGTACGAGGAATCGCCGTCCGTCGGCCGCTACGGCGTAAGATGGAACGAACGGAATGTCATCCAACGGTGGGGCAAACAGCGCGTGCGGCTCCGATAGGGTAATGGAATCCTTTCCGAATACCAGGCTCACGGCCATCAGGTTGCCTGTGTCGGAGAGATAGAAGACCTCCTTGCCGTCCGGGCTCCACTGTGGGAATCGGCCGCCGGCCGGATGAAATCAACCACTTATCCTTGCGATTGGGAAAAGCCTGCACATAAATCTCATTGCGACCGCTCTCATCGGACTAAATAAGCCCGCCACCGCGGATTGGCCTCCGGAGTGAAGCGCGCGTTCGATTCGATGAACGGCGTCCGAAGGTAGAGGCGCGGCTTCGTTCCTGGTTCCGGTTTTCCGTCCGGCCCCATAGTCAGCGTCCACAGATCGGACTTCATCTCGGGAGTATATTCGTAGAACAGTAGATAGCATCATAGCACAACCATCAGTGGCCCATGACGAGTTGCCAGGCTCAGTAATGCGATGCTCCAACCCCGCGCCACGCAAGTCCCGCGCAAATAGACTCTCACGCGGCCCCGAAGTGTAGACAATTGACTTGCCATTGGGTGACCACACTGGTAACTGGTTCGTCCATTGCCGAAGGTAAGGCGGCCCTGGGCGTTGCGTTGCAGATCGGTCACCCAAAGATCGACTTCGCCGCGTCGTGCTTCACCGCCAAACGCTGCCCGTCGGGGGAGAGCGCGAAGGAATGGTGGGCGGCTGGCTCGCCGATCGACCCAGAATTTTTCCCGACCGGTCAAACCAGGTAAGGTCGTTGAGCTGGCCCAAAGCGCCGTGCACCAACAGCCCGTCTGTGGGCGCCAGCCAGATGCTTTTCGTTCACACCGTACTTGGCGGGCGCTGAATCCGTGATGGCTTGGGGCTTTCCGGAGAAAGCCATGCGATCCGGGTCAAATCGCTGCACCATGAGCGTGGACTGCTGAAAACGAAAGCAGGTGTCCCGCCGCGTAGACAGCCTGGCTGACGCCAGCTAGCAACTGTACAGGCTCCTGGGGCTTGGCGAGGCTCGCCGCGTAGATGCCGGCATGCTCTCTTGGCTCCGGCGCCCGTATGAAGTAGAGGAAGCGATCCGGAGTGAGAAATTGGGGTCTACGGTGGTCGTTTTCGTGGCGCGCTGGGTCCAGCCGGGTCAGGGGCGCAGGCGAGCCGCCGGAGGCATGGACCCGGCGCAGGAAGCTGTCAAAGGTAGCAAACACGATGAAGCCATCGACACCCCATGAGGCGCCGCGACCGAGGTTTGCGTCGCAAATCGCAAGTGGGGCTCCTCCAGCGACCTCGGTGCGCCACAGCTTGTTCCCGGCAAAGTATCCGACCGACCGGCTGTCAGGAGACCAGAAGGGGAAGCTAGCGCCTTCGGTGCCGGACAATGGCTGCTGCATCGAAGCGCCATCCAAAGACCGAACCCAAACTAGGCTCTTGCCTCTCTCGACAGCCACAAATGCGATCCTGCGCCCGTCGGGCGAAAGCGTGGCGCTGCCGCCGTCGGCCACCACCGCCATTGGGCGCACTCAGTTGAAGGCGGACCGTTGGGACATCACCGGAGTCCGTGCATAGCGCGATACCGTCCATCCGGCCCCCAACGCGCTGAGCAGCAATGCGGAGAAGGCGGCGGCCCAACGCCAAGAATCGGACGCGGCCTTCGTCTGTTGAGTTGGTTCCATCGCCCAAGCAAGAACCGTCTTCAGATCCCGCGCCGACTGGAAGCGATCATCCGGATTCTTGGCCAGGCACTTGCGGATCAGCACGGTCCAGCGGCGCGCCGAGATCGAGCGGCGCCGGCTCGCGCTCCAAAATCGCCGCGATCACGCTGGCCTGAGATGAACCCGTAAAGGCGCGCTTACCGGATAACAGTTCGTACAGGAGGCAAGCGAACGAAAATATATCGCTGCGTGGGACTGGCCTCCTTGCCCTGCAACAGCTCGGGAGCCATGCAGTTCAACGTGCCGACGATTTGGCCTTCGCCAGTCAGGTCGGTGACGGTAGAGTCGGTTTCCCTTGGATCCGTCAGCTTGGCCAACCCGAAGTCGACCAGTTTGACCAGCCCCTGGTTGGTGACGAGCACATTCGCCGGCTTCAAATCGCGATGAGTGATTCCCCGTCCGTGTGCCGCGTCGAGCGCATCGAGGATCTGAGTTGCATACTCCAAGGCCCTCGCCGCGGGCAATGGCCCCTTGGGCGCGGCACCCTCGACCAGTTCCATGACTAGATAGTCCGGACCGACGTCGAGCAGCGTGCATATATTGGGATGATCAGCGCCGCCCCCCGGCGCGCCTCGCGCTGGAATCTTTCCGTGAATTGAGCCTTCGCCACCTTCAGCGCCACCATGCGATCCAAACGGGTGTCGCGCGCCTTCCACACTTCGCCCATGCCCCCTTCACCAAGGCGAGCGATGATTTCGTAGGGACCAAGCCGTTCGCCGAAGTTCACCGGTAGCTCAATTTAACCATCAACATCCCAATGTCGTGGACCCATCCGCCGAACGTGATCCACTTCCAAGTGGAATGACGGACCCAAGTCGACGCTCGAGCGCACTCGACCGCGAAGCCGAGAAGGGCTCACTCTCGAGGGGATTCCATTTCGCATTCCCGAATTGAATAATTGCACAATCACCCTTTCGCGGCTGGCGCGTATTGCTGGCAAGCAAAACCCGGAGAATGTGAACGGGGATGGCCAGGCCTCTCAGCGGTGAGTTGCTCTCGACTTAGAGTGGGTTAGCAAGGTATCCACTCGTACGTAACGTCGCCGCCCATACGCTGAAGTGCCTCATGCGTGGGTAAGTCGGTAAGGTGAACATCGCAACTGATACGTGAAAGCAAGGGCAACCGTTCTGTTATGCGCGTAGACGAGTCCAAGGAATTGCGGTCCGGTTCAGGTCGGCCGAGGCGATCTTTTGCAGCTGCGATCGTGCCAAAACCCTCGTTCGTCATCGCATGGCCGCGTGTTGGAAACTCTGGATAACTCGCCAACTTTGAACAGGCTGCCGCAAACAGTAGATTTTGGCAGCCGTGCAAGGACTAGGCGTGCAACCGTCCAACGCGTTCTCCGTCCTGCTAACTGACCAACGTTCGCTGATCGAAGAGCGAATAGCTCTAAAGGCGAGTAATCTGGCGCATGGCGGTGAGGGTGGATTCCGAACGGTTTAAGTTCTTTTGTTCCAAGAGTTTGTGACTAGTACTAGCAAAGTCCGCTTTTGGTCGCCATTGCCGTATGCGTACACGAAGACGAACTCAGGGTCGCAACGTGCATTACGGGATCAAGCTATCGCAGATTCGGTCAGGGTGCTACGAGTATTCTTTTCAAGATACTGATATGAAGGAGGATAAGTGCTCGGTGTAGGCGAGCCACACATTATAAACTACTGCAGAATTTGGCAGTTTTTCGAGTATCGCTGCCTGCCCGCTGGTACGTCAGAGCTTCGTCACAGATCCCTTCCGCACGACAGCAACTCACACGAAAGAGATTATGGCTAATTTTAAGAACCAAATCGGCCGAATACTAAGTATCCACCATGAGCGAAATAGTATCGGTTGTTTTATTGGTGCTCCTAGTCGGGATTCTGATGCTGGACTTCGCCCTCTGGCGGCGCCCATCACCGGTTCCGGCCGATCTCTCTGACGTCCATTCCAAGCTTGCAGTTCTTCATCAATCCGTTCAGCAAGCCGAGCGCGGTACTAGGGACGAATTCTCTCGGCTCCGTCAGGAACTAGCCGGTCAGAACCAGGCATTCAAACTTGAGGTAGCTGGTTCTCTAAAACAGATGACCGATTCGCTTCTTCAGCAACTCAGCACGTCAAGAAGTGCGACGGGCGCGCAACTCGATCAGTTTCGACTGGGCATTGAACAGCGACTAGAAAACTTCAGCGTGGAGACAAACCAAAAGATTGACGTCCTGCGCAAGAGTGTAGCCGATTCCGGAGGTCAGCTACAAACTCAAGTTGGACAGGAACTCGAAAGACTTCGGTCGGGATTGGGCCAAACTGCGCGGCAGTCCCGCGAAGACATCGCCGTTGGTCTTAAAGCTGTGAGTGACTCGCTGGTTTCCAGTACGTCCCAACTCACGACCGCTCAAAAAGTTCAGATGAATGAGATCCGGACGGCGGTAGAAGGGCGACTTAACGCTCTTAATGCCGATAATGAGAAGCGGCTCGAACAGATGCGGCAGACAGTCGACGAGAAGTTGCAAGGCACACTCGAAGCGCGCCTCGGCGAGTCTTTCAAGCAGGTCAGCGACCGATTGGAGCAGGTTCACAGAGGGCTGGGTGAGATGCAGACTTTGGCATCGGGCGTAGGTGACCTCAAACGTGTGCTGACCAACGTCAAAACGCGTGGTACGTGGGGCGAGGTCCAACTTGGCAATTTGTTAGAGCAGATACTCACGCCTGAACAGTTTGAGAGGAATGTGAATACTACCGGCACGCAAGAAAGGGTGGAGTTCGCGATCAAGCTGCCGGGCCGTGAGACGGGCGAGACATGCTGGTTGCCGGTGGACGCCAAGTTCCCCGTGGAGGACTACCATCGCATCGTGGAAGCATCGGAGAGCGGTGATCCGGATGCTGTCGAAGCTGCCTGTCGAGTTTTGGAATCAACAATTCGGCTTTGCGCCAAGACCATCAGTGAAAAGTATTTGTTGCCGCCACGCACCACGGATTTTGGAATCCTTTTCCTTGCTACCGAAGGGCTCTATGCGGAAGCTCTGCGGCGCGTCGGACTGGCGGAGACTCTGCAGCGTGAGTACCGGGTTATCCTTACCGGACCAAATACGTTCGCCGCAATTTTGAACAGCCTCCAGATGGGATTTCGGACCCTGATTATTCAGCAACGATCAAGCGAAGTATGGGAAACACTTGGCGCGGTCAAGACACAGTTTGCGAAGTACGCTGGGGTTTTGGCTAAAGTAAAGAAAAAACTTCAGGAGGCGACCAATACCGTTGACGTGGCAGAAAGGCGGACGCGTGTGTTGCAGGGTCAACTACTGCAAGTTGAATCCGCGCCGGATAACGGCTTACCTCAACTGACTAGCCTCCTGGAATTCGACACTGATGAAAGCGAGGAAGTCGCCGGATCCGGTTTAGCTTTGGCAATGGAAGTGGCCAATGGATGAAAGTGTCGGGGTTGCGTCAGTCGGCGCATCTCCTTCGATTTTTCATAGCACCCTACCGCTTGAAGCTAGGCTGGAAAGGGCGCGGATGGAGCTGCTGGATCTTTCCACGCGGAATCGCCTTCTCAATATCGCTCGTTCCTCCCGCAACGGACGGACTCTTGACATTGTTGATGAGAAGTCCTCAGAAATATTCCGCCTCCTCATACGTGAGAACCGGACATTCACATTCGTTGCAGGACGAGCATCAAAAGAAGAAGGAATCCTGGAGGCCGGTGTCGATCCAGATGAAGTTGTGGAGCTTGCTCAACCGGACGATGGTGTCAACGAACGCGGCATACTGAACCGGCATGGCGACACGAAACTGCAGACGAAGCTCACCTCGGCGGGTTTGCAGAAGAGATTGTTCGACCTCTACGCAGATGCACGCACCTTAGAGGAAGAACAGGGCGTGAACATTTTGTTCCTGGCGCTCGGCATGCTCAAATGGATCGACCCATCAAACGCAGACAATGTCCGCTATGCGCCGCTCGTGTTGGTACCGGTCAGTCTCGAACGCGGGGGTGCCGCGGAACGATTCAAGCTTAAGTGGCGCCAAGAAGAGCAAGCACCTAATCTTTCGCTTGAAGCTTATCTCGAGCGCGTTCATGCATTGAAGCTGCCCCCTTTCGAGGGGAGCGATGAGTTTGATCCCGCCGCATACATGGCAGCCGTGGCCGAAGTTGTTGCCTTGAAGCAAGACTGGGCCGTGATGCCCGACGACATCGTCCTGGGCTTCTTTTCGTTCGCGAAATTTCTGATGTATCGCGATCTCGATCCACAGGTCTGGCCAGCTGACGGCAAGCTAACGGAGCTGCCGCTCATTCGTTCCCTCCTAGTAGACGGTTTCGCCCATCGTGAGGACATGATTCCCGATGATGCTCCTATCGATTCCTTAATTCCGCCGGCTGAGATGCGGCACATTGTCGATAGTGATAGCTCCCAAACGCTAGCTGTTCACGACGCAAAGCATGGCCACAACCTTGTTATTCAGGGACCGCCAGGAACGGGTAAGTCTCAGACTATCGCGAATATCATTGCTTCCGCCGTCGCTGATGGCAAGACGGTGCTTTTTGTTGCGGAGAAAATGGCGGCTTTGGAAGTAGTCAAGCGCCGGCTTGATCAAGCGGGAGTGGGAGACGCCTGTCTTGAGCTTCACAGCAACAAAGCCAACAAGCGGTTGCTACTGGAAGAATTGAGCCGCACGTGGGAGCTTGGTTCGCCGCGCGGCGATTACGCTAATTCGCTCGACGCGACTCTTCTGGAGGCACGGGATGCCTTGAACGCTCATGTTGCTCGCATGCACCACGTTCATAGCCCGTCTGGCCTCACCCCCTACCGGGTCATTGGCGAGCTTGTGCGCCTTCGTACGGCCGGCCGCCCCCCGTCTGATCTGTGCCTCGAACGGCCGGAAACGTGGTCCGTTGAAGAGCGCAAAGATCGAGAGAAGCTACTCGCCGAAGTGTCACAGCGTTTAGTCGAGACCGGCAGTCCCTCCGACCATGCTTGGTGGTGCGTCGGATTAGATTCGATAATGCCGATGCAGATGGACCGAATCATGCTCCGAGTTGCCGATCTAAACCGGCGTCTCGACGTGATCACCGTTGAACACTCGGATCTAGCATCTATCTTGGCGCTTCCGGGGCCTGAAGTGTTTAGTGACTTCGATACCGCGTTAACGCGTGCTCGACGTATCGCTACCGCGCCAGAGACGCTGGGCAAGAGCCTCGCGGCACCGGAATGGGAAGGGTGTCGCGAGAGGATGGCCGGAGTTCTTAACGCTGGATCTGAACATGCGCGGCTCACGAGAGAACTCAATGAAGTTGTGCTGCCCGTGGCGTGGACTGCTGAGGTCAGCCATGCACGGCTAACTTTCGATGGGTTGCCGGACAGTTTTGGACCGGAAGCCTTCGACCGGGTAAGTCGCCTTCGCGTTCTGCTACCCCAACTTACGGCGGCGGCCGAGCAACTTAGAAATGTACTGGGCATTCCGGGCGATAGTGAGACAATCGCCTCGATCGGCCCCATCCTTGAGATAGGCACACATGTTGCAGCAGCGCCAGCGGCCAATCCCGAGGTCTTCACTGCTGCGGTTTGGGATTATGGCCTCGAGCAGGCGAGTGACCTCGTTGAGGCTGTAACAACCCTTGAGGATGTTCGTGCAAGAATAGCCGATCGCCTTTCAGATGCGGCCTGGGCTATTGACGCTGCTGCCACCCGACAGGCACTGGCTTCCCATGGGACCGGCGTGTTTCGCTTCCTTAGCGGCGAATGGCGTAGGGCGAACCGTTTAGTCAAATCACTGCTCAACAATCCGAACGCGACGTTAGCTGAAGTCCTGTCCCTGCTCGACAGTCTCGCCAAGGGTCAGCAAGCACAGGCGGCGATTCGGGACGGGGATGCCCTTGGTTGTTCCGCCTTTGGGGGTCATTGGCGAGGCGAGCGTTCGAGCTCAGCCGCACTTCGTGCTCTGGTAGATTGGGCGCGGCGTTTGGGTTCACGGTCGCAAGAAATTCGCTCCATCGCAAGCCGAATCAACGATCTACCAAAGATCGGTGTGAGCGCTAGTTGCTTGCAAGTGGTTTGGGACGAATGTCGACCTTTGTTAGATGCAGCGTGGAAGGATTTCAGCGACACGGAAATCGGTGCCTTTTCGCCAGCGCGGACCGTTGAAACAGCCTCCCTGTCCCTTGTTGTTCAGCGCAGCTCAGAACTCTCGGAAGCCGACGCCTTTTGCCGAGAGATCATGACAGCAGTGCCTCCGTTACTGAGTGAGCGGCTGTCGATTCTGGATCGGTTGAGTGCCGGCCAAAATGCAGCGGATTAATCTCGCAATCTAGTCAATTAGGGGAAGCTTGTTTCGGAGCGGCATGGGCAGGTTTGCAGTCCCAATGGGCGGATCTGAGGTCGGCAGCCGAGTGGATATCTGCCAATTCCGATATCAGAGCAATCGCGGCTCGGTTGGAACCGCAGAAGATCGCAGCGCGCGCTGAATCGGACAAACTGCGTTTGAACGCATTTCTGCAAGACACGGAAAATGTCTTCTCCGATCTCCGTTTGAATAAGGCCGCATTGTTTGATGTTCAAGATGTCAACGATCTATCACCCAGCAAGCTGGGTGCCCGTTTCGATCTTTGGCTTGCCAATGCGGAACTGCTTTCCAAGTGGGTAGCCTATTGTGAACGGGCGCAACGTTGTCGTGCCTTGGGACTTGGTCAGTTGATTGACCAACTTGAGTCCAAACGGCTATCTGCTGCCGACATAACATTCGTGTTCGAACAGGCTTACTATGAAGCTATACTGGCACATCAGATTCAGGCGGAGCCGATGCTTGGGCGCTTTGATGGAAATGTGCACGGCAGACTTGCGCGCGACTTTGCTGATTTGGATCGACAACGCATTGCTGCGGCAAGACTCGAGGTGGTGCGCGCGCACCATCGTCGCATTCCACAAACAGGTGGAGGAATTGGCCCGCTTGGCGTGCTTCGCACCGAAATCGCCAAACGGCGGGGCCATATGCCCATCCGTCAACTCATGCTAAGGGCGGCGCCGGCAATCCAGGCCTTGAAGCCTGTAGTCATGATGAGTCCCTTATCGGTGGCGCAGTTTCTACCTCCAGGCCAATTGACTTTTGATTTGCTTGTCATGGACGAAGCTAGCCAGATTCAGCCGGTCGATGCACTCGGCGCAATTGCGAGATGTCGTCAGGTGGTCGTTGTAGGGGATGAGCGTCAACTTCCTCCCACTAAGTTTTTCGCCAAAATGACTAGTGGGCAGCCCGATGATGACGATGGTGATGCTTCCGAGGTGGCCGACATTGAGAGCATTCTGGGTTTGTTCACTGCACGGGGTTTGCCTCAGCGGATGTTGCGATGGCATTACCGTAGCCGCCATCAATCCCTGATTGCGGTATCGAACGCCCAATTTTATGAAAACAAATTATTCATCGTGCCGAGTCCGTACACCCAGGAAGCGGGGATGGGACTCAGCTTCCATCACGTCACCCACGGTACCTTCGATTCAGGCAACAGCCGGACTAATGCCGTAGAGGCGAAAGTAGTTGCCGAGGCCGTCATTCGTCACGCAAAACAAAACCCGGATATGTCGCTGGGAGTAGCGACGTTTTCAGCGAAGCAAAGGCGGGCCATCTTAGATCAACTTGAAATCCTTCGCCGCAGCAATCCAGATACCGAGGCATATTTCCGCGCGCATGCGAGTGAGCCGTTCTTTGTCAAGAATCTGGAGAACGTCCAAGGAGACGAGCGGGATGTGATTTTCATCTCTGTGGGTTATGGACGGAATGCGCAAGGCTATATGGCCATGGCGTTCGGTCCGCTCAGTAGCGAAGGAGGCGAAAGACGGCTCAATGTCTTAATTAGTCGGGCAAAGCGCCGGTGTCAAGTCTTTGCTTCGATCACCGACGAGGATATAGATCTTGAGCGCGGAAAGGGCAAAGGTGTGTTAGCTTTCAAACTCTTTCTCCACTTTGCGCGGACAGGCCGTCTCTCTATGGCGCGTACCACGGAGCGCGATCATGACAGTGTATTTGAAATCCAGGTAGCGAATGCCCTTCAGGAGCGCGGGTACCAAGTTCATCCGCAGGTCGGCATCGCTGGGTTTTTTATTGACTTGGCAATCGCTGATCCGAATCGGCCTGGGCGCTACCTAATCGGCATTGAATGCGACGGCGCGTCATACCATAGCGGTCGGTCTGCCCGCGATCGCGATCGCCTCCGCCAATCAGTGTTGGAAGATCACGGGTGGATTATCCATCGCATCTGGAGTACTGACTGGTTTCAGCGACCCGGTGAGCAACTCCAGTTGGCTGCAGCGGCTATCGAAGCCGCCAAAGCCGAACTAGATTTGCGTGGTAAGGGCGGCCAAGTGCGTAATAGTGCCGTTCCAATTGAGATTGTCGCGATTGACCGCACGAACTTTACGGAGATTGGACTGGTTCCGCTAGATGACAGTAGGACCTCGACTGCGCTCTATATAGAAGCAACTCCCGTTCGGCCGGGGTCCGGCTGTGATCTCCACGAAACGCCCGTTGGAATCCTCGCCGGTATTATTGAGCAGATTGTCCAGGTTGAAGGTCCGGTTCACGTTGATGAGGTCACAGCACGTGTGCGAACCGCTTGGGATCTCCAGCGGAGTGGCGGACGCATTCAGTCTTCTGTCGAACGGGCTATATACCAGGCTGTTCGGGGTGGCCGTTTGGAAATCCAAGACAAATTCCTATCCGTTCCGGGTGCCAGCGTGCGAGTACGCGACCGGAGCAGCGTTTCATCTGCGAGTTTGCGAAGGACGGATATGCTGCCCCCGCAGGAAGTCAAAGAGGGGGTACTTCATGTTGTCCGTGACAATTTGGGCGGCAGTCAAGATGAGATAGCCAAGATGGTCTCGCGCCTGCTGGGTTTCAAGACCACAAGTACGCAGCTTCGGGAGATCGTTCTATCGGCAATAAGCGCGTTAACCGAGGCATCGCTATTGGTGCAGCGGGGTGATCTCTTAGTGCTAAACGATGCAGAATCGGCCATTGGTGAGGCGTGTTCAGTCTACCAGTCCAACACGCCGTAGACGCGCGTATAGAAAAACCGATACCTGAAAAAGCGGGCTAGTGGCCGCCTCTCCACTCGTCATGACGTGACTTGGACATACCCGCTCGGAACTGCCTTTATTCTGGCAAACCTCAAACGCGCAGCCGCGATGAGGAAACTATGAGTTGTCGACGAACGCCTGATTTTTAAATCCCTACGGGCCCCAGGACTCGGGCACAGTCATAGCCAACCGCCCAATGTGGCCATATTGAGGGTTCGATCCGGTAATCGATCGCGTCTCCGCTAAGACCATCCTGTGTGCCGAGCAATTTTAGCTTAGGCTGCGCCGGTAAGACGGTCGACTAGCGTGACTGTGACCTGACAGCGACTCTGACAGCAACGCGCGTGGCAAACCGTGAACAGAATTGTGCCTGCACGGACGGTCAGTAAATGCAAGTATTGATTCTGCATATCAGCGGACAAGTGCGGACGATAGCTGGATAGCTACGAACCAGAAAGTCGGTTTGATTCAAGAACCGTGGTCTCTGGTCCAATAACGTGTAATGGTCTGAACTTGACGGATACGCCTGGCAGGAGTTTCACTTGTCGACAGTTGGCCCACATTCCGGTAACGCCGTTCTCCATTCTCTACCGTGACGCCTACGGGCACGCACCCAGACGCGCGCTTTCTGAACGTCGAGCTGATACAGCGGTTTTAGGAAGCCAGCGCTACAGGCCGCGTTTTCGCAGGTCAGCCCTCACCTTGAGCAGATACCCAATCGCCACGATCGCGAAGAGCGGCTGGGCGATGAACGTGAAGAGCGCCATGGCATAGGGACCTGGCACGAGAATGAACGTCTGCGTCAGCGCGAAGGCCACGATGGCGCACAACGCCTCCCACCGCAGCAGCCTCATTTCATCCGCTCCATCAGTCGGGGGTAGTCGCTCGAGCCGGGGGTTCGCTGCGCCGCCGTCGGGTGCGCCTCGCCGTGGCACTCGAGACACATCATCTGGTTCGCGGCGAGTTCCTTGTGCGCCGTCGATGTGCGACTCGACCGCCATCCATAAGGGCGTGCCCTCGTGACAGTGCAGGCAGTTATTGTTGTCGAACTTGACGCGAGCCACGATCGGTTCGTGATACGTGCGCGTCGTGTAGCGCGCCAGATGCCGGAACCCGGTCATCTTGGCCTCGAGGTCTCCGCCGAGGCCGTAGTCACTGTGACAGTGGTAGCACTGATTCTCGGCAATCCACTTGTTCTTGTAATGGCGCGCCGCCAGCGTCTCGCTGCCGGGATCGCGCATGTCGTTAACCATCGGCAGCATCACGTGACAGCTCGCGCACGCGCGGACCTCGTGTACGCCTTCGAACGTGTGGTAGTTCGCGAGGAAGACGGCTCCCACCGGCAGGATGATCAACGCCATCAGGGCGACGAGTCGGGCGACGGCGAGCGCGGGCACGCGCGCGATGCCCATGTTGACGTCCTTCCGCGCGGCTCCGACGTCGTCGAAGCGCGTCCGAGCCGTGCGGATGCACAGGATAACGCCCAGCACGCAGACCAGCGTCCCCAACACCATCACCACCTGCAGGTAGGTGAAGTTCAAGCCGCCACCGACGGTTTGCTTGTTGTTGACAAGGAACTCAAGGCCGCCCCAGGCCAGCGCGCCAGCGCCGACCGCGGCCGCAACACCCCCGACAGTGAGGAGCACCTCGCGACGATTTATGCCCGAAGTGGCCTTTGCGTCGCGATCCTGACGGCCATCGTCCGCACTCATGGCGTTCCTCCCGTACCACCTACACGATTCTGGCGATGCCCTTCATCAGCGGAAGGCCAGCGCCGAGTCAAGGGTCAAGATGCTCGTTGGGATCGTCAGGCCGCAAAAGTTCTTGGAGAAGTCTGCCGCATCCTGTTTATGCTTTCCGCTCACGAGTGAAGTAGGTCAAAACCGTGCGAACATTCGGCCCGATGTGTGGCGTTCTCGTCAAATGGGGCACCGAGCCCGGGCGAACCGACTGCCGCCCTGAGCCGTTTGAATTGAACCCCGTTTAGAGGGCGGGAGCGGATTGATGACTCGGGATAGGTACGTTTTCCGGGCCGCAGTCCTTGTCGTCCTTGCAAAACCAGTCGCGGAGCATAGCGACAATCCCAGGCTTGTTCGGACCGATGTATTGAGCCCTGCGCTTCTCATATTCGGACAAGATCTTAGCTGCCGACTGTTTGATGACTTCATCTGCAGCACGATCGCGGGATGCCTCTGGTGAGTAGTAGCGGAACCCTTTTCCGCTGTGATGTGGGATTATCACCACGTTGCCGTTTGGCGTGCTCGGAAAAGGTTTCCGATCGACCCAGATCTGTATCATGTGCTCATCATGTGCTCTGACGGCATGTAATGGGTAACCGTATAACAGACCCTTCGCTCGTTGGGCTTGTAGCATTCGCGCGATGTCTTTCAGCGGCGGCGCAATGTCCGGACTGACTCCTACGTCAAACCCGAACGCCAACTTGTCGAAGCGATCGATGATATACAGCACATTAACCGGCTCAGTGGCCGGTGTGATGCCCAAGGGTGCATAAACGTCAGGGTGATCCGCTATGATCTTTCGGAACCTCGGCACATGAAATAAATAGGGTGCCGCGAAGAAGGCCGTCTCAGCCCCCCTGAAATAGTCGCAGTTTACACAGATACCCGCTTGCAGGTTGTCGCCGCAGCCAAGGGCCGACACCATTGTCTTGAACTCGTCAACGCGCTGCTGAACGACCGTGAGTTTCGGTAAATCCGAGTTAAGGATTCGCAACCCGCCGAAAGTTCGGTCAAGGGAGCTCAAGAACATCGCACTCATCGGCTTCAATCCAGTGACGATCGTGTAAAGAGCAAACGAGTCCGCAGTTTCGAGAAGCGCTGCCTCTGCTTTTGGACGGAGCACTTGCGGAAGCTTTTCAACCGGAAAGCACTCAGACCGCAGCGTTCCAGCTTCCACGACGGCCAATCGAACCATCACAATCGCAAGTACAGCCACCCTCATATGCACCTCCGTTAGGCGCCATTGTACGTGATTCTGAAGTGGTTCCGCTCGAAGAGTGGCGTTCTCGTAATGTGGGATTCGCGTGTGGGCCGCTGTCGCATTTGGATGTAACGCCGGCGACTAGCGGCGGCTACCCGGTATCCTTCTGGTTGTGGCGGCGGAAATGACTGCCGCTGCTGGTCTTCCAGCCTCACTTTATCTGCTGGGACATTGACCTTGTGCTTCGCCAATATTCGGTCCGCTTGTAATCGGTTGACTGTGAGGTAGATGGAGGGAAAGAATCGGACACATGCCAGTCTTCTTATTGTTGGTGTTTCGATTCCTCCGACTGCTCCTCAGCGGCCATCAGGTCGTTGCCATCGAGAACACAGCGCTCCGAATGCAAATAGCGGCATTTCAGCGAAAAAAGAAGCGCCCGGTTCTGACGACCTTTGACCGGGTGTTTTGGATTACCCTCCGCAGCTTGTGGTCCGAGTGGCGACATCCCCTGATGTACGTCCAGGCAGACACGGTCGTTAGATGGCAACGCGAACGGTTCCGAAGATTCTGGGCGCGGCTGTCGAAGCCGCGTCGCCGTGGTCGAGGTCGTCCCGGCACCGCCACAGAACTCCGCCGATTAATCGAACAAATGGCCGCGGCCAATCCGTTGTGGCGCGCGCCCAGGATTCATGGCGAACTGAAAATGCTCGGCATCGCCATCTCCGAGCGCACCGTGTCCCGCATTCTGCGAAAGCTCCGCCGGCCGCCTACCCAGACCTGGAAGACTTTCCTGCACAACCATGTCGGTCAAATGGTATCGACCGACTTCTTTACCGTGCCGACGTTCACGATGAAGGTGTTGTTCGTATTTATCGTGCTGGAACATGGTCGTCGCAAGGTGCTGCATTTCAATGTGACCGAGCATCCGACCGCGGCCTGGACGGCGCAACAGATCGTCGAGGCGTTCGCCGATCGAGAGCCTGCCCGTTATCTCATCCGCGATCGGGACAGCATTTACGGCAATGAGGTTCGGTTGCGCATTAACTCGTTGGGAATGGAAGAAGTCCTGACCGCACCTCAAAGTCCGTGGCAGAATCCATACGCTGAGCGGTTAATCGGCTCCATTCGAAGGGAGTGTCTGAACCACTACATCATTCTGAATGCGCGCCATCTCAAAAGAACGCTGTCTGGTTATTTCCGCTACTACCATAATTCGAGAACCCATTTGAGCCTCGGCAAACAATGTCCGTTTCCTCGACAGGCGTTGAGCGACGGAAAGATCGTTGCAATTCCGCAACTCGGCGGACTCCACCACCGTTATGAACGCGTTGCTGCATAGCAGTTTGTATGCGGATCGATTATTGGCGAACGACAGGTAACCCTCAACGACAACTAATTACGGATCGTCACTTCGGTCACCTTCGTCACCGTTTAGACACCTCGACTCATGCACTTTTCTTTAATAAATAATCTTGAACGAAAGTAGATCCCTACCTATAATTGCGGGATGTCTCCGACAGCGGCACTGACCCGCCGAGAAGATATCCTAGCGGAAGAAGACGACGGCTAGCCGATTTCATAAAAACTCTAACGCGAGAATACGCGAACCGGCTCTGGCGAACGCTTCTGCTTCAGAAAACCATACTTAGCGGATTGAGCCATAGGTAATTCCAGGGTAATTGCTTCAATTCCAGCCTGATTGAAGTCGGCCTGTCGAACTACGCATCCGCCTCATCAACTCTTGGCTCATTGAAAAATTCGCGTCTCTCCGCCGCATTTCGAATGAATTGACGCAAGCTTCACCCTGTCCTGCTGGGTATTCGATGGCAGTCCTCCAGTTGGAATCCTGCAGACGGTGCGAGTCGTTATCGAGGTCGCGCGATAGCCGTTAGTGATCGGCGTCCACAGCTCGGTGAGTGACGTGACTTTGGGCGAGACACTCCGCAATATCTCAAGCACCGATGAGGCCAAATAAAAGAGCCGCCCGTCGGAGGTGGACTGTGCCTACAAATAATCCCAACCAAGCTGCCGAATGCCGGAGCGAGACGTGGTTTCCGCGCCCGATCAAGAAACTTGGAATTCGCACCAGGCCGGAAGTAGGCGCGCAGCCGCTGATTACTTCGCGGCTCGGGTTCCATCAGAGCTCGGTCCGGTGCGTCTAAATCGTGTGTTAGGCGGCGCGGCGCTCGTAGTGATGGTGCAGGCCACCGACTTCGCGAATTTCGACCACCTCTCCTTCTTGGGGGAGGCTGTACTCTCCGGGCCTGCGGGGCGTCCTTGGCGAGCGACAAGTGAGTTCGCCACTCATCGTAATAAGCAAAATAAGTCGTGAGCGTACAATGCAGAGAGCTTTCGCCGAAGACAATGACATGATCCAGACATTCGCGGCGAATCGACCCAATGAGCCGTTCGATATAGGCCCGTTGCCACGGAGATCGCGGTGCCGATAGCACTTGTTTGATACCCATTGCCTTCACCTGATCGACGATGTCCTTGCCGAAGATTTGATCACGATCGCGAAGCAGATACCGAGGCGCGCTGTCCCACGGAAATGCCTCCCGTAATTCCTGGGCCGTCCATTCTGCGGTCGGATGAGCTGTCACGCCGAAGTGGAGAATGCGCCGCCGATCGTGAGCAAGTACCAGGAAGACATACAGTATCTGGAATCGGATCGTAGGTACGGGTAGAGTCGAGGATGGGCGCGAGCGCTGACGCCGAGCGTCGCCCCGTTTCCCATCCCCGCTCATCAAACCGGACGTGCGAATTCAGGCATCCGGCTTTCCGACTGATTTCACCGCAGACTCACGAACGAGGTTCCATCCGAATACGACGGAGTTGCACAACTCCCAACTTGCCGAAGACCGCATCGCTTGGAAGCGGTCGTAGTGCCGCGCGAGTTGCACTTGATGTCGTCTCCGGAGGAAATGCCGTACGCTTTCGTAGACGTAGTAGTCGACCGCCCGATACGCTCCGGCCGTGGTGCCATAGCTGAAGTATGCACACCAACCCCTCAGAATCTGATTGAGTCGGTCCCGCACCTCCGACCACGCCTCCACGTTGTTTGGTACCCAGTAGGTCTCCCACTTTCTGCTTGATACGCGCTACGCTCTTCTTCGACGGACTCGCACCCAAATACCAGCGGCCATTCTTTTCGAAGCAGTGTGGACCGAACGTATAACCCAGAAAGTCAAAGCTCTCTTTGCGCGCTTGCTTGATGCTGGTCTTCGCCTCATTCAGAGTGAGACCCAATCGGGTGACCACCCCTCGCGTCCAATCCAGCGCCTGTGCCGCTTTCCCGCGACTCAGAATCACGAAATCATCCGCATAGGAGACCACACGGGCTTGGAATTGCTCTCCCCGTTTGGTGTTCCGCCAGCCCTTCAACAGACGGTTCATGTACACATTGGCGAGCAGCGGGTGAACCACTCCCCTTACACAAAAGGTAACTTTCAGTTCGAACGCATAGTCACGGGCTGGCGAGCAAAGCATGCTGCGCTTGACCTTCGCCTTAAGAAGTAATATGTTTATGACATATGGCGCGATCGACCAAGGCGGAGAAGGCTCGGCAGCTGAATGCAGCGCTCGGCCTGCTTCAAGGTCAGGTTGCAATGCCCGAGGCAGCGCAGCGCTTGTCGCGCAAGTTCAATCTGTCAGAACGGCAAGCGTATCGATACTTGGAGGAGGCATCGGAGCTGGACCGGCCGGTCGAAGTTGCCGAAGTTACCGTACCGATCACGCTCAAGCTTCCGCCGAGCACAGTGGAATGGCTGCGGAAATATGCGCAGAGCAGTGGCCTAACCATTGGAGCGATTGTGACAGCCGCGTTGAACTCGTTTCTACGCACTCTAAGAAAACATGGCTGAGCCACGGCTCAAAAGCGGCTCATGGCAAATTCACGTTTCCTATTCATTTGATCGCCTGCTCGAATCAAAACTCGCGCAGGCCTACGATATTTTGGCGCCCACGCGGGAACAGCCGGTCGGTGGATGTCTAAAGGAGTCTGACAATGAGGATGGCAGCCATCTACGCACGGGTTTCGTCCGAGCAGCAGCGAGAGGAGAACACGATTGCGAGCCAGACAGCTTCGCTGATCGAATTCGCCAAGAAACACGATCTGGAGACGCCCGAAGAGTGGGTCTTCGAAGATGAAGGCTATAGTGGAGCGACATTGGAGCGCCCCGGCTTGGAGCGCGTGCGGGACCTGGCCGCTGAAGGGCACATCCAGGTTGTGCTTGCGTACGCGCCGGACCGCCTCAGCCGGAAGTATGCGTATCAGGTTCTGCTGATCGAAGAACTGGCCCGCCACGGAGTCGAGACGCTGTTTGTAAAAGCGCCGCAAGGCGACAGTGCGGAAGATCAGTTGCTGGTGCAGTTCCAGGGGATGATTGCCGAATATGAGCGGGCACAGATCCTGGAGCGGTCGCGCCGCGGTAAGCGACACCGGGCGCACTCTGGCGAGATCAGCGTGCTGAGCGGGGCTCCGTATGGCTATCGTTATATCCGCAAAACCGATGAGGCGCCGGCCGCTTACACCGTGTATGAAGCCGAGGCTCGTGTAGTGGAGCGCATCTATGAGATGTATACAGTGCAAGGATTCAGTATTGGCGAGATCACGCGCCGGCTGAACGCTGAAAATATCCCGACTCGCAAAGAGAGTGCTCGCTGGGAACGCTCGACTGTCTGGGCGGTACTGCGCAACCCCGCTTATCGCGGTGTCGCCTGCTTCGGCAAGACACACGTCTCTACGCGGAGCCGCGTGATGCGCCCACAACGTCGACGGGGTGTTACTGTGCCCAGTGTGACAGTAGGTCACGAACGCCCGCGCGAAGAGTGGATCGAGATCCCGGTGCCAGCCCTGGTAACCCAAGAGAGCTTCTCCCGTGCGCAAGAGCTTCTGCAAGAAAATAAAATTCGATCGCGCCGTCGCACCATCGAGCCGAGCGTGGTACAGGGGCTGGTCAGTTGTCAGAAGTGTGGCTACGCCTTCTCGCGTACATCGACGTACACGAGCGCTCGTAAGATCCACTACTATAAGTGCATTGGCTCCGATAGCTGGCGAAAACTGGGCGGTCCTGTTTGCGACAACCGTCGGCTCGTTCGACAGGATCTGCTCGACCAGGTTGTCTGGGCCGAGGTGATCCGCCTGCTGGAAGATCCAACCCTGATACAACAGGAACTCGATCGTCGGCTGGCAGCGGCGCGGGCGTCCGATCCGACCAAAAAACGTGAGCAGAGTTTGCAGCGGGAATTGATACAGGTTGGCAAAGGCATTGAACGACTGCTTACTGCTTACCAGGAAGGGCTCTTGTCGATCGAACAATTGCGGCAACGCATGCCAGCGCTACGCAATCGTGAACAGATGCTCCGCTCAGAGTTGCAGGCGATCACTGATCAAATCAACGATCGGGCTGCATTCCTGCGACTGGCCGAGACCCTTACGGCATTTCTCGCGCGCTTGCGCAGTAATGCCGTAACGCTAGACGTCGCAGAACGCCAGCGAATCGTACGCCTCGTGGTCAAAGAAGTTCTGGTGGGGGAAAACGATATCACGATTCGACACAGCATCCCCATTCCTTCAGGCCCACCGTCAAACGGCGGTTCGACTCCGGCCGGCGATCCAAATTACCTTTTGTGTAAGGGGAGTGATCACTCCGCCCTGCGGAGTGCCGCATCGGTGGTTCTTGCCCGCCTGTCAACCGACGTTTACCCGCTCTCGTCCCGCTCCTCGACCGGAACCGTCAGCCACATCTTGATCAGACGCAGCACGTTCCCATCAACGATTCGCCGGGCGACACACTGTATCAGTTCACAGTGTGGAATGGTGTCGAAGTATTTGGACAGATCAGCGTCAACTACATCTGTATAGCCTTCGCCCCAGTAGCTTATGCACTCTTCGGATA
>CAWJQP010000038.1:0-24569 GCA_963844855.1 Bryobacteraceae bacterium
GCATTAAAGCAATGCGTCTTGCCGACGAATTGTCGTTCGCTGCAACGCTCCAGGAAGTCGAGAAAATTGATTCGAGATGCGTAAGTCCCCGGCGGCGGACGCCCGGCTGGCGGTTCGGCGGCGTCGGTTCTCTGTATCCTTGGATGCGTCCGGCCCCGTACCGGTCGGTGTGGTGCAGGCTCAGGGTTAAATAAAGTGGTTGTCGAGACCTTGGTGGTTGCGTTCGCTGTGGCGGTGGCGGTAGATGCGCCACGAAATGTTGAACGGCCGTCCGCAACGAACTCTCTCCGAACAGGACCAGCCGCTCTAAGCACGATTCCTTGATGGTTCTTACAAACCGCTCCGCGTAGGCGTTGAGGTTCGGGAGGCTTCGCGAGGTGGTATGGTCTCACCGTATCCGGACGTCTCGAGCCATCGTGAGGGTGCTCAGGAATTCGTCCGTGAACAGCGGGTCTCGATCATGGATCAGATAGCACTCTCCCGGTGAGCAGGCCGTCAGACAGAGTCTGTCAGATTCCATGCAATCTGGTTCATCCACAACCCGTTTGCGGCCGCTGAGATTCCAGCAATCGCAGCATTCTCTAGTCGACAGCTCGATAAAGAACAATACGATGAATCGCTGCAATCCTTTGGCCGTCCAGACCTCGATAGTGAAGAAATCCGTAGCCGCAATCAATTCCCAGTGTTGCGTCAGAAATTCCTTCCAGGTCGTCTTGCGAGTTCGCTCCGGTGCCGGTTCGATGCCGTGCCTTGCCAAAATCGCAGCGATCGTGCTGCGAGCAAGCTTGTATCCCAGATTGGATAGGGCACCCTGAATCCGCCGAGATCCCCAGCTCCGATTCTCTTCCGCCATTTGAACCACCAATTGCTCGATCTCAGCGATGGTGCGCGGACGACCGACTCCGCGCTTTCCGCTTCCATCGTATTTCTGGGCGTTGGCCAGCCACCGCAACAAGGTCTCCGGAGTCACGATGGTGGCTACGTCCCGCAGAAGCTTCCGTCCCAATCCTTTGGCTTTGGCGGCCAACCGACGCCGCTGGTCGTCGCTGAGACGCAAACGTCGTTCGCCGAACTGTTCGCGAAGAACACGATTCTCTTCACGCAAGTATTCGATTACCTGAAGCTGTCGTTGATTCATCCATCCAGCTACGAGCGATCAGGACAAACCGGAACGGATCGAGAGGCATCGGCATCTGGTCGCTTCATTATCGATAACACCAAGAACGGCCGCACAGCACCGCATTTTTCAGCAAGATTTAATTTTCGGACCATACGCAGTCGAAAGCGAGACAGGTCTACCGGTGTGGAACGAGTACGCATAGGCCGAGGTGACAGAAATGTTACTCACCTGGATACTGATGGCCGGCCTCTAGGCCGCGATGAGTGGCGCGATGGTTACTTACTGCGTCGGCAGTTCTTCGAACGTGGAACAGCTATCGGAAGCGATCAATATGCCTACGATGGGAACACACTCCATCGCCAGGGTTCGCCGATTCGCGCTTTATGACGGCAGAACAATCGAGGAGCACTGGCTTGCCGATGGGACACTTGTTGGCCGTTATGTTGTTCTTGTGGACGCCCGTGGGGTGGATCGAGCGCTGGTGAGAAACGAAGGAGCGCCCTCCGGGAAGCCGTGACGGCCGCCGCATGGGCGCTACAACTCTATCGATAGTTGGGTCGTATCGGATGCGGGCGCAGGGCTAACCTTTCCGACCCAACTGTTCAACCGTTTGTCGCCGCCCTACCGCTATAGAATTTCGCTGATTGACGATAACGTACCCTAGGAGGGCGACTCGAGGGAGCATCAAGCAGGCCAACCGCGCCTCCATGCCCACCCGGGACTTAACTCTCGACAAAAGAAGCCATTTTGTCTGAACGAGAAGCAGCAGCGTGCAAACGCAAGTATCAGGGTCCTGGCAGATACGTGTTCCGTCTGCTCTCTCGCTTTCGCCTCCGCTGGTGCAATCACCTTCTCGGCAACCACCGCCAACAAATGATCCTGATCCTCGTACAGTAACGGATCCAGCACCCAAGGAAAATTACGGAAGTGCTCGAACATGCCGTACTCCTGCTGTGATGCGAGCAGCAAGGGCTGCACAGGAACTGATGGCAGGCTCGGCACAATAGCCAACAATTCTTGCGGGATGCTCTTGGCATTCTGTGATGTCGGCAATGATGAACCGCGCCAAATGAGCAATTGTTGAGACGGTTTCTGTTAGGTTTCGGTGTGATGGCTTCTTGAAATCGAAGACGATCGACAGGTAGTCGCGGCGGCGGAGTTCCTCGCGCAATGCATCGAGGATCGATTTTCGTTCTGGCGTGAAGCGGCCTAGGATCAGGACAACCTTGAGAGGTAATCGTGTCGATAATCTTGCGAACTCGTTCGTTGTTTAGTAGCTGATAGATGAACTGCGCGATTTCCAGATCATCCAGCGTGATCGGCGCATCGTCACCGGACTCCTGAAGGACTAGATTGTTTTGAACTGCGCCTTCCAGAGACACGTTCCACGCAGATATCTCGAAAATCGAAGCGCCAGTGAGATCCGCCCCCAGCCTTCTCGATTGCCGATCGAAAGACGCTTGCTAGGTCTCGCGTCAATAAAGCGAGGTCCGTGCGCTCATACACCGCGTCCGTGCGGCCCGCTTCGATGCGTGAAAAGTCGAGCATGCCGTTGATAAGACGGAGAAGGCGCAGACCGTTCCGATGAGCAACGTCAAGCTCCGAGCGCACATCCTGCGCGATGCGGTCGCCCTGGGCCATAGCATCTTCGATCGGTCCGAGAATCAAGGTCAGCGGTGTCCTCAACTCGTGAGCGACGTTAGAAAAGAAGACCGTCTTGGCGCGATCCATCTCGGCGAGCGCTTGCGCCTGCTTGCGAGCATCTTCCAACGCGCGAGCTTTGGCAATGGAACTGGCTACGCTCGACGCCAGCAGGTCGAAGAAGCCTTGATAATCATCATCGAACGCCAGCAATGGGCTTGCGCCAACGACCAGGAATCCGGTCGGCTTCCCTTGGCCGCCCTCGATCAAGGGCAACACGGCGGCAGTCTTTACCGGTTCCGTCCATGGTCCACCAGACAGATCTCTCCGTTCCTGGTGGTGCAAAACGTAGTGAGTTCCAGTAAGGGCCTGCGCCAGCGGCCATACGGTATCGGTTCCGCTTGATAAGGAAATGATTTGAGGCGCTTGCGCCGCGCCACGCTCTAGACGGACCGACGCACGAGGCGAGCTCTCCCCGTTCTTTGCCCAACAAATAGAACAGCGCGAAAGAGACATCGTGCGGGCGCTCCTCCAGGGCGGCCGCGGCTATTCTGCAGGCTTCCTCTCCTGACGCTCCGGCACCGGTCAAGGCCTGTGTGTCGCCAAAACGCGTAGTGCCTTCGACTCATGAGCTTCCGATGTTCGCAGGTGATCGTGCCGTTGACATTACGAAGTGTTAAAACGAGAGTCGGTGCTCGATTTCCTCTTCGTATTCATCTCCGCCGTCCGAGTCTTCTTTCGCTCTCGCGCCGCCACGGCGCTTGAGGTTGTCGTGGCTCCTACAGCAAGTTACCGTGCTCAAACGAAAACGGCCCCGGCCGCGCTTGAATTCTCTCGACCGCCTGTTCTGGATCGCACTCCCGATTCTGGTCAGGCTGGAAAGATGTGCTCTTGATTGTAAAGCCGGACACGGTAGTTGCCGGGCATCGCGTCGGCTTTCGGTGGTACTGGCGGTGGCGATCTCGCCAGCGCTCTGGCAGACCGAAGATCGCGACGAGGTCCGTGATCTGATTCACCGTCTTGCACAAGACAATCCCGGTTGGGGAGCGCCGAAGATCCATGGCGAGTTGCTGAAGCTCGGCTTCGAGGCCTCCGAAAGGAGTATCTCTCGCTATCTCAGACGGGTGCACCGCCGCGGCGATCCCGGAAAGAGTTGGTTGTCCTTCCTCCAGAACCAGGGGGAGTGGATCGTCGCACTCGATTTCTTCACCGTGCCGACATTGACGTTCCGATCGCTCTATTGCTTTTTCGTCATCGAGCACGGCCGGCGCAAGATCCTGCACTTCAACGTAACTCGTCATCCAACCGCGGAATGGGTTCTACAGCAACTCCGCTCGGCGTTCACGGAAGCTGGGGCCGTATCGCTACGTCATTCTGGATCGAGACTGAAAGTTCGATGCTGACGTCATCTACGTTCCTGAAATGCACCGGGCTGAAGCCCAAGCGCCGAGCGTTCAAGCGCCCTGGCAGAATGGAGTCGCCGAGCGGTGGATCGGAAGCTGCCGGGGAGAGCTTCTCGACCATGTCATTGCGCTCGGTGAGAGCCACCTGCGGCGGCTCGTTCGCGAATACGTGGCCTATCACCATGAGGACCGCATTCACGATTCGCTCCTGAAGGACACGCCGAACCGCCGGCCGATCGAGCACAGGCCCTCACCGGTTGCGAAGGTGATCGGCAGTGCACGGCTCGGTGGTCTTCACTATCGGTACTCCTGGCTCGAGGCCGCGTAATATCTTCAGCACCGCCAATGTTTCCGCCTGTATAGTCAACGGAACGCACGCATCTTTCATTGGCGCAAAACTACTTCATCGGCTGATGACGGTCGAGCGCGGCGTTTTGTTCGCGATCGCGAAAATGCGCTTCTCGAGGCGTCACCGTCACATGACCGGACATGTGCAGGTGGAGGAGCGTCGAAGCGCTGGAGATTTCGACTACTCGTTATGTCCTTAGATGCTCGCGTCCGGTTTTGTCTACAGACGGTGAGGCGGTAATTTCACCCATTTCACGCCCGAGTCCGCAAGGATACTCAGGAACTCGGCGGTAAACAACGGGTCTCGATCATGGATGAGGTAGCGCTTTCCTTTGACAAGTCCATCGACAGTGTCGCTGATGTTCCGTGCAATTTGGCTCATCCAGAGGCCATTCGCCACCTTGGCAATCCCGGCCACCTCGACCCGGCGTGTCGACAGCTCAATGAAGAACAGCGCGATGTACCGCTGCAAGCCTCGTGAAGTCCACACCTCGACCGTGAAGAAATCGGCGGCGACAATGAGTTCCCAATGCCGGCTCAAGAACTCTTTCCAAGTAGTTTTCCGAAGCCGATCCGGCGCTGGTTCGATCCCGTGCTTCTTCAAAATGTTGGCAATGGTGCCGCGAGCGAGGCTGTAACCAAGGTTGGAAATTGCACCGAGAATCCTCCGGTATCCCCAATCGCGATTCTCTTGAGCCATGCGGACAACGAAGTCCTCGATTCGTTGGCGGTGCGTGGCCGACCCGGTCCACGCTTGGCACTGCCGTCATACTTGTCGGCAATCAGCTTGCGGTGCCAAGCCAGCAGTGTGTCCGGCGTCACGAGGTCGGCAATCTCGTTCAGCACCCGACGGCCGACAAGTTTGGCTTTGGCCGCCAGGCGGCGACGCTGATCATTGGTAAAACGAAGCCGACGATTGCCAAGCTGCTCTTTCAAGACTCGATTCTCTTCGCGTAGGTAGTCGATCGCATGCTGTTGCTTCTGGTTCATCCATCCGGCGACCGCAATCACTACGAACCGGAAAGGATTGAGAACGTTTCGCATCTCCGGAGGTCATTATCTCCTCAGGTCCGTCACGGACGGATTCGTCAACGTTGCTGTGGTTTCTATCAGATCGAGTTTTTGGACACAACGGGCACGCACCGGCAGAAAATAGGTTAACTGATGCCGTCGTGTTCTTGCTCACGATTGCGTCCTTCCGTGACAGGATGTATTGAGAACGCATCGTTACCGTCTCTGTTGGCTCAGCTAGATGGCGTAACGGACAGCCATGTCGCTGCAGTTCGCCAGTATTGATCACAATCCTTCGTGCTTGGGCGTCATCGTTGGGTCGTCTCAGTGTGCGGGGGTAAGTGTGAGCATTCACTTTGCGAGGAGACGGTACGACAGATCGCTGCTCAACGACATATCGCGTTTCCCATTCCTCAGCCCTGCTGTCCAGGGCAACGGCTGCGCTTGAACCGCCGCGCCCGGCTCTCGCCTGCGTTCTGCTTTGTTGGTTCCTCCAGCAGGTTTCTCAACAGCTCAGAAACCTGAGCGCTGGCACCTCCAACAAAGCTCTCCGGCATCGTTTGGGAGCGGGGCCGCTTGCTTTTCGGTTGCCCCCGGAACAGAGGGCATCAGAAAAGGAGAACTCGAATGTATACCTTGAATCAGCTCACAATCATCGGTTTTACTGGCAATGACGCCGAAGCTCATTACACTCCCAACGGCACACTGGTCGTAACCCTTTCGGTTGCCACCAAAGAATCATGGAAAGACGCTGATGGGAACTGGCAGAGCCGCACGGACTGGCATCGTGTTGTCACCTTCAGCAATCTGGCCGAGTACACGCGCACGTTAACGAAGGGTTCCTACGTGATGGTGCAAGGAGCGGTGCGCACCCGGGAATACGAACGCGACGGCATCAAGCACCGTGTTACAGAGGTACGTGCCGACTCGATCGGAAAGCTCGACCGAGCCGAACGGCGGACCGAAAGTGAAGGTGATCCCGAACCAAATGATGCATAAGCTTGTCCCTCGGGCTCGGCATTGACGTCGAGCCCGATCCTTCCCGCTAATCCAACCCACGAGTAAGAGACTGTGGCCTCGAGGAGTTTCGGTTGCCAATCGCTCGCATTTCTCACGGTATCCATGCCCGACGCTCTACACCCGTTTCCACTCCAAAAGCACTCCATTAAGAGGCAGTTTGATAAAGGATGCGAAAACTGGCGGATTTCCGTAAACCTGACTCGCCGCCATAGACGCGCATCGTCCTTATATTCGAACGAGCGCTTATCTCACTAGCTGGACAGGCGGCGAGATCATTAAACGCTTGAGTCGCTTCAAAAGCAGACCTGCCGGAGAATTGCGGGGACGCATGAGTTGAGTGGGACGTGAGAGGCTCACTTTCCTTGATCTCTCGCCGACGATGCAGGCGAATCGCTAACGTGCCAGTTCAACTCCAGCAAAATCCCACCTCAGCCGCCGACTCCAAACACCTCGACGAGTGGCCATCAACGGCCTCGACTGTCACCCTTCAAGTTCGCCGGCGTGACGGCCGCTTCAGATCGCACGGGTGCAAGGCAGGCTTTGCGCCGGCTTCAGCGTAAAACTCAGCCATGAACTCAACGAGTGAAGGGATGTCATTGAAATTTGCCCGTCTCATTTCCCTATTACCGGTGTTATACGGAAACACGACGACTCTGTCGCCGCCGTTCACCGTTCAGCCGTCTTAACCGTGCTCCACCGAAAACCGCTCTACGATCGGTGTTGTTGCGTGGAAGCGCTGGGCCTACTTGTCAGGGCATTGCGCTTTGCACCTCGAGTTCTGCTCACGCAGATCGAACTCGCGCTCAGCGGGCAGGATCCAGCCGGTCATCATTTATGGCGAAGGCAAACTGGTTCGAGATTGTGCGCCGCTCAACTCTCCACGGAATGGTGGACATCCTCATCTACACCGTCTCGACTCGGCTGTACAGCGGCATCCCCGAGTCGCACTACCCATTCCAGGACAAGACAGTCCTGGTCACCAGCTGCGGTCGCCTGCGCTTGTATCGAAAGAAAATCAACCTCAGCTTGTCCTTAGCCGGCCAAGCTGTCGGCATCAAGCCTGTCGATAGCGGAATCTGGCTTGTCAGCTCTATGGATTACGATTTGGGTTATATCGATCTGGAGGAAAAACACTGCAGCCCCTCGACAATCCTTTTGGGCTAAAAGTGTTACCTATGTCTCCGGAATGGACAATATTTTGGTACGCACGAGAGGATTCGAACCTCTGACCCTTTGTTCCTGAGCAAAGTACCTCTGCCAAGTAGGGTCTTGTAGTGCGTCTTGTAGTAAATAGCTCGCATGGAACGGGACCAGAGTAACCAGACCTGTCGGACAAGCTGCAGAAAACAAACGAAACCGCTAGATTCCGACTGCCGTGAATCGGATTTGTAATCAGAGGGTCGCAGGTTCAATCCCTGTCGCCGGCTCCATTTCCAACAAACTTCACCGATTACTGAATAAGAATAGCGTTCAACGCCCTACCCTCTCGGCGAATGCTGATCTGTTTCCGGTTCGAGCGACGTTTTCGTGAGTGCCGGCCGATGAAGCCGATGCCTACTGCGAACAAAGTTAGTTGCCACGCTACTGGTTCGGGAACCGTGGCAATGACGGCCCCAGGGTCTCAACAACGGATAACGTGTATTGGAGTGAGGCATTCGTTCGATCTGAAGCCCTCGACTTGGTGGACTTCTTTGGGAGGACACGTCAAAAACAGGCGTAACCGTGATGACAAAAAGGTTCACAAGGGCCAAATGGGTTTCAACGAGGCGTTACCGAAACACGCAGATAAGTCGCACCCACAACGCATCGAGCCGTAGACCCAACCCGCTCATTCTTTGCTCGACGTCGCTGGGCAAGGCTTCCGCTGTTAGATTGCCGATGCATTGCTGCGCCTCCTCGAACGCTTCCTCAGCGTGCTTGAAGGCGATTCTGACAGCGATAACGCTCTCGTTCAGCAGACTTTTCTCAGCGGCTTCGACGAAAGTGTCGCAAGACGTCATCGCACGGTAAAGAACCCGGATCGGGTCGGTTAGCGAAGCGTTTGATGGGCTCGCCAGTTGTGGCGTTGCGATGTGTTCTGGTGATCCGACCAAGGTAGACGCTTTTATTGGCAAGGCGCTCATAGATGACGTTAAAGACATAATCGGCTGTCGGCGGGGAGTTCGGTAGGGGAAAAGCCGTTCAAATCGTGTGTCAAGCCGTCGTCAATGTCAGGTCTCTGTCGTCAACATTTTCTGACAAGCTGGTGATCTGGCTTGGGCGGCGCTCTGCTGGCAGGAAGACGTCGTTCGTCTCGACATTGTGCAGGTTTCTTGCCTTTGCGCCTCGCTTCGGAGTTTCCGACTCAACCAGGTCCTCACCGGCGTCCTCGTCCTCTTCCTCCTCCAATTCGAAGAGCGCTGCCTCCGTCGCTGCCGGCTCGTATTCATCCAGTTCAGGATCGAGCTCTTCCACGTCGCTCCCCTCCGGCGTACCGCTCCACTCCTCATCGGCTTCGGCATGATCCGCTGCGAGGTCTTCGCGCTCGTCGAGGTCATTGACGAATTCAGCGGACTCGTCCGACTCGAGCTCACGCGACCCGCGGCCCGTTTCCAGCACAATGCGCAAGGACGGAAGCGCCAGCGCCACCTGGAACGTTTGTTCCTGTTCGGTTGCCCTGCCGGTTCCGGTCTCGCTTCCACCGCCGCCGCCGGCCTCAATCGGACCAATAACGAAGCCGGCTTTACCCTCACGCGTCAGCTTTGCCTCTGCATGCTCCTTGCTGACCGATCGAATCGTGGATTTGGTGGATTCCTGGCTCACCGTGTAGCTCATCACTCGACCAGTGCGTTTCCAGGTAACCGTCCCGTCAAAGTTGTGATAGCCGTGAAAGTCGCCCTTGAGGCGGAGCTTTTGAGCTTGGGAATCTCGTAGTACTCAGGAACAATATCGAGATGCAGTGTTCCCTGAGCTGGAACCAGCGCCCGTGGGAAGGTCACAATGCCGCTGAAGCTCGTAGACGTCGGACCGCCCGCGAGGATTCGCTTGCCAGTCGCTGCATCGACTACATGACCGATGATGAAGTAATGTCGCATTGGCAAGCCGCAGTAGTTCAGCACTCTAAACTGAAGGCTGGTCCTCCTCAGGCGTGGTCTGCTCTCAAACTCGTACAGGTCCGGTTCGGTGTCCTGTAATTCCAGCGACTCGGTGTCATACGGGAAGTACTCGGCCGCCTGGTCCTCTTCCTCTTCGGTCTCCGGCTCGGGAAACTCCAGAAGTTGCTCCGGCAGCGACTCGGTTTCGACCGCTTCATATGTTTCCTCCTGAATCGGCTCGGCTAGCAACAGGCTGTCCTGCTCTTCGATTTTCCTCATCGCGGGCGAGTCGCCATCGTCTCGGATCCAGGTCGCGATCTGGCGAATGACATCCTGAGTAATCCGCGCGGCAACGGTCCACTCCACTCCTTTGTGTCTTCTGCCGCGTACCGCAACTCCCACGAGGAAGCGGCCCCAGGTTGTATGCATCCACACCGGAGCGCCACTCTGACCCTCGCTAACGGACGCATAGATTCGCATCGTACGGTCGCCCGCTTTCAGGGGCAGCACCCTTCCCCACGGCGACCACAGTTGATTCCCTCCATGGCTTACCGGATAACCGGCAATCACCGCGAGCTTGCCTGGCAAAGTAGTTGCGTGACGGGCAGTGAAGGCAGTGCCCAAGCCGCACAAGGGACTCCCCCAGTAGCAGAGGGACTTCCTTGCCCCGCGCTCATCAAATAAGCAGAGCGTAATCTATGCCCCAGCTATTGATGTCCTCGAGAGTATCGGCGTGACCGAGTCGTCTTAGTAAGTTGGTAAAGGATGCAGGCAGCCTCGTTTTGATCACCCGATAGCTGCCGAACCGTCGCACTCCATCGTTCAGCGCGGGCGTGACACTCACAGAGTAAATGGCCGGCTCCATCGTTGCCCTCACACGACGTGGGCTGCAGTCAGGACATGTCTTTCCGAAACAAGAAGTCCGGTACCGTTGCTTTCAAGCGTTCCCCACCGGAGCAGAGATACGTTGCAGATCCAACGGTGGGGCGCCGCGATCGTGTTCATGATGCGAAATGGACTCTGTCTGGCGGGAACCGGCTTCGATTTTGCAGCGGCCGGCGGGCGTCTCGGAGAACCCACTTCCTTGAAAGACTCAACTCTTCTATCTCCGCGCTATCTGTGGTCTCGAGAGCGTTGAGAAAAGGACTTTGGGAGGCGAGGCTGAGAGCACTCCCCTCCCATTCAGGGCCGGTCTTCCTGGAGAACAGCTCGTCTGTGAGGAATGGCGATTCGAGTAATTCCTGCTTGTCCATGATCTCTGGTTTCCTCTCTCAGCGTTGGTGTTGAGGACCCGTACCGAGTCTAAGCAGCGGTAACCCTTCTCGCCTTCATTTCGCGGCCTGTGATGGTGGACCAGTGGCGGATGATATTTCGCATATGGCACAGGACGGCTCTTTACCAGCGAGCGCGGGACTCCTCAGGGCGGAGTCGTCTCTCCCTTGCTCAGTCACATACTCCTGACGCCGTTTGATCGGGAGATGCGCCGCAAGGGTTATCAGCTTACGAGGTTCGCAGATCATTGGGTGGTTACCTGTAAGTCTGCGGCGGAGGTGCGGGCTGTCATAGCAGCGGCTCTCCGGATCCTGAGTGAGTTGGGTGTGCAACTACATCCGCAGAAGACGCGGGTAGCGCATGTTCAACGTGGATTCGAATTTCTGGGATACCTGGTTAGGCGCGGGAAGCAGCTTAAACTGCCACCGGGCAAGATCGTTACTGGGGCCAAATCGGGTGGGCTTTACGCATACCCGCGTGAGAAATCGATTCAGCGCTTGAAGGATCGGGTACGTCAGCTTACCAGGCGATGCGTGCCACTGAAGACCAAGGACCTGATTGAGCAGTTGAACCCGGTCTTGCGGGGTTGGAGTCATTACTACAAGCGTGCCCACGTCCGAACGCTCTTCAACAAACTTGACCGATGGATCGAGCGGCGCATTTGGTCGCATCGGTATAAATGTTGGCGGAACTGCGGCTGGAAACAGCTGCCGAAACGTAAGCTTTACGGCGAGTATGGATTGGTGCAACTGGTCAAACTGATTCCTTCGATTGCGTCGGAGAAGAGGGCGTCTTCGTGAAAGCGTGGCGCGGGAAAACCGCACACCCGTTTGAGCGGCGGACGGTGGCCAGCATCGGGGCAACCCGGTGCGCCACCTCCGACCCGGCGGATCCCTCGTTTCCAGATTCTGGAAGAGCGCTGATTCGAGGTTTTTCTCGTGAATGCAAGACGCCTCAAGGCAGGAAGACAGACGTGGGCGACTGTCAATGGATTCAATATCTTCACTACGCGTGGAGAAAATAAAGTGCTGAAACTCCACAATTCTAATGGCGATCTTTGTCTTGCAGCCCACGTAGAACTGATGCTGAAGCAATCGGCGTTTAATCTGGGCGGAACGACTCAGGAATGACGTGTCATAGCCAGGTGAAATTGAATGCGTGATCGTACGACGATTGGATGATCGCCTACTGGCGACGCCCGAGGCAGCAGAACAGTAAGATGCAGTAATCGTCCTATGACACAAGTCGCCGTTGCCAGAACGAGGAGTAGGGCTATCGATGAACGGATCGATAAGTACACGTCAGGCGACCAACGTACGTTCGGCGGATCTCTTCGAGCCGACGCGCATAATCGCTTAAGGCGAAAGAGTCTCCACCCTCAGTCGCAACAAGAGCTCTGGCTGCAGACAATCCCGAATACATTGCCGTATAGATTCCTTGAGAGGAGAGCGGGTCGAATGACATTGCAGCATCCCCGCAAGCAACCCAGTTCGTGCCGTGAAAACACTTAAGGCGTCCGCCTCCGGCGTCTGCAATCCAGAGCCGGTCCGAAAAGCCGGATGGAGGAAAGAACTCTTTAACGAAAGCGGTGCGCTGTAGGTAGTCGACCCAGTAGCGCCTTGCGGACTTTGCGGCGGCTGGACTGACGTGCAACACCAGCACTGCCCGTTTGCCAGGCAGCACTGCGCCGTACCACCAGCCCTCTGGCACGGCTTCAATCAAGGTGCGATCGAAGCTCTCACTTCGAACTGGTGAACCGAAGCCGCACAACGCGATGAGGCCCTCGTCACGAATTCGCGGAACGCCGAACTGTCGGGCGATTGACGCGTTGCGGCCCGTTGCTTCCACCAGCCAGCGCGACACAAGCACATCGCCGGACTTCGTGTAGCTCTCCCACCGCTCGCCCTGCCCTACGACGCGAGCAATATCGGAACGAATATGTCGAATCCCGACGGAGCAGGCGTGCGTCAGAAGCGAAGCATCAAAATGACAGCGAGATAGACGCCAGCTGGGTCCATCCGGATCGCGCAGGAAATCATCGGCTTCAAGGAATTCGAATCCCCAGGAGGACAAGTTTCCTCCGATGGCGCGATGGATTTGACCGAAGTCAGAATCATCGATGCCCATCCTGCGAAGCAGCCGCAGTCCGACGCCAGGCAGACTCTCGCCAAACTTCGGACCTCTGCCATCACAATCATCGGCAATCACAACTCCCATTCCAGCGCGGGCAAGTTCCAACGCAGCTAGAGCGCCACCGGGTCCGGCGCCGACAACTAATGCATCGCACCGGATCATGAGCGATGGCGAATACGCACGTTCCTGAACTCTACCAATTGCTGTTCACTCTCCCACCCCGCCTGCCGAACCCGGCTTGGAAGTCCCGGAGGCGCTTCCGCCGACAGCTTTGCTGCTTGAGCTCTCAGTGTTTCGAGTCGTTCGGTAGCCAGCATCTCCACGAACAGAGTTTCTGGAAACAGAGGATCTCCCTTTACGCCTGGACGAGCCTCGATCACGCCCATCCTTCCGAACTCCGCTATCATCTGCATCATCTGTTCCGGCGCCGAACCTTTGAGTGCCCGTAGCCACTGTTCCCTGTTGTGGAATGCCTCGATTCTGCGCTCAAGCGGTAGCGAGGTGTCGACCACCACGTTATAGTCCTCCTCCGTGAGTACCTGATTGGGAACCCGCGCCGCCCAGAATGTTGGTAGATACGGATCATAGTCCGGCTCATATCCGGACCGGCAGAAGGCAGTATCGCCTTGCCACGGAATTGCCATCCAGCGTGTGATCTCTCCTGGCGCCTGAGCGTAGAGAGGACCACCAGGTTGGGTCACGCTCTGTGCCGAGAGTTCCGTACCGTAGTTCGGCTCGGGATGCTCAGCCGGCCGCCGCCGAAACCGGAAGGGAGCCGAATACATACTGGAATGACGAACCGGCCAAGTCATCTCGCATCCAGGATGGAATGCGTCCGCGAGACAGAAATGCAGAGCCGCAGCATCCAGCATGGCCGGACGTTCAGGCAAGGCAACGTCATCGATACTTCCTGGCGGAGCCGACGAAGGGTTCCAATCATTGATGAAGGCGCCATCCACCCATTGCTTCAGAAAATACGCGTTACGACGAGAAAGAGGAAGATAATTCAGTGTCGATGTATCGGAGAACGACCCGAACGCGTCGCCATAGATCCAGGGCCAGGTGCGCGGCTCGGCCGTCAAACCTTTCTCAGGACGAAATGCGTTCAGAATCGTCTGCCGAAGTTCCTTGTATGGGTCAGGTCTCTGCTGGCCTTCGTTGTGAGCGAGCTTCGCGACAAAGGAGGGATCTTCGAAGTTCATCGGACCACCGGCGCCGAACATAGCGGCGAAACCCTGATTCACCCATTGCAGATTCGAGAGTCTCTTCAAGACTGGAATAATATGCTTGGCGAATGACACTTGTTTGGGAATTGGCAGCCATCCCGCCTCGACATAAACGTCCATCAGTAAGTCATACAACGTGCGCCATCCGATGATGTCCGGCGCATAGTTCGGAGGTGCAACGACAACCCACGCCGGTTCGACAGGAATAGCTCGTCCCGCAATGCTGACCTCCGCGGTAACTGGTCCGTCGGAGGTGTCATCGTACCAGTCATCGGCATTGTTGAATGAGTTTGGGTCTTCTGGTTTGAAAACGGGGGCCCCGGAAGGCGACGCCGATACGCCGCTACCACCGAGCACCAACAGCCTGCCGGCCTCATCAGTCCGAATCTCGCCCAGAGGGACGATCACGTCCTTAAACAAACCGGTATCGAATGCGTGATCCGCACCACCGGAGACGGAAGCTCCCGTAATGCTTCGGGGGCCTGGATCGATGGCGAGAATCGACCGTTTCTCGAATGGAATATCCGCGTTCCGCCGCGGCACCTTCATGTCGACCGCATCCGGAATATCGAGAGCGGCCTGGAACTGATACCACTGTGCCTTCTTGTTTGCCAGATGCACCGTCCACTTGATGTCCGCGTCAGCAGAGGTCAGCTCACGGACGACTTGCCCCGCTGCGTTGAGAATGCGGAAACGTGCCGCCTGGCGTTTCAGCGCCCCAGACTCGTCTCGATAGAAGCCGGATTTTGCCGGAGGCGGCTGTGTTACCTCAGGACCGGGATAGAATTCTGATTTGCTGTCGCCAATTCGGGCAATTCCGATCCCGGGATGAATGGCAGCCCTTATGATGTCGTCGTCCACACAAGGCGCGTCCGCTAAGCGCTCCTTCGGCCGGTCTGGTTCTCCTGTGGGTACTCCGTTGACATCCCGGCGCAGTTGAGACGAGGCGGCGTAGACATCGCGCCTTGCCTCGGCGATTGAACCCTGTGGTGTGTGGTCCGCCGTAACCCGCCAGATATTCCAAGCGAGATTTTCCCCGTATTCGGGCTGTCCACGGGAGAGGATGTCCTGTTTTTGAAGAATGAGGTCGGCCACGTGGATAGGTGGACTCGCTTTCTCGTCCCACGGAACGGTCGATTCATCGAGCGGCATCGCGTCAGGATCGGTACGGAGCTGAACCATGAATCTAAAGCCAACCTCGCTTTCCTTTAATCTCTCGGCGAGATCGGCGGAAAGGTACGTGGGATCGGGGGGCTCCGTCCCAGGAGGATCGACGTGAATCGTAGGCTCGAGCTTGTACTTGACATATTGCTTGGAACCCAGCGAAAAGGCCATGATGCTCCAATATGTCGAGCCGAGCACGCTTCCCACCGGCTTCGCCATTGCGTCGAGAATCGTAGCGGTCTTGGGGTGGCCCTTTAAATAGGAATCAAGGTCGCCATCCACCACACTCGCCTTCGTGAACTCACACATGTCGCGAGCGGTATCCACGAAGAAGACATCCTGATTTTGGAGAATTAAATCGAACGTTGTATCGTCTTCCTGTCCAAAGAGCTTCTTTCCCGGAACATTGAAAAGCTTGATTCCGATACCAACCGTTGTCTTGAAATCGTGAATGGTAGGCAATGTATCGGATGAGAAGCGCACCCACGCAGGGTATTCCGCCCCCTGGAAGACGCCGGTTCGAAATTCGGGCGGCAGGTCGCGGGAGACGCGGAAGAGGGCGCGGATCACACCATGAGGCTTCAGAAATACAGGACGAAGCGCAGGGCACTGGCCCCGCTTGATGCGTCCCGCCTGGACCATCTGGACAAACATTTCGGTCAGAGAGTTGACCGGCTGAGCGTCGCAGTTGATCTGTTGACCCTCTGGTTGCATAGATTCAGCTTGCATGTGCTTCATGAACTTCTCCTCTTTCCAATGACGAAATATGAGGTGGAACAACGGGATCCCGGACACAGCACGTCAGGACCCGAAGCGAAGACGTCATCCGGATCGTAGCGAGCCTTGGCATTCCGCAGTAGTTTCCAAGCCTCTCCGTAGTGCCGTCGCCAGTCGTCACGCGGCAGCCTCAACGCGCTGAACGGGTACAGAGTTCCTCCCACGTTGCGGCATCGCTCGAACAGAACCCGGTTGCCCGTCATCGCCTTGGCAGCTGCACTCCGATTTTCAGCCTCCGTTCGGAGTTCGCCAGATATACGAGGGTGTCTTCCGCGGGAGTTCGATACCATGCCGCGTATCCAGCACTGATCTCGTTGTCCCAGGCGTGCCGATCTGATGCTTTACTTCTAACAGTCCGAAATTCGAGATATGCGCAATTTTTCTGTCTGGGGTCATCTCTATTTCATGTGGCCTTTCAGCCACGGTAGCGCGCGTTTCTTCGGGATGGGTTTCACGGCAGAAATAAGGCTGCCTTTTACGGCCCTTCTTGTACAACGAGCGCGCTACGTCCTCTTTCCACGAACGGCGGCAAAATGGGATTTCCTAAGGAGAAATAGCGGCTTCCATTTCCGCTTCTCGCTCTGCTCCCTCAAACAGGCAGCGCGGCGCTAAAACGCACAGCACGCTCCATGGATCTTACTTCTGTATTTGAAGTATCCATATAATTCGCTGCCGCCGACACATAAACCTGAAGACGCGTCCGGCAGTAGTTTGTCTACGCTATAAGCGCGCGGAGCGGCTGTTTATTCTGTACTTTTCTAACTATTTCGCGCCGACACGCATTTAACCGTTGCAACAATCAAAAGTTGGACAAAAAAAGAAACAACAGACGTCTTATGTCGAGCAATGACCGAGCGGAAAGATGACCAGGCGGCTCGTGTGTGCCTGGTGCTGGTCCTCGCTGAAAACCGGACATGCTGAGGATCAGGCGGCCGGTGCTTTCGGATGGTTCCGCTCCGCGTACTTCGGTACGTGAGCGTGAGAATCGATGCACGCAAAGGGAGCGCATCTTCCCGCTTACGTGTTAGCTTGTGCTTTCCGTCGAGTCTTAACTCTCTTTGCCAGTCAGGCCGCACGGGTGCAGTTTTCTTGACGTGTCCTCCGCAGAAATTCCATGCGATGTTTACGCAGCGAGGTTCTCAAGCCAATACTCGTGCTGGAACCTGCCTAGAACGGCATCGCGTCGAACCGCGTGGCCATAAGGAATACGGTGTCGATGAGCGCTCTCGGCCTCGACCGGCCTTAATGGCAGATGGATTCTCGGCCCAAGGCTCATATGTGGCCTTGCGTGGTTGAAATGCGCGCCCCATGTCCTTCAGGACGAATTTGAGAAACGTTCGCACAGTGAATTTGCCTCTGGTGCCCGCACCGGCGTTCGTAAACACCCGCACTTCCATCGCCACCTCTTTGTCTAGTTCCTTGCAGAAAATGCTGGCCCGGTCGTGAATGAGATATCGATAAGTATGCCGGCCCGAAAGTGCGTCTCGAAACTGTTGCACGGTCCATTCCGTCGTCGGGTGGACGGCCGCATTGTGATGGAGGATTCTACGGCTTCCATAACCAGCAATACATACAAGGTGCAGAAACGTGGCAGTGACCACAACAAAAAAGCCGCAAGCCACAACCGCCTGGGCATGGTTGCGGACGAAAGTCAGCCAACGTTGCTTTGGATCCGTCGTGCCAGCTGCTTGCGAAGGAAGAGATTCTCGGCTGCAAGCGCACGGCGCATAGCGATAGGCGACCGAAACCGAGCAGGACGATCGTACGGGAACAAGGCAGTGCCGGAGAGCGGCGAGCAAAGCAACAGCGAGGCCATGAACAGTCAGGATCGCACTGTACGCGAACATTTCTTCTATGGCATGTCTCACATCTTGTCCTTAGAAGGCAAAATAGTGTTACCCATGCTCCGGAACGTTCTGCCATATATCTCGGAACGGTTTTTAGACTCAGTAGCAGCAATCGTCGAAAGCTGGTGTACCCCACCAAATCGCAGCAGCTGCGTGATCTTCACTGCGGCCGCCCATCATGAGAGCCTACGGAATTCGACTCGTCGGTATCTAAGAGATTTGTGGATCCATCTCCGCTACGGGGCTCGCGGTTCGGTCTGGAGTGTGCGACGAATAAAGATAGCCCTGCATGACGGTGCTGTCGCTGTTGTAGAGCGCCGAACACTCTTTCGCCTCGACGTGCCGCCGTTGCGACCCGGGCGATCTGGTCTGTATGGTCACTCAAGACAGATCGCCGGCACCGGAGTTAGCGGCGACGTCCGTAATATACGCACTTGTCCCAAATCAACCCCAAGCGGATCGCCAAACGGCGAGGTATCCTCCGGCAGCATCTCCACCGCAATTACACTCAGTGGAGGTCTCAGGGGCAGAGCCAATGCATCGAGCGACGCCGCCACATCCTCCTGGTCCCAGAACCCAAATCCATGCACCTCCGTACCCGCCCGCCCGCGCATCTGTTCATCCGTGATCCTCAAAGCAGTCCGGCCCAGCAGCACGTTGCGCCACGCCTCTCCATCCGCCTGACGCACCTGCGCATACAGCAAACCCCACAACGCGCTCTGCGGTGGATCTGCGCGGAAGACGCGGCCGTATGCGACCGGCATCGCATATGGGGCGCTGATCCGAATGCCATGACGGAATCGCGAGACGCTGCAACTCAGCGGAGGCGCCGCGTGCTGGACACCGGTCACTCGCAGCGGCGGCCCGAATCGCGCACGCGCTGTCGACCAGCCGTCCGCATGGCCGACGCGAACCTCGTATACGAAGAAGCCGAACAACTCAGGAGAACTCTCGTTCATACCCGAAGGCAGCGGCAGCAGGAAATGCCGCACCGGTCCGTCGGACACCGCGGGAATCAGACGCTGCATAGCATCCAAACCCGAACTGTCCGCGGCCTGATTCGGAATGACGCTGCGAATGAGTTCAGGATCGATGTTCAGCGGCGGATCCTTTGGACCAGGCGGCTGCGCCGGCTGCACGGCTGCCAGCATCGGGTCAGGGGCGTGCGCCAGCACTCGCACGAAATAAGCATCCCCGGGCGCGGCGACGGGCGCGTCGAACTCGAGCCACAGCAGCCGGCGCCGCGGCTCCGTCGATGAGTACGTCTCATCGCTGACATAGGGAGACAGCGCAATACCCGCCGAGCGCAGCCGCGCCGTCTGCGTCGGCGGAGCCGCTATCGGCAATCGAATGCTGCTCTGGAACACGATCTCAGGCCCGGCGCCAGGATCCTTGAAGCGCGCCGAAACCGTGTACTTCGCCACGAGTTCTTGCGGAAACTTGCCTTCCGCCGGCTTCGGATCAATCGCATCCAGAAACAGCAGGTCCGTGGATGACCGGTCTGCGGAACCATCGCTCTTGAAAGCATGCGAGCTGACTGTCCTCCGTAAGACAATCGCCCCGGCAGTATGTTCGGGACCGCCATTGATACTGCGAGTGACCTCGATGCCTTCGTCAGCAAGACCGTCCCAACTCCAGTCCCGATTCAGCCGCAGCGGAATCGCGATCAACCACTGGCCTGTTAACTCAGCCTTGCCTGCCAGGTGGATGGACGCGTTCTCCGGCGTCAGAATATGTCGAATCGCCGCCGAGCAGCCAATCACAGTGCGCCGTCCCGCACGGCCGCTGAACGTGGTATCGCGCACGTCGAGCCCGAGTTGTCGCGCGAAGCGCTGCGTGATACTTTCGGGTTCCTCCGTCTGTCGGCCGGCCGCCGCCTGTAGCTCGGCCGTATACGCATCGTCGGCAGGGTCCGGCTGCAAGAACAGAGCTTGAAACGGGTGCGCCGGCGACTCTTCAGCCAAGTCCGGCTCCGACGCCGCCTCACGCCGCACTCGAAATGTGGCGCCGCCCCCGAGTCTTGCCGCCTGACTTCCGAAATAAACCAGTTTCGGATCCTGCTTCTTCAGCGCCTCGCTGTCCAGCCGTTCGACCAGCGCCGGATCCGGCAGTCCACTCTGTTCGAATGCCGGATCCACTCGCGCCACCGGCGTGAACGTGACATATACATCCCGCGCAGTAGGAATCGAAAGTGCACCCGACGCCGAAGGCGCCGGAAACATCGCCAGATCCGGTTTGTCGGCAAACTTGAGGCGCAATTCCAATGTCGCATTCGGATTGACAGGGAATTTGCGAACTGCCGTGTACAGGCGCTGCCGCGGGCTGCCCGTCCGCTCGTTGAGAGGATCGAACTGCAAACTCCCCACCGCGACATCGATACGGAGCAGCGCCACATCGGGGTCCGGAATGGCCGGCTGCCGGTTCTCTATCTTCGCCTGCGGCTGATCGGCGAGAAGGAGGGCATCCGCGTTGGGCAATTCCGTATACAGCGCCGCCGGATAGCCCAGAAGTGGCCGCGGAATCTGATAAACGAGCGTTTGCCCGCCTGCTTCCTCCTTCGGCTTCAACATGTGGACACGGCCTGGAGGAAGGTAGCGTCTGAAACGGCAGCGCCGAATCGCACTCGCGGGAAGCCCCGCACCCGGATCGTTAGGCCGAGGACCACCGCCCGCCAAATCCATCAGGCGAACGCGAAATTCATACTCGCGACCGTACTTCAACGGCGCCTCATCTGCGTCCTTCGGCTTCAACTTGCGAACCGCCGGATCCCTGCCATCGAGCTTAGCCGCAAGATCGTGACGCGCAATCAGAGAGGAACCGCTCCACTGTGCGAAGTACGGCGGCAGCCAGTACTCGCCGTCGCGCTGCGCCTGAAACTGCGACGGCGCCAGCTCGACACACATCTCCCCGTCGAACCTTCCGAGCTCGTGCCCGTTCAGGCTCAGATCGCCCTCCATTCGCACCAGCGAAGACCATGGCCCCGGACCTTCGGCGTCGCGCACATCCACCCGAAAGCCGCGCACGCCCAGAGGCGCATCGCGTGAGGTGAGCGGATTGTTCCGCGGGTCGTCGGTCAATTGCCGATTCAGCCAGATCAGCACCTGCTCGTCGTCCCACCCGAGTTTGATTCCGAGATCCGACTGCGGAGGTAAACCCTGTTCGCCCTGGCCAGCGAGGTCTGCCACATCCGCGCGATCCGGCTGGAATGTATGAACCAGCCGCGCAAAGCCGTCGTCATATTGCTCCGCCTCACGAAACATTTCGTCGTACTCGCCGCTCGCTACGCCCTGAATCAGAGGAAACAGCACGGCCGCAAAAACTGCTCTCGGCTTCGCAGCATCAAGCGGTGGTATGCGCGCCACGTAGTGCCGAACGAAGTCCGCCGTTGTTGCTGCAACACCCGCATAGTCGCTGTCCGGGTCGATCTTTGCATAAAGCCACCCACCTTCATCGAAGAACCCTACCGGCGGATCGAGCCTTGTCCGGTAAAGCACACCCAGATGCCGGGCGAGAAGAGGCTGCCGCAGCGCCATCGCCATCACCTCCTCCCACTTCGTTGGGACCGGCGGTTTAGATGGCTTCTTCTTCGGCGGTTCGCCCTTGAGTGCGCAGGTGTGGCTGCTGTCCGTGACCGCGAATTCCGTGCGCAACCGGCTGAATCCCGTCGCCTCGAGATAACTCCGCGGCGCGAATTTCTTAATGTGCGTAGTCGCGGCCGGCGGTGTGTACGTCGACGGGTTGGGATCGATCGAGAACGCTGTCTCAAGCGCCGCAAACAATGCATCCGCCTGCGTCGGAGCGTCTATCGGCAAGTCGATCTGCTCTGTCACATCCGCCGGCGCGGGCAGATTCTCCAGGCTCGGAATCAGGTACGCCTTAAATTTCAACTTCGCTTTGGCGAACGGCGGCTCGCCGGGTGTTAGCGGCTGGCGGGGATTGCCAAATGCGCCAACCAGCAGACGCAGCGAGAGCCGATTGCCGTCCCAGCGTTGTGGGAACGGCAGCAGAACGAGTCTCGTGTTGACTATCGACATCACATTCCTCCCGCGATGGGCAGAACTTTCGTCGCGATGAACGCTGCAGCGGCCATCTCTTCGCTTAACTCGAAAACGACCTCAAATGTTTTATTGAAAACCCACCCAACCGTTACGTCGAGAGCGACCGTTGCCTCACCCGTCAGGTTGAACTCATCAGGGACGCGTTCGATCAGCAGGAGCAGCTCGAACGAGAGCTTCACCGCCACCAGCCCATCGACGAGCGAGCCCTCGAGCTCCAGTTCCTGGGAGGATCCGAAGCCGACTTTTTTTTCGCCGAGCGTGAACTGCGCCACGAAGCTCATTGTTCGAGAGCCGGACACTTTCACGAGCTTCGGCACCTCGGGCTCGATAGTGCCGATCACGGACCAATAAATTGTGACCTCCGTCTTGCCTTCGCTTTTTCCCTCAATCTTGATCTTCGAACCGCCGCCGAGGAATACATCGAACGGATGAAGGATCTTACTCTGGACCTTCGAGCTGATCTCGAAATAGAAGTGCCACACCCCGTTGTCACTTAACGCGCCCTCATAGGCTTCACCCGCGTTCTTCGATTCCTTGCCGAACCCGCTCAGAAGCTCTACTTCGAGCATGAGACCCGGACCCGCCTTGAGGGCATGATGGACGAGCTCCGTCGCTGGGTCTCCAAGTGGGAAGGTGAGTTTCATGCCACTCTTGAAAGCAAACTCCGCATTGGTCAGGTCAATATTGAACGGCAACGCAAGGCCGAACGAAGTCAGCAAGTCGATGACAACCTGCACCGGAGCGAGCGCGCCTCCAAAGACCATCTGCGGATCGGCCAGGTGTGGCTGCACGCCGGCGTCGCTCTTCATCGTTCCTACTATCTGCAGCAGATCCTCCAGCGAATCAAAGTCCCCGAGTATCCCCACCGGCCCGACACGGCACTGCCAGTTCGGAACTGCATTCGAATCGACGATGTATTGAACTGTCGAATCCGCCGCATACTTCGCGCGAACCCGCAGAGCGCTTGCAGCCGACAGGGTGCGCTCAGGCGACGATATCCGGAACTCGCTCGGTCCGAGCCCGGGCTGCGGCGGAATTTCGAGCCGCGCTTTCCGCCGCCCGGTGACCCGTACAACCGTCTTGTCCGGCATGCGGTGACACAGATCCGGCCGCGGAAACAAAGCCACTCCCCCTGCCAGTGAGTACGTGTCGGCGAACAGCAGCGATGTGCCGCCGTAAATCGTGGTGTCGCCTTCAAGCACCCGGGGCCTCGGCGCCAGCATGCGCTGTGACTTCGTCGACTGAATAAAGCCGTACTCGGTCAACGGCGCATCAGCGCGGTTCAACTCCGACGGTTCGGCGAAATGGTAAGGCGCGCCAGCAGTGCGCGGCCGGATCAGCGGGACGCCTCGGGAGGGCCTTAGATGACCGAACTCGGGTTCATCTGTTCCGCGATAGGCCACGCTCCATTCGCCCACGTCCGGCAGCTCGACCGTGCCACGCGCCACAGCCGCGAATTGCGCGTTTTGCGCTTCACTCGTAGTGCGGTCCACCTCGATCCGGCTGACGCGCATATGCACGTTTGAACGCCCCACGTTGATCTCGCAATCGATCGGCCCGCCGATCGGGCCAGTCTTCTCGAACAGGTCGCTCAGTTGCTGCGCCGTCAACAACGTCTTTATCGGCAGCAACTGCACATAGCCGACCAGCCCGCAGACAGGTACCAACCCTCGCGAATCCGCGCCGAGCACCGGATTCTCCATCACTACGTCGGCATCGAAGGTCACCTGTGTCAACAAAACACGCTGCTCTTTCGTGCCGTCACTGTTGTGTGGATGATCTTTGTCGTACGTATGGTCATAACGCACGCTCGTGTCCCGGATCCGGCGGATATTGATTAGCTTCGGCACTACGCCCGGGTGCACCACGATGCTTCCGAGCTTGTATTCGGCATCGCTCGCCGGCTGCCAGCCGCTGTCGCGCCGGAACACACCCCCGCTGCCTGCCCGCTGCATGGTGATCGTTCGCACCACCAGCGGTCCCCAGGGATACATCAGCGACTTCGCCTGCACCACCTCGTGCAGCGTGCGTCCAATGATCGCGTCATATCGAACCTGCGCGATCCCGGGCGCCTCCGTACTCGAATTCCGCCAGTCGCTGAACAGGCTGGCGCCATAGCCGGAAAGATCGATCCGAGTCACCGGTACTCGCCGGTAGCCGCTCGCCGGCTCGAACTCCCCGTTGAAAATCGCCGTCACATCGAAACCGAGAACGCTCTTGTAATCCGCCAGGCTCATGTTGGAGCGCTCGTGCCCGTTGGTGAGCTGAACCGTAGATCCGTCAAGCGAAGCCGCCGGGCGGTTCTCCGTATACAGCTTCGCGGGAGCCTCCAAACTCACCTGCAGCGCGCCGGTCATATCGAGCGCGGGAAATTTCGGCCGGATCTCGCTGAAGAACGGATCCGAAAGCAGTGGCAGCCGGAGGGGACGCCTGCTGTGCTCAAGCTTCGCTACGGCCACTGCGCCGAATGGCAGT
>CAWJQP010000039.1:0-14462 GCA_963844855.1 Bryobacteraceae bacterium
GTTTGAGGCTTTGAGACTTGAGCTTGACCTCGGCCTGGGGCGGCATATGACAGCGCCCGCGATCTTTTCACCCCCGGTGGCTCCGAAACACTCAGTCAGCAGGCCCCGCTATGATCTACGCAGGTTCCTTTCGACCCACGGCGACACTGCGGCGAGCGGCTCGAGGACATGCTCGAGCCGGTGGCGGCCCCTATTCGCCCAGCCTGCAAGCGACGGCGCTTTTTCTTTCTGGCGCTCCATCATCCATTACGACGGGCAGAGGCTGCTCGAAAGCGGCGCCGCCAGATAGATCCATCGCACTTCAGCAGAACCGGAATTTTCCTTTGTGAGCTCGACCTCGACGTAGTAGACGTTGCGGTTGAAGTTGAACCAGCTGTTTATCGTCACGTCGCGCACCTGGAAACTGTTCGACGCGGGGTACGCGTCGCTGTCGATCGTCATGACCGTTTGAGGCTGAAAGTTCAAGACAGTCAAATCGACTGACTTGAGGCGCACGATGACGCGTGTTTCCGCTGAGTTATCGCGGTACATGGCGCCGAGCTTCAGGCATGCGTGCACGAGATCGTCGTTGTGGATCGGCTGGATGGGATATCTCAGAAAGCATGTCGGGTGCGACGGGTGAGAACAGTGGTTTGTCGCACTCGCGATGGCCTCCAGGTAATTTACGCCGGTGTTGCCTCGCTGTTCGCCAGTGGAGCCGGGTGCCGTCCATACGGCGGTAAATCCGGCCGAATCCAGAACCGACTGAAATAGATTCGGATTGATAATGATCTGTGCAACGACAGACATCGGATAGGCCATTGCGAAAAGAGCGCCGGCAACGATCGCGCGGCCAGCTCGGCAGAACATCGGCATCGTCATAACGACTCCCCCGAAATAGTGGAACACAGCGCGCCCGATCGCGCCGCAGGCCCCGTGAAGAACGAATGGCAGCCTGTCGAGGCTTTCGGGCGGCGAGACATGTTTCTTATGGCACCCGATCAGCTACTACGACGGGCAGAGGGTGCTCGACTGCGGCGCCGCCAGGTAGACCCATCGCACTTCAGCCCGCAAAAGGCCCGTGTCCTTTCTGAACTCGACCTCGACGTAGTAGGCGTTGCGGTTGAAGTTGAACCAGCTGTTTATCGTCACGTCGCGCACCTGAAAATTGTTCGACGCGGGGTATGCGTCGCTGTCGACTGTCATGACCGTTTGAGGCTTCAAGTTCAAGACAGTCAAATCGACTGCCTTGAGGCGCACGATGACGTGTGCATCCGCTGAGTCGGCGCGGTACATGGCGCCGAGCTTCAAGCATGCGTGCACGAGATTGTCGTTGCGTATCGGCTGGATAGGGAATCTCAGAAAGACTTGCCCGCCGTTGATCGCGGTCACGATGGCATCCGTGCGAACGAACAGTGCTTGTGCGACGCCAGTGGACCCGGGTGCGGACCAAACGGCAGTAAATCCGGCCGAATCCAGAACCGACTGAAATAGAGTCGGATTGCCAATGAATTTGTGCAACGACAGACATCGGATAGGCCATTGCGAAGAGCGCGCCGGCAACGATCGCGCGGCGAGCTCGGCAAAACATCGGCATCTTCATAACGACGCCCCCGAAATAGTGGGATACAACGCGCCCGATCGCGCCGCAGGCCCCGTGAAGAACGAAAGGTAGCCTATCGAGTGCTTTCGGGCGGCGAGACATGGTTCTTTATGGCACTCGATCAGCTATTACGACGGGCAGAGGCTGCTCGACTGCGGCGCCGCAAGATAGATCCATCGCACTGCAGGCTGCGGCTCCTCGGTGGGCTTCATGAGCTCGACCTCGATGTAGTAGACGTTGCGGTTGAAGTTGAACCAGCTGTTTATCGTCACGTCGCGCGCCTGGAAATTGTTCGACGCGGGGTACGCGTCGCTGTCGATCGTCATGACCGTTTGAGGCTGAAGGTTCAAGACAGTGAAATCGACTGCCCTGAGGCGCACGAGGACGCGTCCATCTGAGTCAGCGCGGTACATGGCGCCGAGCTTCAAGCATGCGTGCACGAGATTGTCGTTGTGTATCGGCTCGATGGGATATCTCAGAATGACTGACAAGGCCCCGTCTTCATTCGCCACGATGGCACCGATGAAGGTGACGCTCGCCAGGCTATCCTTGATGCCAGTGGAGCCGGGTGCCGACCAAACGGCAGTAAATCCGGCCAACTCCAGAACCGACTGAAATAGATTCGGATTGCCAATGATCTGTGCAGCAACAGACATCGGATAGGCCATTGCGAAGAGCGCGCCGGCAACGATCGCGCGGCCACCTCGGCAAGACATCGGCATCTTCATAACGACTCCCCATAGTTGCCTGGACAGAACCCGCCCCACCAAGCCCGAGGTCGTGGAAGACAAGAAGACGACCTGGGAATGCCTCCAGGGCAGCAAGACATGTTGACGCGAGATGGGGAGAAAGACACTCCGCCAGAGGGCTGACGAGAACAGTGCAGGCAGGAAATTGATGCCCGAGCCTTTCCGCACATCCTGGCGCACGGCCCGCTATAAAACGGCTCGGCGGTAGAAGGCTGCCGACTATGAACCCGTTTGTCTTACGACATGAGCCGGATAGCTTCGCGCGAGTGACAGTGGAACTATAAGCGCCGCTTTAACTGGATCAGTTTCGGTCCTCATTACCGATTTCCACAAGGAGACTCTATGCGTCGCACCGGACTCGTTCTCGCAACCATTCTTTCGCTTGCCTCGTCCGCATCGTTCGCTGCACCAGGGGACGACACAAACATCGTGGCATCAATTCGTGATCTTCAAGCATCCCTGGTCGCTCTGCTGCCGCCGCCATCGAATGTGCGGATCACGCCGCCGATGCCATCGCTGTTCTCACCGTTTCGACAGGAAAACGGCGAGTTTCCCCTGAACACGCCCCCGGCGGGCACCGCCACCGTGAGTTGTTCTGTGGTGAACGTTGCGAATGACGCGCGCCGCGTCGAGGTCCGGTTCTTCAGGAGGACGTCCAGCACCGGTCAAGCCCAGACTGTTCAGGCGGGCTTGTTGGCGATTACCTTGGAGCCTGGCGAGCAGCGCGTTGCGTCTGATATCAAGGGTTTGATCGCCGCCGACCTCTCGAGCGTCTACTGCCGCATGACGGTGCTCGACGGCACGCGCAATGACATTCGCGGCGCCATTGCGCTGCGTCTTAACGATCAGGTCATAGCGGCGTTGCCTGCCGAGTAGTTTTCCGCCGTTTCATGGAAATCACACGTCCTGCACTGGCGCGGTGAACGCGGGCCAAACGCCCGCTTCTCTCTTCGCGAGCGTCGGCATACTCGCGCCTTCGCTTCACCTCCCTCCGAAGCGATCCTGTCGTCTCGAGCGACAGGTCGGCCGAGCCTTCGACACTTCATCCCGTCGTCGCTTCCCTCTCACTCGTCTCGCCCTTCGTGGTCGGGCTCGTTCCCCAGTTGATGCTTGGGCGCATCTCCGAAGTGTTCGTCGGAACGAATGGGTGGACGTCGACGGTCATGGTATGAAGTCGATTGTCGATTCGCCCTCAACCCTGTAGCGAGGGCACACCATCACCGTAAGAAAGCTCAAGGGCTGGCGTGGTTCGTGCACAAGTACTGATTGCGGAAGATCGCGTTCTGATCGAACCGCTGGGGAAGGAAGCGCGGTCGTTCCGCTAGTTACTTGGCGTCTTCAGCCGCAACGGCTTCGGGTCTGAACCAAGAACTCCTCTTCTGAGATCATATGTAAAGACCGGCATTTGATCTAACGGGCAGCGTCAGATGATTCTCAGTCATTGGCAGAGAACGGCCCAAAAGCAGCATTTCTGTTCTTGATGAGCGGCCTGTGCGCTATTCGAGCCGGATGTGTGCCGCACGGATGACGCTGTCCCATTTCGCACGATCGTTCTTGAGAAAGGCCGCGAACTCATCAGGACCGCTTCCAATCGGCCGAACGCCCAGGTCTGTCAGCCGCTGCTGTACATCGGCCTCGCGCAGCGCTTCCGCTATCTGGTTACTGAGTTGCTGGACAAGCGTTCGCGAGGTCCGGCCCGGCGCTACGACGCCAAACCAGGACGAGATGTCGAAACCTTGGAGTCCCAACTCCGCAGTGCTTGGTACCTCCGGGAGCTGCGGCAGTCGTTGCGAGCCGGCGACGGCGAGGGCCCTCAGCGATCCCGCCTTGATTTGCGCCATCACGAAAGGTGGGTTCGCAAACATGCCGCTGGCCTGCCCTGATAGAACGGCGGTCAGTGCTTCCCCGCCGCCCTTGTACGGAATGTGCTGAATCGATACGCTTGCGACGCGCTGGAAAAGCTCGACCGATAGGTGCAGCGAGCTGCCTGCGCCGGGGGACGAAAAAAGCACTTTGCCGGGTTCACCTTTTGCCGCCCCGATGAACTCGCCAAGGTTCCGGGCAGGATTCTTCGCGTGCACCACGAGCACGACCGCCATATCCGCCAGTAGTGACACGGGCGCGAACGAATCCACGTCGAACGGCACCTTTGAATAAAGACTCGGGTTCATCGACAGAACGCTGCCCGGCGTAAAGAGAATCTGATAGCCGTCGGGATTCGCACGCGCGACGATGCCCGCCCCGATGTTGCCACCAGCGCCGGGGCGATTGTCGATGACAAACGCCTGACGGTTGTACTTCGCAAGTTTTTCACATACATAACGTCCGAGCACATCCGCTACGCCGCCCGGCGTGAAACCCACGACGACACGCACCGGCTTCGTGGGCCACGCTTTATCGCTGTCTGATGAAGCTGCGTACGGCGTTCCGCTCCCGACCAAAAGCAAGATGGAGGCGAGGATGCGCGAAACTCGGGGAGCCCGCTTCGACGTGATGCGAGCATCAATCTTCAACGACCACCTCCCACGCAAGTAGACGGTTAGACTATCGCGTCGAACAACGACATCAAGGAAGCCCTCCCGCAGGCTGTGGCAGCGCGTTATCGCTAACAAGCGCAATACCGCGCCGTGACGAGAACCAGCAGTCGTCGAATACGTGTGAACTCACCGAATAAGTTTGATCAGGGCCGCCACTCGCGGCGCTGCATCGGAACAAGATAAACACGGTGGTCGATGCGGCGCGGTTGGACACGGTCAAGCTATCTGCTGCTCGTTAAGACGCCGCCACCCAGCCGCGTCCAGTCCGTCGGCGAAGGCAGCCACTGACCGCCGTCCCATGTCTTCTGATAACTTGCCGCGTCGCGACCGATCGCCAGGACATCCAGGCGATTGGGTTCCCGGCTCACCACCACAGGCGGGTTAGTGAAGACTCCTCCGAGGGACTTCCAGGCCGTCCAGCCCGTGTCGGGCCCCCAGCCTTTGTGGAAAAGGCTGCTGTCGGTTCCCACACCGAAAACATCCATCCAGCCTGAGCCCCACGATACCGCGACAGGCGGGCTGGTGAAGACGCCCCCGAGAGACTCCCAGTCGCTCCCAGAAGGCTGCCAGGCTCCCTCGTTCCACGCTTTGTGAAACATCGCGCCAGTGGTACCGATGCCGAAGACGTCGATGCGATTCGGCCCCCAGGACACGACCGCCGGTCGGCTCGTGAAGGTGCCGCCGAGTGATACCCAGGGCGTCCATCCCGTGCTCGGCGCCCACGACCTGTGGAACAGGCTACGGTTGGTTCCGAGACCAAACACATCCAGCCGGTCTGACGCCCACGACACCGCGACAGGCGGGCTGGTGAAGGCGCCTCCCAGATGCTCCCACCCGCTCGCCGACGGTCGCCAGGCGCCGTCCCACGCCTTGTGATACATCGCGCCATCGGTGCCGACACCAAAGATGTCGATCCGGTTCGGACCCCACGACACCACCGCCGGTGGATTCGCGAAGGTCCCGCCCAAGGAAGTCCAAGCCGTCCATCCCGTGCCGGGCGCCCAGGACGTATGAAACAGGCTGCGGTCTGTTCCAAGCCCGAAGACATCCAGGCGCTCGGACCCCGACGCGACGACGGCCGGCGCGCTCGTGAAGGCGCCGCCCAGATGCTCCCAGCCGCTCGGTGAGGGCCGCCAGATCCCATCCCACGCCTTGTGATACATCGCGCCATCGGTGCCGACACCAAAGAGATCCAGTCGGTTCGCTCCCCAGCTCGCTCCGGCCAGACCGAAGCGCTCGTCCATAGGGGGCGCAAACTCGTTGCTCCCTGTGAAACGTGTGATCGTGCAATCTGGTGCGTTCGGCAAGGGTGCGCCCGGACTGAACCTTGCCGCGCAGTCCTGGATCGCTTTCGCGGCGTCCTCGAACGCCTCGCTGTGGAGGGGTTGCGGCGGGTCCACCATGTTCATGTGCCACGTCCATATCGGCGAGGTCGCCGAATGGGGATTCTTGTTTGTTTGAGATTTCGCCGTAGAGTGGCTGCCGAACACTCGCGCCGTGCCCGTTGCCTTCGTTCCGTTGAAGAGGACGTTACTGACACCCATGCGATGGCAATCGTTGCAGTTGTTCTGCGGGACTTCGACTTTGTAGGCCCGCCATGACGCAAAGTCGGTTCCGACAAAGTGATAGGGTTGATCGCTGTTGAACATGCCCTCTCCAGCGCCCGGAAGGAGCGGCTTGCCATTTTTCATGGCCCGCGACAGATACGGCGAGCGGAAGATCGGCCCGTTGTCATGGCAGCCCGCACAGCCGATGCGCGCAGTCTGCTCGGGTGTCAGCCAGGACCAAGCCGACGTTCCTTTGGAAGGCGCCTTGACGTCGCCCTTGAGGGGCACCTTGACTCTTGTATTGGTGTCATCCTCCCAGTCGGCAAGCGCCTGATAGAAGCACGTCGCACCATTCTCTCTGTTGTGCTGGATGACGGCGATGTCTCCATATTCCGCCGCATTGAGGCCTTGTTTGCGACAATGAGCGACCGCAAATGCACGCTCATTCGAAGTGGGTAATACCTGGAAACGGCTGCCCGGATCGCATTCTTGATTGAGTTGGTTGGGGCGATCACATGCCCGCTCCGGCCGATATTTGGCAGGGCTCCCATCGGAATTCGACTGATGATGCTCCGTCGGGACGAGGGTTCCAGCATCACAGATGAAATCCGGCACGGTGATACCAATCGCTTCATCGCATCGCTTCGCATACGCTTCGAGCGCCTCTCCGGCAAAAACCGAAGTCGACGCGGTGAGGAAGAAACACGGGATGAGCAGTCGGTGACGGAACATTCGCTGTCTCCTTATTTGTTGCCGTAACGCGATTGACCGGGCAGCTGGCGTCAGGAAGCACAACGCGTTTGAGGCCGCGTGCTCGATCAAACAGGCCATCACCAGCCCAGCGCCGGGTCGGGGTTCGGGCAAAGCAAGGGCGATCTGGTCAGTATCTGTACAGTATCGATTTGCCGAGCGGTGCCTATCGCACAGAAGACGTAGGCCGCTGGAACGACATTCAGGTGCTCGACGATGCGCGCGGGACGCGCGATCTATCGTGGACGCTTGTGCTGACGAAGAAAGAGGGCCTTCACCGACTTTCAATTCCCCACATTCTGAGTGCCGAGAATGAAGCCGACCTCAATATCGGTTAGCCGTGCCAGGCCACGCCAGATAACAGTATTGCCGGGCGGCGCATCACCTTTGCGGGCGAGATAGCCACCGCGTCGAGCAAGTTGAGTGACGCAGCCACTCAGGGAATGTTGCCGGGCTGTTGGACTCGCTTCGGGAGAAGCGAGACGACGCAACAGATCGATCTCCAGCGGGGTGAAGGCGAGGTTCGGCGAGGCGTGCCGAGTCGATCGGTTGAGCATTGTGAGCCAGAAGTGGAGTGACCCCCTTCGGCTGGACCATGCGGCGGTAGAATTAAGCCGCGTGCTGGGCAAAATGAGCCTCAAATTCATTCGGCGATCGGTAGCCAAGCGCCGAGTGCATGCGCTTGGCGTTGTAGACATCGTCGATGAACGCGGTAGTCGGCTGGCGACGTCGTCGAATGTCTCATAGCCGCCAAGATACACTTCTTCGACTTTCAGCGTTTTCATGAAGCTCTCGGCCTGGGCGTTGTGGTAGGGATTGCCTCGGGAACTCATCGACCCGATCAGCTTGTAATTACTCAAGGCTCGCCGGTATTCGTCACTCGCGTATTGAGTTCCACGGTCGCTATGGTGAATGCACGTATCGGGTGTGGGATTCCTGCTCGCAACGGCGGCTTGGAGCGCGGCCAGCGCGAGCTGGGAATCGATGCGCCTGGAGATTGCATAACCAACGACCTTGCGGCTGCACGCATCAAGAATCGCCGCCAGATAGCAGAACCCGACTTCAATGCGGATGTACGTGATGTCGGCGACCCAGACGATATCCGGTTTGGCCGGAATGATATTTCCGTAGAGATTTGGAAAGACGGGCAGATCGTGATTGCTGTCGGTCGTGCGCACGAAGCGCCGCCGCGGTTTTATCCCAAGGCCGTGGTCCTTCATCACGCGGGAGACTCGCTTGTGATTCACAACTTGGCCACGCTTGCCTAATTCCCGCGTCACGCGGCGATATCCGTAGCCAGGGAACTCGTCCTGGATTTGACCAATGAGCTCGACCAGTGCGATATCGGCGATCGCCGCCGTCCGGCCGGGTCGGTAGTAGTAGGAGCTGCGTGGGACATCGATCACTTCGCAACCCCTTCGGATTGAGCAACCTTGGGGCCGCTCATGATTGAGGAGCTCTCGTTGCTGCTCACGAGGTGCAGGCGACGGCGTTTTTTTGAGGAGATCGAGTTCCATCGTCAGCTGTCCGACTTTGCGTTCAAGCGCTGCGATCTTGGCCTCATATTCCGCGGCGGCCATGCTTCGACTTCCTCCTGGTTGAGCTCCCCGCGATCGTATTGTGTTAGCCACAGCTGGATGAGATTCGCCGACAGGCCGTACTTCTTCTGCGCTTCCCGCCGGCCCACTGTGCCTGATCGAATATCGCTGCAAAGCTGTAGCCGGAATTGCGGCGTATGACGACGATATGGACCGCGTGATGACATAGACCTTCTCCTCTTGAAGGCCCAGCTAGCGTATCACTCCGACAGCCTCATGGTGCAGCCGATGGGGTTCACTCCAAATGCCGGGTCAGAATTGAGCGCAAATCGACAATCCGCGCTAGTTGTACTGTGTCACGGTTAATGCCATGATGTCGGAATCTTCATTGCTGAAGGTGAAGATTCATGGCCGACCTGGCTGAGTTTGATCGCTACATGGCGTATTTGTGCGAAGGGCTGGGCAACTCGATGCGCCATCAGAGCCTCCTTGAATATTGCAGCGGACTGATGTTGCCGATCCAGCGTAAGAGCGTAGAACCGCTCGCGGCGCATGCCGATCCGCTGAACGTTCCTGCAAAACATCAGGCGTTGCATCACTTCGTGGCGAATGCGCGCTGGTCGGATCGGGTACTGCTGGAGCGCATTCGACAATACGTCGAGCCGCACCGGTATGGAGCACGGCGTCTATTGGATCATTGACGACACTGCGCATTCGAAGCGTGGCCGGCACTCGGTAGGCGTCGCACGGCAATACTGCGGCAGGCTCGGCAAGCAGGACAACTGTCAGGTGGCGGTGAGCTTGTCGTTGGCCACTGCCAAAGCCAGTGTGCCATGGATTACCGGCTGTATCTGCCGCAAGATTGGGCGAGCGATGTGAAGCGCAGGCGCGAAGCAAAAGTACCGGAGACGGTGCGCTTTGCGACCAAGTCGCAGATCGCGCTGCAGCAGATCCGCGCCGCCAAGGAACGCGGGATTGCGCCGGGTATCGTGCTGGCCGACGCGGGCACGGCAAAGACACGGCATTTCGCGAAGCTTTGGATGAGCTGGGGCTCACCTATGCAGTAGGCGTGAGCTCGAGCAGGACTCTGTGGGCACCGGTAGCGGGCCGCTGCCGAATGCGCCATATCCTGGCATGGGCCGTCCGAGCAAACGCCTGCGCCGTGGCCCAGGCCACGAGCCGCTCAGTGTGCAGGAACTCGCCTTGACACTGAAGCGCTCGGCGTGGAAGCGAGTCGCTTGGCGTGAAAGTACAGATAAAGTGCTCTCTTCGCGCTTTGCACGAGTGCGTGTGCGCGCGGCGCATCGCGATTACCTGCGAACCAGCTACGTGACGAGCAGTGGCTACTATCGAATGGCCGCTCAAAGAGACCGAGCCCACGAAGCACTGGCTGTCCAACGTGCCTGCCGATATCAGCATCACCGAATTGGTGAACACCGCGAAGATGCGCTGGCGCATCGAACAGGACTACCACGAGCTTAAATCCGGATTCGGCTTGTCTCATTACGAGGGCCGCGGCTGGACTGGCTTTCACCATCACGCAACGGTGTGCATCGCCGCCTACGGCTTTCTACTCGCACAGCGACTGCAGAATGCTCCCAAAAAAAACTCCAATCGACCAACGGCGCTTGCCCTACCCGAAGATTACAGACCTCGCGGCAGCCGGCCGAGCGCAGCGCCATGCGCCGGATTCGATTCCCACGCTGCGCCATCTCGTGAGCACCGAAATCGCGCGTCGACTTCGACGATGCCCGTGCTGCGGAGCGGTCGCGGTGCGCGCGTGACACATAGACCAGGTTCTCGTTTGCGGCATCGCCCACGACTCGGGACGCTAGGTATTTAGCCGCGATGGTGTATGCGTTCCGAAGCATAGCGTCGCGTGTGAACATGTCGTGCGGATAACCCGCCAATGCAGGGCTGTCGGAGACTCTGGCATCGTCTCTGCCTTGCTCATCAGTCTAAACGCCGCTGCATGCCGTATTCGCCACATTCAATGCACGTTGGATCTATCAGCACGTAACGTGAACTCGATGTCCTCACGTTTTGTTCCCGCGCGAGCGCAGTGTCCGGTTCGCTCGCAGCCACGGGTCCTCTTATCTCGTTGAGCTCCGATGAGGGCTGCGCAAATAGCAGTAGCAGAAAGGGAAATGCCGCTTGCCGACACGACCGAAGAACTGTCCTCCGATATTGGATTCCTCTTCGTCTGTGGCGGACCAGATAATTGACCCGTCATCAAATTGGAGAGCCGGAATCAGCGGATGGGTATACCACCACTCGTCCTTCTGAATCTCTTCCTGATCCAGCCAGCGGACGTCAGTAATTCTGTGGACCAATCGGCAGCGACATTGCGGCTCCATCGCTCGGTCCGGATTTAACCATGAACTGTGCTGGTTGCCGACCCGGCAGAACAGGCATCCTGGGCACTCTGCCGGATAGTAGTCCGCAGACCAGATGACGGAGCCATCATCGAGTTCCAACATCGATACGGGCGAAACGACATAGCGCCATCCCTGCTGCTGGACGTTCCTGCTGATTTCATCGGCGAACGCCGGGTAAGTCTGCGATCAAGCGGAAACGGCATCATGCTTCCCCTCCCTGCGGTCTTCTTTGGGCTGGTGATGATGAACTGCTGGCGGCCGGAGAAGAGGCATTCTGCATCGCCGGCATTGCGAGTTGGCAGGCCACATGCTCATCGACTGTCCTCCGCGTCTCAGACAGGAATCCGAGTTGCGACAGCGCATCCTTGATGCTTGCACGGCCACGTGCCGCGTCGAAGAGCTTGGTGCGAACTCAGTTAACCAAATGGGGAATGCCGAGATCGAGGCTTCCGCCAGAGTGGTGAACCTTCGCCGTGCGCCCTTTCCTACAAGCTCGATCAGGAGAATGCCATCGCGCTGTTCGTTGGATCGGCGAACACTATTGGCGAACGATGAGCTGCGCGAATTGGGCACGTCGGTGTCGCAGGAACTCTTCGCGGCAGCATGAGCTGCGATGTATCCGCGCAAGCCGCTGCCCTTTGCGCAACAAATCGACGGATGCGCTATCGATTGCGCAAGCTGAAGACTTATCTCCGTCACCGGTAAAGACATATTTCGACGCTACTAGAGGCCAGCGGGAAGGGTGGCTGCGGGTCGTCCAGTTCTTCGTTAGCGCTCTGGAACCGCTCGAACGCGATCGCTAGAATCCATCACATGAAGCACAACCCGACATGCATTGCCGAGTCCGACTCTCGCTCGCGGACAATGTCTGCGATCCGCCAAACCGGGAACCGCACTACCGAACTCGCAATGATGGCGCATATTTTCGTCAGCGAGGTATCAAGGGATGGCGACGCCGTCGGCCCGGCTTTCCTGGCAGACCTGATTTTTCATTTCCTCATCTTCGGTTGGCTGTCTTCGTTGACGGTTGTTTTTGGCACAGCTATGCCGACATGCTACCGATCACCCAGACACAACCGGGAGTACTGGTTGGGGAGACGACGAAACCGCGCGAGAGACCGCCCGGGTCGATCGCCTACTGCGTGGAAAGGGCTGGATCGTCTGCAGGGTTTGGGAACAAACTCTGTGTCAACCGGCACTCCAAGACAGCACATAAAGGCCATGATCGAGAAGGCGTCAGCGGCGGGCTTTTGAAGTAGGCGGTCACGCGCGATCACTTCAGGATGAGCCCGCGCCCGAGTGAGAAGCATAAAAAGCGTGGGGCGCTCTATTCACTCATCAAGCATCTCCTCGGACATTCCCTCGCCGACTTGCCGCATCTTTGACCAGTAGCGCTGACCTCCTGCAGGTCCGCAAGGAGTGCTATGTTTTCCTCGATTGCTTCCCGCTCTTTGGCCGAGACCTTTTCTGGACGCGCACGCGATCATCTACTGCCTCATCGATCTTTTCTACGGAATCGCTGGCGCGCCTGTGCCCGTCGGGGCTCGAGGGCCATAAAGTACTTGCTGCGCGCTGATCCGATGTTGAACCAAACCGTTGAGCTTCGCATCGCTCGCCGCGGGAACCGGGAGCAACTTCAAGTAGACGGGTTTTATTTCGTAGTTGAAGAAGCGGGTCTGAAACAGCCAGTTCACCAACGATGAGTTGAGAATTCCGAGAATTGTGAGGAGGTCTGTGCCGCGCTTAGCAACGATATTAGACAGACGATTAAGGTTATACGCCTTACGTGCGTCGATAGTCGCCACAATGCGGCGAGCGATTGATACGTTTCGGGTGCGAACAACTAATATCTTATCGTCGGTAAAGTAGTGTTCCGGACGAAGCGTTCGACCGTCCTTCCCAAACTGCGGACAAACTCGCGATCATAGATAATCCATCCGTCAGTTCGGACCGAGCCGTATCTGCTGATTCCAGTGCCCCTTACACAGCGGTGGTAGCGCAAATCCAATTGATGCGACGCCACCATGTTCCACCTCTGGTCAGACCCGGTATTGAATCCTACGGACAGCTCGCACAGATCTTCCAGAGGCGGGAATTGACGGCAGTCGTTGGACTGAAGCGTGAGCCGCATCAGTTAGCCTCCAGTCAAAGACATGTAACTCGTTGTCCTTAAAACGGCTCTGACTTATGGTGTAAGACTTGGTAGACGCAAGTCGAGCTGGTTGTGGAGGAGTTTAGCCGTTTACAGGATGATACGGAAGTGGCCAGACGCTTCGAACTCCGCCTTTGACCAACAATGATTGCTGTATCGATGGTGACGCCATCAAATACTTTGGAGCCGAGAACATCCAGCTCTTTAATCGCTAGCTGTGAGTCGAGAAGCTTGCGTAGCTTTTTGAACTGGGGCTGAATACATAAAGCTTGAATTGCCGAATCTGACCTATGCTTCCGCCGCACCCCAATAGGCTGATCCCTCGTTCCAGGAAATACTTGTAGGTGTCGTGATTTCCCTCGGCGCATGAATATCACTTAGTGTGGTCGGGGTTTCAGCTTTCTCAGAGCGTTGCATTGCGGTACGAGTATGGGGGATTTCCTAGGATGCAACTAAACCCCCCGCCCTTCATAATATCTCTCGAAGCCGCCGGGGCCGCTCGAGTCACCACGCTGGCGGAGGCATAATCGACGATACGCGGTGAGCCAGAAGCGCATCCTCTCGCTCAATCGCGCACTCGTATAACTCTGGATTCTCGCGCGACTCCCTTTGCCGCACCGCTTCAAGCTCATCCAAGTTGTAAGTCAACCGTGCGTGAGTGGCCGTTCGAACCCGCGACCGCACATCGATATCACCCGACAGGACGCTTGGTGAGGACTGAACTGCCATTGTCAGGTTCACGTAGCAGTTGGCAGCACTATCTACCGTATCAGAGGTAGTCAAGCTGGCGTGCTTCGCTTTCGCAAAACGATTCTGTGCTGCCACCCTGAACTACGGGTAAGGCGCGGGAAGTCAGGCGCGCAACAAGGTTGTTGTAGATCTCCCAGGTGCTAAGGACAGGAGATCCACTGGTACACCAAGTTCGCTTTCAAAAAGTCAAGCGTGAGCCGGTGCTGACTCTGGGTCCACTACAAAACACGTAACCGATCCGATTTCTCCGGGTCGTTCGAGCACGCACACTGCGCACGCCCGAATCGCGCCGTGGAGTTGCGTAGCGAGTTCTCCCTGCGGTGCGAGTCTTCTGTGATGCGAACCACAGACGTACAGCAAACCCGACCTGCTCTTCCACAACATATTGGGCAGGCAAACCAATTATTTAGTCCTGCTATACGCCTACTAACGGAAAGCGAGTTAGCGTGCACCAACCGCTAAGTCATTGAATAAATGGT
>CAWJQP010000040.1:0-29725 GCA_963844855.1 Bryobacteraceae bacterium
CGCCGAACTACAGCGCCGCAGAGAGAACACACAGCGCATGCCACGCGTCCACGACGGTGTCGATCAGACGCAACCGGTGAGGCCCCGCGTATGAAGAAGCGAATAACAATCGTAGCGTTGGCCGCAACGGCAATCTGGGTGATCGCCCAGAGCACAACTGCGCCAAACAGCCTCTCCACGGTATTTCCAAGTGGAGGGCTTGTCTATGTCGAGGCTCGCGATTTCTCAGCCCTCCTGCGCGATTGGGGTACGTCGCAGGAAAAGAAGCTCTGGCTTGCGAGCGTCAATCATGAAGTTTTCTCCCGCACACGCCTATTTATGCGGCTCGGTGAAGCACAGGAGCAGTTCGCCGAAGCAGCAGGCTTCGCTCCGGACATGTCACTGGTGAACTCGATCGCGGGCGGCCAGTCGGCAATCGCGATCTACGATATCGGCGAACTTGAATTCCTATACGTAACTCGCATGCCTTCAGCGCGTATTCTTACCAGCACACCCTTTGCACAAAGCAAAGCGTACGAAAGTCGCGAGTCGGCCGGCATTACGTACTATGTACGTGCCGGCACGAATAAGCGTGTCGCCGCTTTCGGCACAGTAGACGGGCTGCTTTTCCTCGCAACCCGTGGCGAGCTTGTCGCGAACGCCCTTGCCCTTCACGCCAAGCAGCAATCGGCGCCACTCGCGCAGGATCGTTGGTATGCGAGCATCGCCGCGGCCTCGACCAACCCAGGCGAAGTACGCATCGCTTTGAACATGCCCGGTTTGCTCAAGACTCCATACTTCCGGTCCTATTGGATCCAACGAAATGCAAGCGAGCTGAGGCCATTCAGCGCCGGAGTGATCGATCTCTTCCGCGAACCTCGCCAGATACGCGAAGAGCGCGCCTTTATTCGCGAGACGCAGACAACGCCTCCGTCAGAACAGCCGGTTGCCCAAGTCCTCGCCTGGGCTCCTGCCGACGCTGGACTCGTGAAGGCATGGGCAGAGCCCAGCTCCGCGCAGATCCTCGATATTCTCCAGAGCAACTCAGACGCGCCTCCTTCGCGATCTGCGCCCGAAGCAGCGAATCCGGACGATCTCGCCGGGAACGCATCGGACCTTGAAACACGAATCGATCAAGCTGCGCTCGAAATAGATGAGACCAATGCGATCGCCGCGCTTCGCCCAGTCATCGACGCCGCAGGGGTGCAAGCAATGCTGCAAGTGCAAAGCAGCCGCCCATCAGCAGATGGCGTCTTCGTGCGCAGCGATTCGGCTGTAGCTCTATTGGCTGCATCCGACTGGCCCGCGGTGACGCTCCCGGACGTTCATGTTCATCGGCAGGGCCGCATTCTTGTTTTGTCCGATAGCGCAGCAATGTTGCAGCGCATCGTTGCGCAACTCGGTTCAGCTCCGTCAGGCACTGGCGCTGCCTACACGGCGCGTTATCTGCACGGGCGTGAACTCGCGCCATTCACGCGCATGATGACCCAGATCGATGCCGCTAGCTCTGACAACAGTGAAGGCCCACGATTCTTCTCGCAGAATGTTGCCAGCCTAGGCAACGTCCTGAGTCGCGTAGAATCAGCATCCATCGTCACGCATGACGATGGCAGGCGAGTGACACAACAGATGCTCTATCGTCTCAAGCAATGACGTGGCTGGCGCCATTACTACTGTTCGCGCCGACGCTGTTTGATCAAACTGTCGGCCGGATTCTGCAGCGCAACTTCCTGGCCGCTCAATTCCTGCTCATCGATATCGACAGTAACGAAATCATCGGTGCCCGCTGGCCGGATTCTGACCGGCCTATTCCTCTAGGCTCCCTCACCAAACCCTTCCTCCTTACCCAAAGAGATGCCAAGACCCTTTGCAATCCCGCGCAATGCTGGCTCCCGCAAGGACACGGCAGTGTCGACTACATCGAAGCTATTGCCCAATCCTGCAACTCCTACTTCCTTCAGAAGGTGACTGGAAACGTCAGATACTTGGAACCGCCCTCATCCCCAACTCCCGAGACTCTCATCGGCCTCGGCTCTGAGTGGCCCATCGCGCCGAGCGTAATCGCGCGAGCTTACGCTGCGCTCGCCCACGATCCCGAAGCCGGCACGATCCGCGCGGGTATGCGAGCGAGCGTCAAGAGGGGCACCGCGAAGCTACTCGGCATCGACGCACTCGCCAAAACTGGAACGGCGCCGTGCAGCCACAAACACAAAGCTCCCGGCGATGGATATGTTGCGATACTTTACCCGCCGGAAGCTCCGAAATACATGATGCTAATCCAAGTGCATGGTGTCAGTGGAGCCGTGGCGGCAAAGACCGCCGGAGACATGCTGACGGTTCTACGTGATGGCAAATAGACTGGCCGTTGCATTCCTTGCTCTCCCGCTGCTGGCGGCCGATCTCCGAATCGGAGTTCTCAGCCTATTCCGGCCTGAGCGCGTCACCGTCCGCTCGACGCAAGTTCTATGGGTCCAAGCTGGCCAACGAGTATTCTTCCTGAATCCAGGACAGGTCGCCGGCCTCCGGGCTGCCGGCGCCGAAGTCGACCTCTTTGCGCAGCAGCAACTCACCGCATCCAGATCTGTAAAGATCTCGGGACGTGGTGGGGCACCCGTCGAATTCAGTCTCGGCATAGAAGGCAAGATCGACCGCAAGTTCACTGGTCGATTGGAAGTGACCGCAGTCGCTGCCCGGCTGGAGCCCATCATTCTGGTCGATCTCGAATCCGCCGTCGCCGCGGCAGTTGCGGCCGAGATGACTCGCGAGGCGCCAAACGAAGCGCTCAAGGCCATGGCTGTCTTAGCGCGGAGCTATTACCTGGCCGGCGGTCGTCGCCACGGACCGTACGACTTCTGCGACACAACACACTGTCAGTGGCGACGAGAAACCGTAGCCGAAACCCATCCCGCTTTCGCTGCCACCAAAGAAACCGATGGCATCGTAGTCACCTACAAAGATCGACCGTTCGCCGCGATGTATCACGCAAGTTGCGGCGGAGAAACGAAGACCGCCGAACAAGTCGGCCTCAGCGCCGATCCATACCCATATTTCTCCATCGTGTGCGAGCCCTGCCGCCAAGAAAGCCCGGTGTGGAATCGCACGCTCCCTGCCGACATTGCCCGGCCCATTCTGACGGACCCATCGGAAACGTTGCGCTTGACCATAACTCGACAACTTGGCTGGAGCGCCCTTCCCAGTAACAACTACAAAGCTCGACTTGCTGGGAACGACGTTATCGTGGATGGAAGAGGCGAAGGCCACGGCGTGGGTGTATGCCAGCGAGGTCTGACTAATTCAACGGGAGAGGATTTCCGCGAACTGCTATCGCGCTACCTTCCGCAAACCCGCGCCTACAGGCAATAGACGGAATTGCAGCATGATACCCTGCCTCTAAGGTCAGGCTGGCGTATAGTCTTCTAAAGTGACCCGACGTACCGCACTCACCCTCGCTCTCGGCGCCCTCAACACTCGCGCAGAGATCCGCTATCGCCAATACGCGCGATGTCTTCCCGACTACGTCGCAAGGCTTGCGCGCGAAGCCCATGCAAAGCGCAATGCCGACCTGGCGAAACTCACCACTCCTGCAGCAATCGCGGAGCGGCAACGATGGGTTACCGATACTTTCTGGAAGCTCACAGGTGGAAAGCCGGACAGCACACCGTTGAACGTCAGGACAACGGGCGCCTTCGACAGGCCTGCCTATCGTGTCGAGAAGCTCGTATACGAAAGTCAGCCCGGTCTTCACATTCCTGCCAATCTCTATATCCCAAAGAACCATAAGCCGCCTTTTCCGGGCGTCTTGTTCCAGATGGGTCACAGCCTCAATGGCAAGGCTGCGGAGCCATACCAGAAGTGCTGCCAGTCTCTCGCCCAACTCGGCTATTTGGTTCTCGCGTTCGATCCCATGGGTCAAGGCGAACGAACATACTATCCTCAACCGAACGGCGGCGTCCTCACAAGGCTCGGCTCGGCGGACGATGAGCACACCAGACCCGGCAAGCAAATGCTCCTCGTTGGCGATACTGCAACCCGAATGCAAGCTTGGGATGCAGTCCGCAGCCTCGACGTTCTCGCTTCGCACCCATTGGTTGACAAGACTCGCCTCGCCTCCACCGGCCAGTCCGGCGGCGGCACTCTCACGATGTTCCTCATCGCAGTCGATAACCGGCTGGCATCTGCCGCAGTCTCTTCGGGCAATACCGAGAATTTCGCTACAGAGAACTTCAATCCGCCCGGCTCGGTGGATGACGCCGAACAGGACTTCATCAACGCCGGACCCTTAGGCTTCGATCGCTGGGATCTCGTCTATCCCATGGCGCCGAAGCCGATGCTGATCACTGTCAGCGCGCGGGATTACTTCGGGACGTACTCGCCGAATTACCTCAGTGACGGTCGCGCAGAGTTCACAAGACTCAAAAACATTTACCGCACACTTGGGAAGGAAGCCTCGCTCGAGTGGTATGAAACACCGCTTCCCCACGCGCTCTCTCAAGACATGCGTCTTCAGGTCTATAGCTTCTTTGAGAGAACGCTGAAGAATTCGAGCGCTCGCATCACACAGGAGCCGCCGGTCAAGCCCGAGCCTGATAATCAACTTTACGTTGGTCCCACCGGCAACGTCGTTCGCGACTTCAAGAGCAAGACGCCGCTGTCTCTTGCCCGCGAACGAGCCGCAAACCTCAAGCGCCCCGATTTCGTCAATCCGCTCGACATCCCTATCCCGAAGAACACCTCCATAAACGTTCTAGGGACAGCCAGAGGAGAGACTGGCGCAATTGAAGCCGTTGAAGTACAAGTCTCCGCGGAGATGTACCTACCCGGCTACATCTTCAAGCCTCGAAGCGAGCCCACGGGTGTCATCATCGTGCTTGAGCCACGAGGCCGCAACGCGCACTGGAGGGAAGACGATCTCTATCCGAAACTCGCCGCTTCGGGACGCGTTGTCGCAGCCTTCGATATCCGCGGTATCGGCGATCTCTGGCCGGAGGTAGGACGAGGCAATCCTTTCTATACGCGGCGCCATGCCGAAGAAGATTCCTATGCTTGGGCTTCTTTGATGCTTGGCCATCCCATGCTTCATCAGAGAGTGGCCGACATCCTCGCAATTGTCGGAGCTATGCGCAAATATACGAAGGAGCCTATCCTCCTCGCCGCGCTAGATCAGCTAACTGTGCCTGCCCTCTTCGCAACGATGCTGAATCCGTCTATCTGGCGACTTTACACGGCCCGCGGCCTTCAGTCGTACGCGAGTCTCCTTGAATCAGAAGATTACAATGAACCTTTCGCGAACTTCTTCCCCAACATACTTTCGATGATCGACCTGCCTGACATACGAAGCGCTCTCGCGCAGCGTCTCCATCAAGGAAAGACCTGGGATTTCGAGACGCTGAGCGCGTTAGCCGCAAGCGGCCACTAGCGTTGGGAATGCGACTCCTGACCATTGCAGACATCCCAGCCTGCTGCGACCTCTCCGCCTCCGCAGGTTGGAATCAAACTCCCTCCGACTGGGAACGGATGATAACCCTCGAGCCTAATGGCTGCTTTTGCATCGAGGACGATGATCGGATCGTCGCAACCACTACGCTGCTTACTTACGGTCGTCAACTGGCTTGGGTTGGCATGGTTCTCACGCACTCTGACCATCAGCGTCGCGGATACGCCCGTCGTCTCGTGACCGCAGCTCTCGAGCTTTCAAGGGTCCGCGGAATATCCACCGTCAAGCTTGACGCCACCGACCAAGGCCGCCCCCTTTACGAAAGCCTCGGCTTCGAAGACGAGCAACCGATTGAGCGCTGGCGAGGCAACCCTGAAGTCACGGCTCCAACTGGAGCCGAATGGGGTCCTTCTCCTCTCTACCAACTCGACGGTTCCGCCTTCGGAGCCGACCGCTCCCGATTCCTGAACACGCTAGGCAAGTCGATGATCGGGGGTGGAGCATTCGCCATGTGCCGTCCTGGCGCAAACGCAAATCATCTCGGCCCCTGCACGGCTCGTGACGGGGAAAGTGCTTCCAGAGTTATTCGTTCGGTCCTCGCAACGAAACCAGGCGAGCCTTGGCTTTGGGATATTCTTCCGGCGAACGAACCGGCCATAGTGCTCGCCAAAGAGTTCGGGTTTGCGCCGGCGCGGCGTCTCAAACGGATGTCTTGGGGACAATCGTCACGCGGAGTCGAGGACATGGTATACGCAATAGCAGGATTCGAAGCTGGCTGATCACAAACAAACATGCGCAATGAAGATGAACTAGAAGAACTCCTCTCCCGCCCGACCGCAAAGGACGAAGCCGCAATTAACGCCCTGGAAGGACCAATTCTGATTCTTGGCGCCGGCGGTAAGATGGGACCGTCGCTGGCAATCAGGGCCAAACGCGCAGGCGCGCACGAAGTCATCGCCGTTGCTCGATACAGTTCATCGAGCGCTCGGGAACGTCTGGAAGCTGCAGGCGTGAAAACCATTGCCGCCGACCTACTAGAGCACGACATTCTTTACCGGCTGCCCGATGCGCCTCACGTCATCTTCATGGCAGCGATGAAGTTCGGTACAACCGGATCCGAGCACGTCACCTGGGCCATGAACACCTTTCTCCCTGGCTCCGTGGCTGAGCGTTATCGGTCCTCGCGCATTGTCTCCTTCTCGACGGGCAACGTCTATCCCTTGATGCCGGTGACCAGCGGCGGAGCCACCGAGGAAACTCCTTGCATGCCTGTCGGAGAGTATGCTCAGTCAGCTCTCGGTCGCGAGCGCATGTTTCAGTTCGGCTCTCATACCTTCGGCACGCCTGGCGTCATCTTACGACTCAACTATGCATGCGAGCTACGTTATGGAGTGCTCGTTGATATAGGGCGTAAAGTTTTCGAACATGCGCCAGTCGACCTCACTATGGGTATGGCAAACGTTATTTGGCAGGGTGATGCCAACTCAGCATGCCTGCAATCGCTGCATTATTGCGTAAGGCCGCCACTCATCCTCAATCTGACCGGTCCCGAAACCCTTTCGGTTCGCTGGGTTGCGCACGAGTTCGGCAAACGATTCGGTATCGAACCCAAGTTTCAGGGCGAAGAATCGTCCACCGCGCTTCTCAACAACAGCGCGCGAGCAACGGGTCTGTTCGGCTATCCTACGGTTTCGCCCGCAGAGATGATTGAGTGGACAGCCTCTTGGATTGGTCACGGCGGCGCGATGCTTGGTAAACCCACTCACTTTCAAACTCGGGACGGACGCTTCTAATGGACCTTCGCGCACGGCTACGACAAGGTCTCGTGATCCCCGCGCATCCTCTTGCTCTCAATGCGAAACGAAGCTTGGACGAACGAAGGCAGCGCGCCTTGACTCGCTACTACATCGCCTCAGGAGCTGGCGGCATAGCCGTTGGCGTTCACACAACTCAATTTGCGATTCGAGATCCGAACATCGCCTTGTTCAAGCCCGTCCTCGAACTGGCAGAAGAAGAAGCTCGCGGAAAAGACATCCTGAAGATCGCCGGGGCTGTGGGGCACACGACGCAGGCCACGAAAGAAACAGCTCTCGCCCGCGACATCGGCTACGACGCAGTGCTGCTCAGCTTAGGCGCGTTGAAAGACGCTCCCGTCCGCGATCTCATCATGCACGTTCAATCCGTCGCGCAGATTCTTCCCGTCTTCGGCTTCTACCTTCAGCCGAGCGTTGGTGGACGCATTCTGCCTTACGAATTCTGGCGCGCGTTCGTTGAAATCGATAATGTTGTCGCAATCAAGATGGCTCCGTTCAATCGCTATCAAACGATCGATGTGGTCCGAGCAGTCGCCGAGTCGGGTCGCGACATCGCACTCTATACGGGAAACGACGATAGCATCCTCATTGATCTGATGACCGAATATGCTTTCGGTCCCGCTCGTGTTCGTATAGCTGGGGGACTGCTCGGGCACTGGGCTGTCTGGACCAGCAAAGCAGTCGAACATCTCAAGGCCACGCGCGACGGACCCACGGCAGACCTTCTGACCTTAGCCGCGCAAGTCACCGATGCGAATGCGGCGCTCTTCGACCCCGCGCGTCACTTCCATGGCTGCATACCCGGAATTCATGAGATCCTCAGACGCCAGGGTCTGCTCGAAGGTCGCTGGTGCCTCGATACAAACGAGGAGTTATCTGCTGGCCAGATGGAAGAAATTGATCGGGTTTGCCGCATTTATCCTCATCTTGTCGATGACGGATTTGTTCGAACAAACCTCGACAGTTGGTTACGGTAGTTCAGCCGTATGAATGAGTTAGAGTTGCAACGGTAAGCTTCGTAAGCGCTTATCTTACTGTGATTTACCGCTCAATCCTGGAATCCTCCTCCGGACAGAGGGAAATGTAGCGCGGCTACTGAATACCGTCGACACCGCCAAAATCGCTGGTGGCGCGGTAGATAGCGCCGTTGGCCATAAGTTAATACGAGGGATGCGTATACGCATGTTATTCTGGCGGTGCTAGGTCGTCTTCGTCTATAAACTTACATGCGCTATTTCGACGTGGTCCGTGCCTGGAAGTCTATTCTTGTCGGTCGCGCCCCCTCGCTGTCCATTGAAATCACGCGTGAGTGTCCGCTGCGCTGCCCCGGTTGTTATGCGTATGAAGACAATCATCTCGGCGGTACCGAGACATTGCGTGATCTCGCGGACTTCAAAGGCGATGCGCTAATTAACGGCGTTCTGGACGTAGTAGATCGCGCCAAACCCCTTCATCTTTCCATTGTCGGCGGCGACCCCCTCGTCAGGTATCGTGAACTTGAAGTGCTGGTTCCCAAACTGGTGAGCCGCGGGATTCACGTGCAAGTTGTGACGAGCGCCTTCCGTGTCATCCCGAGTGGTTGGGAGAAGATGGCCCACGTCAATGTGGTCGTCTCCATCGATGGCTTGCAGCCTGAGCACGATGTGCGTCGCAAACCAGCGACATACGATCGGATTCTGAAAAGCGTCGCCGGAGCTCGAATCACTGTTCATTGCACCATCACTTCACAGATGGTCCAGCGTCCCGGCTACATCGAAGAGTTTCTCAAGTTTTGGACTCCTCGGCCGGAGATTGAAAAGGTCTGGTTCAGTATCTTCACGCCTCAGATCGGCGCCGACAACGTTGAGATTCTCACTCCTGCGCAACGAGAGCAGATCGTCGGCGAGTTGATGGATTTGCGTCTTAGCTATCCCAAACTCGATATGGCGCACGGGATGTTGAAGCAGTTCCTAAAACCGCCTTCCTCACCCGACGAATGCATCTTCGCCCAAACCACCGAAACCATTTCCGCCGACCTGAAGACGCGCATCACGCCCTGCCAGTTCGGTGGAGAGCCTGATTGTTCGCAGTGCGGCTGTATCGCTTCAATGGGATTGGCTGCAGTAGCCGACCATAAGCTCGGTGGCTTCATCTCAGTCGGTGGTATCTTCCGCGCTTCGGCGAAAATCGGACGTGCGATAAGCGGCGACAAGCCGAAATCCTTACCGCCGCCCGATGTCCGCCCACCGGAAGTCCGCTCGCCCGAACTGGTAACTATCTCCAAGCGCTAAGTAGTCATGAGCGGCGAATGTCTTCGCATCGCGGATCAGTTGCGGCGAGCTTTTACAGGCGACCCGTGGCATGGTCCACCTTTGCGTGAAATCCTGAATGGCATCACAGCAGAGCAAGCGCGCTCGCATCCCGTATCGTCGGCGCATGGCATTTGGGAGATCGTCTTACACATCCACGTCTACCTCGAGGTAGGCCTCAAGGCGACGCAGGGAGTTCCCATGCCGAAGCTATATGGCACGGAGAAAGATTGGCCATCCGCGGGACAAGACACCTCGGAATGGTCTGTTGCCACGGAACGGCTGTACGCTGCCGCTGAGCAACTCGCTCAGGCAATCGAAGTATTCACCGATGCCCGCCTCGACGATACTGCTCCGGGACGCGATTACAACTTCTATTACTTGTTCCACGGTATCGTGCAGCACAGCCTGTATCATGGCGGTCAGATCGCTCTCCTGAAAAGAGCTCTGCCTCCACTCTAGTTCGACTAAGTCGAATTCCACTGTATATAATCAGGGCCAATGAATCGACGCATGGCATGCTCCCTTACTCGGGAATTGCTTCACTTTTTCCTGCTCGTCCCATCGCTACTATTTGCTGACGATTCGGCGCGATTGTTGCGCATCGATCACTATGTCCCGGTGAAATCCACTGCTCCCGCTATGACGGGGAAGCTTGCGCAGATTTACGCCCGCGAGGTAGTTCGCGCCGGGATTGGATTGAGGGGTTCAGTTGCTGCAAATCGAGTGATCTTATTTGTCCACGGAGCCGGAACTCCTGGAGAAGTAGCTTTCGACGTTCCTTATCAGGATTACAGTTGGATGGCATTCCTTGCGAATGCGGGCTTCGACGTCTTTGCCATGGATATGACCGGATATGGACGGTCCACACGGCCTGATCCGATGAACGACCCGTGCAACTTGACCAGCGAGCAACAAACGCAATTCGTGTCCTCTCCGTGTGCGCCGGCCAATTCACCAGTCGTGACATCACCGGATTCAGACTGGAATGATATCGGCGCAGTTGTCGACCATCTTCGAAAGCTACGCGGCGTCGATCGGGTCGGCCTGATCGGTTGGTCGCTCGGCGGACCTCGCGCCGGAGGATACGCCTCACAGCATCCGGAGAAGGTATCGCGTTTGCTTCTGTTCTCTCCTGCCTATCGCCGGGCATCGTCCACGCAACGGCAGCAGCAACCGGGAACACGCGCCGCTATGAATACACAGTCCCGAGCCGAGTTCGACGCAAACTGGGACCGCCAACTAGGTTGCCCGGATCAATTCGATCCTGCCGCGCGGGAGGCTGTCTGGTCCGAGATGATGGCTGCCGATCCGGTCGGAGCATCATGGGGATCAGGCGTGCGGCGGGCTCCGAATGTAGGATTTCGCGGCTGGGATGCTTCCGTCGTGGCGAAGATGCAGATACCGGCCATGTTCGTCGCTCCCGCGCATGATGTGCAGGCGACACCTAAGGCCGTTGGTGAGCTGATGACGGACTACGGCGCAAAAGAAAAAATACTCCTCGATCTTGCCTGCGCGGGACATAACGCGCTTTGGGAAAGGAATCACCTGCTCCTGTTCCGCGCGTCTTTGGAATGGTTCTCCAAGGGTTCCGTAAATGGGTCGAAAGAAGGAACTGTTCGAACGGGCTATTGAGTGCTCGGCTCCGTGCGAGGTTTGTTGCGCCGCAGCCGCGATTCTGCTCGTCTCTTTCTTGCCCACTCTTGGTCGTGTTCGCTAGGCGGCACGACCGGTACACGAAGGCATACACTCTGCGTCGGAAGGACATCTGCCCACTCTTCGATGAGCCGCTTGTACGCCGCGCCTACCGGGCGTATCTTACGATTTAGATCGTAGAGTCCCACCGGATTCACATTGCCTTTTTCCTCGCGCAATGCATTATCCCAATCGACTTGATCGGTAAGCGAGTACCAGGTGAACCCGACAATCGGAATACCGTCGTTCCGAACGCGCAGGACATTCGCCCATTGCTTCCACAGCCATTGCACCGCTTCATCGCCCGCGGGCCCTTCCGCCATGTTGGTCTCGGTATGCATCACAGGTAAACGATAGCGATCGTAGTATTGCCAGGTGATACCGTCGTATCCGAATACTTCCCCAGAGGCGCGTCTGCTTCCATCAGGCGCAACGCGATGCTCGTTCGTGATGTAGTAATCGTTCCCCATAATGCAGTTGTGCTTGAGATTACCGTGGAGAAAGAAGTGATATTCCTCGCGGGTCATGCCATTATCCATTAGATATTCATACATGTCCGAATCGACACGTCGTCCATAGTTGAGGTCCAGCGACAAGTATCGCTGCGCATTCATGATCTCGGCCGGCTTGATTGCTTTCGGATTCTCCGCGTGGAAGTATTCCGACGACTCGCTCTGAATAAAGATCGCGTCAGCGCGCGCCTCGAGGATGGAGTGCATCGCGAGCACGTTTGCCTTCACCAAATGCTTGAGTGCCGTCACGAATGCCGTATCTGTGGCTAGCTGCTCGTTCCACCAACCATAACGAGCCGAGAAAAGAGCGCAAACAAACATCTCGTTGACCGGTGTATACAACTGGACCCACGGATAACGAGTTGCGAAGGCTCGCGCATAGTCCTTGAAAAGCTCGGGAAAATCGGAGTTTTGAAAGTTACCGATCCAATCCGGCACTCCGAAATGACAAAGGTCTGCGATGACGACAATATCGCGTTTACGCAGATCGTGGAGTGTCAAATCCGAAATTTCCCAGTCGTACGAGCCTTCGCCGAGCCAGGTTCGATGGATCGGCGGCCCATATCGCAAATACGAAAGGTTGAGTTCCTCGACTAAATCGAAGTCCTTGCGCCAGTGCTTATAGTGTCCGCACTTTTCCATTTCGTCCACTCGCGTGGAGCCGCCGTTGATCGTTGGATAGCTGTTCTCGATCCCGGTCGCGAACAGAAACAAGGGCAACATAGGTTCAGTCCATCTGATTACGGAATCGTCGATTCTGTTTCAGATTGCTTAGAACAGGAACAGAGGAATGACACACTGTAGAGCGGATGTATCGCAACGCTCTGTACGTCATAGCGCTGATCTGGATAAACGCATACATCTGCCGCGATTTCTTTCTGGTCGAACATACGGGACACATGAACGCCATGCATGGCTTCTGGATGTCGATCGCGCGACTGGCGTCCCGTAATTGGTGGTTTCCGGGTTGGTGGCCTTACTGGGACGCGGGGATGCCCGTGGAATGGACATACGCGCCCCTTGTTCCAGCGCTCACATCCGCTTGGGCCGGCCTCGCGGGAGTGTCCGTAGCGCGGGCTTTCCATTCGATAAGCGGCGTCTTGTACGTGCTGACTCCAGTAGTTCTCTTTGCCATGGCGGCGGCCCTATCTCGTAATCCTGGATGGAGCTTTATCGCGGCTGTCGTCTATTCGCTGTCTTCACTGACGCAGATCATCATTCCTGATGAGTCGTTTGCCTGGAGTCGTATCTGGGATGCGCGCCGGTTATATCTGGTCGGTGTGTGGGATGAAACGCCACACATCGCCGCTCTCAATGCGATTCTCCTGGCACTGCTTTTTACTGGCATTGCCATTCTTCGTCAGCGAACCGTCTATTGGGTCTTCGCGGGAGCCTTTATGTGCCTTGCGATGTTGGCGAATGCGTTCGGGCTGACGGCCCTTGGTATCGGCCTGCTCAGCCTGCTTCTGGCCTTCGGACGCGAGCGGTCGACTTCCAACATGCTCCGAATGGTTGCAACCGTGGTCGTCGCTTATCTCATCGCATGTCCTGCGATCCCACCATCATTGTTCTCATCCATCAGCACAAACCAACAGTTCCATGGCGCGGTGAGGTTTGATACCGGTTCTTTTACAGCCCTCGGCATCGTTGTTTTGGGCATTATTATTCTTGCCGCAGTTTTCCATCGTTTTCGGACAGAATGGTGGCTGCGTTTTATCGCCTACTTCACCTGGATATTCTTATCAGTCCCACTGATATCCATCTTTCTGGACCGCAGTTTCTTGCCGCAGTCCGTACGATACAAGATCGAGGCTGAAGTAGGACTTGCTCTAATCGTCGTGTTTGGCGCTCGCGCGCTAATAGAGATGGCGCCAGCCTACGCTCGGATCGCGCTCGCCATTGTCGGCCTGTATCTTGCGACCGACCAGGTCATTAGTCACCGCAGGTTCGCAAAGGCAAATTTGAAGGCAATGGACTACCGCACGTCCATCGAGTATCGTGCAGCCACATGGGCATCCGAGCACTTGCCTGACTCACGCGTGTGGTACACCGGCTCGCTGGGACAGTGGTTCAGCGCCTGGAGCGACGGGCAGCAGATGACGGGAAGCTCGTGGTCGACGGCATACAATCCTATGCATCAGAAACTCATCTACCAATCTCTATACAGCAGCGTTCCAGAGGATGTGCGCAACGCATTCCTGTGGTTAAGAGCATACGGTGTTCAAGCGGTGGCAATTCCCGGCCGCAAGAGCCCGGAGTTTTGGAAGGCGATTGGCATACCGGAGTTGTTCTCCGGTTGTGAAGTTCTCTGGCGTGAAGACGACACTGCAATCTGCAACGTACCGGGCTCGTCGAGTTCCTTCGCTCATGCCATTCAAAAAGAGGCGTTGATTCTACAAGAGCCTCGCGACTGGCGAGATGCTACTCCAGCTCAGCGTCTCGATTCCGCGCTCGATCGGGCCACGTCGATGCGATGGCGCTGGAATGGGACAAACGCGGCCCAAGCATCAGGCGAGGTATCGGCAGGCCAGGTGGTCACGGTCCAAGTGACACATCACCCTGGGTGGTCGGCGACCGCAAATGGCAAACCTGTAGCGCTACAACGCGACGGCTTGGGGCTGATGTGGCTGGATCCAGGATGTCGAGGCCCATGTGAGTTGCAATTGCGTTACAGCGGCGGCCTCGAGCTGCGACTCTGCCGCTGGACCTCAGCGCTAACAGTCCTGTCGCTTGTCGCCCTCGCCTTGCGCAGGATTGCGAGATGGCGAAATTAGCCCGCCGCTTGCCGTAGTAATGAAATTGCAATAATTCCAGCAACATTTGACCTTCTTTGTAACAGACTATTCATCGAATTGTGTCCTAAAATTACCTCCTGGATTGTAAGCTTGAGTTGTCTCGTCAGCCGTCGATCCGGAAACCAATCTTGCTCGCACAAAAGCTTCCCAAAATCATTGGAGGATGTTGTATGTTTTTTCGCATTGTCTTACTGGCCGTGAGCGCCTTGTGTATGACTACCCTCGCGCAAACGAATGGACAGTTTGTTGGCGCGGTAACCGATGCCACCGGCGCAGCGATTCCCGGCGCGACCGTCACTGCCGTTAGCAAGCGCCAAGGGGACAAGCGGGTCGTTACAACTAACGAACAAGGTACCTATGTTCTCCCTCAGCTGCTGCCGGACACGTATGAGGTTCGCGCAAGTTCGACAGGCTTTGAAGACAGCTCGCAAACAGTCGACCTGGGTGTGGGTCAGTCTCGAACTCTCGACCTCACGTTGAACGTGACCGGACAAGCGACTGTCATTGAAGTAAGGGAAAACGCAGCCGCGGCAATCGATACCAGTTCGGCCCGGCTCGGATCGAACGTGACTGCGCGGGAAGTGGAAGCTTTGCCTGTGAACGGCCGCACTTATTCGCTGCTAGCGCTCTCCGCGCCTGGGGCGACCAACACAACCGATGGCGCATTTGACAAAATCCGATTTAACGGTAAGGCGACAGAACAGAACCAGTATCGATATGACGGAATCGATGCGTCAGCGGTCTTCGACGCCGCGCCGGGCTGGCTGACCGTAAGCGGCTCTCAGTTCCGTTTGCAGAACAGCGTCGAAACCATTCAGGAATTCCGCGTCGATTCAGGCTTGTATCCGGCGGAGTACGGCACTGGGACCGGAGGCCAGATCAATCTCGTCTCCAAGTCTGGCGCCAATAGCTTTCATGGAGCGCTCTTTGAGTATGTCCGCAATGACGCGTTCGACGCTCGTAATTTCTTCGACACGAACGAAAAGTCAAAGCTGCGAATGAATCAGTTCGGAGCGAACGTTGGTGGACCCATCATCAAGGACAAGTTGTTCTTCTTCGGAAGCTTTGAGGCCTTGAGGCAGCGGGCCGGTTTGAACGTGATCGAGACCGTGCCGAGTGCTGCCGCCCTTGCGCGAGCCGTTCCGGAGATCCAACCCCTTTTGGCCGCGTTCCCCCAGGGCATCCAGTCAACCCAGAATCCGGACATCGATCTCGCTCAACGCAGCGCAGTTTCCAGGCTGGACGAAACCTACTTCAACGGGCGAATTGACTGGAATATCTCTCCAACCCAGCGTCTGTATGTGCGGTATATGAAGGATATCGGTGATCTCGATGCCCCGGATAACACCGTGACACCGCGGAGGATTCAGGCCACTAACAAACCGGATAACGCTGTCGTCGTTCTCAATTCGACAATCGGATCTCGGTCCGTCAACGAGGCCAAAATCGGCCTCAATCGGGCCCCCACAAGCCTTGCGGTGAGCGCTGGCGTACCTGGCTTGGACGGCATAGGTTTGAACATCAGCGGGAGTATCGTGCAGCCTGGCGTCAATGGCGGCGCGCCAAGTGGTGTGGCATCCCCAGGTGGCGTAACACGCCAATCGAGCGCTGGAAACGGCCGTGGCTCCAACTATCGTGGCAAAACCTACTCCTTTATCGATAACTTCAGCCTGATCTCTGGAAATCACCAGATCAAAGCCGGCGGCGAAGTCCGTGTCATCCGCGTTCCGCTGAACCAATTAGGCGGACTCACGTATTCGTATGCGAACCTGAACAACTTTCTGTCCAATACCGGCTCTGCCGTTGCCTACATAGGCGATCTTGGTGTTCATGTTGGCGAGCAGGAATTCTACATCGGCTACCTCCAGGACGAATGGCGTATTCGTCCGAACCTGACAATCAATTTCGGCTTGCGATACGAATACTACTCCGCGAATCGCGAACGGGACGACCGAGCGCGACTCTTCGATGCAGGGACTGTTTCACTGCTCGATCCGAAGCAGAACGATTTCTACACAGCCGACACAAAAGCATTCGGACCCCGATTCGGAATGACCTGGGCGCCAAACCGCCTCAACGGTCGAACTGTCATTCGTATGGGTGGTGGTCTTTACTATGGTCCCGGACAATATGAGGACCTGATTCAACCGATCGAAAGCGATGTAAATCGTTTCACTCTAGCGAATCAGAAGTATCCCGTGGACCTCAGTGCGCTCACGTCTGGTGTGTTGCCTCCACAAACACCGCGAGGCTATGACGTCAGCGGATATCGCGTGCCCGAAAAGAACATCCAGTTCGGCGCGTCGATCCAGCAACTTCTTCCAGGTGAGCTAGTCGCGCAAATCGGCTACACAGGCAGTTTAGGTCGGAATCTTTTCCAGCGAAGCATCACGAATCTCATCACAGGGGTCAATCCCGCAACCGGAGCTGTTCAGCGGCAAAACGCAGCCTTTGGAGAGATCGACTACAAGACGAGTGGTGGCCGCGACAGCTATAACGCCTTACAGCTTTCTCTGTCGCGCCGGTTCAGTCAAGGTGTTGCTCTCGGAGCGCAGTATTCCTGGGCTCATAGTCTTGGAACCTCCCAAGGCTCGAACGAAGCGACGACGGTGCAAGACCCTTTCTGCTTCGAATGTGAGAGAGGTGATGGACCAGCCGATATCCGTCACTACTTCTATCTGCACGGTATTTACGAGTTGCCCTGGGGACGCGGCCATAAATTCCTGAACTCGGGAGCGCTGGCCAGCGTACTCGGAGGCTGGGAATTGGGAGGCGTCCTGAACATGCGTACCGGGCTTCCCGTGAATGTCTTTCTCGTCCGCCCTGACGTGGTCAACGTTGACGCGAGCGGACGCATTACTTCGGCCTCCGGCACACCTGCCGCAGGATCCCAGGCAGTCATCAATACACCCGGCGGCGGATCTACCAGAGCAACCCGTCGACCGAGTCTGATCGCGGGAGTCGATCCTTACATCAGAGACGGAAATTCGCTGCAGTGGTTGAACCCCGCTGCGTTTACAACTCCCGCGCCAGGCGAGTACGGCAACCTGGCTCGCAATTCTTTGCGGGGACCTAGTTTCCAACAACTGGACGCGAATCTGACCAAGCGTTTCGCTTTCACTGAGCAGCAGAGCCTGCAGATCCGAGCCGACTTCTACAACATACTGAACAACACAAACTTCGGCGCTCCACCGGCAACTTTGCCTCAGGCCCTGCCGTCCGTTCAGCCAGGTCAGCCATTCTCAGCACAAACAGCGCCCGGCTTTGGCGTCATCACTTCCACTGTGGGTCGCACCGTGGGCTTGGGCACGTCCCGGCAGATTCAACTGGGAGTACGCTACCAGTTCTGACGACAGAAAAGAGAGCACACGATCCGAAGAATCGTGTGCTCTGATGAGTTCGATCAATAGCGACAAGTACTAGAAACGAACTCTGAAATATAAAAAGGGGAGGCGATCGATAACTCGATCGCCTCCCCTTTCTTACGTTTGAAACGTGATTAGTGGGCTAGGACTGCTCTTCGCCGGCTTCGCCTTCCTTACCTTCCTTCAAGGCCCGAAGGCGCTCTTCACGGCGCTTTGCACGATCAGCAGCTCGCTTAACGAGCTCAGAACCGACGAGTTCGAGCATTACCTGCTCGGCTCCGTCACCTTTGCGCCATCCCAGCTTAACGATCCGGGTGTAGCCACCGTTGCGCTGACCGAAGCGGGCTCCCAGCTTGTCGAACAGCTTCTTGACCGCGTCCTGCGTTCGCAGGAAGGCGGCAGCCTGACGTCGGGTATGCAGTGTGTCGCGCTTGGCAAGCGTGATCATCTTGTCAACGATCGGCTTCGCTGCCTTTGCTTTCGCTGTCGTGGTAACAATACGCTCCTGCTCGATGACGCTAGTCACCAAGTTGCGGAGCAGCCCGACTCGCTGATCCGTATCGCGCTTAAGTTTAAATCCGGCTCTACGGTGTCTCATTCGTTCCCATCTCCCAAGGCTTCGAGCTCAGCCGCGCTCAAACCCGAACCGGGAGGCGGCATAACCAGGCGGCCCTGCGCATCGATCTTCATACCAAATCCCAAGCCCAGGTTGCCCAGGATCTCTTTGATTTCATTGAGCGACTTGCGGCCGAAGTTCTTGGTCCGAAGCATTTCGGCTTCGGTCTTCTGAACCAGATCGCCAATCGACTGGATGTTTGCGTTCTTCAGGCAGTTGTACGAGCGGACGCGAGAGTTCGAGTTCTTCTACCGAGCGGTTGAGAACCTCGTTCATCTGGCCAGTACCGCGCTCTGCCGGCTCTTCGACGGACTCCGGCAGTTCCTCGAAGTTGATGAAGATCGACATGTGGTCCTTCAGCAGCTTCGCGGCCTGACCGATCGAATCCTGCGGTGAAATCGCGCCGTTGGTCCAAACTTCGATGGTCAGCTTGTCATAGTCGGTCATCTGGCCAAGGCGGGCGGCCTCGACGGTGTAGTTGACCTTCCGGACAGGCGAGTGGATCGAGTCGATCGGAATGTATCCGAGCGGCAGATCCTCGTCGAAGTTACGGTCCGCGCTGACGTAGCCGCGTCCGGACTTCAATCGCATTTCGATGTTGAGCTTGCCGCCTTCGCCCAGGGTTGCGATGTGCATGTTGCGATCGAGCACTTCGACATCCTGATCGGTTTCGATCTGACCGGAGAGTACCTCGCCCGGCTGCTCCACGCGCAGACGAACCGTACGAGAACCCTCGCCCATCATTTTGAATGGAACCTGCTTCAGGTTGAGGATGATATCGGTCGCATCTTCGGCGACGCCCGGAATCGGGCTGAACTCGTGCGCAACGCCTTCGATCCGCACCGCAGTGATTGCTGCGCCTTCGATCGAGCTCAGCAGTACACGGCGCAGGCCGTTGCCGATCGTGGAACCGAAACCACGCTCGAACGGCTGGGCCGTGAACTGGCCGAAACGCTCGGTAAGCGTTTCGGTGTTGGCGACGAGTCTCTTTGGTTTCTGAAATCCTTTGAACATGAAATCTCTCCTCGCGTTCGGTACCTCGAACTACCGGTTGTTACTACTTCGAGTAGAGTTCGACGATGAGCTGTTCATTGATCTGAATCTGAACCAGTTCCTCGCGCTTGGGTTGAGCAAGCACTCGTGCTCGCAGAGTGCTCTCGATCCACTTCCAACCAGTTGGGCGTCGGCGCATGAGCCGTCGTGTCGCGCGCGCCGAGGATCGCCGGATTCTGGCTGCTCTTCTCTCGCGGACTTCGATCACGTCACTCGGCCTCACCTGGAAGGATGGGATGTTCACTTTGCGGCCATTCACCTGGAAGTGGCCATGACGGACCATTTGTCGCGCCTGTGCGCGGCTGGTGCCGAGACCCATGCGGTACACGACGTTGTCGAGCCGCTTTTCAAGCATGCCGAGCAGGTTCTCGCCGGTGATGCCGGGCATCTGCGCTGGCTTTCTCGAACAGGTTGCGGAACTGGGTCTTCGAGCAGGCGGTAGTAGCGGCGGGTCTTCTGCTTTTCACGAAGCTGCAGGCCATAGCCGACAATCTTGGGCTTGCGGTCCTTGCCATGCTGGCCGGGAACGAAGTTGCGGCGCTCGATCGCGCACTTTTCCGTGTGGCAGCGCTCCCCCTTCAGGAAGAACTTCATGCCCTCACGCCGGCACAGCCGGCAGACGGGACCTTTATAACGAGCCATAAATAGATCTCCTTATAAAACGCCCGCCCTTCACTTGCATTGGTAGCGGGTCGAGGTGCAGTTTACGGCCGGAGCGACCTTCGTCCTGCTTCGACTTCTGACACGACATCTGAACACACCAAGGCCCGGTTCGTCTCCAACCGGCGTGAAACTGACCAATCAGACGCGGCGGCGCTTGGGCGGCCGGCAGCCGTTGTGCGGAATCGGCGTGACGTCGCGAATCGCGCTGAACTTCGATACCGGCGGTCGACAGCGCGCGAACTGCAGATTCGCGGCCGGCGCCGGGACCGGCGACCTTCACTTCGACAGTGACCGCATCCCCGCATTCCTTGGCTTTGTTGGCCGCGGTCAGCGAAGCCTGCTGAGCTGCGAACGGAGTGCCCTTGCGCGAGCCACGGAAGCCGAGCGAACCCGAACTGGACCACGCGATCACGTTGCCGATCGGGTCGGTGAACGTGATGATCGTGTTGTTGAACGTGGCCTGCACGTGCACGACGCCGACCGGAATGTTCTTCTTCTCTCTCTTCTTGAAAGCTTTCTTCTTTGGAACTCTTTGCAGGTGCTTTGGCCATTGTTATTCTTACGTGCCTACTTCACGCCGGCTTTCTTCTTGTTGGCTACGGTGCCGCGGCGCGGACCTTTGCGGGTGCGCGCGTTGGTGTGGGTGCGCTGGCCGCGGACCGGCAGGCCGCGACGGTGGCGCAGTCCGCGATACGAACCCATTTCGATGAGCCGCTTAACGTTCATCGAGATCTCTTTGCGGAGATCGCCTTCGACAGCGCCTTCGTTCTTCGAGAATGGTACGGATGGTGTTGACTTCCTCTTCGCGTCAGATCCTGAATCTTCCGGTTCGGATCCACACCGACGCGGTGAAGGATCGATCTCGCTCGGGTGCGCCCGATGCCGTAAATATAGGTGAGCCCGATTTCGGCCCGCTTTCTCGGCGGCAGATCAACGCCTGCAATACGCGCCATATTCCTCTATACTCCTCGTTATCCCTGACGCTGCTTGTGCTTCGGATTCACGCAGATCACGCGCACCACGCCCTCGCGGTGGATGATCTTGCACTTGTCGCACATTTTCTTGACGGATGCCCGTACTTTCATTTTTCGCCTATTCCTTCGTTAACAACTTAACGATTCGTCCCCGAGTCCTGTCGTACGGCGAAAGTTCCACTTCCACCCGATCTCCCGGCCGCAGCCGGACGAAATTCGTTACCACAGGCGCCAGCCGCATGCGCTGTGACTTCCTGCTCGCTCTCCAGCTTGAGCCGATAAGTCGCGCAAGGCAGGAGTTCTACTATTGTAGCAGCACACCCTGCCATTCCATCTCGCTCCAGCTCAGCGCCGTACAGCTCCCGCTGCTACGGCCGCGTCAAAACCCACGGTCCGTTATCCGTTACCGCCACGCAATGCTCAAAATGCGCCGAATACGACCCATCCTCCGTCACTGCCGTCCACCGGTCCGCCAACACCTTCGATTCCGGCTTCCCGCATTCACCATCGGCTCGATCGCCAGCACCATGCCTTCTTTCAACCGCGGATTCTCGTTCTTCCGGTCCACGTAGTTCGGAACCTGGGGCTCCTCGTGCAGCGACGTTCCGATCCCGTGTCCGACAAATTCCCGCACAATCGAAAACCCGTTCGACAACACGTGCTGCTCGACTGTGCCGCAGACATCGAACAGCCGGTTCCCGGCCCGCATCTTGTCGATCGCCAGTTCGAGCGACTCCTTCGTCACCTCCAGCAGCCTCTTGACCTGCTCGTTCGGCTCGCCGACTGGAACGGTGATCGCCGAGTCGCCGAAGTAGCCATTCAACTCGACGCCGGTATCGATGCGAGACGATGTCGCCCGTTCTTAGAGCACGCGCTTCTGCGACGGCATGCCGTGAACGATCTCACTCATTCACCGAAGTACACAGAACAAACGGATACTTCGATCCTGCAGACGCCGTGTAGTAGCCCTTGAAGGCCGGCCTGGCGCCCGCATCCCGGATCATCCGCTCGGCCTCAACTTCGAGGTCCAGGTCGTGACGCCTTCCTGGACCATGCCGGCCGAGCTTCTGAAGAACCTCATGAACCAGCAGCCCGCTCCGGCGCATTTTTTCCAGTTCGCCGGGCTCTTGCGAACGATCATCCTTCAGATCGCCGCTCCGACGGCCGCGAATCCGGCCAGCGCGCGGCGTAAAGCCTTCATAGTGCCGCATGATCAGCTGCGCTTCGATCTGATTGACCGTATCCATCGCGACGCCGACGACGATCAGCAGCGAAGTGCCGCCAAAGTAGAAGTTCACGCCCAGGCCATCGAGCAGCCAGCGCGGGAAATACTGCATCGATCCAGCCGCCGATCAGCGGCAATGCGCTGCAGCTTGATGCCCGGAAATCATGATCGTCGGGATCAGCGACAGAATCGCCAGATACAGACCGCCGACCACGGTGATCCGGGTCAGGATCTTGTTCATGTACTCGGCGGTGTTCTTGCCGGGACGAATGCCCGGGATAAAGCCGCCGTACTTGCGCATGTTGTCGGCCGCTTCGTTCGGGTTGAAGATGATCGAAACGTAGAAGAAGCAGAAGAAGATGATCAGCGCCGTGAACAGCACGAAGTACAGCGGCGAGGTGCCGCTGATCGCCTTCGAGCATGCCCGCTCAGGTACGGGTTGTTGCGAACGAACGCCACTTGCAGAACGTCTGCGGAAAGCGAGCAGTGAACTGGCGAAGATCACCGGGATGACGCCGCCCGCGTTGACCTTCAGCGGAAGGTGGGTCGACTGGCCGCCCATCATGCGCCGTCCGACGACGCGCTTGGCGTACTGCACCGGAATGCGGCGCTCGCCGCGCTCGACCAGGATGATGAAGGCGACCACCGCGACCATCATCACCAGGATGATGATCAACTGCAGCGAGATGCCACTGCCGCGGTGACGAACACGTTGCGTCCACATCTCGTTGCATCGCGCTGGGCAGCCGACCACGATGCCGGCGAAGATGATCAGCGACATGCCGTTGCCGATGCCGCGCTCAGTGATCTGCTCGCCCAGCCACATGATGAACGCCGTGCCGGTGGTGAGGCTCAGCATCGTCATCAGCGATGAAGCCGAATGCCGGGATTCAGCACGAAGCCGCCTTCCGAGGTCTGCAGCATCGTCGCGATGCCGAAGGACTGCATCAGCGCAAGGCCGACGGTGAGGTAGCGCGTCCACTGCGTGATCTTGCGCCGGCCGAGCTCGCCTTCCTTCTGCAGCTTCTCGAGCGTCGGAACGACGACCGTCAGCAACTGCAGGATGATCGACGCCGTGATGTACGGCATGATGCCGAGCGCGAAGATCGTCAGGCGCCGGAACGTGCCGCCCGAGAACAGATCGATGAAGCCGAGAAACGAGCCGGCGTTCTGCCGGACGAACTCTTCGAACCGGAGCGCATCGACTCCGGGCGTGGGGATGTGCCGCCCAGGCGGTAAATCGCCAGCAGCCCGAGCGTAAACAGCACGCGGTTCCGCAGGTCCGGAATCCGGAACACATTGGCGACGGCTTCAAAGAACTTGTTCATGGTCCCTAGCTTCCTAGTGGCTTCCTAGCTATTCGGACCGGCGTCACCGACCACAAGGCCTTGCCGCCGGCCGCTTCGATCTTCTGCTGGCTGTTGCGGAGAAGATGTGGGCAGTGACGGTGACGGGCGCGCGTGAGCTCGCCCGTACCGAGGATCTTCAGCCCGGCCTGCAGCTTCTTGACGCACACCGAGCTCCTTCAGCGAATCGAAATCGAACGTATCGCCTTCGAGCTCATTCAGCCGGCCGAGGTTGACGACGGCGTATTCCTTGCGGAAGATGTTCTTGAATCCGCGCTTGGGCAGACGGCGGTGCAGCGGCATCTGGCCGCCTTCAAAACCGCGCATCAGCGAATAGCCGGAGACCGACCTGGCGCCCTTGTGCGCCGCGGCCCGACGTCTTGCCCGGCGGAGCCCATACCGCGGCCGACACGCTTTTGCTTGCTGATTCTGGCCTTCCGGGGCTCTTAAATCACTGAGATTCATTGCTGTGCTTCGGCCTCCTCCTAGTCAACAATCGCCAGCAGATGCGGCACCTTCGCCACCATCCCCCGAAACGACGGCGAATCGGGGCGCTCCACGACCTGGTTGATCTTCTTCAAACCGAGGCTGCGCACGATGACCTTGTGCTTCTCGGGCGTGCAGATGGGGCTCTGAACCAGTTTAATCTTTGATCGTTCGGCCATTTCAGCCGATATACCATGCCTCTGCCTGACAGAACTTGCTCATCGCCGAGCCCGCGAACCTCGGCCACCGCTTCTGGTCGCGCAGCTGCTCGAGCGCGTTGATGGTGGCCTTCACCACGTTGTGCGGATTGCGCGAGCCGATAGACTTCGTCAGCACGTTCGGAATCCCGACGGCCTGGATGACGGCGCGGACCGGACCGCCCGCGATCACGCCCTTACCGGCCGGAGCCGGCTTCAGCAGCACCTGGCCCGAACCGTAACGGCCGAGCACCTGGTGCTTGATCGTCGTCTCGAGAACGTTGATCTTGCGCAGGTTCTTCTTCGCCGCCTCGATACCCTTCTTGATCGCCGAAGGAACTTCCTTCGCCTTGCCGGTACCGTAGCCGACCACCTTCGCGCTCGGATCGCCGACGACAACCAGAGCCGAGAAGCTCATGTTCTTGCCGCCCTTGACGACCTTGGTCACGCGGTTGATCCAGACCACCTGTTCCTTCAGGTTCAGGTTGCGCCGGATCGACTCTTTTCACTCGTTCGCAGCCATTCGCTAGAACTCCAGTCCTGCTTCACGAGCGGCATCGGCGAGCGCTTTCACGCGCCCGTGATACAGATAGCCGCCACGGTCGAACACCACAGCGTTGATTCCCTTTTCCTTCGCGCGCTCGGCCACCAGCTTGCCGATTTCCTTCGCGCCGGCGACGTTGCCGCCGTTCGAAGCGGCGCCCTTCTCGTTCGAGGAGGCGGCCACGATGGTGCGGCCGTTCGCGTCGTCGATGACCTGCGCGTAGATGTGCTTGACGCAGCGGAAAACAGCCAGACGGGGCCGCTCGGCGGTCCGCTGAGCTTGCTGCGGATGCGCTTGTGAATCCGGAGGCGGATTTCCTTCTTATTGACTCTGCGGCATCGACTTACTTGCCTCCCGAGCCCGGTCTTGCCGACCTTCTTGCGCAGCGGCTTCGCCGGTGAAACGGACGCCTTTGTTCTTGTACGGATCCGGCGGACGCAGAGCCCGCATGTGCGCCGCAACCTGGCCCAGCACCTGCCGGTCATGACCGGTCAGCACGATATGGGTCTGCTTGTCGACTTTCATATCGACGCCGTCGGGCAGCAGGAACTCGATCGGGTGCGAGTAGCCGAGCGTGAAGATGGCCACCTTGCCCTTTAAGATCCACGCGGTAGCCGATGCCGACGATGTCGAGCTCGCGCGTAAACCCGGTGGACACGCCGGTGACGGCGTTGGCGGCGAGCGCCCGCGTCAGCCCGTGAGCGGCAGCAAACGAGTCGTTCTCACGAAGAACGTTGAGAGTGCCGTTCTGCTGCTCGAAACGAATGCCCGGCGGAATCGGGACGCGTCAGTTTGCCCTTCGGTCCTTCTACATGCAGCTGCTCGCCGACGTTGATCTTCACGCCGGACGGAACGGAATGGGCTTTTTGCCGATTCTCGACATGGTTCCTAGTTCCTCTTACCAAACCTGACAAAGCAACTCGCCGCCGACGCTTTCCTTGCGCGCGTCGCGGCCGGTCATCACGCCGCGCGGCGTCGTCAGGATGTTGACACCAAGACCGCCGAGCACGCGCGGGATTTCGTTGCTGCCGACATAGACGCGGCAGCCCGGGCGCGAACGCGCTCGATGCTTGAGATCGCCGGCTGGTTGGCGGGGGTGTACTTCAGATACAAACGAATGGATTTCTGCGCGCCATCCTCAGCCAGCTTGTAGTTGAGGATGAAACCCTCTTCCTTGAGGATTCGCGCGATTTCCATCTTCAGCTTGGACGCCGGGACGTCCACCTTCTGGTGCCGGCGCCTTCAGGGCGTTCCGCACGCGGGTCAGCATATCGGCGATGGGATCCGATGTTGTCATGCCAGTTTACGTTCTCTCCTATCTTCCCGTACAGCGCAGGGTATCGGGGTTTCCTGTCCCGACGTCGGCGCGCTACTCGCTCCGGCCGTTAGTCCTGTTACCAGCTCGACTTCGTCACGCCGGGGATCTCCCCGGCGAGCGCGAGCTTGCGGAAGCAAATGCGGCACAGCGTGAACTTGCGGAGAAAGCCGCGCGGCCGTCCGCACTGCTTGCAGCGGTTCCGGTGCCGGACGCCGAGCTTCGGCGTCTTCTTGGCCTTGCGCTATTGCGAGCTTTTCATCTCTGCGCGATCTTCGCGGTAGTAGCCATTCGCTCTTGATCCTTATCGACCTACGCTCGTTAGCTGACGCGGGCCACCCGAGAACGGCATTCCCATATGCCGCAGCAGCGCCAGACCTTCGGCATCCGTACGAGCCGTGGTCTGATGGTGATGTTCATGCCCCGGGTTTTCTCGACCTTGTTGTAGTCGATCTCAGGGAAAGATCAACTGGTCCTTGATGCCGAGCGTGTAGTTGCCGCGGCCGTCGAACGACTTCGGCGATACGCCGCGGAAGTCGCGCACGCGCGGCAGAGCCACCGACACCAGACGGTCGAAGAACTCGAACATCCGGTCGCCGCGCAGCGTGACCATGACTCCGATCGGCATGCCCTCGCGCAGCTTGAAGGCGGCGATGGACTTGTTCGCTTTGGTGATCACGGGCTTCTGGCCCGCGATCGGCCGTCAATTCCTGCACGGCGCCATCGATCAGCTTCGAGTTGCCGGTCGCCTCGCCCATGCCGATGTTGATCGTGATCTTCTCGAGCTTCGGCACGGCCATGACGTTCCCGTAGCTGAATTCTTTCATGAGCGTCGGCACGACGCTCTTCGTGTAATGTTCCTTGAGTCTGGCTTTGTGCCATACGCTTACTTCAACTCCTCGCCGGTCTTGCGCCCCACACGGGTACGCGGCGGCCGTCCGCCGTCTTCGACTTTCCGATACGGGTCGGAATGCCGCCGGCGGTCAGCACCATCACGTTCGAAACGTGGATCGTCGCTTCCTTCTCGGCAATACCGCCCTTGATCTGCTTGGCGGGGTTCGGGCGAGTGTGACGCTTCATCATCTGCACGCCTTCCACCAGCAGCCGGCCTGTCTCGCGGTTTACTTCGAGCACACGGCCGGTCTTGCCCTTGTCGCGGCCCGCGATGACCTTCACCATGTCGTTCTTCTTGATCCGGATACGCACCGGCTCGGCCGGGCTTCTTCTTACACCCGGCATCTAGATGACCTCCGGCGCGAGAGAAACGATCTTCATGAATCGCTTGTCGCGCAGTTCACGGGCAACGGGACCGAACACGCGCGTGCCGACAGGCTCGCCGAGCTCGTTCACCAGCACTGCGGCGTTTGAATCGAACCGGATGTAGGTGCCATCCTTGCGGCGGGTCTCCTTACGCATCCGGACAATGACGCAGCGCACCACCTTGCCCTTTTTGATATTGGAATCCGGGGCGGCTTCCTTGACTGACGCCGTGACGATGTCGCCCAGTCCCGCGCGCAGCCCTTTGTCGCCGCCACGCGGCAGAATGGCCTGGAGTCTACGGGCGCCGCTGTTGTCGGCCACCTCCAGCATTGTTCGCATTCCGATCATGACGTTTCCCCTTCATCCTCGAGTCCGTCTCAGTTCGCCGGTATCGCTAACGCTTTGCTTGGCTACTTCTTCGTCTTGCCCGAGCGCCGTGCTCGGCTTCCACCTGCGGATCGCACCTCAAGGCTCGACGCCAACCTGCACTGCCCGGCGCACGATATCACCCAGAGCCCAGCGCTTCAGCTTGCTCATCGGCCGGTGCTCGACGATGCGCACCACGTCGCCGTCTTCGCCGTCGCGTTCTTCGTCGTGGGCGTAGAACTTCTTCCGCTTGCGTGACGATTCGCTTGTACAGCGGATGCGGAACCCGGCGGCGTGACCTCGACCACGATGGTCTTTGTCATTTTGGTCGAGACCACATGCGCCGACCTTCTCGTTCTTTCTTACGTTAGAGCGCTTCGGCCATTTCTTACTTGCCCTTCTTGCCGCGCTTTTTGGCAGACTCGGCTTCTTTCCGCTGCCGCGCCTTCGCCTGATCGAGTTCCCGCTCCCGCAGCACGCCGAGCATCCTCGCCCGGTCCTTGCGAAGCTCGCGGTACTTCTTGACGCCTTCGGTCTGCCCCATGCCGATCTGGAATCGGAGCCGGAACAACTGCTCCTGCGATTCCTGCAACGGTTCTGCAGTTCGGTCGTGTCCATGCTCGCTGAAATTCGTCGAGCCATCATGCACTACTCCCTCTGTTTCGCGGGTGACGAGCTTGGTCGGCAGCGGCAGCTTCGACGCGGCCAGACGCATGGCCTCGGTCGCGACGTCCAGCGGCACGCCTTCCATCTCGAACAGAATCTTGCCGGGCCGGATCACGCAACCCATTCCTCCGGAGCACCCTTACCCTTACCCATACGGGTTTCAGCCGGCTTCTTGGTGATCGGCTTGTCCGGGAACAGCCGGATCCACACCTTGCCGCCGCGCTTGATATAACGCGTCATGGCGATACGGGCCGCTTCGATCTGCCGGGATGTGATCCAGCCACACTCCATGGCCTTCAAACCGTAGTCGCCGAAAGAAAGGTCGAGCCTCTCCAGGCCTTGCCCTTCATGCGCCCGCGCTGCTGTTTTCTGAACTTGACCTTCTTGGGCATCAACATGGCGATTGTTCTCCTTCGTTCCTGAAACTATTCGCCGGCTTGTCGCCGCCCTCGGGCTTGTCGCCGCCCTCGGGCTTCTCGGCTGCGAGCTTCCTGCTTCCATGCAGGCTGCTGCGAGGCGAGCCAGCGGGGGCAGAATCGGCGATCCGGTGCGAGCCGGCGACGGAAGCGGCTCGGGTGTCCCTGCACGGCGCCGTGCCGCGGCCGGAGGAGCGGCCTGACCGGGGGCGCCTGGCGAGGCGCGATCCCGCCGCGGCGATCACCACGATCGCCGATCCCCGGACGATCAGGACGGACGGTCGATCCCCGCGATCCACGATCGCGCGGTCACCGCCGGACCCCCACGCTCGTTGCGGTCACGCGACGCGGCTCGGGGTCCGCGCTCCAAGGCCGCCGGGGCGGCCGTGTCACCGAGGACCTCACCTTTGTAAATCCACGTCTTGATACCGATGATGCCGTACGTCGTGTGTGCTTCGGCGAATCCGTAGTCGATATCGGCGCGCAGAGTGTGCAGCGGAAGCTGCCCCTGCAGATACCACTCGCTGCGGGCGATTTCAGCGCCGTTCAGGCGGCCCGACACGCGAACCTTGATACCCTTACAGCCGAAGCGGAGCGCGCTGTCGACGGCTTTGCGCATGGCGCGGCGGAACGCGACGCGCTTCTCGAGCTGCAGAGCGATCGACTCGGCGACCAACTGCGCGTCGAGCTCGGGCTTGTGAACTTCCTGGATGTCG
>CAWJQP010000041.1:0-305568 GCA_963844855.1 Bryobacteraceae bacterium
TGTTCAGCGTCAAGTACCCTAGTCTACTGACGACAATTAGTTTTCCCTATGGTTGCCTCAGGGTGAATATTACCTGAGGGGTTATTTTACATAACGACATTTACTGCCTTCGATTCCAGCGACATCTACTGGCCGGTCGTGTCAGAAGGTAGCTGCTTAGAAGCTTCCGGAGTTTTCGTCAGATCTTCCTTGTGGTCGTTTCCTAAGGACTGAACATTGTTCTTCGCCTGTTCCAACCGATAGCTGGGAATGTTGAGTTCGATGATGATGCTGTGGTGCACGAGACGATCAATGGCTGCAGCCGTCGTCATCGGATCTTTGAAAATCCCTTCCCATTTCGAGAAAGGAAGATTACTGGTTAGCAACACGCTTCCTCGCTCATAGCGCTCTGCCAGGAGAGTGAAAACTACTTCCATCTCCTCGCGTGTTTGTCGGATATAACCCAGATCGTCAATGATGATTCCTTCGTAGCGGGAGTACTTCTTGATGAGCTTGCTGAGTTTGAGATCCCGCTTGGCGATGAGCAGCTCCTGTACGAGCATCTCGCAGGAGATGAATAGGATCCGGTGTCCTTTCCGAATCAGTTCCTGACCAACCGCCTGAAGCAGATTCGTCTTGCCGCTACCGGGATTGCCGAACACCAGCACGTTTTCAGTTCGCTCGAGAAATCCGCCATCCAGCAAAGTGCGCAGCTGCCGGGATGCTTTCGGAGGCAGGCGCCGCACATCGAACGTCTCCAACGATTTGTCCAAGGGCAGTTGGGATTCTCGCAACATCCTGACTGTCCTGTTTTCCAGCCGATCGTCACACTCCCGCTGCACTACTTCATGCAGATAGCGCTCGTAACTGAGTGTTTCTCGTTCGGCCTGACGAGCCACTTCTTCGTAACATTCACGGATCGTTGGCAAATGCAGATTTCTCAAGTTCTGTGTCAACGCCGTTTTGATGCCGGCCACTTCGCTCATTGCCATAGCCCTATCTCGGCTTTATTGAAGAGTTGATCAAAGCTCGAAAGTGACACCTCGGCAATATGTACGTCCGTGATTGCAGGAGCTTGCTCACACCGGTTTAGAAAGTCTGAAAATGCTTCCTTGTTGACGATCGTTTGTTTGCCGGTGGCGGTTTGTAGTAGCAACCGCAGCGCATTGTCCACCGAAGCTTCCCCTTCTTTGGCCGCCTGGTTCAGGATTTCCAGATAGCGGCGGTCACAACGGCGAGGTGAGACTTCTCGCAAAAGATCATAGGTCTTGCGGAAATAGCTGGTTGGAAACAGTTGCTCCCGGTAGCGATAGTTGGCAAACGCGCCCGGTTTTCGGACTAACCAATCAATGATGTGGCGGTAATCGATCTGATATTGAGAACGGCCTGGCAATCGCGGCATCTGCTCCACCTTCTGGCCTCCATACCAAACCTCGATGTGGCCGGCATAGACTCTTGCCTCAACGACTTCGCCAATCAATCGGCTATGGACTGAGTAATTGCTCCGTTCCACCGCAATCAAGCTGCCCGTGTTCACTCGTACTCGAACGCGTTTGGCTCCCTCATACCTGCGCTCTGGAAGCGGCTGAAGACGGTCCAACTCTTCTATCAATTTCTGCTTGCGGCCATGGTTAAGTTGCTCGAACAGTTTTCCTACAAACTCCTGATACTGTTCCTGCGTGGCGAAATCGCGGCTGCCACGCAATAGCAATGCTTGATCTAACGCCCGCTTGAAGCGGTGATGGCGTTGCTCGATGTCGCCATTTTCGTTGGGCTGCCCAGTTTGAATCCGCTGCCCTTCGATCCTGTAATACCGCAGCAGTGCCTGATAGCCTTTTTGAAACTGTCCCGACTCCGTTAGATTGTTGACTGCGGCAGTCATCCGGTCCGTGCGGTGGAAAGCAGGAACTCCGCCTAATTCCCAAAATGCATTCTGCAGCCCTTCGCTCAGACTGGCGAAGCTTTCGGTCTGGCAAATGGTTCCTGTTTCCCAATTGGAATACGTCAACACAAAGTGATACAGCATGTGTGGAAAGCTTTGCCCATCGATGGTAATGTCGAGTTCCCGTAGATGCGTGAAGTCGGATGCGCACACTTCGCCAGGATGGTTGCTGGGCAAAGTAGATTTCCTGCGGCGGCCCTTCCGTTGCTCTCCAATGCTTAATCTTGCGTTGCAACGTGCGCAGTTGCCCGTCCGCGAAACGCTCTGGTTGCTCCCGCTGCAGCGCAGAGAAAATCGTTTTCGCTTCTAATCCCGGGTTGGCGCGCAATTGCTCCTGAATCCCCGGCCATACCGATTCAAACCTGTCAGGCCTGGTTCGCCAATGCCGCTCTTTCTTCACCTCACTCGGCAGGCGCTGCATCTTTGTATACTTCCGCGCCGTCTTTACATCCATCCCCGCCTTTGCGGCGGCGATCTGCTGCGTCGATTCCGTCTTCAGCAATTTATAAAGCCTCCTTATCTGTTGGTCTGTGACCATCCGCGGAAGCGTTCTCCTACACGCTTCCGCATCGTCTCAGCTCGATTTCAGATAGGGAATAATAATCGTCGCCAGCAAGATTTTACGATTGTCGCTGATCAGGGAAGTGCGCGTTTTGCTTGACGAACTGGCCGATGCCGCGGCCGAAGGCACACGCAAAGACTACATGCAATCGGTAGGCACTGTTCCCTTGCTTGTTCTCGATGATTTCGGCATGCGCAAACTGCCCCACACTGCTGCCGAGGATCTGCTGGAAATCGTCATGCGCCGCTACGAACGGTTCAGCACGCTGTTGACCTCGAATCGACCCGTGGAAGACTGGGGCAAGCTTCTTGGCGATGTGGCCGCAGTCAGCGCAATGCTCGATCGCCTGCTGCACCATGGCCACGTGCTCAAATGTGGTCCGCGCAGTTGGCGCACCAAAACCCCGACAGAATCATAGACAACAAAAAGACTTCTTTATTGCGAGGGCGCTGCCCTCGCGCTCCCGGGATTTATCGCTTTGGGGCCAGAATGTCACGCTGCTTGCTTCAAAGGGGCGAGTTCATTCGCCGCCGCCATTCCGGCTCCTGCGTCGGCGCTCAGGTCGCATCCCTGCGGAGCCTTGTCCTCCGCGCAGGTGTGTTCAGTATATTAAGCTGCCAAGCTTCACTACAAAAATATTTGCACCAGGGAAGACGGCGCGTTATAACTACTCTTGTTCTGGATGGTTTCCTTTGGCCGGTTTTCAGGTGATTATCATTGGCCGGTTTTGAGGTGATTACCGAGGTCGACGAATTCATCAAGGTGATGGGCTATCACCGTAAGCACGCCATCCGATCACTCAAGCGCGATAACGAATCTATGACGAGGCGGTCAGAAGTGCTCTAACAACCATCCCTTGGGACGCCTCAGATCGCATCTGCGGAAAGCGGCTGAAGCAAGCGATTCCGACGCTCCTCGATGCAATGGAACGATACGGGAACTTGCACCTGGATGTGGAGGTGCCGCCTCCTCCTCGCCATGAGCGCCGCGAACGATGGATCGGATCTTGAAGCCGGTGCGAGAAACAGGCAAGCAGGGCCGCCGGAGACACGCCGTTAAGAAAGAGCATGCGGACATTCAACGATTGGAACGATCCGCTACCCGGCTTCTTCGAGATTGGATAGGTGGCGCATTGCGGGAAGTCGGTTGGGGGCAGTCAAGCGCACAGTTTGGTGTTGAATGACATCGCGTCGGGATGGACCGGAGCCCCCGCGATGGTCGTGCGGGATTGACCACAATCACCGTCGAGGAGATCGGAGTGAAACTGCCGTTCGCGATGCTCGGCCTGGAGGTGGACAATGACAGCGCGTTCATAAATGAAACGGTTGTGGACTATTGCAAGGACCGTCGACAGCCGTTCCGCGCGCCGGTGTCGACATCAGCACGATCCGCACCTGGCTCGGCCACATATCTGGATGCGACCCAGATTTATGCGGAGGACGGACATGGAAATGAAGGCCAAAGCGCTGGCCCAGCGGCGATATCACTGGTCTGAAAAGGTTCGCCGCAAAATCGCGCGTTACCATCGTTGATGGCGTTTCTAAAAGCTCTTTAAGCCAAGGCAGTCCGTAAAGTTATGTTCAATCTCGCAGCCACAGCAGTCAGATTGGTTCATGATACCCTCACACAACAACTGTAGTGTCAAATCGATGAGTGGGCAGTTCCTCGTGGATGATTGCGAAGTTGGCTTGGACGCGTGGCTGATGATCGCTCCGTTGGCTTAAATCAAGGGACCAAGGCGGCTTCACAATGTGTTTCATCCCTGTCTTCCCGCAATCGCCAAGGCAAGCTGATTTGCTTCAAGGCGGTTTAGATATTGTGAACGGCGCTTACCCGATTACGTAGTGGCGCTAGATCTATTGGAAGCTTAAATGCAATTCGAAGCCGAGGCGAATTACTTCGTTGATTTCGCATGTACAATCTCGTTGTGGGTGTAATGTTCACCTTCAGTCCGGAGAAATATTCGGCTTCACGTCGGACCGCTTTTCACCATCATCCCGAATCCCGCTCTCTTCCTTGCAAGCCGCAAAAGCCACCAGTCGTTTTCAATACCACAATTGAGGTCGAACGGGCGACTCGACACGGGAAGTCATTTCGACATCGATGCCTTCCGGCAATTCAGCACCAGCGGAGTCATGGATCCAGCGATCCACTTTCAATAGATCGAAACACGTGGCGTTGATTTGACCACATGCCGGGCATTTAGCTTCGAGACATACACGCGTGAGAGAAATCCATGCTGCAACGATGTTCATGCGCGTTCGATTGGGACACGTCCGACAGTTCGGCTGCACACGATCCATCGGTATTGAATACATTTCTTCCATTGTTTCTTAGTCAGAATAACAGACTAGCACTCTCAGCTTCGGCGGCTTACGAAAAGTGGCCCACCTGTGCTCGCGAATAGTTGACCACCGAGAGGCAGTCCGATGAAGAATCATGCCTCGAACCCAGGCAGGAGGTGAAGTGCTTCGCTATGTTCACTTGCATGAGGAGTAGTAGCCGCGCACTATTTGGGACCAATTCCCCGGGAACATCGAGAAGACAAGGCGTTGCTGTTCGGTAACAGAGCCTGAGTTGACGAATCCAAAATGCTGGAGCAACGGGAAGACCTTCTTCTTCCATATACTCAATCATTCGGATGAGCAAGCGAAAGCGTGCATTAGGGGATTCCCTGATGGGGAGTAGGCGTTTGCCTTAGAAGCAACCAACGAAAACGGCAGGGATAAAGTAAGGGATATGTTCCGGTTCAGCTGAAAGTGGAGAACGGGCGTTCTCCGTTAATAATCTCCAATGAAGGTGGTTCCGGTTGAACCACCCATGTACCACACACTTACTTGCCGCGGCGTATCGTTCTGCCATATCACGTCTGCTTGGCGATCGCCATTGAAATCAGCGTGTCGGCCACTGTCCATGACCTCCAGCAGCCGTCGTGAACTCCCCCCTTCGTGTGTCCCCGCCGCTATGGAGGCGGTAGTAATAAGTTGTCGAAGCATGGAGCGGTACGGTGTGACCGATGGTTATCATACGGTTGTTTCCGTCGCGCGCAAAACGTCCATAGTCATCGGCGTCCTGTCGGTAGTAGGTGCTAATCTGCGACAACTCGCCCACATAGTTCCCTGCAAAATCGGGGCCGTCATTGACCTCAACTACGCAGGGGATGTGCAGAATCGGTGAAGTCAGCGACCACTGAAATAGTACCGTTCGGTCCGTCGGTGTTACACGAAGGCCGCCAATCTCCGGTAATTGGTTCACGTCGACGCCGATGTCAAGACCATCTGCCATTGAGCGCTTGGCCCAGGCGTGTGTGTCCCTGACACCCAACAAGCTCGCGTTTGGGTTCTGGAACAGCTTTCCGTAGAGGGAGTGATCAAAGTCCGAGTTCGCTGCGCAGGCAGCGTTGTTGGGGCATAGGTTCAGTACTGTGCCGGACGGATAGCCCGATGGATATGAGCCCTCTATCGGGGCGCCAGCTATGATATTTTTACCCCATCCAGCAAAGCCAGGGAAGATATCTTGGATGGTGCCCGCACCATCAGGACCAGCACCGCAAAAGCCGCCCGTGCCGCGATACCAGATGTTTCCGGCAACTGCGTTCGAACCGGGGTAAAGGCCCTCTTTCCCTTCAATGAGCCATGTGAAGGAATTATGTTGGAACGGTGAAAAAAAGTATTGTTCAGGATTTGTATTCCACCGGGGATCGGAGCCGTGCCGTTTCCACCCGGTCCGTATGACCCAGCCAGACTGACCAGGGTGTACTGCTGCGGTGAAGGAAGCACCGGATCTTCTGTTTGAATCCAAAGATTATCCTTAATAAGGTAATCACCTACGTATTTGACCCAAAACCCGAAAACGAGACAGCGGGGAAGTTGAAAGATGGCGCTCGACGTGGTCCTCTGGACAGGAGCAGAAGGAGGACGAAAGATGCCACGAAAAGGCCACAGCGAAGAGCAGATTGTATATGCCATATGGCAAGTGGAAGCAGGCAAGAAGGTGACAGACGTTTGCCGGGAGATGGGTGTTTCGGCACAGGCCTTCTACAGCTGGAAACGGCGCTATGCCGGTATCGGCGTGAGCGAACTACGCGAGCTGCGGCAACTCCGCGACGAAAATCGGCAACTCAAAACTTTGGTTGCCGACCTGACACTGGACAAGCATATTCTGCAGCACACCGTTCTCCGACTGGGGCAACATCCTCTTTAATACGACCATCGCGACCGCCATCGCCGACCGGTTGGTAGAGAAGTCCGAAATCTTCCTGCTCGGCGGCGACAGCCTCCGCAAGGCCGGCAGGAACTCAACTCCGCCGGAAGAGTAGTTACCTCCGGTCCCGATCAGGCGCCGCTCTGTGCGATAGCCCGGCGGAGGAGTCTGCCGGGTGAACCCCTCAACGGCGCTGCCAATGGGCGGAGGGTCTCTTGCGAGTCCTTCCGCTTCTGGTTCCTTCCATGTTCAACTTCAGCGCCAATCATCTGTTCCTGCTCTCGCGGACGGAGGTAAGCGTCTGAGCAACCCGCATTGATCGAGAAAGGCGAAGCTGCTGAGATAGCGGCATGCCGAGGAAACGGAGTGAAGAAGAAGTAGCGGAGTTGCTGCGACGCTACGAGGATCGCGGGAATGTGACGCGGCGGGCTTTCTGCCAAAGCTACGGTGTTGCGGTATCGACACTGGGCTATTATTTGCGACGGCAGACAACACCGTTCGTGCGTCTGGCTCGGGTGAAGATCCTCAGCGATTCGACAAGTGGCGCAGGACGATTCCAACTGATGCTTGCAAATGGACGGCGCATCGAGTGCGGACTCGCAGAGTTGCCTCATCTGATCGGCGCGGCGGAACGCGTGTAGGAATGTTCGGCCTCGGTTCAGCGACGCGCATCTACTTGGGCGTGGACGCAATCGACATGCGCAAAGGTTTCAACGGACTGTACGGTGTGGTGCGTGATCAGTTCGGGCACGATCCGTTGAGCGGTCACCTGTTCTTATTCACGAACCGCAGCCACACACGAATCAAAGCGCTGGTGTGGGATGGTAGCGGACTGTGGGTCTGCGCCAAGAGACTCGAGAAAGGACGATTTGCGTGGCCTTCGGGGCCGCAAGCTGGCAGCATCACAATGCGGCCCGAAGAACTGGCAATGCTGATAAACGGGCTCGATTTCACACAGACAAAAGCGCGTCGAAACTGGCTTCGACGCAGCCCTGCCGCGTAAACATTTCTGCTTAGAAATGTTGACGTATCGATTGTATCGGCCGCTTTTTGCTTTTATAATTGGGTTTCCCGTGAACAGCGCCAATCTCCAACAGCACGTTGTCATGCTGGAACAGGAACTGCAATGGGCTCGCCTGAAGATTCAAGCGCTCACCGAAGAACTGCGACTGGAACGCATCAAAAGATACGGTCACAAAAGCGAAACCCTGAACGCCTTGCAGTTGGAATTGCTCGACGAGGAGCCAGGCGTGACGGGCGAAGAAGTAGAGGCCGAAACCCGGCGCGAGCCTCTACTAGCAGCGCGCGAGCGGGAGCGCAAACCGCATCCTGGACGTCAGGTTCTTCCCGATCATCTGCCGCGCGTCGAACAAGTGGTTGCCTGTAAGGATCGTACGTGCCAGCAATGCGGCGGCGAGACGACATTGATCGGCTACGACGAAAGCGAGCACTTGGACATGGAGCCGGTACGCTTCTTCGTGCGTGTGGTCAAGCGCGAGAAACGCGGCTGCCGGCAATGCAAAACCAGTGGCGTGGTGATGGCCGAGCTTGCACCGCGCATTGTGGAAAAAGGGATCGCCAGCGACCGTGTGGTGGTGGAAACAGTCGTCGCCAAGTATTGCGATCATCTGCCGCTCTATCGTCAGGAAGCGATGCTGCAGCGCGAGGCGGATCTGGAGATCAGCCGCGCAACGCTCACGGGCTGGGTGATGCGGATCGGCGAATTACTTCGACCTGTAGTGGGAGTGATGCGCAAAGATCTGCTGGGGGCGAGCTATCTGCAGGCCGATGAAACCGTCGTGCCGGTGCAGATGCATGACAACCGAGGCGCCGATCATCAGGCGTACTTGTGGCAATATGGTCGGCCCGGTGGAGAGACAGTATTCGACTTCCGGCTCGGCCGCGGCCGCGCGGGACCGAAGGAGTTTCTGGATCAGTGGGAAGGCATTCTGCAGACCGATGGCTATTCGGCTTACGATCGCGTGGGCGGGCAGCGGCTTGTGCATGTGGGCTGCTGGGCGCACGCGCGGCGCAAGTTTGTCGATGCGGTGAAGGTAAACAAGCAGGATGGCGAAGCGGTGAACATGGTCACCCGCATGGACGCGCTCTTTCTGGTGGACCGTCATGCGCGCGAGCAGAAGCTGACAGGTGACGAGCGCCTCGAATATCGGCGCGAACATGCGCTTGCGTGGGTAGCGGAGATTCATGAGCAGTGCCTTGCGCTGTCGAAGTCGACATTGCCGAAGAGCATTTTGGGACAGGCGGTGGGATATACGCTCAATCAATGGTCGAAACTGCGGCGCTGCTTTGACTACGCCGAAGTCGAGTTATCGAACAACCTGGCGGAGAACTCGATGCGGCCGGTGACACTGGGCCGCAAGAATTGGTTGCATGTTGGAAGCGTTCAGGCTGGACCGAAGGTCGCGGCACTTTTCTCGGTGATTGAGTCCTGCCGGCGTCTTGGAGTGCCTACGAAAGATTACCTGCTCGATGTCTTGCCAGGTTTGAGCCGCAGGACCAGGTCCGAATATACTCAACTCACGCCCGCACGTTGGCTCAGTGCCCACCGCTGAGACGGATTGGTCACACGCTTACGGACGGAGTATCCGTCGTGCGCGGTGTTCCTGTTGCGGGACCTCGACACGCAGCGCGTTTACCGGCTCTATGACTTCACCAAAGCCCAGCTCATCCGGCCCGATGTGGCCTACTGCGTAGCGGGCAAGGTCAACAGCGCCGACAAACTCTACCTCGTGATCGAATCGGTCCGGCTGGACACCAAACGCCCGCGGCGCTCTACTGTGCCCGCTCCTCCTGACGGCGCGGGAGGGTCGCCTATAGGCTGACTCTGGAGATGTTTCCACACGGACAGGACCGGTGTCCCCACGCGCTTGCGGCCCCGGCGTCAATGCCATCGTGTGCCCCGACTTCTAAATCGGGATTCCCGCTGACGTCGAAACCGGGCAAACTGCTGTCGTTTTATTCCGGGCCTAACACTTTTAAGAACGGATCGCGCTTTATAGTGGGGATCAGTCAAGTAGACCTCACCAACGGAATCTCGCACATGCTTTGAGATTCTAGTTCCTCGTCACCACTATCTTTTTGAGTCCAAGCGACCTGCGCCCCATGTTCCTAAAATCAATTTCATCACTCATGTTTCTGTTCGGTCTATCTGTTTCGGCGTTGTTTGCAGCGGAAGTGAAATTTGCTGGAACAGCACAAGCGTGTTTCGGCTTTCAATGTACTCCTTCCGCAATGGAAAGCATTGTAGGGCTAAGTTATTATGGCTCTACATTCGAAGGCACAACTTCCGATGGCTTTCTAGCTTTCGGTGGTAGCAGCGCTAGTAATTCGCAAAACGCGGAGAACTTTGGGTTGATCGAAGCGCGCGTGAGCAACACAAGCTATTCGGCGCTACCGTTTACGCTCCTGTTGGACTTTGCTCTTCCATCCGGTATAGCGGGGAATCCACTGGCCTACAGTGCGAAGTTAACTGGCAATCTTCGCGCAGGTGCGGGTGGCGTAGGTCTGATTTTCGACAATAGCGGTCCCTACTCCTACACTTTTGGCCAGGGTGGACACTTCGATCTGATCATCAACAATCTGGCCATTGCGCCCGGCCAGACAGCAAGTATCAACGGCTTCATCGTAAACGCAATATCTTCTGAGGTGCCTGAGCCGAAAACCGCATCTCTCCTCATCTTCGGGGCAGTGACACTGATTGCGTCAAGAGCGTTTTCCCGCCGGATGTCCTTCTAACATCCCTCCCTCAGATACTAGGTCATCAACACGGTGAATCAACTCCCTAGCGAGACTAACATGTTGGTCGAAGTTGAATGGCTTCTCCAAGTAGAGCAACGCTCCCATATCCAACGCACTTGGGCCTCGATGTGTGTCGGACCCTCAATCAGAACTGCAAGAAGTATCGAATGGCAGATGAGATAATTTTTTAACGCGCTGAGAATCTCTAAAACCGGTTCCTGTTTGAATCGATCGCAAGCAGCATCAGATCCGCCCGCCGACCATCATCAACGTAGTCGAAAGGGTTCTGGTGCAAATGTTTGAACGGCGCACGTTGCTTCAAATGATCGTCGGTTCGTGATTACGCAGCGAGGAGGGCTGTCCAGATTTCCGGGATCGTCGTCGGCCGGCCCGGCAGCTTCCCAATCTTGAATTGATGCTTCCTGATTTTCGCTGCGAGTTCAATTCCGTGATGGTGACGGCCGCTGTCTGGAATCGCTGGAAGCCCAGCATCGGTCGGATTCGTTGTTTTACGCGGCGGTGATCTTGCTCGATTCCCTTATTGAGGTATTTGCTCGAGCGGACCCGGACACGCTTCGGCATCTTCCTTCTGCTTTTAGTTCCCGCACCGCCCGATCCGAAGCTGCATAGGCATCGAGGGTGATAACCCGAGGCGTTCCGTTCCCGTTCATCGCCTTCTGAAAGAACCGTTTGGCTGCGGCGACATCCCGCTTTGCCGTGAGCAGGAAATCTAACGTCCGCCCCTGTTTGTCGACGGCACGATATAAATATGTCCACCGGCCCTTCACCTTTATATAGGTCTCGTCGCAGCGCCACGATCCGCTCACCGGACTCCAACGCTTCTCGAATTCCGGGACATATCGCTGCACCCAGCGAAGAATCGTCGTGTGTGAGAGTTCGATTCCGCGCTCGCCCATCATATTCACCAAATCGCGTGAACTCGATTTGTAGCTGAGGTACCACCTGACACAAAGATAATAACCTGCTGGTCGAAATGCCGTCCTTTAAAGAGGTTCGTATCGGCGGCGTCATTCCACGCCATTATGGCAGTGCAACCAAAATTTATGAGTTTGCACCAGAATCAGAACGTTTCGCAATAAATCCTGATATCGCTTAGCAAGGTCTGCGAGGGACTGATACTCAAGATACCGTTTTGCCGAATACCTCTCTCGCCATTGCTGCGAGTAAGGGAGAACAGAAGCAGGCATATTCACTTCTATGGCATATCCTTTGGGAGACGCCAGTTCAGCCTCAATCTCCTCGATTGTCGGTAGACTACCCTTGAGTTCCTCCGGAAGCTTTTCAAGGTATCGAAATTCTGCAATGCCCATCGGAGTGGTCGTGTGGCGGAGCGCATATTCGACAACAAGTTTCTTCTTTGTCTTGCAGAGAATCAGCCCAATGCTGGGATTGTCGGTTGGGTGCTTGAGCATGTCATCCACCGCTGCGAGGTAGAAGTTCATTTTGCCCGTGTACTCTGGCATGAACCCCCGCCTTTCAGATCGATCACGACAAAACATCGAAGCTTTAAGTGATAGAAGAGCAGATCGAGTCGATACTCCGCCCCGGCAATTTCTAGTGGATGCTGGCGGCCAACGGGCAAAGCCGGTTCCCAACTCTAAAAGAAACTTTTGTATGTGCTCAATGAGTCCGGTCTCGACTTCGCGCTCGTGAGCGTCTTTGGTCAGAGTCAAAAATCGAAGTTGTACGGGTCCTTCAGGAGCTGCTGAGCCAAGTCGGATTGTGGAACCGGGAGGGTGCGGTCGAAGTTTGTCAAAGCCTTCCCCTGGCGGTGGTAAAGCCTGCCCTCAATCTGCATTACGAGGACGTTCCGGCTCCAGCCGTGTTCCACCGTTGCCTGAGCGTACCTGAGGCGTTCCTCAGCGGTCTTAACGAGGTCTAAAAGACGAACGTTGTGGCCCTAAGGAATTCGCCCAACAACCTGTCGGACAATTGATTCCTCCGGCCAAGCCTCTGAAAATGCACGCATAGCTTTAGACATTCGGAACAATGCCAGCGTTCGTAAGTGCCGCTGCGCGGCACGCGACCACATGCCCGCATTCCAGGCGACCTCGATCCGTGAACAGGTCGAGTGGTTTGCGCTCCATGATTTTGCGGTTGAATACGCCCTCGTCGTACAGAGCTCGCGCCTGTTCTACTTTCTCGGAATCGTCCATGTCGCAGTGATTTTAGCAGCTGAAGATGTTCGATAAGAGCCTTTTTGATCCTTCATGAATTCGGCCAGCTTTGGGCAACTGCCTCCAGCCGGCACCGGTGATCGGGAACTTCGCAGGCTCGTGTTTTGTACCGGAGTAGCTTTGAGGCCTGCATGGCAGCCACACCTGGACTTGTTCAAAAGGGACGATGTGCGTTGTTGCCGGCGGGCGGACCCTCAACGCGGAGTTGCACACTCGGTCCTGGAGGGTATTCGATGAGTTCGGCTTTGCGGAACTCATCGACAGCGTGCGGCGGCTTCGTATAGTGTTTCCGCGGCGACTTCCACCAAATGTTCGAGCCCGTCTGGAGCGGAGAAAGAAACTTTGCACTGTTGCCGGCGTGCCACAGATCTGGCATACTGCGCCCTTTGTTCGCCTCTCGTTTAGCGAGCTTGCTGGTCAACTCAGCGACCGAAAAAGAGCGCGATCGTATACCAGATTTGGCTTCCTAACATCAGCGCTGACAATACGACACACGCCCATTCGATAGTACGATTAAAAAGGCGGCCTGCCTCTCCGTGATCGCCGCGCTCACCCCAATGCTGGCCAGCCATTACGGCTGCACCTTTCGAAGGTCGACGATCGCATCGGGCTCGCTTATGAACCGCTCAATCGCTCGTCGCAGCTCGGCGCGTTCTTCTTCGCTTTAGTGTGCGCGCAGGATGCGCCATCGGTAATCTGCGTCGCGGCTGTGAAATGGCGCGGATTGCGCGGGAGTACTCGCGTTGGTGCGCTTCTTGGATGACGCGGATGTGATCAGCCGAGCGCGGCTGCTCATAGCTGCCGGCGCAAAGCAGCGCGATGAAAATGCTCGTGAGTCCCACAACGTTTCTAGATAAGGCCTATCGGCGGGTTGGGAGCGGGCTTGAGGGAATCAGGAGTGAACAGAATTCTGCATTCTCCGCGGCAGAAGCAAACGAAGGACGCGATGAGGCTCGTTGGGCGCGTCTTGAAGACCAGGAAGCGAATCGCGGAAGAGAAGCCGCGCCGTATAACGGCCGCGTTGGCGTGGACGAGCGATCCCGAGCATTATGCCGGGAATCTGCGGCCCTGGGGAGCGAGTCCTGTCCGACCTGCACATCGGCCAGGGGTACGGAGCCGCTCAGGCGTGGGCGCTGAGCGATCGTCTGGCGCGCGATGACGAGGACCTTGGCTTCACGCTTAACATTGATGATTTCAGTTCGGCTGGAATGAGCCTTCGATGCCTGAGCCGTTGCACACCGGGCAATCACACAACCCTGTAAATGGCTGCACATCGCCATAGCCGTACAAGCAGCCTGTGTAGTTCCCGTCACCGATCGGGATTCACGCGTACCTGTATTTGCAACACGCTCAAAAAACACCCGCGCCGCTACTGCCTTACGGCGGTCTGTAGTGTAATACCGTGCCGACAGTCAGTCGTGCTCCCCGGCCATTTTTCATCCGCTTCAGTGGGCCGAAGGCGCATTCCCACTACCACCAAAAGTACTATCCGGTTTCGACACACGAGCCTGACCAGACGTGTTACTAACGCGTTTGGTATGATCGGCACGGCGTTTGTATATGCAGGTGGACTCGGAATCTTCAAATTGGCTAGAGCAGTGCGCGGAGAAAGAAAGGAAGCTGCAATCAGAGAACGATCGGTTGCGCTTGATCGCAGATACTATAAGTTCTGTACTGTCCGATCAGATCTATCGAGATATTCATTTCTACAAGCGGTTATTTCCGGAGGAGCGCGACTTCATTGAGATCGTACAAAAAGCCGGAACGTCAAGCATCGTAAGAACCGGACCTAGACGGACGAATAACGCTACTGAAACCATGCATGGAAGCTTTCAAGCGGCCGTGCATTTCTCTATTGAATACCATCCCAACATTTTGTTGAGATGTGCTTTTGATCACCGAGGCGACCTAGATCGCGAATTCAACGTAGTCTTGGCCGATGAGGGAACACCTACATTCGAAGGGGTATCTATCGCTATGGTTTCAGAGTACTTACTAAAGCCAGTTTTGTTCGACAGACTCGCGAATGAGGCTAAATCTGATAGTGTTTAGCGGGAGTAAGTTAACAAGCTAGAACGGATGCTCAGTCGATGCGACTAAACGATTAGCCGCGCGTTCTACTCCTTGGTGTTTGGTTTTCAGAAGGTCCAGCCGATTTCCTGTGCCGCAGAAAATGTTCTCCGAATGCTTGCCGACGTAGCACGTAAATGCCTTCGGCATATGGTTTGGGCGGGTATGTTCTGAAGGGTCTGCAAAAAGAAGGGCCATGATAGACCTTTTTGAGCGCGGAAAGAAAGGAAAGGAGATGCCCCGAAAACAGAATAGCGCGAAGAAGCTGGACTGGAAACAGGTGCTGGCGGGTCAGGAGGATTCCTGCGGCCGTTGATCGGCGAAGCGGTCCAGCAAGCATTGGCGATTCACAGCTGGTCACACCCTTGGTTCAAATTCGCGGCAAGCACCAGAGCGAATCCACCGCGTGCGTTCCTTTGATACTTCTAGCAAGACGATTGGCGGACCTACAAGCTGATCATCGAACGGTTGCTTCTGATCCTTCTCGATCTGCAACTGCAACAATCGTTCCATCTCGATAAATTCATATCCAATAGAAAAGCGTGGGGCGCGGGTTATTTTACTTTTTTCAATTGCCTCGACGATTCCGAGGGTTAATAAAATCGGTTCAAGACTAGTGTCCCTCCCCCGCAACGCGCCCCGTCTTTGTTGAATGACGCCGTTTTTGTCCTGCCAAAAGTTGGTCACGATGATAGTCGGCCCCCCTAATTCTATGCCTGCAAAAACGACGGCGATGTTCTGTTGTTCTATTATCGGAACTCGACTCTTTTGAGCAAAAACGTTTGTCAGTAAGGGATAGATTTGTTTTTGGAAGAAGGCGGCTTTATCTGCCAAGGTGCCTGGCTGCTTACAAGCTCGACGCGCAGAAGCAAAAACATCGAAATTCAGCTGCTGTATAGTTGCAATACCTGCGGAGGTAAAGTAGCAGTTGCCGACGTTCCTTACTTTACAGATGTTGGTATGATGCCGCTTACCATTCGGCCTGATTTGGACGCTCATGCCATCAGCTCCGATGTAAACCGCATCTTTAGTCAGCAATATCAGGACGGTGGTGGCGTAGCCTGGAAAGCCTATACACATCGCCAGAAGTGTAGTAAATAATCGGTACACTTACAGTGGCCTCCTTTCGTCTCTCCACCTTCCGCAACACTCCTGCCGAGGCTCAGCGTGTGCGATTCACTGTTTGCGATCTAAATGACCGAGTGAATTTGCGACACTTTGCAATGGGCCATCCAGCCGAGACATCCGCTTATTCATTTAGTATCACACTGACCCGCTGCGCTTGCCTCCCTCGGCTGACACAAGTAGTCTCCAGAACCCGATAACGTCTGATACTGGAATGAGTTGAAAATTCAGGGCTGCGGCTTGTTTGGCGAGCCTTTTGGTCTGCTGTTGCCGGTATCGGGATTCGTACGACTCCATTCCTTTGTCGACGTATTCGGCTCCGAACTTCATCATTCGATAGATCAGTCTGGCTAGCTTGTGAGCCATTGCGGTGATCGCTTTTGGTGCGCCGAGTTTGCTTCGTAGTCTGCGGAAGTTCGCTCCCAGAGCGCTTCGGCTCCTGATGAGGCTCCACGCCGCTACACGTAACGCCGTGGCTGCGCGATTAACAACTTGGCGAGTCCCTCGCTTAAGTACTTTGCCTCCGCTGATCCGATTGTCAGGACATAGTCCAAGCCAGGAAGCAAACTGCTTCTCTGTATTCCAGCGGCTCATGTCCACTCCTACTTCTGAAATGATCGTCTGAACAATTTGTACGTCTAGTCCGGCCACATTGGTCAGATCAAAGCCTGCGATCCGACACAGGTGGTCGCGAAGGTTGAACGGGTGTCGGTGCGTATCGGATGCTTCGACTTCAGGAAGGCGTTCTGAGTTCCCTTGCGCTTTGCTATCCATTGTGTTCAGATGCGTCGCGATTCGTTGGTCGCATTCGTGGATTTTGCCAAGGTATAGGTCGTAAAGCTCCAGGCTTTGTTCGAGGACGAACAGCAGTTCCCCACGCCAGTTGCCTTCAAGACTTTGCGCGAAAGCCTGGCGCTCTCGCCGGATCGACAGCGTTGGCGCAGTGGCGCGCGCAGGGACGCTGGAAGGAGCCACACGACCAGCTCTGGCGCAACTTAAACATCCGCCACGGACGCCAGAACGGAACCCGAGCAATGATCGAAGTGATTCTGCTTGGACGTGAGCATGGCTATGAGCGATTAGAACAAACGATTCGCAAGGCGCTCGAGCTAGGCTGTTCGGATGCGGCAGCAATTCGATATCTGCTACTGGCTTCTGAGCTGGAACGCAAACAGCCTGAGCCAATCGATGCGTCTGCTTTCCTGCAATATGACCGTCCGATATTACCGCTGACGAACTATGATTCGCTGTTGAGCGGTGTCGAGGTGGTCGCATGAGTACGCCGGATCGAGTTTTACGCGAGGAGAGTGTGCGGCAGTATTGTCGGGCACTGCGTCTCCCAACGGTCGGCGGTCAGTTTGGTCGTATGGCAGAGGAAGCGATCAAGCAACAATACGGACCGGTGCGATATCTGGAAGCACTGTTGGCGGCCGAGATCGAAGAACGCGAACGCAATGCAGTTGCTCGGAGGATCTTCGAGGCAAAGCTACCGCGGATGAAAACGCTCGAAGATTTTGACTTCGCACAAACGCCACAGATCGCTGCGGCTCGGATTCATCAACTCGCTGAGGGTGGCTACATTCAACGAGCCGAACCACTTTTGCTGATCGGTGAACCAGGAACCGGCAAGACGCACTTGGCAAGCGGATTGTGTGTAGCCGCTTGTCGACAACGGCGGCGAACTCGGTTTACTACTGCAGCCGCTTTGGTCAATGAGTTGGTAGAAGCCAAGCACAGCAATCAGCTAAGCCGGCTTCTGGGCCGGTGGTCACGATATGAGCTGATCGCGATTGACGAGCTCGGTTATGTGCCTTTGGCTGAGGTAGGAGCAGAGCTGCTTTTTCAGGTGATTGCCGATCGGGCGGAAAAGACGGCAGTTATTATCACCACCAATTTACCGTTCTCCGAATGGCCTCAAGTATTTCCGAACGCGCGCCTCTGCAAGGCGATGCTGGATCGACTGACGGACAGAGCGCACATTATCGAGACGGGCACAGAATCATTTCGATTCCGTCGAACGATTGCGGGGAAGCGTGTGGGGAAGGCGCCGGCCAATGTTTCTGAAGGTCGGGCCTCCGCTTCGCCCTAACGCGCCGCAAACAACGCGGCGCAGGGCTTCGCTCCGGCCGACCTTCAGAAACAGCCGCAAGCAGCTAAATGAGAACTTTCTAAATGAGAACTTTTATACAAAGTGGGGCCAAATGAAATGATCGCGGTGGGGCCACGCCAGATTGACAAACGCACGTGCCGTCCGCAAGCACCTTGGTGCGGTGGGTGAATGAGTATCGCCTTCGCCTCTATACTGCAGGCTCGACCTGGTCCCACCTTTGGCCGACCAGTTCATCTGCGGGGTAGCCCCCTCGATTACGGCCCGGTCCTTCTCCTCATGCCCTTCAGATTCCACCTCACGGTGGACACCTTGCCCTCCGAAGTACCGCAAATGGTGGCTTCAGGTCAGCCTTGGTCTGTATCCGGCTTTCGCCTTCGTGCCCGTTTAGGCCTCTCCATACCTGCCACTTCTCCGGCCAGCGACGTATTATCGCCGCTTTTGGATATAGCGCCCCTCATCCGAGCGCCAGAGGGACTTGAACCCTCCCGATCAACGCGCTGCTCAGCGCAAAGTACACTCCAGTTGACTGCATGACGACTGTTTCGATACCGCAAGCTTTCAACCACTCCGCCATTCGATGGAGATCTGCGGTGAAGCTACCGAATTTTCGGACCGGCTCTTTATCCCGTCCTGCAGGTACTGCCACATGGTGTTCCGCATTGCCAACATCAATGCCAGCTGCATTCTGATTCAGCATAGGAAGACCATCCTTCAACGCGCCCTTTTGTCTTCTTTTGCTCCCCGGCTTCGTTTGCTCTTTCATAGGATGTCCTCATTGGGCTTGAAAATGGGACGAGACTCGGCCCGGTTGCAGTCGGTTTAAATGTCTCCAACGGGGTCGAACTTACCGTGTCACGGCGAGCTGCCACCAAATCACTGACCGCCATCACCGGAGCCATGGTTAAGAACGGGCACTCACGCACCAAATGCTTGTCGGCTGTAGCTGCCGAGCCACGTCCTCGAATCAGCCTCTCACGCCGGCATTGTTTCTGTCAGCACTGACGGCGTAGTCGCCGTTAATTGGTTAAGACACTGTTCGCCGTTCTGAGGGTAGGCAGGCTTTACGTGTGGACAAGTGTTAAAGAGTTAAGTATCTGAAATCAAAAGCCGCTAGCCAGTAACTTTGCAGAAAGCTAAACAAACTGTTGCGGATTTCCTGTGGATTACCTGCCATCGGTGCGCTTACGACCGTTTTCTAAGCGGGTGATTGCATAGATAACGCTCAGGTAGCTCAGGCCATCTACCTACTTCACACTAGGTAGCTTTGTACCACCTATCTGCAACAAAGGCTGAGGGAAAACTCTTCTCGCTCTTGCACTTAGAGTGTATGGAAGAAGAAGGACTACCAGTACCCCCGGCTTTTTGGATTCGTTTGGAAAGCTTAACCTTTTAACGCGCACTTATACATTCATATCCTCGGCCTACGTACCCCGTTAGAAGGACGTGGGCCGATATTACTTCTAAAAAACTTCAAGGCAATAGGTAGAATCACTGAGATTTCTTGACTCTTGACAACACTACTAAGGTGTATGTCTGATCAGAATAGCGCTACTACTAATCCTGAAGAACGTTTGTCGATTCTCCGCCGCCAAATCTCCGAACGCCGCAAGGAATTGCGAACGCTGCATGAAGAATATCTTGCCGAGATGAGCCGTGCCCGCAACCGGAAGCAGAGACAATTGAGAGCGCGACAATACGAGAAGTTCATGATGCCGACGCCTGCGAAACGGAATTCGGTCCTATGCCAAGCGAGTAATCTCTAGGGAGTTACCGCTTCCGCCGCCACATCCAAAGCTGCTTCCAGGCCGTTACGAGTTGTTGAATGGCGAAACGCTTTAGGGAGATTGTCTCCCTTCATCTCACAGTCTTTGTGAGCTTGTTGGTATGCGTCCTTGACACTGGATTCACTGAGCCTGGCGAGGTTTTGACGGAGTTGAAGAAGTTGTTCCTCAGTAAGGGGCTGGTCGTCCATACGAAAGAGCATAGCACGGTCTTCCCCTTATGTTCGCCTGACGTTCGTGGTTTCTGGCGGTTTCAGGAGTAAGCCCGGTGTGGGTGATCTTTAGCGCGTCTCTTGCCGGATTCGGAGTGGCTCTCTGTATCCCAACACCATCGTTGATCGTGCGTGAATAAGACCGTGCTTGAACGTTCAACGCATGTCGCACGGGTTATCGCGTGTCAAGTCCAGGCGCGCCACCTGCTCAGGCCCACCTTGGGATCACTACAGCCTCTGTTCGGTGTCAGATCATATTCCTCGCTTCGGCTAGGTCAAACGCAAGCTAGCGTAGAAACCTTTAAAGGATTTATGCCACTTGCAGCCCACCTGGCATCCTCCCAAAAGGGAAGATGAACCCGCGACCACCTGGAGCGTCAGGAGTTGGCGGGGTGACTGCAAAGAGCAACCCAACAGCAGCGCCGCGAGAGGCCGGTTCGATGCTCACCACAAGTGAGTCGGAATCACCATGAGCGCCGAATGGTTGCCCGGGTAGTCCCTTAAATTCAAAAACTCTGGTTACTGTGATGCCACCGATGGCCATCGAGTTCACCGGGGCGCTAAAAACGGCAGTTGTTCTCCCGGTGACAGCGCCGAACTTGGTGACGCGGACGCGACCATTGACTACCTCCTCGGGCGATAGTACCTGTCCCGTGATTGACAGGCCATCGATTGCGACATTCGATGCGGTCCGGCCCGCCCTCAAACGGATGAGGGCAAAGTCCACAAATCCATCGGGACTGTTGCCAAAAAAACCTGTCGCCGTTTGGCCGAGAGGAGTTGCGTTGGGAGGCATTCCCGGACCGACGCTCAGTGGCTGGCGCACCTGAAGTCCTGCGGGAATTGCACCTACAAGTGTGCTGACGACATGCCCAGCAGTTAGCGCAAAAGTTTGGGATGCGGAGTTCCGAACCGTGCATGCATAGCTTCTGCGGATTCCGAAGGATGTCGATAGGCGTTCCGAACTGATGGCGATAACGATTCCGAAGTTATGCCGATAATCGTTCCGAAGTTATGGCGATCAAAAACAGGCGTCGAGTTTGGAATGATTATCGGGGCGTCGGAACGGTTTTCTTAATAGGAGTTCATCTCGGCTGGGCTGGCGGAAGCGGGCTTCCACTGAAGGGTGGAGGTTCCGATTGCCGCAGACAAGGCTCAGCATGCGTAAGCTCAAAGAAATTCTTCGCCTTTCTTCGCTGGGGTTGAAGCAGCAGCAGATTGCTCGCAGTTGTCGTATCGCCCAGAGCACAGTTCATGGATATCTGAAAGCAGCCGCAGCCGTCGGCATAAGCTGGCCGCTGCCGTCCGATTGGGATGATCGGCGGCTGGAAGCGGTGATCTGCGGTACGGCGCGGCCCACCAAGACATGGCGCAAGACCGATCTGCCGGACTTCGCCTCGATCCGCCAGGATTTGCAAACCCATCACAACCTTACACTCCAACTGGTCTGGGAAGAGTATCGCGAGCAACACCCCGATGGCTATCGCTATAGCCGTTTTTGTCAGCTCTATCGCGAGTGGGAGAAGCGCCTGGATGTGGTCCTCCGGCAGGAATACCGGGCCGGAGAAAGACTGTTCATCGACTACGCCGGCGACAAGATTCCCGTTTATGATCGGCTCACAGGCGAGGCCGACTTCGAAGCCTCGCTGTTTGTCGCCGTCCTCGGCGCCAGCAATTACACCTTCGCCGAAGCGAGCCGCAGCCAGGAGTTGGCTTGCTGGATCAACTCCCATGTCCGCGCCCTGGAATTCCTTGGTGGTGTGCCCGAGATCGCGATCCCGGACAACACCAAGACCGGTGTCAAACATCCCTGTCGCTACGAGCCCGAACTGAACCAGACCTATCGCGAACTGGCCGAGCACTATGGATTTGCGGTCATGCCGACCCGCCCCTACAAACCGAGGGACAAAGCTTGCGCTTCATACTGCACCTTGTCCGGCGCGTGCAACGTTGAAAATTGGCTGCGTGGCACGGCGGCCTCCTTGGCCCTTGCGAATCGCACTCTCGTCCAATGGTTCATAAAGACAGCGCCGGGCATTGTCGTAGCGGTGCTTTTTGATCCGTCCTTCTCTTGCCCAAAGATTGATTGTAGTGGGCGTCACATTGTGCCGGACGCTCATCTCTTTGGCAGTAAGCAGCCCCTTGGCTCGCAGCCGACTATAGCGGCACCTCAGGTGGAAAGCCTGTCTGATATGCGCAATCTTCTTCAGGTTGAACGGTTCACCTTGCCAGGTCTGCCGTCCTCGCCCATTTAGAATCTCTGCGACTTCGCGATCGCAGTAATGATCCAGCAGCCCATCAATCTCGGCGACTACGTCCTGCTTCGTCTTTCGAATCTGCGCGATCGGCAGTGGCTTAGTGAGAGCTAAACTTCGCGTGGCGCCGCCCCGCAGGCGCACGTGGACTTGGATCATTTCTCCGTTGATCAATGTCACGTCGTCGATAAGCAGGCGTAGAATGCGTTTGCGTTCGCGGGGTTCGACTAACGGATCATTCCAGACGCGTGGAAAATCCGCAGCCAATGAAAGCAGTTGCTCCCTCGTCTGAGAGTCGATCAATAGGCGCTGCTTCTGTGTCTGTTGATTGTACTGTTCCTGCGCCTCGGCCAGCGTGCGCAGCTTGTTATTCCACTCTGCCTCAAGGCTATCGACAACAAGACGATTCTCGGGATCGACCTTCATATATCGGCGGCGAGCTAGTTCAGCCTCATATTGTGCGCGTTCAACGTGCTTCCGCCGCAACGCGTCTGTTTCGGTAACCCGTGCTTCTACTTCTTGCTGAACCGCGAGGGCAACCTGCAGGGTCATCGGCTGCATCAGTTCCAGCAAGAGATTGTTGATCACCTGATCCACGACACTGCCCGGCACGCGCTGGCAGACTTTTTCTGCTCGCCGTACAGAGGCTTCCTGGCAGACATAGGTGGGGACCACTTGTTGGTACGCAATGCTGTAATGGATGCTCATTCTCTCTCCGCAAACGCCGCATATGACGCGGCCTTGCTAAGTGCCGGACCTTCGCGCGCCGGTCCCGCTTTCCGTGCTCCTCCGAATCCCAGCGCATTATCGGCGAGGCGCTTTTGATTCGTCTCAAACTGCGCCCAACTGATGTAGCCGACATGAATATCAGGAATCACGAACTGCCATTCCGACCGCGGAACCTTGGTCGTGCTGTGCTTGCCGTTCGGCAGCAGGCGTGTGCGGACGCGACCATAGACGAACGCACCGGCATAGCGAGGGTTATGCAATACCTGGAGGATTCGAGAGTGAGCCGCCCGCACCCAATGCAACTCGCCCTTGTTCATTCCCTTGCGAATACGGCAGGGAAACCGGAGCCCTTGCTCGCGGAACAGTTTCGCTGTCTGCATGGCTGATCCGGTCCGGCCGAAGGTCTCGAAAACCAGACGCATCGCTGATTGCACTTCGCCGTCTGGATCGAGGATCAGAATGCCGTCATCGCGGTATACCAGGCCGATGGGTGGTCGCATCTCAAGCTCCCCGCGTCGAGCTTTGTTGATCATTCCGCCTCTCATCCTCGCTTTCAGGAAGTGCAGTTCCGCTTCCGACATCGTTCCTTTCAAGCCAAGCAGAAGCCTGTCGTTAAAATCCGCCGGGTCATAGATTCCATCCTCGTCGAGAATGAGCGCGCCGGCCAGCGAACACAATTCGATGAGCCTGTGCCAGTCGGCCGAGTTCCGTGCCAAGCGCGAGACCTCCAACCCCATCACCAGTCCTGCCTTGCCGAGAGCCACCTCACTGACCAGCTTCTGAAATCCGTCTCGACCGGCAGACTGTGAGCCCGACTTGCCGAGATCGCAGTCAATCACGTGAATGTGCTCGAGTGGCCAGCCCAGTGCCACTGCGCGATCCCGCAAGGCATACTGTCGTTGCGTGCTCTCGGTATTCTCTAAGACCTGACGCGGCGTGGACTGTCGAATATAGAGATAAGCATCGTGCTCGAGATGCTTCGGTGTAACTTTCAGTTCAGGCATGCAGAAAACTCTCCTGTCGAGTGCTGAGAATCAGACCTGCTAACAGACGGACGAGTTCGGATCCAAACGAGTCAAGGGCTGGCGCATCGGACTTGGATGGAGAATGCGATTCGGGTGGACGTACCGAAATGGCGGTGGTCCGGAGTTGTGCCCACGTTGCCAAGCCTCGGCGCATGAGTACTCCGCGACCTTCGAAATGTTCTCCGCGTCCATCCGGTTCGACCGCTTGTCGACGGAGTCCCTCGTAGGCATCCACGGCTTCCTCCGGAATCCGGCTTACGCTGGATTGCGCGGTTTTTTTTTGCTCGCGATCGCCCGCTCTAGACTGCGGCGGTGAATCGTGATCCCAAACTTCTCCTGAACGGCTTGGACACAGGCAACGGTCGTCCAGCCCGGTTCGGCAGCTCGCAAAGCCCGCACATAGTCGAGGACTTCGGCGGACAGCTTGTGCCTTTCCTTGGGGCCGCGATGCTTCGGAAGCAAGCCGCTCAGGCCGACTTGCTGGAATGCGGCTTGGGCCTGATAAACAGTAGGGCGCGACACACCAAACGTGGCAGCCACATCGACGATTGAGGCGCCCTCCACTCTGTGTCGCCGTAGCATCTCGTAGCGGACCTGAAGAAGATCGTTGGGATCGAAGAAGGGGTTCTCTTTGAACAAAGCATCGGAAACAAAGCTGGGGTGAGGGTTGAGCGTACCACTCCGCTTCAACTCCAGTATTTTTTGAGCGGACTGTTTCGGTTTTGCCATCCGATCTCCCGACGCTGTATATGTAAGTACTATTATGCCTCATACCTATAGACAGTCAAGCGGAAACCGCACACGTATTTCGTTCTGCTCGGTCGTAGCATTGTATATGATCCGATGAAAAGTAGTGGCCAGCAGTGTGTGTTGTAGCGTGCTCCTGTGCGGCGGAGTTACCTTATCATATGCGGCGATATTCCTCTTACACATCTGCGAGTTCCTCGCCTACTTGCTTCTGCCTGTCGAGAAGGTGCCGGAGCTCCAAAAGGTCGTCCACACGAAACGCTGATCGGCCGCCGGAGAGGTGATCGAAGGCATCTGTCGGAACCACGTCCGTCACATTGGTCAACATGGACTTAAGCTTCCCGTTTGGGTCGTAATAGAAGACCCGATCCTCACCCCAGGTGAGCTTCCGAGTCACCAGTTCGTACTCGACCCCATGAAGCGGATGAAAAGGATGGGTTATGCGGAATCGCCCTGCGGTGGATCCCACACAACCTGCATTCGATGACTCACGACAAAGCCAAAGCGGAAGTTGGAGTACAGATTGCACAGCGCTGGATCATTGCCGCTCTACGGCACAGGAAATTCTTCAGCCTGGCGGATCTGAATGAAGCCATCGCCGAACTGCTGGAACGTCTGAATGCCCGGCCCTTTCGCAAGCGCCCGGATGCGAGCCGGGCAAGCTTATTCACGCAACTGGACCGTCCAGCACTCAAGCCACTGCCTGCTGAGGCTTACGTTCTCGCCCATTGGAAGCTGGTTCGCGCCAACATCGACTACCACGTTGACATCGAGCGTCACTATTACAGCGTCCCGTACCAACTCGTAGGCGAACAGCTGGAAGCACGCTACACCGCGACAACAGTAGAGATCTTCCACCGTGGGATGCGGATTGCTTCTCACGCCCGCAGTTACGTGGCGCATAAGGCGACCACGATCCCGGAGCACCGCCCCAAGAGCCACCAGGCGCACCTCGAGTGGACGCCCTCCCATTTGATCAACTGGGCTGCCGGCGTCGGACCTGCAACCGCCGCTGTGGTGCGCGGCATTCTCGAGCAGAAGCCGCATCCGGAGATGGGATATCGCGCTTGCCTGGGCATTCTCGGTTTGGCCAAGAACTACACGGCGGTACGGCTGGAGGCGGCAAGTCAGCGCGCCTTGCTACTGCGGATTTACTCCTATCAAAGCTTGAAGTCGATTTTGAAGCGGTCACTCGATCAACAGCCCATGCTGGAACTCGAGGATCACCCAACCCCGGGACCGCTCCATGACAACGTTCGCGGACCGGACTATTACGACCAGCCGCCCAACGGTTTCCTCCAGTAGCTCTCATTCAGGAGATCCCAATGCTGAACCAGCCAACGATAGAAAAACTGCAAGTCATGAAGCTGCACGGGATGGCCAATGCCTTCCAGGAGCAAATCGAGTCCGCCGAGATCAATCAGCTCAGTTTCGAAGAGCGCTTCGGACTGCTCGTGGACCGCCAATGGACGTGGAAAGAAGGTCGAGCACTCACGCGACGGTTGCAACTGGCCAAATTCAAAGAACGTGCGGTGATTGAAGACATCAATTATCAACACCCGCGCGGGCTCGATCGTAAACTGATGCGCACTCTGTCGAGCAGCGAATGGGTTCGGCAGCACCATAACGCCCTGTTTATAGCGCCAACCGATCCTGCGACATTCTGCACCCCCTTGCTACATCATTGAAAATACGTCAGCGTCAACTTTGAAACTTCAGTTTGCGAACTCATCGCTCGATGCTCCCACCGAATCGGCTTAACGCAGTCTTCTAACGCGTTTTACTTCTCGATTTCGAAACCTGGCAATGCGAGAGAATTCTCATCAACAAGCGTGCGTTTCCGCCTGCCTTCACGATTCTTTAGCGCAATGGCTGCCCTCAATACTTGCGATGATTCTACATGTTCGGCCGCGATCTGCCATGGTGCGCCTGGAAGAATCTGGCTGGCGAAAAGTATCTTTCGTTCGATCAGCCGCCTCACGACAGTGGGGCTGACGCCCAGTCGCTCGGCAGCCTCTTGAAGATTGAGCCGGGAATCGTTTGGCCCAGCCTTAAAACCTGGCAACTTCAAATAGGATCGAAGAGACCGCACGCGCATCTCGTTCCAGGTATTGCCGACTCCAGTCTTCAACCCTAACCGGTTCAGCGTTAAAGCGATTTCTTCGTCCGAATACTCGGAGGCCATTTGGCGAACGATATCGACCGCCTCTGCTTTCGTACATCGACTGTGATGACCAGTTTTCAGTCTGGGCACGCGCAACTCTGAGTGGCGCCCGCCCACCCAGTGGATGACCAAAACAATTTCTTCAGCCTGCTGATCCACATCAGCGACAACTTCCTGTATAAGAATCCGCACAATGCGTTGCTTGATCGCAGGATCTGCAGATGAGGAATCCCAAACCCGCGGCAAGTCGCTAGCCAGCCGAACGAGCTCGTCCCGGTCCACCGACGGCCCGACTGATATTCGCCGTGCCTGTTCGAGTCTGGTTTCGACTTGCTGGACGCGGTGCAAACATACGTTCCAACGAGCTTCCAACTCGGAGGCAACCAATCGGTTTTCCGGGTCCACGATCTCATAACGGCGTGCGGCGAGTCGCGCCTCGTAACGTGCCTGCTCTACTTCCAGCTCGAGCGCTCGCGTCTGCTCAGTCCGTACCTGTGAGGCTTGATCGGCTGCCTGGAAAGCGGCCTGAATCGCAGTTGGTTGCACCACTTTGACAATCTCAGCTGATAGCGCCTGGTCCACGCGCAATCCGCCAAACGAAATACACCGAGCCGTACCCTGGTTAATATTGCCGTTCACGCACTGATAGCGCATTTCGTTGCGGCGCTTGCCCCCGTAGTGAACCTGCAGCATCCGCCCACAGCGGCGGCACCGTAACAGGCCCACCAGCAAACTTGGCCCACCCCTGCCCCTCTGCCGTCCCATACGTGACTTCATGTGAGCATTCTCAGCCAGCATTTTCTGATTCAACTCAAATCGCTCCCAGGTAATGTATCCGGGATGATGATCGTAAATCAAGACAGTCCATTGATCGCGCGGCTTGCGATGACCTTCGGTCCGACGCGCTCGCCCCGCTGACATCTTCGTCCGTGCTTCCGTTCGACCGAACGCATAAGCGCCGGCATACATTGGGTTCTTTAGAACCGCGAGGATTGTATTGTAAAGCGGAAGCTTCCAACACACCTGGCTGGACTCGTTGTAGGCGATTGCGGGCAAGGTGATTTGCTCTTCGCGGAACCAGCACAGTACCTGACGGGCACTGCCCAGTTCCTGAAACTTTCGAAAGACCAAGCGAATGGCATTCTGCACGCGCAGATCGGGGTTGAGTTCGATCGTTCTAGTGGACGCCCAGCAGAAGCCTGCTGGCAGACAGAATTGCAGCTCTCCGCGCTGTGCTTTCTGACGAATTGCTTCCAGTGAACGCTGCCGCAATAGGCTCAACTCGAACTCGCTCATGCTGCCGCGTAGGCCTAGCAGAAGACGATCGTTGCTGAGCCTCGGATCGTATACACCTTCGGGATCGATGAGTACCGCTCCAACGAGGCCACACAATTCGATCAGGTGATGCCAGTCGCGCCCATTGCGCGCCAGACGGGATGCTTCGAGGCAGAAGACGGCGCCAACTTGTCCTTCACACACTTCCGTCACCAGCCGTTGAAACCCGGGACGTTCCTTCAAGCCTGAACCGGAACGACCGAGGTCCTCATCGATGGTTTCTACTTCAGCAAAGCCCAGTTCTCGGGCATAGTCGCTAAGCCGATATTGGCGTAGCTGGCTCTCACGATTGTGCATGAGTTGAGTGGGTGACGACTGACGTACGTAAACGATGGCACGGCGTTGCAGGTGCGCGGGTGTGAGCTTATGCGTCATCGCCGCCTCCTGTTTGTCTCTGTTTTCTCCGCGCTATGCTCAGCAGCAGTTCGGCGACCGCCTTTTTGAGTTCCGTCTCCTGGTGAATCGGCAACTCGACGCGAATCGGACTGCTGGATGGTGGATCCAGTTCGAAGAACAGCTCTGTCTGCTGTTGATTGATCTGCCTGGTCTGCTTCATCCGGACACTCCAGTGAGGAAGTATTTCCAGATGAGTTATCGCAGTTTGCTGGAGCCTGTAAAGAACCCAGAAAGGTTCGCAACTCAGCCAGAGCCGGCAAGGCAACAACTGGTGGTCCAAAGGAGAAGCTGGAGCAAACGACAGCGTCGGCCATCCAGGCCGGGATGCCAACAGCGGTCCCGGCCATCATCTCGCAGACCAGCCAATCGCCCTCTTGACGACGCATTCGCCGCAAAACAGGCAAGCGCAACCCAAAGAAACTGCACCACCGATAGTGAATGGTGATGAACTCCGAAATGTAGGCACTATGTGACCGGCCCCACCGGGATCGGCAAAACCTGGCTTGCCTGTGCCCTGGCGCACAAAGCCTGCCGAGACGGCTTCTTTGCATTACATAAAAGGATGGCTGAGCTGTTTCGCGATCTGGCTACAGCGCGCGCGGACGGCACGATCGGACAACTGCTGCTGAAACTGGCGCGCGTGGACGTCCTGTTGCTCGACGACTTCGCGATGGCCCCGATGAAAGACCATGAGCGACGGGACTTTCTCGAGATCTGCGATGACCGCTATCAGCGGCGTTCGACAATCCTGACCAGTCAACTGCCGGTTGCCAACTGGCACGAGCAGATCGGTGATCCCAGCATTGCGGACAGCATCATGGATCGGTTGGTCCACAATGCCTATCGCATTGAACTCAATGGCGAGTCGATGCGCAAACGCGGACGAAAACCGGAGCAAGATTCTCAATGACCCGCTCCAGCATGCAACTGAAATCATCCGGATGGTTCGCGGCCGGCGCTGAAGTGCAACGAGCAGCAACGTTGTTAACCGATGGCGCGTTCAAGCTGTTCGTCTGGTTGTGCCTCCACGCGGCGCGCGATCGCGGCAGCCTTCAGGTCAGCGGCGGCGATCTGGCAACTGCGATTCATAAAACCGAAGATGACATCCGCACCTGTCTGCGGGAACTCGTCCAGTCTGGCGTCTGCCATTGCGGTCCAGCCAATCTGATTGTCATACGCGATTCCTTTTGGCCTTACACGCGGACCAGTGTATCGATCTGCGCGCCGGAAGCCGAACGCTATGTGGCGGAAGTGAGAAGGATCTTCTTGTCACAACGATGCATCTCGAGCGCCTTCACGCCTGCCGATGACAGAATTGCCGCTGATTGGCACCGTAGCGGCGTCCCGCTTGAATGCGTCGAGCGCGCCATCCTACTCGGCTGTCTCCGTAAATACGTGACGTTCCTCAATCACGGATCGGGAACTCCCATTACAACGCTGGGCTACTTTCGCAGTTTGATTGATGAGATCGATCAGCTCAACGCATCACCCGATTACTGGCAGTACGTCGCCATCCGCCTCACTGCACTCGAACGACGCTGGAGCCGACAGCACGACAGACCGAGCCGCGGACGCGATCCGGAGAAAACGAAATAATGCTGCTGTGCATTCGCGGATGTAGCGGACGCCCGCCTCCGCAATCATCATTTGCTTGACTGATGTCGATCAATCGTTCAACATGAAACTGCCCAGCTTTGCTGAGCTCCGATCGTTATCGACATCAGATCGGAATACCCTATTTCCTTCCTCGGAATCCGCAGCTTCCGACGTTAGCGACATTCGTACCCATTTCCGCTCCTGAAAGAAGTGGGTTCAAGAGATCGGTAGGCAATGCGCAGAACTCGGCTGGAATGTGCCAAACTACATCGGTCGGAATTCTTCGAACGCGATACAATCCCTTCCCAATTGGGACTAATACGCGAGCCGTTTTCGGAAGCGATGCATCTTGGCCGAGTTTTCCCAGCTTTTCGCGGACGTAGATCTTGACGCTGTACCTTCGCGTTACGCTGCCGCCGCGCTCTTTCCAGCCCAGCGAGACACGCTCCACATTGGGATAAGAGAGAAGTCGGCTCTGGTCAAGGATCACCGCCTCGTCCCATAAACGGTGGGTCCACTTGCGGCCACCATCTCCGGCATCAGTTCTTTTCGTCTTTTTCATGGTTTAAAGATGGGAGCGAACACGCGTCCAAAAAAATCTGTTGTGAAGCTGAGACCCACGAATAGGCCGCCCTTCAACTCTTGGCTGAGCACGTTTACGCTGTCGGTGATCGGCTGGCTGGCAGACAGGTTGTCCGGTGGGTAATCCCGTAAGGTGAGGTGCCAACCAAATTTGATACCGATAGCGCTCTGCCGCGGGAAAAATACCCCGCCTATGAGGAAATCCCGGTTTGGGCTAGTTACGGAGAAGCCCAGCAGCGCTCCGAAGTCCTGATAAAGGTGGGGGCGTTTCTCATCGGGGTAGCGTGGCCGGAAAGGGAATCTATGGCGTGCAACGGGAAACACCATGACGTCAGCCGTGGCCAGCAGATTATAGTCACGCGCGCGTGTCTGTTCCACAAATTTCTGCGTCGAGGCCGTAGCACCAGAACCGGTAGTGACGCTCACTACCTGAAAGCGATCGTCCGGCGCTCGCGAGTAGACAAAACCAAAGCCAAGCTGAAAGTTGTACAGATTGTACACGCGGAAGCGAAATATACTCGAGCTGTGGTATCGGCAGCGATCGCCGTCATCGGGGGCTTCGCAGCGGCCGTTTCCCCTCCGATTGTCGAAATCCGCGACGTGTCACTTACGCCACCGATGTCGAACAGCGGTATTCGTTGTCCCTGCTTGAGCGTGAGCGTGATCTCGCGGCTACCGAACCAAACGCCCACAGGCAGCACGTCGAGCGGTTTAGTGAGAGGCAACTTGCGGCCGGCCACGTTCAGGACGGTCGCCTTCTGAACGGTGGCTCTGCCGAGCCCCCAAGTCCGCTCTGCAGTTGATAGAGGCTCCCTTGTTCGGATGTATACGCAGTAAGCTCGGTCTTTAGATTGTTTAGTTGACTGTACCGCTCAAACGCGCGCTGGAGTTCTGACCATAGCTCGGCCACCACTCGAGGTTCTTCCGAACCTTGTCTTGAGCGGCAGCGGGGACTTTGCCGCCGGCCGCTGAGGTCAGTTGAGCAAGGAATTCGGTTAACGGCTCTGGTGCCGGTGTTCGCGTGGTGGCAAACGCGTCCGCCGCAACAATGACGGATTCAATAGTAGTCTGTCGCTCCTCAAGTGGAAAAGCACCTTCGAACTGGCTAAGAAACACCTGCAAGTCCCCAGCGTTCACCGCAGATGCTCTCTACGGCAGGGGTGCGAGCGAACTTTGCTGCATCGCTCAGGACTTTGCCGAGCGCGGGTAGTCCGGATACAAGAATCTGCTCGCGAAGGCCGCGTTGTTGCTCGAGAATTCTGCTCAGTTCGCGAGCCTGAGCGATCAGCTCTTGAACGTTCTGCGGCTCAGCAACAATGTTGCCGTGGTGCTTGGCATCAATGAGAATTGACGTGAGAGTCGTCGCATTCGCAAGGAGTGCTGGCGTAAGGCGCCGCGCAGGCTCAATCGCGGAAGCAACATCTATAGCAATCAGATCTTGAAGCTCTTTGGCACTGGCCGCGTCCAGCCAGACTTCCTTGAGCCACACTCTCAGATCCTTTTCCTCTGCCGTAGCAAGTAGCCGCATCAAGATGCTCCGCACCTCCGCTGCCCCTGCAACGAAGCTGGCACCCGGACCCGCTACCAATGTAGGAACAGGTGGAATGGGCGCGTGGAGTGAACCCCAAAACTGAGACAGGGAGTTAAGGGACGAAATACATTGAATGGAGTTGAGGCAATGGATTTGTCCCGAAGTATCTACAGCCGTGATCTGAAGGTTGCCGCGATGCGTGCCATCGACGCTGGGGCGACGATTGGTGAGATCGCACGTAAGTATCAAGTGAGTCCTCATTTAGTGGACCGCTGGCGAGGAGAATGGCGGGCCAAGGGTGATCTTGCATTTCCTGGCGTTGGGCGACGAGGAATGTTGCTGCCAGTGGTGGAGGAGGCCCGGCGGATCGGTGAGCTGGAGCGCAAGATCGGCCAACTCACAATGGAGAACGATTTTTTAAAAAGGGCCTTGCAGCATTTCAAGGAGTATCACCCTCCAGCCGTCGTCAGTGGCGAGGATGCCTGTTTGAAGAAATCCAGCAAGCCGCGGCGGAAGGCAAAGCCGTGAATGCACTGTGCCAAATGACTGGCCTAAGCCGGGCTGGGTTTTATCGGTTTCGGAAGCCGCGACAGGCCTCTCCAGTGGAGATGGAGCTCCGAGACGAGATGCAGAAAATCGCAGTGGAATCGCCGGCATACGGCCACCGTAGAATCACTGCCGCTTTGCAGCAGCGTGGCTTCAACGTCAACCACAAGCGCGTGCTGCGGATGATGCGGGAAGACAATCTGTTGTGCGTTAGGCGGCGTAAATTTGCGGTGACCACCGACTCTCGACATCAACTGCCGGTCTATCCCAATCTGGCAGGCCAACTGAAGCCGACAGCCGTGAACCAACTCTGGGTTGCAGATATCACCTACATCCGTCTGCAAGTCGAATTTATATATCTGGCAGTGATACTCGACGCGTTCTCACGTCGTGTCATTGGTTGGGCTCTGGGGCGAACGCTGGAAGCTGGATTGGCGACCACCGCGCTGCAAATGGCGTTGCTGGAGAGAAAACCGCCGCCAGGCTTCGTCCATCACTCCGATCGCGGCGTGCAATACGCCTCCCAGCAATATACGGGCATCCTGAGACAACACCAAGCTGAGATCAGCATGAGTCGCAAAGCGAATCCGTACGACAATGCGGCTTGCGAGTCGTTCATGAAGACGTTGAAGTATGAGGAGGTTTACCGCAATGAGTATCGGGACTTTCGGGAAGCGAGCGCCTGTATCGGAGAGTTTCTAGAGCGCGTCTACAATCGACATCGGCTTCACTCGGCTCTTGGTTATTTAACACCGTCCGAGTTCGAACGCCAAGCAGGCGATGCGCCATGAGAATCCATTTAGCAGATCGGGGGCTCTGCCCCTGCGACCCGGGGATTTATCGCTTTCCAGCCAGAATGGCTAAGCGGACTCGGGGCGGTTCCACCGCCCCGGTCATTCCGGCAACTGAGTCGGCGCTCGAGTTCCATCCCTGGAGCGCTCTATCCTCCGCTCAGCTATGTCCACAGTGGACCAACAACAACCTCGCCGCCAATGCTTTTCCAGCGAACGGCGATAGCCTCCTTAACTTTGTGTCTCAGCCCAGGGGTCCACTTCAGCGAGTTTGGGAAGCTCCTTTATCTCACCCGCAATCGCTACCGCTGGCTCCGGCAGGTCCTCCGCCTTGACCTCAAGCGTGAAGATGTCCCCGACAAGACCATTGACCAGGAGCACGTTTATCGACTGCCCCCGCACAAAATAAAGGTTGCCCGTAACCGGATGCCAGCCTTGCTTGCTATCGCAGGAGCGCAGGTCCGCCGTTTTACGGGCGTCTTCGGTCAGGGAACCTTCCCGCCAGCAAAGATATTCACGAGTCGCAACGTCGTACGCCAGCGTCGCTTCCGTTGGGGTCGCGCCGAGGCATAAACAGGCACCCACGCTGGCCGCAGCAGCAGCGGCCCACAATATTTGATTCAACATTTCACCTCACAGACAGTAAGCGCAGGAATAGACGATAAAGGGGTCATCGGTCTGGCATTGAAATGTATGATTCTACAGCGCGTCAGACCATAACGGCGAATACCCTAGCAGGGTGCTGAAAAAGCCTGAAGTTCCGTTACCTATTGAAACAAAAGAGCGTCTTTATGTTTCAGCTCATGCGAGGATCTGACACCCAACAGGGTTCGATGTTCAGCTACCTGTCACCGGAGGAGCGCGTACCGGTGAAGCATCCTTTGCGATTGATACGGCTACTTGTCGACGAGGCTTTGAAGACGCTCTCTCCGGCCTTCAATCGGCTTTATTCGACTTTCGGCCGACCGTCGATAGCGCCGGAGAAGTTGTTGCGAGCCTTGCTATTGCAGGTGCTCTATACGGTTCGCAGCGAACGGATGTTGATGGAGCAACTGGAGTACAACCTGCTGTTCCGATGGTTTGTCGGCTTGAATATGGATGAAGCGGTGTGGGTGCCGACAGTCTTTACCAAGAATAGAGACCGGCTTTTGCAGGGCGATGTTGCCGAGAAGTTCTTCCAATTGGTATTGACTCAGGCGCGGGTGGCAGACTTACTTTCCGACGAGCACTTCAGTGTGGACGGCACGCTGATCGAAGCTTGGGCAAGCCACAAGAGTTTTCAACGTAAGGATCAGCCGACGCCGCCTCCAGATGATCCTGGCAACCCGACGGTGGACTTCCACGGCGAGAAGCGAAGCAACGACACCCACGAGTCAACCACGGACCCAGACGCACGACTGGCGCGCAAAAGTGGTGGCCATGAAGCCAAGCTGGCGTACTGCGGCAATGTGATGATCGAGAACCGGAACGGACTGGTAGTGGACACGGAGTTGCTCCAATGCAACGGCACGGCGGAGCGGGATGCGGCGATGATGATGACGGAACGAGTGGAGGGCATGGATCGCATCACGCTAGGCGCCGATAAAGGGTACGACACCAAGGACTTTGTTAAGGAGATGCGTGGCATGAACGTGACGCCGCACGTCTCGCAGAATACCAAGCGTCCGGGCGGTAGCGCGATCGATGGACGCACAACGCGACATGAAGGCTACCGGGTGAGTCAGCGGAAACGCAAGCGCATCGAAGAAGTCTTTGGCTGGATCAAAACGGTTGGAGCGCTACGCAAGACTCGGCATCGCGGACTAGAAACAGTCAGATGGGTTTTTACGTTCACCGCTACGGCCTACAATCTGGTGCGAATGCGAAATCTGATGTCGCCCGCAGTTCAGTCTGTATAAGTTCAAGGAGAGCTGCATTTTAACTTTTTAAAAATGCATTTTGGGAATGTATCCCCTACACAGAGTCCTCAGGATGCTCGATACGGTCTCTGCGAGTAACGAGGGGGAGGAGCCGAATGCCGTCTGGCGCTGTTTTTCAGCAGCCTGCTAGGAAACACCCTCGCGGCTGGGCGTTTCGATTGCTTGGAGAAACGCGAATCAGATCGAGGAAGTGGAAGTCGGTGTAATGAACAAAGGTAATGAGGCTGGCCCGTGCTCTAGCATCCTATCAGCGCAGTCTGCTTTCCGGAGATAGCAGATTTGATAAGTTTGTTTTGCTGGGCAAATCTACTCCTTGACAACGAGTGAACGAGACGGTTGGGACGTCTTCACCGGCCGAGCTGGTTGCATCAACTATCATGATGTGTTCCACCCTTCTGTCAATCCTCTGGGTGGAGGCATTGCTCTCTTCACGGACCATCGGTTTCACAATCTGGGTGTGGGCTACGAGAATGGCCGCATGGCGGATACGGGAAGATACGAGGTAACTCGAGATCCCGCGGATTGGGGGGCATTCAAAACACCGACCCTCAGGAACGTCGCCAAGACGGCACCATATATGCATGATGGCAGCATCGCTACCTTGGAGGAAGTGGTTGAGTTTTACAACCGCGGCGGGGTCCAGAATCGCAATCTCGCGCCGGCTTACAGCCACTATTCTTGTCTCACCAACAGAAGGATGCGCTAGTCGCGTTCCTCAAAGCTCTAACGAGTAGCAGCGTAGAAGTGGGAGGAACCCACTCCAGGGCACGACTCCAATAGCGATGACCGACGATTGGGTTTTCTTGTTGAGTAACGGATTGGCGATGATTGTAGTTAATCGTCAACGTTCATTCGATCGTCGGCGTTCATCGGCTCTTTCCTTGTCCCGCGCAAGCGCGGCCTGACAGACGGACCGTTGGTAAGCGCCAAGCCAACCACCCCAACCTTCTTCCGTCGGAGCGTTGCCGCGCTTAATCAGATGTTGTGCCACATCCGAAAGAAATGCTTTGTTCTTTAATATCGCCTTTGCGTCACCGCGATCATCAACCTCCAACAGCGCCTGTCCATCGACGAAGCGGCGGCGCAACCGGATGAAGTTGTTCACCTTCAGCTTTCCGCGACTCCGGGCCCCTCCATCTCGGGTGTGTAGTACAGCAGGTGTACGCGAGCATCGGTGCCTTCCAGCAGCATGTAGTGTCGGCTGGCACCACTTCCCTGCTCTTCCTCACCATGGATAAGCACTCTGCCTTGCAGGTCTCGCACTTGCGGGCTGATTCCGGGTTTTGCCGCAATCAGCTGATGAGCTGGTGCGAGTCCAACAAAGTAGATTACGTCTTCGGACTGGCACGCAATCAACGGTTGCGGCGCATTGTCGGGCTTCAGATGTGGCAAGCGACAGAGCAATGGAACCGGACCGGCAAGCCGGCGCGAATCTTCGCCGAGTTCAGCTATGAGACGAAGAGCACGAAAAAGCGGCCGGGCTGGGACCGGCAACGCCGGGTGATCGCAAAAGCGGAACATATCGACGGCAAGGAAAATCCGCGCTTTGTCGTCACATCGCTCAACCCGGAACAGTGGCCCGCACAGGCGTTGTACCAGGAACTGTACTGCGCCAGAGGGGACATGGAGAACCGGATCAAAGAGCAGTTCAGTCTGTTTGCCGATCGGGTCAGCGCCGAAACGATGCGAGCCAACCAGCTTCGGCTGTATCTGTCAACAATGGCGTATGTGCTGGTGAGCGGTTTGCGGCGAATGGGCCTGAAGGCAACCGAGTTGGCCGAAGCTCAGGTATCCACCATCCGGACGAAGCTGATGAAGATCGGCGCGCAGATCCGAGTCACAGTTCGCAGAGTACGAGTGTCACTCTCTTCCGCATATCCATTGCAGACGCTGTTTCAGCAGGTGTGGACGAACCTGCGCTGCTGAAATCTGCACCAGCGGCATCCGACCGAAACCAAACGCCGACGCTGACTCGCCCCGTCTCGGAGGAGTGCGCTCGTAGTGTCACTGCCAAGCCCGCCATGAGGCTCCAACCCACAGCATGAGCTTCTGCCCTGCCGACACTCGATCATCCGTTCGCTGATCAATGACACAGCATGTAGGCATGTCCACGCTTCCGATCACAGCAAATCGACAACCGGCACTCTCGGTAGAGTCGAGGACGGGCGCGGTGCGAGACCTACTGGCAGTCGCCCGTTTCCCATCCCCGCTCATCAAACCGGACGTGCGAATTTCCCGCATCCGGCTTTCCGACTGGTTTCACCTCGAAGCTTTTGGCGGAGGGCCAAGGTGGACGTGGCGAAGCCGTAGAACACCTAACTCGCCATAGACCACAGCATCCGAAAACCGAGCGGTCGTTCGCCGCCTCCGGGCTTTGGGATCATTACCCGCCGCACCGGCTGTGGTTTGTACGTCTTGGCGCGAAGTTCCTTCCCGATGCCGGTCAGCCACTCCGTCAACCCTTGCGACTCGATCTGCTCGAACGTCTGCTCATCTACGCCGGGCGCGCCTTTGTTGGCCTTCGCCACAGCGTAGGCGTGAGCGATAACGTCCTCGCGGTAAATCTTGTCGTAGAGCAGATAGAAGCGGTAGTCCGGCTCTGCCTTCGCTTTCAGATACAGCTTTCTCTGAAGCATCCGGATCTTAAATGGTGTTTCCAGGCTCATCGCCAATCACCTCACCTTGCTTCTTCCAAAAGCACACCAGAAGTGAGGGTCCTTCCCTCCACCGGCGTTACCCGGCTTCAGCGGTACATCTGACCCTCTCCGACTCCCGCCTTGGCCGCTGCCCTTTCGACAACGTTGAAGTTGCGATCTCCACCAACAGCGGGTTTCCCCCAATTACCCAGACCACCTTTCTGACATGCCGCGCTCACTACCCCGGCGGATCGGATCAGGTGCTTATCGGTTTCTTCCCTGCCCGCGCGGCCTTCCCCCAATCTCAGCGGGGTCGGCATCCACGACTTCACTTTCGAGGCCTGCTCAAGCTTCACTCGCGTTGCGGCCTGCCAGATTGCTCACCGGCCCGATGGCCAGCTTTGTCACAAGGCTCCGATCCGGCCAGTCGCCTAGCCGAACCGCTTGTCAGCTACCACGTCCTACCGACAACTACATGGGTGGCTCCTTCCGCCACTGGCGATCTGCGCGGTTGGGGCGCACTGAGAAATGCAGGTTAAAGCGCCACGCCGTTGGCGAGATCGGACCCGCTTCCCCCTAAAAACGTCGCGAACTGCAACATTCCCGATGCCGACAGGCGGGCAACAAAGCCGTCCATCGAACCGCCGTTTGGTCCGGAAGCCGCGGGAAAGTCAGCCGAAGCTGTAAAGCCGGCAATGTATACACTGCCACTCTCATCCACAGCGATCGATGAGGGCCGGTCCTCTGCGCTTCCTCCTATATAGGTCGCGTAAACGACTGCAAGATTCGAGGGATTCAGCTTCAAGACGTAGACTTCAACGCCCACCCTCATGATTACGAAGCGAACCCAAGGGGAAGTCCGTTGACTCCGTCGTTCCAGCTACATAAAGGTAGCCGCTTGCATCCACCGCGACGGCCGAGATGCGATCCGTCAACGATCCCCTGAGATAAGCCGACCGTGTGACCACATACGGCTCGATCACCATCGGCTTCGAACGATCATGGCCCGTAATTACGAAACGAACCCAACCATCCCGGTCGATCTGATACCGCGATGGCAGTTCGGCAGAGCCCTGCAAGACAACCGGAGCGGGCTGCCGGATCTCGCCGGCGATCAGCCACCTTGAAGCTGTGCTTCTGCGCCTTCGTAGCGGAACTGTATCAGGCGAGGATCGGCTCCAGGCGCAACAAGGTAATCGGCTTTAACGGCTCGTCCTTCAAAGGACAACCGCAGTGTGATTTTCGGATAGATCTCGGGGTATTCGATGGCGCGATACGCAGGCCGATTCGTTTCCGTCCGCGTCGCCGCATAAGTGTTAACGATGCCCCCGGTTGAATCGATTCCAACGCTCACGGAATATTCCACCCTTGTGCTTTAGCGTAAGTCCGGTTAAGCGCACCACGCCCGGGCCTGCCATGACGGCAAGCCGTGCGCCACGACTTTGGTAAACGCCGGCCGTCGTTTCCGTAAAGAATCCCGGCAGTTCCGGGAACCCGGTGGCTGCGCGGAGCAAAGCGCAAGACAGGTACAGCGCGGCGCAGAGAAGACGCTGCAAGAAACGTAGTGTGCGTAAGCGGCTTGTATTCTCAGACCGAATGGGAGAATAGTTTTTGCACGACGATTCGAAACCTTCCCGTAACGTTCCTCTGCTCGATCTGCGCGCTCAGTTTGCATCGATCGAGGCCGAGATTTGGCCCGTCATCCAGCATGTAGTGACCTCACAGAAGTTCATTCTTGGCGAAGAAGTAGCGGCCTTTGAGAAGGAAGTAGCCGAATACTGCGCCTGCACGTATGCGATCGGTTGCGCTTCCGGTTCCGATGCCCTTCTACTCGCCTTGATGGCTTATAACATCGGTCCGGGGGATCGGGTTCTCACAACACCATACACGTTCTTCGCTACAGCAGCCGCTATCTCCAGACTGGGCGCTACACCCGTGTTTGTGGACATTGAACCGGATCACTTCAATCTAAATCCGGATCACGCCGTCGAGGCTATCCGTTCCCGGAGCATCAATGCGGTGATACCGGTCCATTTGTTCGGCGCTTGTACGGATCTCGATCCTATCCTCGCCGCTGCTCGGGAGCGTGATATACCCGTGATTGAGGACGCAGCTCAGTCGATTGGGTCGGAGTACAAAGGCCGGCGCGCGGGCAGCATCGGTGGGATTGGTTGTTTCAGCTTCTTCCCCTCAAAGAACCTCGGAGCTTTCGGAGACGCCGGGCTTTGCACCACAAATGACCCGTCCATAGCAGAACAGCTGCGATCTCTGCGCGTGCATGGAAGCCGTGTGAAGTACTATCACGAGTCGATCGGAATCAACTCGCGTCTCGATGCTTTGCAAGCTGCCGTGCTGCGAGTCAAGCTCCTGTATCTCGATACATGGAGCGATGCCCGTCAAAGGAATGCGGAGTTATACCGGGAGCTCTTACAATCTTCCGTAATTCTTTCCCGAGCCGCCTCCTATCAGACACGCCATATTTATAACCAGTTTGTCATTCAGTGCGAACGGCGTGACGAACTGCGCGCTTATTTGCAGCAGAATGGTGTGGGTTCTGAAATCTATTACCCGCTGCCTCTTCACCTGCAACCATGCTTTTCTAATCTTGGTTATAAGCAGGGAGACTTTCCGGTCAGCGAGAAAATGGCTAAAACGTCCATCGCCTTACCAATATATCCGGAGTTGGAGCGCGAAGACATTGAATACGTTGCAAGGATGATCAACACCTTCTAGTCTAAATCAAAAACATCTGGCTATGAAAATGGTTTGGTTTTAGAATTGGATTATGGCGATGGGCACGCGGAAGAAGAAGGCGCGGCAGGAGGCGTTATGGCACGGCGGCGATCTGCCGACAGCACCGGTCGCCCTTTTTACAGCAGGTTGAGCGAAGTTTTGGGCGGGGTGATTTTGACCGGTTCTGCGAGAACAGTTGCTCCGGTTTCTATGCCGCCAAACTGGGACGGGCTCCGCACATTCGGTGCAATAGATGGCGACCCAAAATAGGCCACAACATAGCGAGACGATTCTGTTTTATGGTTGGAAGGCGATGGCACCTCCCCCGAGCCATTCGCAGTCTGCATTGCCAGGCAGGAACAGTCTTGTTCTAGATTCGATCTCAGAGGAGCAATCACGCTTCGTTCTGAATGTTCGCAGCGAGCAGGTCCCGCAGTGCCCGGAATGCCGCCGCAGTTCGAGTTCGTACCACAGTAAATACATTCGAACGGTTCACGATCTGCCGTGGCAAGGGCGCGAAGTGCAGTTGCGGGTCATCTTGCGTCGGTTCCGGTGCCGCAATGTTCGTTGTGTCCGGAAGGTGTTCGCCGAGCGGGTTCCTGATGTGGTCCGGTGCTATGCGCGACGTACGGACCGGTTGCACGAGATCGTCCGCGCAGTCGGCTATGCTGCGGGAGGGTTGCCTGGTAGTCGTCTCCTGCATCGCCTCGCTATTCCCATTAGTGACGACAGCGTTCTGCGAGCCGTGAGCCGTCGGTGCACAGTCGCCTCCAGCGAACCGGTTCGGCATCTGGGCGTCGACGACTGGGCATGGAAGAAGGGACAGGACTACGGCACCATTCTGGTTGACCTTGATCGGCACCGCGTCATCGATCTGCTGCCAGGGCGATCGGCAGGGGAGCTGAGCTGTTGGTTGCAACAGCAGCCCGGCATAGAAGTGATCGCACGGGATCGTTGCGGCATCTACGCCGAAGGCGCAAGCACCGGCGCGCCCGACTCCATTCAGGTTGCTGACCGGTTTCACCTTGTGGTGAATCTCTCTGATGCCGTCGAACGGGCGTTAGAAGGCTGCAGTGCACAACTGACGTTGGGCCAAACATCACCAGCAGTGAAGACCACCGGCGAGTCTCCACCCGACGCCGAACCATTACCAACTCAGCAGCAGATCAGGAGCCAGCAGCGCAGGCAACGACGGGTTGAGCAGTACGAAAAGGTTGCCGAGTTGCATGCGGCTGGTTACTCGCAATCTGCTATCGCCGAATCCCTGCACATCCAACGCAAGACGGTTCGGCGTTGGCTACGCGCGGATGGTGTCAATACCGGAGTGAAAGGTAACCAGCAAAAGGAAGCGGGGACCATCTTCGATTGGACAGGACAAGGGTTTGTCGAAACGAGCGAGATGGCGTGTGGAAGGAAGGCAGAAGGCGGCTGGTGTCTTTTTCTCAGCAGCCTTGCTGCGCGGTTTGTGGTTGTTATTGGGCTTCGGGCTGAATATCTGGTGTGGACGGGGTAGCTTTTTCTGCTTGCTTGTTTTCAAGCGATAGCAATCGCCATTCATCTCGAGAATGTGAACATGATGTGTAATAGTTCAGACTTGATTGACACAGCTACGCCACAACCGCGCGCGCAGAGGAAGTCTTTCTGATGAAGTGTTGACCGGAATGCGGTCGAGTGTGCTTTTCATCCGACAGATGCCTGGAATCCAAAAAGGTTTGCATCGGAGTCTTTCCGAGCAGTACTTTCCGGAATGCGGCCGTTGCTCATTGTACTCCCTCAACCAGTCATCGACATCGGCCCGCAGATTCTCGATCGAACTATACAACCTCTTGCGAAAGGCTACGCTATAGAACTCATCTTGCATTGTGCGATGAACCGTTCACAGATACCGTTGGTTTGGGGCGAGTAAGCCTGGGTTCTGGAATGATCGACATTTGACACCGCAAGGTAGAGCTCATATTCATGATGTTCGGCGGTGGCCGCAATACTCGGTTCCACGATCCGGCAAGATACGTAAGAGCGGAGCGCTCACCTCCAACGCACGCGACGCCTCCGCCATCGAAATCCCTTGTTCCAGCCGCCGGACGGCTGCCAACTTGAACTCCTTGGTGAACTTCCTACGCGACAACCCCATGACTCAATTCTTCATTCGATGAATTCTGAGTCTTAACCACTCGTTTCAAAAATGGGGACAAGTCCACAGACACTCTATAAGGCTTGCTGAATACGGTTTGCTGACCATCTGTTCATAAGTGGATGCAATCTGCAGGAGGCTCTCATTCGATTGAACGGTGGATACTCCAACGGCAGCCACGAACAGAATGCGATTCATCGCCCCAATACCACGTTCTGAGGGTCACGGCCGAATAGTTATCTTCTTCTCCTGCGAACTGCCCGCATAAGAAGCAGTCATAGTTGCTTCCACGGGTTCTGAAACGGACCGTGTGGAGATGATAAGCCGTATGGTTGATGTACTTGGCGTCAGCGCAGGAATCGCCGGCAGGGTGACCACATCCGGGAGCGATGTCGTCAGCTCCAGGCTGGAGCCTTCTACCGGTGTGCCGCGAAATCCGATACTCAGGGTAAAGTTAGTCCCGCCTTGCACCGATTCTGGAAGCGTTAAAGATGCCACCTGGGCTGGTACGAGGTTAATTGAGCGACTCATAACGGACTCACCCAAGACAGCATTTATACTCACTTTCCCCGGAGAATTAAATGTGCTTGCGCGAAGCGCGAACCGTGCTGATTCTTTTCCTTCAGGAATCAGACCGGTTTCGGTAACCGAGATCAAGGATGGATCACTGCTCGTCAAGGCCACAGATAGTCCGCCAGTCGGAGCCAGACCGGATATGGTGACCACACAGCAGTTGGCGTTTGTTTCGCCGCTACGAATCGATGCGGGCACAAACATAGAAATGATCTTGGGCGGCTCAACAATGACATCAAGTGATATTGTTCTGTCCATGTAAATGGTAGAAACTTTGACTTTCGTGCTTGAAGTGACAGAAGGTGCTGTCAGTCGAAACGAAATGGACCCTTGGCCGGCCGGGACGATCACCTCCGGTGGAACAGAAGCTCCCGAGCCAGCTTCCAGACGAATGGCCAGTCCTGGTGCAAGGGCAGTACCGTTTAGTGATACACGTAGAGTGGCACTCGTACCACTCGCCATGGTGGGTGGTCCAGTAAGTGAAGTTGGAATCAGCGGACTTACATCACAGTTCGCCGATGTTGTGCGGTCCTCGAATACCGCAACTATCTTTGCAGTGCTTCGCTTGGTAACGGATCCGGCAACAACTGAAAACTCGGCTGAGTTGCTACCTTCAGGGACAGTCACTGTCTCCGGTACTGAGAGAACATCGGGTTGAGAACTCGATAACCGGACAACGGCCCCTCCTGACGACGCGAGCCGATCGAGGTATACGCGATTGCGTTCCAGCAGGTCGCCGGAAACGATCGATTGCGACCGAAGGCCTAAAGAGAACGGTGGGGTCAGGAGCATGAGCCGTCCACTTGCGGTAGCAGCACCCCAAGAAGCAGTGATCGTTACCAAAGTGGGCTCCGGTGTGAAGGAAGTGGCGATCGGGAAAAAACTAGACGCTGAGCGTCCTGCGGTAATCGTGACCGTCTCAGGCACCTTCACCAGGTCTGGATGGGAACTGACAAGAGAAATAGTCAGGCCTTCTGCTGGGGCCACTCCGTCGATTAAGACTATATTGCGGCTGCTCCCTGTACCTCCTATTAGGATTTCGGGAGCCAGATTCACGTCGCGGGTCCGCTCGGCGTGAAGTACAAGATCCACCGTTTGTGAGCGGTCTGCGTAAGACGCCGTGATGCTAAAGCTTAGCGTGGAATCTACCCTGATTGTCAGGACCGGAAAAGTAGCGCTAGACAGACCAGGCGCGATAAAAACAGATTCGGGAACAGAAACGTACTGCGGATCGGAGCTTGTGAGCGTCACGACGAGACCATCGGAACCCGCCGGCTCATCGACGATAATTTGGCTAAGCTGCGTGGATATCCCGCCAGTTACCTGCTCGGGGACGAGAACAACACGCAGCGGCGGAGCCTTCGCGCCGATCTGTACAGCGCCAATATCCGGGGCACCTTCCCGGATACGATCCAGGATGTCTGTTTTGGGCGAGGTCTCTTCCAGTGCGCGACCCCGAACCGGGCTCCCTTCGGCAGGCATACCGTAAAGGTGAACCAGCCTTTGAAATTCCTCGCGGATGTTAGTAGCGCCACTCAGGAAAGTTTCGCCGGACCAGCGCGGAAGTACAACAGCATCGTGGCCATTCAACTGCGGGTCTTCAAACACCGGCTCCGAATCGTCGGTAGGTTTTAGATTTGACCCGCCGGGAAGATCGCTACCTCCGTTCCAATACAGGTTTCTGCGCAGCTCCAGCTCAACAGCTTCATCCGGCTGCCCATCGGAAAAATTGTTCATGCTGCCCGTCGGATCCGACCAGATATTATTAAAAAAGCGTAAGTTACGGTTACGCGGGTTGTCGCCTTCGCGGTTCAGACGCATGGCGAAAGCAGATGAGGGCAGGTCGCCAACTATGGTGTTGTTGCGGTAGACAACATCCTTAACTCCCTTAGCTCCGAACGCAGAGCGCATCCGCCTGGAAGAGTTCCCAAGCATAAGATTGTTTTCAACGAGTACATCCTGGGTTTCATGGAAGCGCTTGCCGTCTTCGCCCAGCAGCACGAAGTTCTTGCCGAGACTTCCTTCCCAATTGAGAAATACATTGCTCGTGACGTGAGTCCGGCGGCTTTCGGATAGATCAGCGGAATTTTTGATAATGATAAAAGAGCTGGTGTCGTTGGGATCGTTCTCGCCCCCGCCTTCGAAATCGTTGAAGAAGATATTGTCGCGAATGGTGACGTCGGTGCAGCCATTCACATCAATGTGTTGCCCGGCGCCGCCGCCGGGATTGTAGAAAACATTCCCGATGATCAGAACGTGGCGGGACCCTTCATTCACCTTCAAAACGTCGTTGTTCCGGCTGTCATGAAGGATGTTATTCCGCAGGATGATGTTCTCTGCCCGAGCGATCTGGGCGGCTAAAGGATGTGCGGTCTCGCGGGTGCTTCGAGAGATGTCAAAACCTGTTATCTCAACAAAGGCGGCGTCGTGAATGAGGAGAGTAGTATCCTGCGCGGCTTCCAACCGCGCGCGGTATTTATTCTCTGCCCGGATTACCAGCCAGTTCTTAAACTTCCGATTAATGCGAGCGCGCCCGTTGTAGACTCCATCCCTCACAATGATTGTTCCTCCTGTTTCCGGAACGGCGGCTATGGCGGCGGAAATCGACGACCAGGGACGATCGGCCGAACCATCGGCTAATGAATCGTTGCCGTTGCGAGCCACATAAAAGACCTCGGAAGTGGCCGAAGGGATAAAGAGAGCCGCGATAAGAAGCTGCAAAATGAGAGAAGGACGTACGTTCATACTGCTCCTCCAGTCAGCATGCGCAAATGACGGCTAGGCAAGCAGCTGGTCGTTTGGGATAGACGCGGCTAAGTACAATGATACAGCGACCAGTAGTCTAGCATGGCTTTGGTACCCTGAATAGGTCAGCACTCTCGCATTCACAGCCTCCATGAATATACAGACCTGTAAATACATTCTGATAACAATCAGTTGTAATCTTATAGTTACAGGAGTTGCTTGTGCCCAGAACGGCAAGACTTACTATGTATCTCCGGATGGGGATGACAAAGGGGGAGACGGATCATCTGCGAAGCCCTGGGCCACCCCCGGTGCTGCCTTAAAGCGGGTGCCAGAAGACGGAGGTACGATCTTTGTGCGCGACGGCACATATGAAGGGGTCGTACGGATTACGCGCCGGTTTTCCCGGCCACTTCTACTACGGGCAGAGAACCCGTTTCACGCGCGTCTGCAGAATGGGAAAGAACTGGTACTTTCGATCACCGGGACTGCCAACGTAGAGGTAGCTGGTTTCGATATTTCGCGCTTGCCTCCGACAGGCAAACCGGGTCCACTAGCAGTGCACATAGCCCGTTCGCAGAAGGTAACGCTGCGAAACAATCTCGTTCATGATAGCTACAACAATGACCTGTTAAAGATAAACGAGCAGTCGAATGAAATCGTGATTATTGGAAACATTTTCCATAACCAGGAAGGCGGCGCCGGGCAACACATTGATGTGAATGGCTGTACCGACGTCACCATCCTCGAGAATATCTTCTTCAACGATTTTGCGCGGTCGGGTATTTCCGGCAGCAATGCACACGGCTTTATAGTTATCAAAAACTCGGATAGCTTACCGGAAAGCCGCCGGATCCAGGTTGCAGGCAATATCTTCATGAACTTCGAAGGCGGCACGGGTTCCAATTTCATCCTGCTGGGCGAGGACGGAAAGCCGATGCATGAAGTGCAAGAAGTTTTGATTGAAAACAACCTGATGATCGGCAACTCGCCCAATCAAATGCGCGCGCCTCTTGGGGTGAAGGGGGCTCGCGACATCATTTTCAGGAACAACACCATAACAGGAGATCTACCGGCGCGGGCATATGCCATGCGGCTCAATCGTGAGGGCCGCAACCCGACGAATCAGAACCTTCTGATTGTCAACAACGTTTGGTCCGATCCAACAGGAACCATGGGCAACTTCTCCGATGGTCAGCCGGAGGAATCGGCGCTCTTGAAACTGAACAACAATGCCTATTGGAATGGCGGAAAGGCTGTTCCGGAAACCAGAATCTTGCAATCTTCAGTTCTGCAGCCTTCCATGGACAAGCAGAATATTCAGAACGATCCAAAGCTTCCATGGCCGAAAGAGGTAACCCTGCCGCATTGGAATGAGCGTAGCTTCTGGAGCGGAACCACTTCTTTCCGCCAGGAATTTGAACGGCTGGTGAAGCAGTTCGGCGTACCCGCCGCGGGGAGCTCGCTGGTTGGCCGTGCCGAGCCAGGCATGGCTCCAGCCGAGGACATTCTTGGACGGAAGCGATCCGGCCGCCCTGATATCGGAGCGGTTCAAAGCGATGGCGCCGAATCTCCTCTGCGCATTCTGCTGCTTCCCGGCCGGCTCATGGGGGGCCGGGAAACGTCGGTGAATCGGATTATGCTCGAGGCTCCGGCACCCGCAGGCGGCGCCACGATCGCTTTGACCAGTTCCCAACCGTCGCTCGTTTCTGTTCCGGCAAAGGTGTCCATCCCGGCTGGCGAAGATTCGGTTGCGTTTGCGGTGAAGACTCAAGCATCCGGCGAAGGCCAGGCGCGTTTGACTGCATCATGGAAGGAATCGAAGGCGGAAGCTCTCGTTTCTGGAGTGCTACAGGGTATCGCATCCATAAACCCACTGAATTCTACTGTTTGGGCTGGTACCTCCGATCATCGAATTATGCTTGAGGGACCGGTCACATCTGGGGTCGACATTAAATTGAGCAGTTCACGGCCAGACTTGATCACGTTTCCCAAAGTGGAACCGGTCCCAGGGCGTTCTTATGCGGTGTTTACGATGCACTCGAAGCCTGTCACTCAGGAAACGTCGGTGGACGTGATGGCGACAGTGGGCAAGAGCAGCCGGAGCGCTAATATTCAGATCCGACCGGGGCAAGCCGTAACTTCTCTAAAACTCAGCAAGACTCATGCTTACAATGGCGAGCCATTAGTGGCAACGATTGCCATCAGTGAGCCTGGGACAAATGGCAATGACGTTGTAGTTCAGATGAAGGCCGATAATCCTGCGGTAGTGGTTCCGGAACCAGTTCGGATCCCATCCGGAGAGGCAATGGCCACTGTGCCTATTGAACTGCGCCCAATGTCAGGCCGGGTTAGCGTTGGAGTTGCCGCGAGCGTGAATGGGAACACTCGAACGGAATGGGTGGTTATTGGGTGGTCGCAGGCTCGAGGGTTGGGACTTCGTCCGCCAAAGGGCGGTCGCTCCGTCGGAGAGCTATATATTACGGTGCCGGCTGCATCTCCAGGTCTACGATGTTCCGTATCGAGTTCCAGACCGGATATGGCCTCCGTTCCCCCTGAGGTAGTAGTGAATGAAGGAAAAGTCTACGCACAAATTCCGATCACTCTCAGTCCGTCATTTGACCCAGCGGCTGTGACTATCTCGGCCACATGCGGTGAGGTCACTAAAACGGCCCATTTTCCTTCGAACTGAGGTTTACGTCGGAACGGCCACTGTATCGGCTACTTCGGTATGAAGGCTCTCCGTGTCGCGATACCAGATCTCGAGCATCAGCAGGAGCCAGAGCCAGGTGGCATTATCGCGCCGTCCGGATACGTGTTCCTGAATGAGGTAATTCAGGAACGGCTCGGAAACAAAGCCGCGCTCCCGGAACCGGGGAGACAGTAAATGGTCGCAGAGGAATTCGCGCAGCGGGCCGCGGAACCAGGCGGCGACCGGCATACTGAAGCCTTTCTTCGGGAGCGAAAGCAGCTTGGGCGGCAACCGGTCCCCAAGCGCATCGATCAGGATACGTTTTCCCCGTCCGTCTTTCCTCTTCCAGTCAGGGGGTAAGGTGGCGGCAAACTCAGCTAAACGATGGTCGAGTAACGGGCAGCGGACCTCGAGCGAGTTAGCCATCGACATTCGATCGACTTTAACCAGCATGTCGCCGGTCAGGTTGGCTGTGGCTTCAAAGTAAAACGCCTGGAGCAGTGCGTCACTACCTTCAGGCAGGAAATTCGCCGATAGATTCCGGAACAAAAACGCGCTGTCTGCAGGCTGCAGCCACTCGCGGCGAAGGAGCCGCTCCAGCAGAAAATGCGGAGTTGTATTCCATTCAAAGTAGCGCTCGAGCGTCGTCGGGCGGCTAATCAGGCGCAGATAGTTCTTGCCGTAAGCACTATAGGGCAGGGCATCCGCCACCACTGCGAGCAGACTGCGCACAGGCCCCGGAATACGATCAAAGCGGCGCAGGTTTTCCACCTTGGCAAAGCTGTTATAGCCGGCAAACAGCTCATCTCCGCCATCTCCACTCAGCGCTACTTTGACATGGCGCGCGGCAAACTCGGAAACCAGAAACGTAGGTACGGCGGACGAATCGCCGAATGGCTCATCGAAGTGCTTGACGATTCGAGTGACAAGACTAACCGCATCGGGTCGAACCAGGATCGAGTGATGATCGGTACCGTAATGCTTGGCCACCATCTCCGCGTGCGGTAGTTCGTTGAAGGCGGCTTCCTCGAAACCGATGGAAAAGGTCCGGACAGGACCGGCGGATTGCATCGACATCGATGCCACTACCGAACTCGAGTCCAGACCGCCGCTCAAGAAAGCGCCAAGCGGAACATCCGCCATCAAACGGTCGTGAACGGATGCATCGAACAACTCCCGGACACGGTCGCAGGCAGCTTCGTAGGTCAGACCATCCGGTGCGGTCGCGGCCGGCGGGGGTAGCTTCCAGTAAAGCCCCTGCTGGATGTTTCCGGAAGCATCACAGAGCAGCCAGCCTCCCGGGGGCAGCTTTTTCACGGCCCGAAAAGGACTGTGCGGGTCCGGAATATAACGGAACTGGAAGTAATATTTAAGCGCGTCGGTATCGATCTCCATTGGTACACCGGCGGCGCGCAGACATTTCAGCTCGCTGCCGAAGTACAAGCCATAGGGCAGGGCAGCATAGTAAAGAGGCTTCTTACCGAAACGATCCCGAACAATGAGAGTCCGCCGTTTGGCTTTGTCCCAAATCGCAAAACCGAACATGCCGCGTAACCGCGCTAAACCATCGATTCCTTCTTGCTCGTAAAGGTGTACAAGGACCTCGGTATCTGAGTGAGTACGAAAGTGATGTCCGCGTCTGAGGAGGTCTTCCCGTAGTTCCTGATAGTTGTAGATTTCCCCGTTGAATACAACCCAGACGGAGCCATCCTCATTGGAGATAGGTTGATGACCTGAGCTGAGATCGATAATGCTCAGACGGCGCATGCCGATGGCACAACCACCGTCGACATGGAATCCTTCATCGTCAGGGCCTCGGTGGCGAATCTGATCACACATCGATCTGACCGTAGCCAGATTGGCTGGCTGTTCAAATGAGTAGTAACCGGCGATTCCACACATGCAACACGAATCCAGGCCTATGTTCCAATGTAGCATTCGCCGGTAACCGCAACCTTATTATTAAAAGACTTATGGAAATGCCGCGCCATCAACTAACGGCGGCGCTTCGCGAGTCCCAACCAGCGTGCCCGAGGCACCGACCGCGTCCAAGGACAATGTCGCCACCGAAGAAAGTCCGGACTTGGGTGAATGTTGAACGAGGCACCAAAGCTCCTGTTACGTATCGAATATTGCCGGGCTGTCGGGACAGACTGCAAGCGATCCCTCAATTTTCGAGCAGGACCGGACACGGAAGTCACCAAGATACCTACATATAGGAGGCAGTCTCGAAGCCTGCGGACCGCGGCATATGACGGCCGCTACTGGTGCCCCTAAATCCCGCGCGGTTTGTCACGATGACTTGGCGCGAAAGGGAACTGCGGATGAGAAAGTGGCAGCCGGTACACGCAGGAGTTCAAGAACCAGGCGGTTGAACGTTAAGAGGGTGCACCAACGTTGAGGCGCTTGCCCGCGAGTTGAATGTGTCACGTGGAATTCTCCAAACGCGACGGCAGACCACCAGCGTCCAAGACCCGTTGTGGACTCGCCGGCGATTGCGGCTTTAAAGAAAAGAAGTGGTCTAGCCTCAAGCTTGCGCTGGCCGATCGGGCGATTGAAGCGGATTTTTTCAAAGAGGCCTTACAAAGAGTCGAGGATCGTCACCGCAACAGCGGAAGCACTGGCGTAACGGCATCTACGACTACATCGGAGAAGTGATGCCGTCTTTGCAAGGCAGGCTAAGTGTGGAGCGCATGTGCACATTGGCGGACGTCAGCCGGGCTGGCTTCTATCGCTGGCTGCATAGGCGGCAACCGCGGGTCGAGGAGACAGTGATCTGGGCGCCATTCAGGCGATAGCCGTCGGACATCATCGCCGTTACGGACACCGGCGCATCACGGCAGAACTTCGCCATCGCGGCATGCTCGTGAACCGCAAGCGTGTTCTGCGAATGATGCAAGAAGATAACTTGTTGGCCGTACGCAGGCGCAAGTTCGTTTGCACGACGGATTCACGACACCCATTCGAGGTGTTTCTGAATCTCGCGAAGCGGATGGAACTGACTGCGCCGAACCAGTTGTGGGTAGCAGACCTGACGTATATTCGGCTCCAACAGGAGTTCGTCTACTTGGCGGTAGTGCTGGACGCGTTCTCGCGGCGCGTTGTCGGATGGGCGATGAACCGAAGTCTGCGCAGCACAGTTGCGGTGGACGCGCTTGAACAAGCACTAAAAGCCGCAAGCCTTTGCCTGGTTTAGTCCATCACTCGGACCGCGGAGTTCAATATGCGTCCCACGATTACATCGAACCACTGCGGAGACACGGTGCCACGTGCAGCATGAGCCGAGTTGGAAACCCGTATGACAACGCCAAGTGCGAAAGCTTCCTAAAGACATTGAAGCAGGAGGAGATCTACTGCCGTGATAAGGATGAAGAGTGCGTGGACGAGGAATCCATCGATCAAAGATGGGCCGCAGTTGTTCAATCTGGTTTCCCGCCGTTGGCTACGGCGACGTAGTACGTGCCGCCAATAACGACAGATCCGTTCTCGGAATCGCGAAAGCATGGACAGGTTCCCCGGCACGGCGTGATAACGGAAGTACCCGTCTACCACTCGCTTCAGCCACGCTCCGACCTGCGCCACTGGCTCATGCATCTTCCGGCGTAGCTCCTGCTTGATGGCATGGAGTTTTGCCCTCATCCGCCTTGCCACTGTACGCCGCCAACCACAAAGTGTTCCTGCCACAGTAGTGCGTGAACCAGAGGAACGCGAACGTTTCCGGCTTCCCCTTCCCCCGCTTCCGGCAATCAGACGCTGCAAAAGCGCCCGAACGCGATTAGCCGCGTCTTCTCCTGATGAACCTCCAGCCCAAACTTAGCCAGCCGCTCCTGAAAATCTCGCAGGAATCGCTCGGCATCGGCCTGATGCTGGAAACCGGCCACGAGACCGGTGGCCTTCGAGTGCTTCAATCAACTGCGGAATCTTGTTCCGGGCCTGACCTCGCGCCAGTTGCGCAATCTGTTCGGGGCTGGCCTCCCCCTTGAGCAGTGCCAGCAACATGCTCTGGCCGGAGACGCCGAAAAGGTCGCTGAGCACGTTGCCGATTTTGACGTTCACCTGCTCCAGCAACTTGAACGCGGTTCCGCTCGCGCGTGGCATCTTGCGTCAGTTGCAAACGCCGGCGCGTAATATCACGCAGGTCACGGACCGGCTTGGGTGGAATGTAACTGGATCGGATATGGTCGTGGCGCAACAGCTCTGCCAGATGCGCAGCGTCTTTGCGGTCTGTTTTGTGTCCCTTCCGATTCTTTACCTCTTCAGGATTCGCCAGCACCACTACAAAATGATCTTCCAGGATATTGAAAACAGGAATCCAGTACGATCCTGTGCTCTCCATCACCACGTGCGTGGCGTTCTCTGCAATAAGCCAGTTCACGCAAGCGAATTAGGGCCGGCACGGTAACGTCAAACCGAAAAGTTTGACCACGAGGATCCTCATGGGCAGCGCCCTTCAGCACGCAGCAAAGAAGGAAACGCTTCCCGATATCGATGCCAGCACAACGTTCGATGATCTTACCCATTGTTCGACTCCTCGTCGTCGAAGAGCTGGCGCATAGAACATAAGTTGCTCCGCGGGCTGCAAGCTCCAATCAGGGGATACACAGCGCCAGCCAGGTACAGTTTTATCCACGGGGATCATTGCCACCATTCCGGCGACGTCCTTACCTCGACGACACGTTCAGAATCCAGCACTCTGACGTCGCGGTCAACACCCACCGCTCCGCGTTTTCATGACCAGGGGTGTGCGCGTAGCGCTCATGGAGGTTTTATCCCGGCGCACTTGCGTCCCCGCATGGCTCTTACCCTTCGCCCAGGCGAGAAGAGCTTAGCCGAACTCGATGCTCTTGGCAACACCGGACATTTCATTTGTTAATTAAACCGGACATCTTGACTTGTTAAGAACAAGGGCAAACTGCACCTCGCCGCGCTACCCGCGCTCGCCAAAAGAACCCGAGTATTCAAACAACCCGAGTATTCAAACAAGGTCGCGATAGACTAGAGCATGATCCTGTAGGAAGCGGGCGGAAGCGGGTTCGATCGCTGCACGTGACAATTTGAACCTATGAACTCACACTTCGACCTTATCTGTGTCGGGACCGGATTCTCGACTGCGTTCTTCATGCACAAGTTTCTGGAGCGTCAATCGGCAAAGTTCCGAGTACTAGTACTCGAGGCTGGTCCACGAGTGTCTCACACGGAGCAACTGGCAGCAGGCGATCCGATGAAAATCCCTGCCGTCCGGCACAAGCGCTCGGACGAATTGTTTGTCAACTCGACTCCGAAGAAGGACTGGGCGTTTTATTGGGGGTATGGAGGAGGTTCTAATTGCTGGTTCGCGTGTACGCCAAGGCATCTGCCGGAAGATTTCAGGATGCAGTCAACGTACGGAGTCGGCCGGGACTGGCCGTTTACTTACGAGGACCTGGAGACCTACTACAGCGAAGCTGAGCGCCTCATGTCTATATCCGGCAGCGATGAGCCCTCACCAAGCCCACGAAGTACCCCCTACCCTCAGCCTCCCCACCGCTATAACGTACTTGCAAAGCTTCTGAAGGATGCGTTTCCCGAGCACATCTTTCCACAACCAACGGCGCGAGCGAGCCAAGCGGTGAGAGGGCAACGCCCAGCTTGCTGCTCAAACAACGTCTGCCATCATTGTCCAATCGACGCTAAATTCACAATCCTGAATGGGATGAAAGCCGTATTCGGCGACTCGCGCGTCGAGGTCCGTTTCAACTCCAGAGTGGAGCGCGTCGAGTACGCCGGCGATCGCGTCACGGCCGTTGTTTACAAATCTAATGCATCACCGTTGACGGAAACAAAGGCGTCCGGAGATCTCGTTATGCTGGGCGCGAATGCTATTTTCAATCCGCACATCCTAATGCGGTCGGGAATCCAACATCCCGAACTGGGCAGAGGGCTAGTCGAACAGGTTTCCGTGCCTGTGTTTCTCGAATTGAAGGGCGTAAATAATTTTGCCGGCTCCACGATTGTCGCGGGTCATGGATATATGCTGTACGGCGGTGAGCATCGGCGTAAAGCTGCAGGCGCTCTGATGCAGATAAACAATCGTGTGCAGGTGCGCTCTTCACGCGGACGGTGGATTTCACGCGGAAGCATATTGTTCACTTTTGAGGATTTACGCCGGCCCGAGAACCGGGTTTCGCTTTTCGCGGAAGACCAGCAGAAACCATTTGTGAGCTTTAGCGAACGCAGTTCTTATGCAACGCAAGGCATCCGTGACTTGGATTCACGATTGGGGTCCGTTCTCGGGGCTCTTCCGGTTGACAAGTATATGATCGGCGATCCGTGGCCAACCGAATCTCACATTATGGGGACGACTATCATGGGCGCCGACCCAAGTGATAGTGTCGTTGACCAGGACGGACTTCATCACTCAATAAGGAATCTCGTCGTCTTGGGGAGCGGCACTTTTCCGACTGCGTCTCCTGCGAACCCAACATTGACAATCTGTGCTCACGCGCTGCGGTCCGCCGCCCGTCTGTCCGGGCGGGCACATTGAGAAATAAAACGGTACCGAGGGAGAGATGGAGAAAATACGTCGACGAAACTTTATGATTGGGATTTCATCAGCGGCACTCGGCGGTTTCGTTGTGGCAGCAGGCAACTGGGCCTACTTCGGAAGGTACACCGAGAAAGGCTTCGCACAGTATGTTCGCTTAAGATGCTATTCTCTCAACTTTGAAGTAAGTGACGGCGAGTTTGGAAGATTCTTCCAGCTCTACAACAAGTACTACGGCTTGCCGAAGGCAAGATGGTCGCCCGGAGCGTTGGGGCAAATGACTTCGGTGTTCTTGCTGTCCACTGATTTTTTCCTTAACGGAGCGGATGAGACAAAACCCGTCCGATTCCGCCAATTGTTTCATCCTTATGTGTCGCCATGTTGGAATCCCCTCGTTCAGCGTGGCGAGTCTCATCATACGGTGGACTGAAGAGCCGAAACATACTGGAAATCGGAGACACGTGGGCGACTGGCGACGCTGCTGGCAGTTCCCGAAGGCGGTCACCTATCTCTGCTGGACCGCCTCCGAAAAGGACCATACCGGCGAAGTGCGCCGGAGTTGGTGCGAGCACTGTGGCGCGTTGATGAAGTGCGCAACTTTGGAATCGATATAGCCACTTCTAGCCGTGTACCGCGGGCCGGGTTCAGGGGCTGGCACGGTTTGCAATGACCGCGAAAGCGAGTGCCATTCAGTGTCTGCCCGACGGCCGTTGGCCGCAACGCTTGTTGCGTTCGCTGCCACGTTGGAAGCAGGAGCGCAGGATGATGCGCTGGACTTGCTCGACATCCTGATTACCGAGATTTTCTCGGATGCAACGAAGGCCGGAGAGCAGGCCCGGCTGCGCACCGTCAAAGATCTTGATGCAGCCGCCATGCAGTTGGGGCAAGCCTGCCGATCGCTGAAGCTGGGCGTTGTTCAGGCAACCTCGATTATGAAGGCGTTGCGCATCGACGACCGCCCGACCAAATTGGCCCAGGCGGTCGCGGAACTCGGCCGCATCGACAAGACCATCCACGCGCTCAACTATACGACGAAGACAAGCGCCGGCGGACTCTCATCCAACTCAACCGAGGAGAGGAACGCCATAGGCTGGCGCGAGCGATCACATGGAAAACGCGGCGAACTCCGACAGCGGTACAGAGAGGGGCAAGAGGACCAACTCGGCGCGCTCGGGCTCGTGGTCAATGTGATTGTGCTTTGGAACACGCTTTACATAAACGCTACCCTTGAACAACTGCAGAGCGAAGGTTTCCGCTCAAAGCAGAGGATGTCGCGCGGCTTTCACCGCTGGTGTTTGAACACATTAATCTACTTGGGCGATATGCGTTCTCGGTTCCGGATTCGGTGCAAAGAGGAGAGCTGCGGCCATTGCGGAGCCCGTCGGACACCCTCGACGATGTTGCTTGAGGAGCTTATACCGGTTTTCTGTTCCGTTGCTTCCCAACACCCTAGGAAGCGGCTATCGCGTCCGGAAGAGAAAACCCCCTTTTGTTCCCTTCATTGCTCTCTTACTTAGCTTGTGATCAATAAGCTAAGGCTTTCCAACCAGCGGGCCCGCTCGAAGCCAGCCATGAATCGGCCAGGAAAATGTTTCCTAGCAGGCTGCTGAAAAACAGCGCCAGACGGCATTCGGCTCCTCCCCCTCGTTACTCGCAGAGACCGTATCGAGCATCCTGAGGACTCTGTGTAGGGGATACATTCCCAAAATGCATTTTTAAAAAGTTAAAATGCAGCTCTCCTTGAACTTATACAGACTGAACTGCGGGCGACATCAGATTTCGCATTCGCACCAGATTGTAGGCCGTAGCGGTGAACGTAAAAACCCATCTGACTGTTTCTAGTCCGCGATGCCGAGTCTTGCGTAGCGCTCCAACCGTTTTGATCCAGCCAAAGACTTCTTCGATGCGCTTGCGTTTCCGCTGACTCACCCGGTAGCCTTCATGTCGCGTTGTGCGTCCATCGATCGCGCTACCGCCCGGACGCTTGGTATTCTGCGAGACGTGCGGCGTCACGTTCATGCCACGCATCTCCTTAACAAAGTCCTTGGTGTCGTACCCTTTATCGGCGCCTAGCATGATGCGATCCATGCCCTCCACTCGTTCCGTCATCATCATCGCCGCATCCCGCTCCGCCGTGCCGTTGCATTGGAGCAACTCCGTGTCCACTACCAGTCCGTTCCGGTTCTCGATCATCACATTGCCGCAGTACGCCAGCTTGGCTTCATGGCCACCACTTTTGCGCGCCAGTCGTGCGTCTGGGTCCGTGGTTGACTCGTGGGTGTCGTTGCTTCGCTTCTCGCCGTGGAAGTCCACCGTCGGGTTGCCAGGATCATCTGGAGGCGGCGTCGGCTGATCCTTACGTTGAAAACTCTTGTGGCTTGCCCAAGCTTCGATCAGCGTGCCGTCCACACTGAAGTGCTCGTCGGAAAGTAAGTCTGCCACCCGCGCCTGAGTCAATACCAATTGGAAGAACTTCTCGGCAACATCGCCCTGCAAAAGCCGGTCTCTATTCTTGGTAAAGACTGTCGGCACCCACACCGCTTCATCCATATTCAAGCCGACAAACCATCGGAACAGCAGGTTGTACTCCAGTTGCTCCATCAACATCCGTTCGCTGCGAACCGTATAGAGCACCTGCAATAACAAGGCTCGCAACAACTTCTCCGGCGCTATCGACGGTCGGCCGAAAGTCGAATAAAGCCGATCGAAGGCCGGAGAGAGCGTCTTCAAAGCCTCGTCGACAAGTAGCCGTATCAATCGCAAAGGATGCTTCACCGGTACGCGCTCCTCCGGTGACAGGTAGCTGAACATCGAACCCTGTTGGGTGTCAGATCCTCGCATGAGCTGAAACATAAAGACGCTCTTTTGTTTCAATAGGTAACGGAACTTCAGGCTTTTTCAGCACCCTGCTAGAGAACCGCCCATATACCAAACCGCTACCTGACGCGTAGCGTCATTCTGCCACACCAGGTCTGGTTTGCCATCGTCGTTGAAATCGGCGTTGCCCGCAATGCTCCAACCGGCCGGGCCGTTGGCTGCAAGCCAGGAGTCACCTAGGAATGTGTTGCCTTGCGCGCCGCCCATATACCAAACGGCTACACTGCGATCGGTGTCGTTTTGCCACATCAAGTCTGGTTTCCCATCTCCATTGAAGTCGGCCGTCCCAGCGATTCTCCAACCGGACACCGGGGTCGGGACCAACCAACCATCTCCCAATCGTGTAGTGCCTTGCGCGCCACCCATATACCAGACAGATACCTGACGCGTGGCATCGTTCTGCCAAACCAGATCTGGCCTGCTATCCCATTAAAATCGGCCATGCTGACAACGCTCCAGCCCAGAGCGCCATTCTCCGCAAGCCAGGAGTCACCTAGGTATGTGTTGCCTTGCGTGCCGCCCATGTACCGTACCAGACAGACACTTGTCGCGTGGAATCGTTCTGCCAGATGAGATCCGGTTTTCCGTCCCGATTAACATCGGCTGTAGTAACCACTCGCCAGCCTCTGGGACCATTGGGGACAAGCCAGGTATCACTCACGTATGTGTTGCCGAGTGAGTTTCCCATGTACCAAGCCGATACTTGTCGTGTTGAATCGTTCTGCCAGATAAGATCCGGTTTTCCGTCTCCGTTGAGGTCGCCCCGAGCAGGCGGGTAAACAAGTCCATCGCCCCGAAGAACGACGCTATGATTACTAGCACCCGCTACTTCCACGTCGGGATTAATAGTAACGCTCACCGTCTTGGTCACTCCTCCGCAAGTAGCAGAAAGTACCGCCGTTACAGCTGATGTCACCGGCGCTGCGGTCAATGAGAATAGAACCCGATCTGAACCAGCGGTCGCTGTGATGGAAGCGGGAACCTGCAAAACAGGGCTACTACTCTGCAGCAAGATCTCCGTATCAGGTGCCGCAGCTACGCTTAAGATCATGACATTATTTGTCGTCTTCGCCCCACTCTTAATCACAGGATAAATATTACGAACAACCGGCGGTGTAAAGGTAATTGCAGCGGTTTTGGTTGTCCCGTTGTATTTGGTTGTGATCGTCGACGGCAGATTCTCAGTTACTGGTTGGCTGACAACATTAAAGGTCGTTCGCGAGCTACCCGCGGGGACAGTTACAGCCGTTGGTGCACTGATGAACTGGGGATATGGTACCTCGACCTGTATAAGGGCTCCAGCCGCGGGCGCCGGTCCGCTCAAAACAACCGTAACCTGCGCCCCTGCTCCTCCGAACTGTGTCGCAGGTGCATAAACTCCAAGTAGCTGTGGAAGCGAGGGCGCAATTGTCGGTGGATTGACCTGTAGGACAACCGAGGATCTTGAGTACACAGATGCAATGACAATGGTGACCGCAGTTGGCGCAGAAACTGCTTTGGTTTGAAAGGTGAAGGATGCTGTCGAACTCCCTGCTGGTATCGTGATTGATGTTGGAGCATTTACGGCTCCTGAAGGCGTCGCACTGATGGCCAGGAATTCACCACGGGCGGGAGCCAGGCTCTTGAGAGCCACAGTAGCTGTGACTGTCGCCACGCCAGCCGCGTTGTTTGAATTTAAAGTTACCGTTGCATCGTTACTTAATGGAGCTGGCGAATATGACCGAGGCTGTGCTTTGCGCCAGCGCAAATACTCCATAGACCACCGGTAGTTTTGCGCGAAGATCTTTCCTGAATAAGAGATATCGGTATCGAGAGAATGTCTGAAAAGCTCGTCGCCGTACATCGCATAGAGTGGATCACCCGAATGATGGTACAGCCAGCCAAATGCTGGAACGACGAGGTTGATCATATTCGTGGACTGGTCTACAGGACTTAGTGTTACCGGCTGCCAGGAGTAAACGAGCTTTTTAGCTTTCTGGTCCCAACCTTTTTGCCATAAATAGTCAAGCGCAAGTTTCACAGCAGAAGGGATGCGGGGATCTTTCGTGTGCTCGTAATAACGTATCAATGCTTCCAACGCGAGCCCATCGAAAAAGACCTGGTGGATAGAAAAGTTTTCTTGCCGAAACAGTATGTCGAAGTGACCTAAAAGATGATCCACAGCCCGCGCCATTTCTGAGTGCCGCGGCTCTCCCATTTGTTCAGCCGCTACGTACACGTTCAACACGTACGCAGTTTCCCGAATTAGCTGATCGGATACGCCGCCTGCTTGGAGAGCGAATGGAGAATTCCTCGCCATAAGGACAACAGCGTTCTTATACCGCTCATCATTAGTGTGATCATAGGCCAGCTTCAGTCCATGTGGAAAAAGGCGCCACCCTTGAACTTGGCCATTTCGTTCAATAACGTGATCGCGGTACTGATTCAGGATGTGATAGCCGCAGTTCTTCCAATAGGGATCCCCCGTGTATGCCGCTATCTGTTCATAGACCCAACCGCCATCGTAATACCACGCGTCCCCCTCATAACCAAAGTTATAGGTTTTGGTTAACTCACAGTATTGCGCGGCTAGCTTAAGCATCGTTTGATCGTATTGGCTATGGTCGAGGACGGGTGGCATAGTCCACGCGCTTTTAACGTCCTCGATGGCCATGACGTTGATCGGTAGAGTGACGGTTTCCTTGACGCGGTCCCGTTCCAGCTCTACTGTGACCACGTGCGACGTCTGTGGTGGCGCGTTCACGACTATATCTAATGCAAAAAATACGGTCGAGCTGCCTTCCCATAAATACCACCGCCCGCCGGAGTTATTGTTTTTGCATGGTACGTAGCGGCAAGAGACGCTCCAGCTCCACCCGGCAGGCAACGTCACGGAGTTTATATAAAGATGGCCTTTAGAAGTGTTGTCAGCCGGGTAAACAGGTCTGAGACTGAAGCGCGCGGTTGACCCTGTGTATACGTTTTTCGGACCTACAGTCACGATGGAAAAGGGTTTTGCCGCTAATGCTGTTGTCAGCGCCGAAACTGCGAACAGATACCATACCATCTGTGCGACGTAATAGCGAGCATTTATGCTCGTAATCTGGCGACTCTCGCACCACTGTGTGGGTAATATCATCTCTATGCACATCCTCTAGTGCCCCTTATCGGTCGGATCCACAACTATGTGAGAAAATTCGCGCAGAGATTATCAGAACCAGCAAAATGACGAGGAGATCGTTATCGTCAGAAAACACACCCGAGCGGTGGCATTGAAGCTCGCAATAGCAGTCCTAATTTTGCCTAGAACAGTGTCGCCATTCCCCCACAGGGGCGCGGTCGCTCTTACTGCTCTCTTGAGAATCAGCACCTCGATGTCAATTACGAATGTGCTGGGTGTTGTCTTATAACGTGGTAGTGGCGGAGCGTTGCTCTGGCATTGTCTGCTGCAATAGCCATAAGTTGAATTGCACGCTTCGCCGCGGCAGGAGTTTGTGCGGGTGATCGCCGGATACCAGGATGCTCTTTTTGCGTTATCTTTCAGACGTGCGTCGCCTGTGCTCGCCTCCTGTCTAGGAGACAGTACAGATGATCACTCTCGGTCTTGATCCGCATCCCGGCAGTCACACCGTTGTCGCTCTTGATAACAATGGCGCTGCGCTGGGGCATGTGGCCGTACCAAACACCCCGGAAGGCCTCAAGCAGCTACATGAATTTGGGTCTAGATTTTCTCCTCGCCGTTGGGCGGTTGAAGGGGCTGGGAACCATTTCATTGCCGCTTTCGTTGCTGAGTTGTTGGCGAATTCGGAGTCCGTGTTTTCCATTCCTCCTAGTCTTACGAGTCAATACCGGGCTCGTAGAGGCCGCAAGAAAAGCAATGTTGTCGATGCAGAAAATGTGGCTCGGGCACTGTTGGCGAACGCTCAACTCCCACCACTGCATGCTGTTGAGCATCAGCGAGAGTTGTAGGAACTGACACGAACACAACGCCGTCTCTCCGAACAACTGAAGGCCAGCCGGGGTGCCTTAAAGGAGCTTGCGGCCGGATCTTCGGTGCGGGAAGTCCTTCAGCCCGTCATTGAAATTCTTGTCGATCAATTAAAAATACTGCGACAACAGATTCGGCTTATGGTCAAGGACATCATGCCGGCCCTGCTAGATGTACAAGGCGTCGGGCCTATCGTTGCGGGTATTCTGCTGGCAGAAGTTGGAAATCCGAAACTATTTGCCAGTGCCAACCATTTTGCAAGCTATTGCGGAGCAGCTCCGGTCGAGCGAGGAAGCGGCCAGAACTGTCGGATGCAAGTCAATCCTGGAGGGAATCGCCGCTTGAACTGGGCCTTGCACATAGTGGAGATGGTCCGGCTAGGGAACGATGGTGGTCGATCCAAGACCTTCTTAGACAAATGTAGGCTACGTGGCAAGAGCCAACGGTCCGCGTTGCGCGTTCTGAAAACCTACATCGCTCGAGAACTCTTCAGCGTCATGCATCACAACATCAGAGCCAACATCGAAGGACTTTCGACTTGACAACCATATACCAGGTTCAACTTACGATGGTCATCGACGCCAGTCAGCTGATTGGGCGCCGGGGATCGCAGCGGTGATGATGGGGTTTCGGATTAGGCGAGGGCAGAGGCCGCGGTCACTTCATTCCACACCCGGAAGCGCTTACTACGAAGTCGACGATAAGCAGCGGCGAGGAGCAGATGGCGACGATGGCGGAGTGTGAAGCGATGATGCCGTGCACTTCGACGAAGCGCTGGGCATGCCGAGCGGATTTGAACCGTCGCATTCGCCTCTCCCGTTCTCGTGTCGGCTGATGCGAGTTTTCCGCCCGGTTGTTCAAGTACCGATGCTGTCGATGGGCAACGCCGGGCATCACGACCCGTTTCGCCGCCCCGTAGCTGCGCAGCTTGTCAGTGATGATCACGCGCGGTCGTCGCCCGGTCGCCCGCAATAGCTTGCGAAAGAACCGGATCGCCGCAAAGCGATCCCGCCTCGGTTGTACGAGGATATCCAGGATGACGCCATTCTGATCGACCGCTCGCAATAGGTAATGAGTAACGCCGTGGATCTTGAGGAAGACTTCATCCAGATGCCATTTGTCGCCGGTTGGACGTCGTCTCCGGAGACCGTCTACATACTGCTTGCCGAACTTATCGCCCCAGCGCCGGACCGTCTCGTAGCTGAGCATCACTCCACGAGCTGCCATCATCTCTTCCACATCGCGAAAGCTCATGGCGAAACGGAAGTAGAGCCAAACGCAGTGCGAGATGATATCTCTCGGGAACCGATGGCCACGGTACGGGCTGTCCGACACTCATCCAGCATCGCATCCAATACGAACAGCGCAATGTGACAGTACCCTGACGATCAATGTTATGTTGAATGTACGCGAGGTCTCGTTCCTGGGACACACTTCTATTAAGGACGTCTTTTTCATTCGCGGCCTCTGAAAAGACTCGGGCCGTACAGAGTTCCATAAGCGCCTGAAATCATGCCGCACACCTCCCAGAAAACTAGAACAGTTGCACATGTCCTTCCCTTTTCAAGTATTGGCGGAACCGAGCAGGCAACTGTGCGAGTGGCTCAGGCAGTCAGTGATAGTGGATACCGGAGTATTATGTTCTACCGCTCTGATTCGCCGGTTGTCCAACAATTCTTTCAGTCTCATGGCTTTGAGACGGTTGCTTATGAACCCGTGGAGCCGAGCATACGCCGTCCTGGTCCTTTCCTTCGCGCCGGTAAAGACTTTGCCTCTAATCTACACCGGCATCATGTCGATCTAGTTCACTGTGCCGATTTCTCGGCTGCGTACTATACAGCAATCCCGGCGCGCTATATGGCACACATAGCTGTGCTTTGCCATATTCGCAACCGTTTTGAACACGTCTCCCGCCGCGACCAGCTTTTTGTCTCACCCGTGACGAAGTACGCTTTTGTTTCCAAGCAGACATGGAAGCAGTTCGGAGTTCGAGTATCAGAACGGCATGGCTTTGTCATTTACGATGGTATTGACGCTTCGCCTGCTGCTTCCGCTTGTAGCGATGTGCCTGACGAGTTTCGAATTCCCACGGATCACAAGATTGTAGGAATGGTGGCCCGTGTGGCCCCACAGAAAGATTACGAAACACTTATCAAGGCCGCGGCTCGTGTTGTCCGGATATTTCCACACGTAACGTTTATGGTAGTTGGCGACCACTCGAGTGTCTGTCAGGTGCGTGAGCATTACGCGCAGGTTCAGTTGTGGCTGGCACAGTACGATGTAAAGTCGAATTTTGTCTTTACCGATTTCAGGTCCGATGTGAACCGGCTAATTGCGGCAATGGATATATTTACTCTCAGTACGCATTGGGAAGGTCTTCCCCTTGTTTTACTTGAGGCCATGGTCGCCGGTAAACCAGTAGTTGCTACGGATGTGGATGGTGTCCCGGAACTTGTATCAGATGGAGTCACTGGGCGGCTCTTTGGAAGCAAAGACGACGCGACGCTCGCTAATCATTTGCTAGATCTGCTCCAGAACCCAGCCGACATTCAAAGACTAGGCGCAGCTGGGCGCGAACATGTACGTACGACGTTCAGCAGAGACAACTTTCGCCGAAGCGTAGTCGCTGCCTACAACGGCCTCCTGTCCGTTTAGATTACTTTTCTTTCACGTCAGTTGCCTGCCATCGGTCGCTATATCGGTGTATACATGCAAGCTGTCGAACCAACACTCGTTACTCGTAAAAGACTGATTAAAGCGGTTTCATAGACAACAGGGTCTACGTCGTTCACTCACGTGTTGATGTTCGTACGCTCGGTTATTCTTGCCAGACTCCTGAGTCCGGATGATTATGGTCTTTTCGGGATGGCACTCTTAGTGATCTCCACGATCACTGTGCTCACCGAGTTCAGTCTCGGTAGCTTCATTTTCACAAGAGTTCAAAGATGATATACAGCGGCGTCGTTTCTTAAACACTATATGGGTTTCCGAGTTGGCACGGCGTGCGGCGGTCACGGCCATTCTCCTAGGCTTGGCGTATCCGGCAACATTTTACTTCAAAGATCCGCGGCTGCTGCCCATATTGCTAATTACAGGACTCGGACCATTGCTTTCAGGATTTCAAAACATTGGCTGCTGCAGCTTCAGAAGGATCTTTCCTTCGGCGCTGTAACCATGCACAGGCAGGCCACGGATATCGTGAACGGCAATCATGATCGCGGTCGCTTATATGACGCGGGAGTGTGGACACTTGTCATTGGCCAGATCACGGGTTCCCTTCTTGGTATTGCCTTCTCTTACCTGGTATCTCCCTTCCGACCCAGTTTGCAATTTGACTCGACTGCGTTTCGGGAAAGCTTTCATTTCGGCAAACACATGTTTATGGTTTCTGTGCTCACCTTTGTGACTACGCAGTTCGACAATCTGGTGGTGGGACGTTATTTTGGGAACCAGTGTGCTCTGATCATATATGCTGGCGTATCGCCTCGCGAATCTGCCGGTGGGCATTGTAACGGGTATTTTTGGAACACTCCTGTTCCCTGTGTACTCCAAAATCAATCGAGAACGGCCCCATGTGCTAGAGGCGACCTTTATTAAAGCGGTAAATATCGGCGTGGTGATGTTACTGCTCATCCTGGTTCCCATGAAGCTCCTTGCTGCGGAGTTGATTCTCTTTCTATATGGTGAAAAATGGCGCTCAGCGATGCCACTGCTTGCTGTGCTACTCCTCTTGGGATTGTTCCGGGTGACATGACACGCACCGTTAGTCCATTTTTGTTAGCAATGAACAGACCGGATTTAGATGGTAAGACCAAATTTGACCCGCCCCGCAAAATGAGACAGCCGGTGGGTTGAGAAGTTGGGCTTGACCCGCCCCGCAAAATGAGACAGCCGGTGGGTTGAGAAGTTGGGCTGCACAGTGGTCCGAATGCCCGTTGTTCGGGCATTACATTGCTTAAAGTATCTCAATTTACGGCCTCAAGTATGCGGTGCCGTTCAGAGGCGTCCTTCGCCCTCGTCATAGGTTCCAAAGGCGGTCTCGGGGGCCTGTCAAGGGCGGGCGTTTTTTGCCCGGCGTGAGCGAACCCTTGACAGGTCGCTGAGACTGCCTTATCTAGAGTCGGGAGGGCGAAGGGCTGGTCCACCGCGGCCACGGTTCGAAACTCCGCCGGTGTACGGTCGTCCAGAGAGCTGTGTGGCCGGCTGTGATTGAAATCCGTTTGCCATCTTTCGAGTTTTATCCGCGCGTCTGCTACATCAAAGAAGACTTCCACATTCAAGCACTCGTCGCGTAAGCGACCGTTAAAGCTTTCGACGAAGCCATTCTCCACGGGCTTGCCCGGCCTAATGAAGTCGAGCTTCACACCATTCTGATAGGACCAGACTTCCATTGCTTTGCCGACGAACTCGCTGCCGTTATCCGAAGTAATTGATTCAGGCGGACCTTGACGAGCTATGATTCGGCTCAGTTGCTCGGCTACTTTCTTGCCCGTTTGGGAACGTTCGGCATGAACGCAAAGACACTCCCGTGTATATTGATCCACGACTGTGAGGATTCGGAACCAGCGGCCATCGGCAAGCCGATCGCTTACAAAATCCATACTCCACCGCTGATTCGGCCGGCTTGCTCCGGACAACGCCACGCGCACTTGCGCCGCTCGTTTGGCGCGCTTCGGCGTTCGCACTTGCAGTCCCTCTTGCCCATACAAGCGGTACACTCGTTTGGCATTCACTACCCATCCTTCTCGACGCAGTAATACCGTCAGTCGGCGGTATCCATACCGCACCCGGCTACCGGCCAACTCTCGTAATCGGAGACGAAGGGCTATTTGCGGATCCTTTTGACTCCGGTATCGATTTGACCAACGTGTGATGCCAATCAGCCCGCAAGCACGGCTCTCTGTCAACTGGTGTGCTTGCCGCACCTTCTGCACCAGTTGACGACGCGCTACGGGCTTCAGACTTTTTTTGACAGCACTTCCTGCAGAATGTGCTTGTCCAGCGTCAGATCGGCCACTAACGTTTTGAGTTGCCGATTTTCGTCGCGTAGTTGCCGCAGCTCGCGTAGTTCGCTCACGCCGATACCGGCATAGCGCCGCTTCCAACTGTAAAAAGCCTGTGCCGACACTCCCATTTCCCGGCAGACGTCCGTCACCTTCTTGCCTGCTTCCACCTGCCGTAGGGCATACACGATCTGCTCTTCGCTGTGGCCTTTTCGTGGCATCTTTCGTCCTCCTTCTGCTCCTGTCCAGAGGACCACGTCGGGCGCCATCTTTCAACTTTCCCGCCGTCTCGTTTTCGGGTTTTGGGTCACCAATTGCTGAGGTGTTGGTGTTGATTCCCCTGACGGTCCATGGTCAGCAAATTCGGAGCCATGGGAGCAGCATGGGCGGGAGTGGTTTCTTATTTCCTGGCCTATGCCTTGCGCATGATTGCAGCCGCTTACCTTTGGCCGGGGAATAAAATCCACATGCTGATGCAAGTGGCCAAACCGATCGCAGTTGCCTTGCCGGTCTCTATGATTACCGAAGGTCTGATTCGGATGGGTGTGTGGCCGATCGTGGGTGCGCTAATCTTTTCAGTCCTTCTTGTTACAGGCATAGATCGTCGATGCCTATTTACGTGAAGAAGCTGAGCGTGCCGTCAAGACAGTCCAGGAATCGTGCAATCAGCGACTTGCATCGAATCAGCGTTAGGCCACCGCTCTGATTGATACCCTTTTCGCTCAAGAACAGCCGTTCCTTTACTGTGAGGTAGCTAGTTAAGAGTGAAGTCAGGAAACTCCCTCAACCAGCGCTCAATGATTTCCTGTTCGTCGGCGCGCGTTGGGCCTTGAACTGTGTGATTCCGGATTCGACAGCACCGTGCTGAGCCAGTTCCGAACGCGCTTTTACGCGGCTTGCGCCGAAGAGATGTTGTTTTCTACACTGATCGACAAGTGCCGGTCCAAGAAATTACTGGTGGCTCGTGGTCAAAAACGCTGTAATACGGCAGCGTCACCAGTTCATGCCGGATCTCGTGGACAAACCGCTCGTATCCTTTGGCTTACGAAGAGGGCTTCGTTCCCTTCATGCCCAGATTGATCCATCCATGATCGAAACCTCTGACTTCCTTCCTGTCCATCTCCACGACATTCTGTAGGCCGGCATTCTCTATGAGCGTTCTAAGGTATCGCGGACTGAAGACAGCGCGATGCCAATTCGGATCATTCACGTTTCCCGTTCCGTCGCCATATGTAAAGATCCGACCGGAAGCCCACTTACACGGATCACGCTCTTCATTGAAGCGGGTCCACGGATCATTCAGCAATGGATCTATACCGGAATGCTCCGCGTCCACAAATGCTTTACAGATTTTCAATCCATTCGGCACCCAAATTTCAAGCGTCCCACCAGCACGTAGAATTCGCACCCATTCACGCAATACATCAATGGTTTGGTACCATGCGACGTGTTCCAATATGTGACTTGCATAAATAAGACTAAAAGTGTTATCAGCGAACGGTAACTTCTTGGTCGCATCCAACACGTAATCTACTTGCGGCCCATCAATAATATTCACTGTTTCGACGCCGGGAATTCGCTGAGGACCGGGGCCGATCTCTAATTTCCGCTTCGCCGAATCATGGGAGCGGCGGAGATTCCTATAGGTTTTAGCTTTTGCGACAACCCGCAACAACGTGCCATCCACCCCAACAGGAGTTACTCCAGAACTAACGGAACTGCGTTTCAGGCCAATCGACCGTGCTACTAGCTTTGCGAATTGCTTCATCTGACGCTTCACCTTAATACAGTACGTCAGTGTGTCGGGCTTGATGCGTTTTCCACGGCGGTACCATTTAGCCATTCCTTCAATGCTGCTGGGACAAATTTTCCATGTCCGGCACTGGCCATAAGTTCTAGAGCATCCACCAGAGCGGCGGCCCTTGTTAAAATCAACACTCCGGCGTACACCATTATTCCGACGAAAACGGAAATCAAGAGTATGAGGCCCACAACTAAACCCCTCTGCTCCAAATACACTCTCACCAGCGTCACCACAACAGACATCACCATGGCTGACCATAGACAAGGCCATTGGAAAGCCAGGAATGTACTGATTCGAAGCTCAATCAGGGGCAGCGCAAGGGTAAGCAGCGGGTACGACAATAGAAGGGTAGCGATAGTATACATAGCTGCTACACCGGGTGCTCCCCAGCGTAATCCCACACCTATAGAAGGGAGAATAATCGCTGCAGAGATCAACGCCCACCGGAATTGTAGATCAGTCCGTCCTTTGGCCATATAAATTTGGCCTACGGGAGAAGTAACGGATTGCACCAGGCCAACAGGCACCAGAATGATCACTATCGGAATAACGGCTAGCCATCGCTCGCCCAGAACCGTCCGCACAAGCGGATCGGCAGTTGCCATCATTCCAAGCATCACCGGGAACGTGATCAATCCTATAAGCCTCGTTGCTCTTAGATAGCCGCTACGGAACCGCGCGTTGTCATCCTGAATGGTGGCAAAGGCCGAAAACAGCACATTCCCAAGAGCCCAGGTGATATTTTGCAAAGGGAACAACATTAAAGTGTAAGCAAATTGATACTGTCCCAAAGCAATAGCGCCCAAATAGCGGCCAATTAGGAATTTATCAATGTTTCGTAACCCATAATTAACGGTATTAAACCCGAACAGGTTGAGACTGAACGAAACGACCGGAGCCAGCTCAGACCAGCGGAAGTAGAACCGGGGAAACCAGCGGGTGCTTATCATCTGCAAGACTGTACTAGCAACAGCAAGCGCGATGGATGCGCCAACCAGACTCCACACTCCAGCGCCGGAAACTGCCAGCGCAATAGCTGTAGCGGTTGAGATGGCCGATGAAATAAGCTCGATCATCGCAAGCGTGCGGAATTCCATTTTCCGTCTGAGTAATGCGTTATGAACGATACTCACACCTGAGATAACAAATGAAATCGCCAGCACCATCATGATGCTGACAACCTGCGGCTCTCTGTAGAAGGTAGCCACGAGGGGCGCTATCGCGATCAGGATGCCGGCGGTACAGATTGCCATACCGACGTTTCCCCAGAACACTGACGATAGAAATTCAGGCGTTGGGTCCTTGTGTCGAACCACTGCCATTCCTCCCCCCAAGTCCCGGAATAACGATAAAAATCCTGTGAAGACAACTACCATGCCCATCAAGCCGTAAGCGCTGGATGGAAGGATTCGGGCCAGGACGGTTGTCGAAATGATACTAATTACGTAGAAGCCAACTCGAGATACCCAAGTCCAGAGTGCCCCAGACAACATTCTTGCGCTTAGGCTCATACTAGAAATTCCGTCCGCTATAGAATCGGCTACTGGCCGGGATTGACGCTATACGGACTATTAAGTCCATTTACGGCGTCCGGGCAATTTTAAGGAGATAAGGTTTGGCCGACAAAAACAAGCGTCGCAACACTCGATACCCCCATTTGGGAGCCCTGGAAAAACTTTGTGTAAGCACAGGCTTAGCCCCAGGTAGATGTAGGCGTTGCGTTTCGATGCAGATAACCGGCTTACAGGATAAATCAGCTATACGTTGGGCCTGATGTGCAGAGCTCTCGATGAAGAAACTAGAAGCAGTTTTAGAACGAAAAACGGCCGCTTTGAAATCGGCGTGGCCACCCGATGCTACCCGTGCGGCTTTGTCGGGAAGATCCCACATAACCAGTTCCTTATATGGAATAGAGTGTTTCTTCAGCCACGCTTCCGTTTCGGCACGATACTTCTCAAGTCTGGATGTGACCAGCGTGCCGATCTCATAAGTTGGCCGCAGCAATATGCGAGCCTCCGTCAGAAACTTGCGGTAGCAAGCCCCGTCATCGTTCTCCTCCTCGGTGGGATCCTGACAGAGCACGCCATCTATATCGACACACGCCTCAGCCAGAAAGTGGCGATGCATTAGGTTCCATGCAAACACCCTGGGAGATGAGCAGATTTCAAAATGGATATCAACGGACTTTGCTGACTCCTCCAATGCGTACACTGCAAGATACAGTACCCGATCCTTATGTTCGGATGCCTGCATCTTGGCTTTCGTGCGAGTCATCTCTGAGCCGCTTGCAATACTATCGTCCACCACTAGGATGCGGCGTGCTCCGACAATATTGGAGGGATTGCGATGGCTAAGCCTGGTGCCGCCTGATAGTACGCGGTTCTGAAGGAAACCGTCCAGATCCGTTAGGGGAAGATTGAGATGAAGGGCTATTGCGTTCGCCGCCAGCAATCCACTCCGGGGAACACCGACAATTAGGTCCACGTCGGGTGGTATCTTCCACAAGTTCTGGGTGATACACGTGTCGAGATCTGAGAAACTGCGGTAATTCATTTGCTGAGTTGGATGAGAAAACGTCCAGCGCTTATTATAAACCGCGTAACCCGCTCGGATTCAATCCACAACATCTTCAGCTACAAGCGACGCGGCCAACTCCGCCCGGCTAATAGACACTAACATCTGAAGCGAATTTAGATTATTTCGGAACAACCTTCTACTTTGGCCGATTAAAGTTGGTCCGTATTCATAGTGAGCTTGGCGCCTCTCAGTCTGGGAGTTATCCGAAAGGCAGAGGCGCATGTTGGCTAGGGAACAACAGTGGCATCCTGTCGCGTCGGAGTGCCAGTGCGAATTTTCACCGCATCGGAGATGTAAGTGCTGATGCCTGTTCCGGATATGACCACCTGGTACGTTCCTGGGGTGAGTGTTACGCCCCAGAATCCAGTTGCATCGGTAAACACTGTCTGTACCGTAGTGCCGCTATAGAAATCCTTGACTGCGACACTTAGGCGTCGATTGAGATAAGCGGGGCCGCTCCCGACTATCACCGATCCCATGAACCATCCGTCTGTCGGCGATTGGATCCTTTACATACAGATCGCCGTTCGCGCGCGATCTCTTGAAGTGCCGGCAAATCGATTCCCTGAGATGCGTCTCGTGGCAGATGTTGACTCAGCCAGAGCAGTTCGTTGGCCTTCATACGCAATGCGGCACGCGTCGCTCCGTGTTCCGCGCAGTTGTAGATAGCGCTCTCGTTCCTCGGCGAACGGTCCTGCCTGATGCCGAGAGAGGGCAGACTCATCGCGAAAAAGTTGTTCAAGCATAGCGGACTCCCATCCATTGGGGCATGCAGTCCGCGAAATCAGGATGAATGTTATGGTGCGTGCACGTCACCGGTGTCGGGCATCGGTCATGGCTTTCAACCGGCGTCGGCAAGAGTTTCCTCGCTTCGGCACTGGCGCAGAAGGCTTGTCGGGATGGTTACTCGGTGTTCTACACGCGGACTCAATCGCTGTTTCGCGATCTCAACCTGACGCGTGCCGACGGCAGCCTTCGGCGTCTGTTGGCCAAACTCGGGCGGATCGACGTGATGGTGATCGATGACTGGGCCATGGCGCCGCTGACCGAATCCGAGCGACGTGACTTTTGGGAAATTTGCGAAGAGCGCTATCAGCGTCGCTCGACGGTGCTCACCTCGCAGCTTCCGATATCGCGCTGGCACGAACAGATCGGTGACCCGACGTTGGCCGACGGCATCTTGGACCGCTTGGTTCACAATGCACACCGCATCGAAATGAAGGGTGATTCGATGCGGAAACGCGGAAAACCGTAGCGCTCAAAAGCGCGCTACGGGGGCTCTTCACAACTGAGCGGGGCAAGGGCCTGCGCCTGGAGTGAACCCAGAAACTGCGACACGAAGTTAAGGGACGAAATACATTGAATGGAGTTGAGGCAATGGATTTGTCCCGAAGTGTTTACAGTCGTGATCTGAAGATTGCAGCCATGCGGGCCATTGATGCAGGAGCAACGATCGGGGAAACGGCACGCAAATATCAGGTGAGCCCACATTTGATGGATCGATGGCGTGGCGAGTGGCGGGCCAAAGGCGATCTGGCGTTTCCTGGTGTGGGTCGCCGCGGAGCGAGTCTGCCGGCTGTAGAGGAAGCTCGCCGAGTGGCGGAGTTGGAGCGGAAAATCGGCCAGCTCACGATGGAGAATGACTTTTTAAAAAAGGCCTTGCAGCATTTCAGGGAGTATCACCCGCAGGCCGTCGTCAATGGAGAGGATGCTTGTTTGAAGAAATCAAGCAAGCCGCGGCGGAAGGCAAAGCCGTGAATGCGCTTTGTCAAATGACCGGTCTCAGCCGCGCCGGTTTCTATCGGTTTCGGAAGCCGCGACAGTCATCGCCAGTAGTCATGGAGATCCGTGACCAAATGCAGAGGATCGCGGTTCAATGGCCAACATACGGGTACCGTCGAATCACGGCCGCTCTGCGGCAGCGTGGGTTTGAAGTTAATCACAAACGGGTACTGCGGATGATGCGAGAGGATAATCTGCTTTGCGTTCGTAATCGCAAGTTCGTCGTTACGACTGACTCTCGGCACAATCTACCCGTCTATCCCAGCTTGGCAGCCCCGACTGAGGCCCACGGCTGTAAATCAGCTCTGGGTGGCTGACATTACTTACATACGTCTCCAGGTCGAGTTTGTATACTTGGCCGTGATACTGGATGCATTCTCCCGCCGTGTGATCGGCTGGGCTTTGGGACGATCCCTGGAAGCCAAGCTGGTGACAGCCGCTCTGAATAAGGCGTTGCTCGAGAGAAGACCTCCGCCAGGGTTTATCCATCATTCCGATCGCGGCGTGCAATACGCTTCACAACAATACACGGATTTGCTAAAACAACATCAGGCCGGCATCAGCATGAGCCGCAAAGCCAATCCCTACGACAACGCTGCCTGCGAGTCGTTCATGAAGACACTCAAAGTTGAGGAGGTTTACCGAAACGAGTATCGGGATTTCCGGGAAGCTCATGCTTGCATCGGCGAGTTCCTGGAGCGTATCTATAACCGGCATCGGCTTCACTCGGCTCTCGGCTACTCATCGCCTTCCGAGTTTGAACGTCGACAAGGCCATGACGTATGAGAACGCCTCAGCAGATCGGGGGCTCTGTAGAGTAGGGCACAGGCGCGCCGCGGCAGGACCGCAACGTTTCCTGCGCCCCCTCATCGAACCGGACTGGCGGATTTCCCGCATCCGGCTCTCCGATCATCTTCATCCGGCGGCGTGCGCCGCAATCCCTCCAGATGGCTCACCTTCCCGACCATCCGATACAGCCGACATCGTTCATGAAGGAAGCGGTATCCCCATCGTTTCTTAGCAGACCGCCACGGGCACTGGTGCTTGCGCCGAAGCCACAACTGTAACTCGCTCCGAACCGCCCAGTCCACCTTATGGAATGTCCGATTGCTGTTTCCAACCCGAAAGTATGTACACCATCCATTCAGGACCGGATTCAGCTTTTGGATCACAACATCGACCCGCCCATTGCTGGGAAACGATCGCACTACCTCGCGCACCCGTTGACGAATATTGCGGCACGCCTTCTCGCGTGGCCACATCAACAGCATCCGCCCCGGAGCTTTGCGGAACTCGAAGCCCAGAAAAGCGAAGCCTTCCGCCAACGTCGTCAGCCGACTCTTCTCCTGATTGACCACCAGTCGAAGAGCAGCAAACTGCGCCTGCAGTTGGCCCCACCCCAGCCGTGCCTGTTGTTCCGTTCGCGCCAGCAGCACCATATCGTCCGCATAGCGGACGAGCCGAACATTGCCGAGGGCGACACCGTCGCTCCGGCACCATTGACGATCTACCTCGTGCAGATAGATGTTGGATAGCAGTGGTGAAATCACTCCGCCCTGAGGAGAGCCCCGATCGGGATGAGTCACTCTGCCTTCTTCCATGACTCCTGCTTTCAGCCATGCACGGATCAATCGCAGAACCTGAACATCGCCAACCCGCCGTTCCACCAACCGGAGGAGCAGGTCGTGGGAAATCGTGTCGAAATACGATTTCAGATCAACGTCCACCACGTGAGAGTAGCCATCGTTGACGCTTTGCACGATCGCGCTCAACGCCATCCGCGGCGTCCTCTCAGGGCGGAACCCGAATGAGCAGGGCATGAAGTCTGATTCGAAGAACGGTTCGATCACGATCTTCACCGCCATCTGTACCACTCGGTCCTTCACCGTAGGGACGGTCATTGCGAACTGCACTCCAGCCCAGTTCGCCTTTGGGATGGGCCGAAATCCGGCATCCTTTTCATCCGCAACGCGGCCGACGCTTTGAAGTACTCAAGAAACGACGCATAGCCGGAGTCGACACTCTAATCCTCCGCGAGTTGGAGCGCGGCAGTTTCAGTGTTGCGCGCGAATGGACCGACTGGGCAGATCCGTCTCCGTACGATCCGCTTCGTTTGCCGCCGCCGCGGCTTGACGCTGACGCGCTTTTCGAGTTGGTCACCTTAGTGGAGCAACTGAGCAGGCCCGAACAAGAAGGTTGAAATATGTATTTGCCTAGATTACACTCAGACCAGTTATACACGTGGTCTGATAAGGATGAGAACCCAATCCACTGCCGCATTGCGAAAGCGCCGCAACGCTCTCCTGCGTCAACTGCCCCCGCTCCAAGCGATCCTGCGAGGCTCCCTCATCGAGCGTTACAAGCGGTGCGGCAAGCCGGGATGCAAATGCGCGAACGGTCCCGGTCATGGCCCCAAGTATTATCTTTCGGTGAGCTACCCGGGCTTGCGGCCACAAATGGATTACGTGCCGCAGGAGTCTTACGCCCAGACGGCAGAGTTTCTCGCCAACTACCACCGAGCCCGCGAGATCTTAGAGGCGATCTGCGAGATCAACCGCGAATTGCTGCGTCGCCGAGAGGCGCTCTGAGGGATGGCCGTGAGCGAAACGCATTCCTCGCTAACGGCACTCATCGATGTGGAATTGGGTGGCGTGCTTCTCGCCAATATGCTCGAAGGCTGGTTGCAAGGCAACCCCAACTTTTCGGCAACTGCGGAGGCAATCGATGAACCCCAAGATTCGAGATCATCACCGGAGCCGGCCTGCCTACATTTACCTACGCCAGTCGACGCCTGGTCAGGTACGCCATCATCAGGAGAGTACGGAGCGCCAGTATGCACTGCGAGAGAAAGCGCTGGAACTGGGTTGGAGCGAATCCCTGATCCGCATACTCGACCGGGATCTGGGCAAGACGGGCACCGAAATGGCGGGGCGGGAGGACTTCAAGACTTTGGTGGCGGATGTTTCGATGGGTCAAGTAGGTGCGGTGGTTGCATTGGAAGTCTCGCGGTTGGCACGCTCGAACCTGGATTGGCATCGGCTGCTAGAGTTGTGTGCGCTCACTACAACCCTGGTGATCGACGAAGATGGTTGCTACGATCCAGCGGACTTCAACGACGGATTGTTGCTCGGGTTGAAGGGCACAATGGCCCAGGCCGAGCTCCATTTCTTGCACGCGCGCCTCCAGGGAGGCAAACTCAACAAAGCCAAGAAAGGTGAATTGCGTTTCCCGTTGCCGGTCGGTTTTTGCTATGACCAGGAAAGCCGGATCATCTTTGACCCGGACGAAGAAGTGCGGGGCGCGGTGGGCCTGGTGTTTCGTCTTTTTCGCGAAACCGGCACCGCCTTCGCAGTGATGCAACGATTCGCGGAAAGCGCATTACGCTTTCCCAAGCGGTCCTATGGTGGGGCTTGGGATGGCAAGATTATATGGGGTCGCCTGACGCATAGCCGTGTGCTGAGCATGCTCAAGAACCCATCGTATGCAGGAACATATGTCTTTGGTCGTTATCGATATCGTCGGGAGATCAGCGCAGAGGGCGCGGTTCATAAACGAATCCGCGCGGTAGCCATGGCGGACTGGCGCGTCAGTCTGCAAGAGCACCACGAAGGCTACATCACTTTGGAAGAATTCTTTAAAAGCCAGGAGCGTTTAGAGAAAAATCGCACCAACGGTGAGGACACGCTACTGGCCGGCCCCGCGCGCGAGGGCTTAGCTTTATTACAAGGGCTGCTGTTGTGCGGCACTTGTGGCCACGCTCTTACGGTGCGCTATACCGGCAATGGCGGCATTTATCCCTGCTATCTCTGCAACCGGCTACGTCGCGATGGTCTGGCCAAAAAAGACTGCATGAGCTTCCGTTGTGATCTGCTCGATGCCGCCATCGCGGAAGAAGTGCTGAAGGCATTGCAGCCAGCCGAGATCCAACTCGCTTTGGCAGCGCTGCAGGAATTGGAGTCGCGCGATCGAACCATCTCGCGCCAATGGCAGATGCGGCTCGAACATGCCGAGTATGAAGCCGCGCTCGCCGAGCGGCGTTATCAAGAGGTCGATCCTTCCCAACGTCTGGTGGCGGGCACACTGGAGCGGCGCTGGAACGATGCGCTGCTGCAATTAGAGGACCTCAAAAAACAAGCTGCGGAATTTCAGCGTCAAAAAGCCCGGGTAATCACTGACGAACAAAGGGCCAAAGTCCTCGCTCTCGCCACCGACTTGCCGCGCTTGTGGCATGCGCCCACCACCCAGGCCAAAGACCGCAAACGGATGTTGCGGCTGCTCATCAAGGATATTACGATCGAGAAACCGCCCAAGCTGAAACAACTTGTGGTTCACATTCGGTGGCAGGGTGGCGCTTGCAGTGACCTTTGCGTGCAGCTCCCGCCTAACAGAGCTGACCGCGTGCGGTATTCTGCCGCGGTTATCGATCGCGTCCTAGATCTCGGCACGAGCTTGCCCAATGAAGAAATCGCCGACTGCCTCAATCGAGAAGGTTGTGTCAGCGCCTTGGGCAAACCTTTCACCGGTTCCATGATCCAGTGGATTCGTTATCGCTACCAGATTCCTAAGGCCACGCTAGCAGGCGCGGGGGAGTCTACTGTCCAGCAAGTGGCCGAGCGTTTCGGGGTGAGTACTCACGTGGTCTACTACTGGATCGATCGTGGTGTTATCCAGGCGCGCCGTCTTAACGCCGGAATGCCGTATTGGATTACACTCAACGAAACAGACGAACAGAAGCTTCGAGACTGGGTACGCAACTCATGCAGGATTCACACGGCACCCCCAAAGCATTTGGCGGAAAGTGCATTATGAAGTCACCGTCGGTATGCCCAACGGGCGAGTCTTACCCGGTTGTCCGGGTTTTGGTATGTGAACGCGGCGCACCAGCGCTGCCCGGTACTGACGGGTTTGCAACTCCTGTTCCACTTCGCTCAGGAATCGCTCTTCGCCGTAATCCCGAATCGCGTCGATATCGACTTTGTCCACTCCCGCCGCCCCTTTGTTGGACTTTACCCTCCGCCAGGCTTCTTGCAGGATGTCCCGTCGACAGACCTTATCGTAAAGAAGCGTGAACCTCCTTGCCGGTTGTTGCTTGGCCACTCGGTATAGCGTCCGTTGCAGCTTGCGGGCTTTATCGAGTCTCGCGGGCGCTTTGCGCCTGGCTTGACGGGTCCGGGGTTGAGCCTTCCCTTGCGGGGGCAGTCCGGCAGCCTTTTCCTGCTCTGTCCGCTCGATGAAAGTAGCGGCCCTTCCCTCCACTCGTTTGTCACGAGTTTCTCCGGTACTTCGGCCACCTCCGACTCCCTGCCCGGCTTCGTTGCCGCGCTTTCGGGTTTCTCCCTTATGCGCCTCCCTACCGGTCGAAGTTTCCTTCGCCGGACCGAACAGGGTCTCTCCGGTTAACTTGATGTTCTGTCTTTGCGTGCCGCCGCCCGATACACCGTCCCGGCGATTCGGTTTGATTCTCGCTGACTTCCGAATCGTGGCAGGCTTCGCCTTAGGGACACAGGCTCGCCCCGGGATTAGCTCCAGTTGAATCGGCGTGATCACTGGTGGGGTTAACGATGCTGAAACGGCGTTCACTTGTGTTGCGGCCCGCAGATTCGCCTCGCCTTCCTGCCGACAGTTGAAGGCTTTGTCATCCCGCTTCTCCAGCGTCGATTGCTCAACGCCAGAGGGGATCAGGCTATCGGGTGAGCGAGTCATTACCCGAGTTGATTCCTCTCAATCAACAAGTCCATCAAGTCCTCTCGGACGCACGCCCCTTCGACCCCGGGATTTACCGCCTTCCCGCCAGAATGGATCAGCGGATCCGGGGCGGTCCAAACCGCCCCGACCATTCCGGCGACTGAGTCGGCGCTCGGGTTCCATCCCTGGAGAGCCCTTATAGTGGCTCCGAAGGAGAGATGTTAGAAAAAGATTTTCCACAGTCGCCGCGAACCGCACGCTGTGGAAAACCTCTGTTCCTGTGGTTCGGCCGGGTATTAGGTTGCACCCAGCAGGGCCTACCGCTACGAATCGCGGAGCCAGACATTCGATGTCCGAGGATAGAACTCCGAGCGGCGGGCACACTGATATGCATTCGCAGACTTCTCTAGTCCTCCAGATTTGCGACCTTTTGTTTTTCGCTGTCCATGTATGGCAGGTTGGACAGCGCAGGCACCCCGTGGCTACGAATTGCGTTGCCCGACACTCGATGTCCGAGGGTAGAGCTCCGAGCCTTGGGGTGCGTCTTTGCTTCCAAACGAATTCTCAGATGTCGCCTGTTAGAAGACTCTCCTATAAGGCCTTCGACGAAGCAAAGCCGCCTGCACCATCTCAACCTGCGGAGAGGGATTATGTCGACTGAATTTGCCGCAATGATCGCCATCGACTGGGCCGACCAAAAGCATGCCTGGGCTATGCAAGCCGGAACATCAACAGTCGAGACAGGCGCCATCGATCACACACCGGAGGCGATTGAAGTCTGGGCCGCTGAACTTCGAATGCGGTTCGGAGGACAGTCTGTCGCCGTAGCTCTCGAGCAGTCTCGAGGGTCGCTGGTGTTCATGCTGACTAAATACGACCACCTCGTGATCTTTCCCGTTCATCCAACAATTCTGGTGAACTACCGGAAGAGCTTTCGGCCTTCGGGAGCGAAGGACGATCCCAGCGATGCCAGGCTCCTATTGGACATCCTCATGCTCCACCGTGACAAACTCCGCTGCTTCAATCCAGACACTCCAGAAACGCGCACATTGCAATTTCTCGTGGAAGAACGACGGAAATTCGTGCATGAGAAGACCCGCTGTTCGAACCGGCTTACGTCGCATCTGAAGATGTACTTTCCCCAGGTCCTCGACTGGTTCGACGAGATCGGGTCCAACATCGCGGCAGAGTTCCTGGAGCGCTGGCCGAGCCTCGAAAAGCTCCAGCGCGCCAGGCCGGCGACGATCGAGCGGTTCTTTATCGATCACAACAGCCGCGACCCCGAGCGTATCAAGGAACGGCTGGAGCAGATTCGGAAAGCGGTTCCGGCGACCACGGACTCTGCGGTGGTCACGTCGTCGAGCGCCGCAATCGTGGCATGGGCGGGTGTGCTTAAGCAAGTGCTGCTGGCTGTCGCCGCTTATGACAAACAGATTGACGATCTCGCCAGGGCGCACCCTGATTTCGCGATTGTTAAGTCGTTTCCGGGGGCCGGGCCGGCTATGACCCCGCGGTTGCTAGCTGCGCTCGGAAGTCAACGTGAACGGTACCAGAGTGCGGCCGAGATTCAGCGATACAGCGGCATTGCTCCCGTTGTCGCGAGCAGCGGGAAGCAGCACTGGGTCCACTGGCGCTGGGCATGCCCAAAGTTCTTACGGCAGACGTTCCACGAGTGGGCACTCCATTCGATCGCATATTCGGATTGGGCCCGCGAATATTACGAGCAGCAGCGCGCAAAGGGCAAGCGGCGGAATACGGCCATCCGCTCTCTCGCCTTCAAATGGATTCGCATTCTTTTTCGTTGCTGGAAGGACCGCGTACCCTACGACGAAACCGTCTATAAAGACTCATTGACCGCACGGAGGCCGCATCAGCAGCCCACCACCGCCAGTTGTGGAACTCCAGTGGAAAAACGTTGCTGGATTCAAGAAAATCGCGATCGCCGGGGCTTGACGGAAGACCTCAGATGTCTGTCCTCCGCTCAGCTATGGTCAGAGTGGACCAACAACAACCTCGCTGCCAACGCTTTTTCAGCGAACGGCGATAACCCCCTTAGGTTCGTGTCTCAGCCCAGGGGTTCACTTCAGCCCTTTCCCCGCACCCCTTTCCCAGCCTCGGCCCTCCTGCCTCCGCTGCGCTTCGGATGGAATCCTTGACGAAGTCGAACACTTCCTGGACAATCAAGAGGCCAGCGTCGCTACGCTCCGTGATCGGCGTTCGGGATCTCCCGGAGTCCCGTTCACCTTCATCCCGGAATCGCGTTCATCTTCGCCGGAATACTCAATAATGTTCGAGCTATCCTCAAGAACGCTGCGGTCGGCCTAATCGAAAAGCAAGTACCGTTTCTGGCAGGCTTTGAACTTCGTAAATCGAGTAGGGAAGGGAAAGGCTAGGTCTTCGACCGCCTGAAAAGGTTTTATAGATTGCAGGTCATAGGGTTGTATTCATGGAAAGTCGAGGCAGGAATGTCGATCGGAGCGGTATTGTGCAACGCAGCAGAACTGCGGCCGCTTGTCAGGGTGGACACCGGATGACTGCAGCAGTTGACGGGCCGTCCGCGTGGGTCAATCCCTCGACCGAGGTTGCAGATTATCGCTGGCGACGATGGCCCTTCGGCTTCTCATACCGGAAGACCTTTCTGGCTTTCCTCCGTGTGAAACGCCAGTTAATCTTGGTTCGTTTCTGGTTGCTCTGACGGGTCCAGTCCTTGGTCTCTCGTTGCAACGTGCCCAGATCCGGAATCCGCCGGGTACCCAGGCATTGTCGCGAGAATAAGCTGAGTTCGATCTCCGCTTGGTTGAGCCAGCTTCCGTGCTTGGGAGTGTAATGCACCGTCAGCCGATCCCACAGGTATCCACCTTCTTGCTCGCCGAAGGAATCGACCAGCGATTTGCGGCAGTGGATGTTCAGGTTGTCCATGACCAGATGAATCGTGGTGGCAAAGGGATACTGCTCAACAATGTTCTCCACCGTCCTGGCGAACTCGGCGGCGCATCGATCGGGCGTCGCCACGGTGAAATGCCGTCCTGCTTTCGGCTCTACCACCGCGAATACGTTCGCCGTGCCACAGCGCTTGTATTCGTTATCCCGCCTGGCCGGTTTGCCTGGCCGAGCCGGCATCGCAGGCCGCACATCGGCATGCAGAGACACCGGCTTTTCATCCAGACAGACCACCGGCTCGGCCGGATCGTAGGGCTTCTCGTAAATCGCCAGCACGTCCTCCATCTTTTCGATGTACTCCTGATCCAGTTCAGCTACGCACCACATTTTTTTCCCGCCACGGCTGGAACTCGTAGCTTTCTAACAAGACCCGGATTGTTTCTCGGCCCACATTGGGGACCAGTTTGCGCTTGACGGCTTCTTCGGCCACCAAGCGCACGGTCCATCGCGCCCGGCCTGCCGGCGGGTCGCTGCAGACCATCGCAATGATGCGCTGCCGCTGTGAGTCATCCAGAAGAGGCTTGGCTCCGGGCCGCTGTCTCTCGTAGAGGGCGCGCTCCAGGCCACCGCTGTTATAGCGGTGGGCAATCTCTCGGACAGCTTTCGGGCTGAGGCTGACGGTTTCGGCAACTTGGGGCGCAGTCCTGCCCCGGGCCAGTTGTCGCAGCGTCAACGCCCGCAGCACCACCCTGACTTGTTGCAGTCCACCGCGCAGGAGTTCGTCAATGCGGGCGAGATCCGCAGCTTTGACCTTGATCGGGATCGGCCGACGAGCCATACCCAAGTATGACCCAAACCATTGTTTATAGAAAATGTTTTATGACACTTTATCAAGCGGTCTGAGACCTAGCGGTGTTCCACCGCCGGTGCGTGCCGGCAGTCTCAAGTTACCCAACTGAGGAACTTAAGAACCTATCTATACCCACGACTCAACTCGTCCAACGTTTGTCAGAGGTTTTAGGCCGGCCGGAATACTGGAGATGGTGGCGTAAATGTGCCGAGCAACTTGGTTCTGCTGGCGTTGAATCGGCCATCGGACAGTTTGAAGAGAACATGCAAACTCCGGCGGGTCGAAAACTCCGGCGCGATGCTGACAAAGATTTTGAAGGACGTGGCAACGCAAATGGGTTGCTCAATCGGATGAGTGGTGTTGCTCTTCTGCCACAGCACATCGTGGTTGCCCGGCCTCAGTTGGCCCAGGGCTCTCGAGGCGGTGAAGAGCCTTGTCCTCGACAGCGTTCGCTCGCCGCATACCCGCAGTTGATCAAAATACTCCCGCTGTGCTTTCAGAACTTCTGTCCTACTGTGTACGATGTTTCTTTGAATACGCCAGTAGCACAGTACTACTAAAGCCAGGAGTAGCACCGTCAGCAACACGATGAAGAGGAACAGCCAGGAAGGTGCTACCAAAAACAGAAATAAACTGCCAAGAGCTAAAGATGCACACAGTGCAAGTAACATTAGTTCTGCAGCAGGTAAACCATAATTCTTCATCGGCTGAACCCCGCATAGGTCCGTTGCGCCAAGCGGGCTTTTCGGCCCAGCATATAGTTCCAACAAGCAGTAATAGCGTTGACTGCCCAGGGCATAAACCGTAACGCAAATAGCAACGCGCGAAGCTTCGGGCGGTTGTAGTAATTATTCGCCTTGCGGAATGACTTGTAGGCGTCAGAATATCGTTTTGCAGCTAAATGCAGCTTTCCTTGTTCCAGATCGGCTTCCGCCAGGCAGTATCTGACATTAGCGTCGATAAGTTGTAGTCCTTCTTCGGACAGGCCGCGTAGGGTCTTCTGCTTTTCGTACGCCCGTGCGATTCCCTTCATATATGCGGCAGTATTGGATGTAACCCCGCCTGCACGACGTGCACCCAGCGCCTCAGCTTGAAAGTCGATCCGCTTACCGAGTGATGCCATGCGGCACCAAAGATCGAAATCTTCCGAATAACGGTAATCCTCATCGAACAGGCCGGCGTCGAGTATTGCGCTCCGACGAGCCAACACACAGGACGTGATAACGTTCGCACGTCGGGCCAGCAATGATTCCAGTGTCACAGGACGCTCGGACGGATTAAGTTCCATATACCTGCGTCCAGCTGACGGAGTCGGACCGAAGATGATCGAGTCGGTGTAGATCAGGTCCAGAGAAGGGTCTCGCTGCATCGCCTCCACTTGTTTTTTAAGGAACTCCGGCTTCCATAGATCGTCGCCATCGAGGAATGCGATGTAATCTGCTCGAGCGTGTCGGATACCGTGATTTCGCGCGGCGCTAACCCCTCGATTCGGCTGTTTTAAATAAACAAATCGTCCTTTATACGGCTCTAAGACGCGCTCCAGTTCGGCGGTATCAGGCGAACCATCGTTAATGATGATGATTTCGTAATCCGTAAACGTCTGCGCGAGTATCGAGTCCAAGGTTTCCTGAATATGCTGGCTGATGTTGTAAGCAGGAACGATAATACTGACGGCTAGACGATTCGGCTGTGCAGACATAGGTGCATCGGATCGAAGGCTCATGCTATCTAGCGGCTGAGCTGTGGGCTATGTGTGCGCATCAATGCCTATTATAAAGGCGCACGCATTGGACGAGGAACTCCCCAGGCTGGCGTTGTTGTTTGCGGCGGTGAAGCAGTCTGCAACTCTCGAATAGCAATGCCGCGCAAGGCCTCACCGAAGCCGGCCAGCATCGGCATGTACACCATATAAGCATAGTTACCGAAGCAGGCTGAGACAGCAAAGCATACCACCGATGTAATCAGACAATCAGCTGCTGCGGCAAGTTCTGTATGAGCGCGATTCTGGCGTGCAAACTTCTGAATCGCAAAGCCAGTGCGTACCGTGAACCAGACTAAAGCGAGGTAAAGTAATCCCGCAGGTAGCCCCCCTTCACTTGCCATCTGTGTGAAGCTGTTATGCGTCTGCTGCCAATGAGCACGTTCACCCTCGGCTTGCATTTTGTCTGCTGTTGCCACTGAGAACATCCCTGGGCCAACCCCAAAGATTGGATGGGTAATCATGACTTCAATGCTCTGCTTTAACAGGTTCATCCGGCTCTCCGCGGAAGCCTTCGCGAATTCCACCTGCCGTGAGCTGGATTGACTCGAGACGACATCTGAGAAGAGGGTTAGATATCGTTCTCGAACTTCGATAGGGACAAGAAAAGGAGCAAGTAAGAGCGCTATTAGGCTAGCAACCATAAGAAGAGCTTTGGTTGCAATGGATCCACGGAGAAATTTCAGGCCTATTAGACCGATCAACGTCAACAATCCCGCACGCGAACCTGTTTTCAACACCATCAGGACCACCCCGCAGGCGATCGCTAAGGAGATCCACGCCTTGAAAGACTTTAGAGTTTTGGTTTCAATGACAAAGAATAGAAACGGCACCCCTAACAGGACATGTGTGGCGAGATCGTTCGGATTGGTTAATAAGCCCGCCCCGAGTGCAAAGCGTCCACCCCGGCTAATCCCTGATGCTGCACTCGCTAATAGGATTAATAACAACGCAACATTTATTACGTAGATCAATCGACGGAACAGCTTAAAGGTGACTATATTGGCTGCAACTAGAAAGAACACTGCCACCGATTTCAGCCAGAGGTTCTTGACAACAAGTTGAAAGCTCCCGCCAGGCCATTCACTGAAAGGAATACAGATAATCAGCCAGCACGTAAGGAGCGTGAGCAGGATGCCAGGTCGAGTAGTCACGGTTCGGAAGAGACCGCCTGCAAGAAACGTCACTAATAAGGCCGGCACAGCAATTACGAAGGCGATAAGCGGAATCCTAAGAAATGTCTCAGATAGGCGGCCGTAAATAATCAGTAAATATACGAGTGTTAAAACAGCGGCAAGATAATGGAGACCCCCTGGTTCAGCTAGGACCACAGCTGTGGGTTGCACAGCTTTAGGCCTAAGCGGAGTAGACGGCAAAGTTGAATTCGATATGCTTCTCACAGAGGCAATCTCCAAATCCTGGTGCTGCTTTCTTCTTGATGCTGCTTCCTTAGGATAGCTTGGCGTCAAACGCCTCTCTCGGAGTCATTGACGTGCTGTCAGCAATTGCTTGCCCTGCCGATCTCAGAGTGCGACACAAGGTTCCCAAGTTGCCTGGTTCGCCCTTGATTTCAGGTTCTGCAAATCCGGATTTAAGTAGCTCCATTCTCTTACAGCGGATGATAAACCGTTACACCAACCTACGTAGCCTCTTCCGCACGAGGGACATCCCTCAGGTTCGGTATGCGCTTGCCCCCTCGGCTGACCAAATGGTTAAGACACTGTTTGCCTCGTCGAAACGCTGTTTACTGGACACCATCGCTATGTAAAAGCCCGCTCCGATTACAGCTAGAGCACACAATAGGGATTGGATCACGATCATAGTGCAGTCAACTGAGAACTTTCGTGCTGGATGTACTATCACTGCAGGTAATCGCTGGAACTTCACCGTTCGGGCTTTTCGGTTTATTCCACCCCTTGGAGCGAGTTCATCTTGACCCGCTTTTCTTTCAGAATGTCGGGGCCTTCGCCGACCCGGCCGACAATGGTGGCGATTGGCGAACGGCGAGTGCCGCAGCCGGAGGGCGACCGGGATATTTGCGTGTCGACACGGTTCATCAAGGCGATCTGGAGGGAGTCAAAGGGGTGTACCACATCAACGCCGTCGATGAGGTCACACAATGGCAGGTGGTTGGGGCAACCGCACACATCAGCGAAGCGTGGCTGATGCCGGTGCTGGAGGCCATGCTGGCGCAGTTCCATTTCGAATTCGCGGCTTTCACAGCGATAACGTCAGCGAGTTCATCAATCACACGGTTGCCGGTCTGCTGAACAACTGCTGATCGAACAGACCAAGTCGCGTCCGAGCCAATGATAACGGCTTGGCCGAGTCCAAGAATGGCGCGGTGGTGCGCAAGCACATGGGTTATGGACACATTGCGTCGCCGCACGCCGAGGCGATCGAACGCTTCTACGAAGAGCATTTCAATCTGTATTTGAACTTTCATCGGCCGTGCGGGTGCCCGAGCGGGTGTCAAACGCCAAGGGTAAAGAGAAGCGAGTGTACCGGTGGTATGCCACTCCGTGGCAGATCTTGCGTCAGTTGCCGGATCTAGCGAGACATCTCAAGTCCGACATCACGATCGAGAACTTGGATCGACAGGCGCAAGCCAGCAGCGACATGGAAGCAGCGCGGAAGATGCAGCACGCCAAGCGGGAACTATTTGCGAACCTTCGTCAGAAGAAAAGCGCATGAAGAAGAAGGCTGTGGAAATGACGGGCGATGGATGCAGTGGAACCCCTGTACCCTTGAAACCAGATCCGAACTGGGCTAACCAGTAGGAAGCCGACCACACCGGAGGGAGTGCCAATTGCCCACTGCGACACAGCGCCTGGGGGGGACGTGCGCCCTTCCGATGCGGTCCGTGAAGCACGTCCCGTGGGGAGTTCGCGCGAGAAGCACCAGTACAGGGCTGATGCTGCGTCACGGACAGGTTGGTCCAAGGAGGCTGGTTGTCAGAACAATACCGATATTTCGTCGGAATTGACTTGGCGACAGAGAGCCACGAAGTTTGTGTCCTGAATGCGAAGCAGCAGGTGGTCGACCGCAAAGCTGTTGAGCACAGCGGTTCCGGCATTGCCCAGTTTGTTGAATACCTTGAGAAGCTGTCTTTCAGGCGATCCCGAACAGATTGCGATCGGAATCGAGATCCCGGAGCGTTGGTCGAGACGCTCGTTAACGGCTGGCAAAGCGATGCCGACGGTAAGACCTTGCCTTCACTGCTTCGCCCTTGCTGTACAACTGGATCAGCCGTGTAATCTGCGCTCGGCTGAGTCCCGTCATCTTGGCCAGATATCGGCGCACCAGTCCGCGACTGGATCGTCTCAACCCATTCCAGCGTGCTCTCGCAAGGTTCGCTCTACCCAGTCGTAGACCTGTTCCTTATCTGGGCTTCGAACTGAACCTCATCGCTCGCCTCCAGAAACGCCCGGATCTGCTCCAGGCTTACTTTTTGTGCCGTTTGCACGCTGACAATCAACTCCCAGCATGCGGATCCGCTCCTTCAGGCTCATCTTGTGTGAGAAACACACCCTTCGCCCAGGCTCATCTCGTGTGAGACAAGACTCTAACTGGCACAACCAACAAAGGGACAGCTATGCTGGTAAGAAGGCTCGCCCAAACGCCATCAGGGTCATCGTTGATGAGAAACATGGGAGCCGGGCAGAAGAAGCTTGCTTAGTTGTTAATGAACAAAGGTCAAACAGTCTTGCCACCCTCATTGACATCTCGAGTAACTGTCGTCGTCCCGTGCTTCAACGCCGAGCGCTTTCTCGAAGATTGTCTGCGTTCTGTTTTGGACCAAACTCTACCCGTTGACGAGGTCATCATAGTCGACGACTGCTCTACTGATGATTCCGCCAAAATCGCCACCTCGTTTGCAGGAGAGTACCGAAATGTTCGCTTACTTCGTACGGCGGTTAATTCCGGGTCCGCAGTTGCTCGGAATGTCGGCTTGCACGCAGCGAGTAATGAGTTTGTTGCCTTAATCGACGCCGATGACGTATGGCTGCCTATCCATTGTGCAACGGTTTTGGCACTTCTCGAACGGCATCCCGAATGCGCACTCGCCTTCAGCAAAACACAAGTCACGGGAACAGAACGCTGGGAGTGGAAAATGCGAGTTCCAGAAGGAATGCCTGTGAACTGCTTTTGGGAATCACTCTCGGCACCGCTGGTGCCGCAAAATTCAGTTATCATGCGGCGATCCATTGTCCTCGGATTAGGAGGCTATCGCGAAGATTTTCGTCTGGCCCAGGATTTCGATCTCTGGCTCCGGCTGGCTTACCGGCACCCCTTTATTTGTACGCACAATTCTACGACAATATACCGGACTTATATTGGATCAGCCAGCACTGGACGGATCACAAAGTCCCGTGCAGCGTGGATTCGGTCCAGGTTTCTATTCCGAGAGGAAGTTCACGCCCACGAGCAGCCGGAGTTTCTTAACAAACTTGATATGATTATGCGCCAACTATGGCTGGACGCTATGGAAGACTGTTGCAAGCGATTGGATTATGCTGGTCTTGAATTGCTCTTGCAACAGCACAATTGTGTGCCGGACAGTGGTCGCCCGTATCGCAAGTGGAGAATCAAACGAGCGTTGCTGCCGCTGTATAACCATTGGAGGCACGTGCCTGAGGGTGTCCGAAGAGCTGTAGCATCGCTACTTTCCTAAGTCATTTATTTGTGCTAATAGCTAATTAGTGCTCCATATGTCTGAATATGCCATCACTGTAGTTGTCTGCACATGGAACCGGGCCCCTTACCTTGAGCGTGCGGTGCTGAAGATTATCTCGCAGAGCTCTCCGCATCCGCGGTATGAACTGGTAATCGTAGATAACAACTCGACCGATCATACGAAGGTTGTTGTTGATGCCATCCAGAAGATCGCGTCTGTGCCCGTGATCTATGTGTTCGAGGGTCGTCAGGGTCTTTCTCATGCTCGCAATACGGGTATTCGGTCGGCGCGGGCGCCTTTAGTCGCTTTCACTGACGATGATGTAGAGGTGCCGGAGGATTGGGTTCGGAATATGCACCGGGCGTTTACCGCGCATCCTGAGGCAGATTTCATAGGGGGACGTGTGTCGCCAATCTGGCCGGGTTCTCCTCCGCGCTGGGCCACGGCCTGCCTCGGTGGGTTCGCATTGCAGGATTATGGCGAGGCATCATTCCGTGTAGACCAGATGAATCCACGAAAGTGCCTGGTTGGGGCCAATCTGATTTGCAAACGAGATCTTTTTGATCAGGTGGGCTTTTTCGACCCCAAACTACAACGGGTCAAAGACAGTATCGGATCAATGGAAGACGACGAATTCGAGGCGAGAGCTGTCGCTGCCGGCAAGGCCGGCATCTACGACCCTAACGTGGTTGTAAATGTTCCTGTTCCTGCTGACCGTCTTAACAAGTGGTACCACCGTCAATGGAGCTTGGGTCATGGGAGATTCCTTGCTAGGGCACGGGATCCGGAGCTAGAAAGCTCCTCACGCCGCATTCTCGGCGTTCCGGGCCATATGTATCGTTCCGCTCTGAACAGCGTCGTCAAATACTGCCGGGCTGTTCTCCGCTCGGATCCTGTCACGGCGTTCCATCACGAGCTCAAGGTGCTCGCGTTTCTCGGATTTTTTTGTAATCGCGTAAGAGGGACGTGACGAGCTCTCAAAGCGGCGACATCTGTGAGTTGACCCACCCGGTTCGGGAGCAAATCTTACCTCCAGGCTTACCGTGCCGCTGCACCGGCTGATTTGCTAGCGGCTGAAAGGTCGGCCGGGACTCATTCCGCATGCGCTCGATCAGGTACCCGATTGCAGCATGCAGTTTCCAACGGTGCTCGAATGCCAGAGCTGCATCAAAGCAATACTCGGGGACTGCTCCGCACGCATGACTCATGACTTCTCGCAGCTGCCATCAAGGAAAGTGTGGGAGGCCAGCTATTGCGGCTTGCTTCCTCCGTCCCCTGCCAAACGTTACAGCTCTCGCAGCATCCACTTTTTATTCAGTTGATCCTCGCGAACGCAGTGCAGGACCTCTGCATCGGGAGTAAACCATCTCCGGCGTCGAAGCGCCAGTTGTAGGCTAGACTAGTACTGTGTCATAAATAAACATTATGATGTAGAATTGTTGTGTGGGATCACGCCTCTCCGCGCCAGGCCCACAGGAGCGAGCAGAACGTGACGGGACTATCGGTAGCAGTCGGCATCGGTGGCAACATCGTTTGGGCGGAAGGCTTCGGCTGGGCGGGAGAGCGCGTGGCGGCATACATCGACGACCTGGCGAACGCCGCGGGGCATGCATCTTTATTCCTTCGGATCACTGAGGGTTTCACCTTGCGCAACACCATGCAGCGGTGTGGTCAAACAATCCAAAAATTCTTTTTGGCGTGCGTCAGGAGAAGGATGCGCCTTAATACCGATGCGCACCAACTCTGATCCTATTCCCGTAACGCTCGGCTACCTTTTCGAGGATACGGGTGGTACTGTCTGCTTCACCGCCGAGTCTTAGCGCATATTCGTGGCCGGCCCATGCAGTTCGTTCCAGTAGATCCGGATTCTCCCAGGTTCTCTGAATTGCTCGTGCCAGCGCCACAGGATTCTCGGGAGGAACGAATATCGCTTCGTTCTTGAGAACGTCTGATGCTCCTGGACCTTCGGTGAGAATTACACACTTCGCCATCAGCATTGCGTTCAGATATGTTCCGATTCCCGAAGCTGCAATGCTAGATTTCAGTATCGGTAGCACCACAAGCCGAGCCTTGTGTAAAATCTGTACTTGGTCATCGCGGCCGCCATCATCATCAAGCAATCGAACTGTTTTAGGAATTTCAGCTAGGCTTCGTGTCAGGCGAGATCCGTGGTCCCGGAGAGCCTTGATATCCGGACGAGGTATCGCCGCCGGATAAGGCAGATGAACGACGGCATTGAAGAATGTTTCATAATCACGCATAGACCTTCCAAAGCACAGTACATATTCTCCGGCAGGATTAGCGTTTGGATCTATCTGGTAACGAAGATTCGGCTTAAATGGAACGTAGTCGCTACGCTCAGGACCGATACCGAAGTACTGCGTATAACCGCTCCAGTCGCGGAAGTAATGCAGGAACCAATCGACTTGCGAAAGTAGACCTCTGCGGACGAGAGTCTTAACGCTGCCAATAATATTTGACGGCTTTCGCAGAACTAAATCGACCGCTACCATAGGCCGACGCAACTTACGTCTTAAAAGAAACAGAGTGCTAATTCTGTAGACTAGATTTGGATCGCAGTTTATGAGTACCAGGTCTGACCGCTTCAGCTGAAGAGTGAGTTTTTCAGACGGACCGATTAGACTGCTTTCGCCCGTCACGCCGTTTGGGGCCACCCACTGACGTGGCAGCTGAGGCATGTTAGTAAGTATGTGCATGTATCGCAACCGGCTGCCGCCATTCGCCCGATCTATGGTTTAGCATGACACAGTCCCAGTCAGACCATGCGAAAGTAGGCACATATTTATGTTAGTAACAGACAGAGTTCGAGTACGACTCACGTTCTGCGCCGAAGACGGGCACAACGTATGCTTCCCCCCCGGTCCGGTGGCAATAGCAACTGGGTGACAAAGCGAGTACGCACTACCCTGTGATAGCTCAGATCAGTTCCATTGCTGCTGTACAGATTGATAAAAATTCGATGGACAGAGCTCACTGCAAATGCCGAAGCAATGCAGTTGAGTAGCGATCTAGCCGACACTGCGTTTGTCAAGCTGGCGACCCAGATTAGCGAAATCAGCACACCAAGTGCAGTGGGATTTACCATGTGCTTAGAATTCGTGCAGTAGGCAGCTCCTTATGCGAGTTAGCGTTCAAGCCGGACGCGGATTATTTCTCGGACCTGGGAAGGTGATGTCACTTTTGGTTAAATTAAAGACTTCAGGCGCTTCGGGGGAGTTGAGCAACTGACCAGAACACTTTCGTAAACTCGGGCAAGTTGGCGTGTTCTCGCTTGAGGTGAATAATGTGTTTGTACGCGTTCTCGTGCTGCTGCGGAAAGCTTCCGAGCCAAGTCCTCCGTTTTCAACATCCGTTCGATAGCTTTAGAGAGTGCTTCGGGATCGCGCGCAGGTGTTAGGAGAGCGGTTTTCTCAGCGGTAACCATCTCCGGGACGCCCCCAACGTTGGTGGCTATTATAGGCACCCCCGCAGCCATTGCTTCTAGCAAGACGTTGGGAGAGCCTTCGCTATGTGACGGTAAAACAAAAATATCGGCGGCGGCGAAATAGGGTCTGACGTCTTTGACCTGTCCCACAAATTTTACGTTTACCTTGAGTCGTTTAGCCGTAAGTTCCAGGTGATGTCGTTCCGGACCTTCCCCGACTAATACCAGACGTACTCTGAGTTTTGAGTTTCTTTGGGACAGCTCTTGAATGGCCGCTATAAGGTCTATATGGGCTTTCTCTTGAGAGAGGCGCCCAACGGAGAGCAGTAGAATCGCTCCCTCTCCAGCAAGAGAGTCTCGGAGTTGCCAGACCTCTTCTTGTGGCAGGCCCTCGCTCCAAGCCGCCGGAATCGCATTATGCAGAACCGTAATCCGTTCTTTCGGAACTCCGGCAGCGTGGAGTTCCCGTTCAAATGCATTGGTAACCGTCAGCACTCGAGCCGCTTTGCGCAAGGACCAGCGGTCCAGCCGGTTGTAAAGCTCCATCCTGTAATTCGGCCGGGTATAGCCGTGATGGAAAGCGATCCAAGGATAGCGGCGCCATAGATTCGACATGCGTAAAAGAAAATGCGATTTCACGCTATGTGTCTGAATTATGTCCGGAGCATATTGCGCCGCGATTCGGCGAAGCCACGGAATTACTCGAGGGTCGAGACGGAAACCTTCCGGGATTATTTCACACTGAAGATGCAATTCTCGAGTAGCCGCGACGAAATCGTCGTACGCCGTTACCTGGCCCCGCCGGTAGGTAGCAAAGGCTACTTCTACATGTGGTACGCCCGGTTGCGGTTCCCGCGCCTGCCGGCAAAACTCCAGAAGGTTCTTTACTGGCCCGGTAATCGTTTCTGCTTCGATAATCGACAGGACACGAATCATACACTGGCAGCAGCCTTGGCCCGCCGCTCGACGATCTCGTAATGCAGGCGGAACAGGGCGTCTCCCAGGATCGGCCAATCGTAGCGCGCCTGTACCAGATGCCGCCCCCCGGCGATTATTTGCGTTCGCTTTACGGGGTCCTGGCACAGGCTGACCGTTGCGTCAATTAATTCGCCCCCGTTGTCGGCGAGGATAATGTTTCTGCTGGGAGTTATATCGATTCCTTCCGCGCCCAGAGAAGTTGAAATCACAGGTACTCCGGCAGCCATGGATTCCAAAATTTTGAGCCTCGATCCTCCCCCCGATCGCAGGGGTACCACTAAGGCAAGCGCTTCCGAGTAGTACGGCCGTACGTCATCCACAGTACCAGTTACTTCTACTCCGGATTCTGCTGCCAGATAACGGACGGCGGGCGCAGGGTTGCGCCCCACTATCGTGAACACTACACCGGGAAGGCTCCGGTGGATCCCCGGCCAGATCTCGCGTACAAACCAGACCACAGCATCCACATTCGCGTGATAGTCCATGGAGCCGACAAAAAGGAGCCGCCTGCGCTCGCTAGATTGCGGCGATGCTGCTTTCAGCATTTCGTCCGAGTACCAATTAACGTCGACTCCGTTCTCAATTACTCGAATCGTCACGTCGGGAGCCCAAGACAGCATCTGTTCGCGATCGCGGGAGCTCACTGAGATGTGGCCGTCGAGATCGTTCAACGTCCGCTTCTCCGAATTCTCCAGATGCCTCGCGGTTACACGAGCATAGAGTCTTCGCAGCAGATTACTCTCCTGCTCGCTGTAACGCCGCATTAGCTCGGATTCCACGTTGTGCCAGTCCAGCAGCAGCGCCGGCGATTTGTGTAAACCCCGGATCAAGGGCACGTACCCTGTCATTTGCAGCGCTTCGATCTGTATGCTGTGAAAGGAATCTCCGTCGAGCAGTCTTTTTAAGTGCACGCTCATTGTATCGGTCGTGTAATTCCTTACCGTTACAGGCACAGGACCAATCAAGCCTTTGACTAAATCAAGAGCCCGGTAGCGAGCCGGACCAGGAATTTCGACGACTTGTTCGCAAACAGGCGCAAAACCGCCCATGGGCCGAGGATTCTCTTCCTTAAAACCCAGGAATGTCACCTGAGCGCGTTTGGCTAACTGCTTTGTAAGGTGATAGTTACGAAGCTTTGCACCGGTATTTGGAGGCTGGCAACTGCGAGGGGCCAGCACGAGCACGCGCAACTGAGAAGCATCATCCGGAATAACAGAGGGCTGATTCGGCATGTCCGCAAGAGGCACGGAACGTGCCCGGAGGAAAGTCTTATCTTACCGTGAGACCCGAGCTGTTATGTTGGAAAGTTGTTGCGCATACTGTCTCTTTGGTCCATAGTTTTCCTTTTGAGGGCGGCTTTACTCGCTTATGTCCTTTTCGGATATCCTTTGCTTCTCGCATTTTTGGGTCGGGTCTGCCCCGAAGTCGGTTCGGAAAGAAGAAGACAGACTGAAGAGCGTTTCTATCCTGCCGGTGCATAAGGGCGAGATGTTTCTGGAAAACAAGCTGAAATCCATTCTCGAACTGAACTATCCGGCCGAAAAGATGGAAATTCTGGTCCTGTCCGACGTCTCTGAGGACCGCACCGATTCTATAGCAGAGGCATTTGCCTCCCGCGGTGTACGGCTGGTCCGGCTGCCCAGAGGCAGCAAGGCGCAGGCTCTGAACCGCGGCCTTACTGAGGCAAAGAACGAAATTCTCGTGCTTACGGATGTGCGTCAACCGCTCGAACGCGATAGTCCGCAGCGTCTGATTGCCTGCTTTGCCGACCCATCTGGCGGCGTTGTCAGCGGCGATCTCACTATCCGCGAAGGCGAGCGGCTGGAAGCCAATATCGGGCTGTACCGGCGGTATGAATCCTGGACTAGGGCCCAACTCGAGCCTTCGGCGCGCTGCTTCGACTATCCGACTGCACTCGACTCCGATTTTCGCCGTAAGGTGCGGACGCAGGCCGGCGTTTATAAGTTGATCCGCTATTTCCCGCAACTGATTCTGCCTTGGACAGGGACGGGCTTCCATTTCCTCTCTCTGAAGCTCGGCCGCCTGCTTTTACCCTTTGCGCTTCTCGGTCTTTTTATCTCCAGTTTTGGTCTACCGACACCTTGGAATTACGCTGCCTTGCTAGCGCAAGCTGCCTTCTACTGCATTGCGTTCATCGACCTGTTCCTGCCGGAAACGGCGAAACTGAAACGCCTGAGCTCGCCTTTTCGTTCGTTTCTGGTTCTGGTTGCTTCCACCCTGTGGGCTGTTTCCATTCTGTTGGCATGGGCCTGCGGCCCGCGAAACCTGCATGAAAAACTGCATGATGGCCCAGGCGGGAGTAGAAGGTGGCCAGCATCCAGCGGGCAACCCGGCGTGGGTGGGTGGGGTTTTTCGACCCTGTTCGTTTCGCCTCGCGCGCTCTGGAAAGAAACCAAGGTCAGCCACCTCCGGTCCGCTGCCTGAAGCTGGATGCCTGAACCCATATCGATTCTCCTGATGTCGCGTACCCTCGGCGCCGGGGGGACGGAGCGCCAGTTAGCGGAGCTGGCAAAGACTCTGGATCCCGATCGCTTTCGGGTACATGTAGGCTGCTTCTACGACGATGGCTTTCGCGCGGCAGAGCTCCGGCAACTCGGTATTCCAATTCTTGCCTTGCCGGTCCGATCGCTTCTTTCCGTCGGAGCTGTCGAAGGCATACGGCTGATGAGAGCTTACGTCCGGCGGCACAACATCCGGCTTGTCCACACCTTTGATCCGCCGATGAACTTCTATGGCGTAATTGCCGCACGGATCTGCCGGGTACCGGTTATTCTTTCCAGCCAGCGCTCATTTCGAACTCTACGCACGCCAAGAGAGCGACAGCTTCTCCGCATCTCAGACCGCCTGGTCCACGGCACTGTCGTAAACTCGGCAGCCGTTCGTCAACACCTGATAGAAGATGACGGCATTCCCGCCAGCCGCCTTCACCTTTGCTACAACGGTATCGATACGAACCGCTTTCAGTCGGAGCCGCGACCCGGCCCGTACCGCCGGCCGGAGGACTCGCTCGTCATTGGAACCGCCAGCGTTCTGCGGCCTGAAAAAGGCATTGAAACTCTAGTCGAGGCCTTCGCGCAGATAAGCAGGCTCCAATCCGGTTTACGGCTTGTGATCGTAGGTAGCGGGCCCGAAGAGAATCGCTTGCGAAAGCGCTGCCAAGAGCTCCGAATTATGGGCAACTGTCACTTTGAGCCCGCTACTCCCGAGGTCGCCGACTGGATGCGGTCGATGGATATCTTTGTGCTTCCCTCACTATCTGAGGCCCTCTCGAATTCCCTCATGGAGGCGATGGCTTGCGGCTGTGCTGTGATCGCCTCTCGTGTGGGAGGGAATACAGAGCTAGTGAGGCATCGGAGTAGTGGTATGCTATTTACCCCCGCCGATCCGGATGACCTCGTAAAACAGTTAACTCACCTCATTCACAATCCCGCTGAGATTAAGGCCCTTTCACAATCTTCCATCTCGTTTATTCACAACAACTTCAAAAGAGAAACCGCTACCAACCGCATGAGCGAACTCTATGAAGAGTTTGTGGGCAATTTTACGCCCACATGAATCTGATTCCAATACCCCCTAACTACCTAAATTGAAGTTCTACGCTCCTGTCGATTATCCAGTTAAGAAGCGTTAGAACTCACCTCGACGCATGAGCCGGCCAGTCGTGTGTTCTGCGACGGGTGTATTCAAGGAGCGAACTGAATGAAGTACTGCAACCTACTTATTGTTCTATTAGTTACATGTACCAGCACGATTTTCAGTCAATCCGCCACCTACTACGTCGCCACTAACGGTAGCGATTCCACAGGTGACGGTTCCAGTGTTCGCCCATGGGCAACATTATCGAAAGCAGCAGCGGCTGTTCCGGACGCCGGTGCGACGGTCATCGTCCGGAATGGGAGTTACCCTCGACTGACCATCAGCCGTAAGTTCACGAAGCCTGTTGTCTTTCGAGCTGAAAATGATTACCAGGCGCGCCTGAAATCAGCCGACGTGGTGATCCTCACCTATTATGCAACCAACATAGAATTTTCGGGTTTCGATATCAGCCGTTCTTCGTCCTCCAACCCGCTTGCAATCCACATAGCCGGCGGCAGCAATATTACTCTATGCAACAACATCATTCATGAGAGCTATAACAACGATCTGCTGAAGATAAATGAAGGCGCCCGCAATATCATGATCATCGGAAACGTCTTCCGGAATCAGCAGGGCACAGCTGGCCAGCACATAGACGTGAACGGGTGCACCGATGTGCTGATCCGCGAAAACATCTTCTTTAATGACGGCAGCGCCGCGGGAGTCAACGTCAGTGACACTCATGGCTTTGTGGTTGTAAAAAACTCCGGTAGGCTCGCGGAAAGCCGTCGAACCAGCGTGACCGGCAACATCTTTTTAAATTTCCAAGGCGGCGCCGGCTCGAACTTCGTGCTTGCCGGCGAGGACGGCTATACCATCCACGAGGCACAGGAAATAGTTGTGGAAAACAATCTGCTGATCGGCAACTCCTCTGTGCCCATGCGTGCTCCTTTCGGAGTGAAGGGAGGACGGGATATTGTCTTCCGCAATAACACCATCACGGGCGATCTTCCCGGCAACGCGTTTGGAATGCGTTTGAATCGCGAGGGGAGCAATCCTTATAACCAGAACATTGTCTTCGGAAACAACATCTGGTCCGATCCGGCGGGGACGATGGGCGACTTCTCGGATGGAACTCCCACCGAAAGCGTAGATGTCGTTCTCCGGAATAACCTCTACTGGAACGGGGGCCAGCCCATTCCGGCCGATCCGGATATTCTGAATTTCTCTAACGATATCCAGGGTCTGCAAGGAAATCCCCTCTTACCTTCCCCTACCGGCATTACTTTGCCGAACTGGCAGGGTACACGATTTGCCAGTGGCAGCGCCACGATACGCCAGGAGTTCGAGCGTTTGGCGCGCGGCTATGCCAAGTTAGGTGCAGGCAGCCCGGCGCTGGCACGTTCGAATCCTACCGAAGCCCCCGAGCACGATATTCTCGACGCGGTTCGCGACGCATCTGCCGATCTTGGTGCCATGGAAGCGGCGGGCGTAGCACCGTCCCCCCGGCTCGTTCTCTTGCGCAACCGCGTAATGGGTGGAACGACCCTGAAGCTCAACCGGATATTCCTGCGCGATAAAACCGGTGGCACAGTTCTCCTGTCCTCGTCGAACTCCACGCTAGCTTCCGTACCCGCCAGCATTGTAGTGCCCGCCGGCGATAATTCGGTGCAGTTCGAGATTGCCACCTCAGCGGTAAGTTCTCCTACTCCGGTAACGATTCAGCTTTCCCACTCCGGAGCTACTCACACCGCTACCCTACTGGTCGTCCCTCAGGGAGTTGTCTCGGTCAACCCCAACAACTATTGGCCTAAGACCGGCGAGTCAACTCACTCATTAATGATGGAGGGACCGGCAAATCAGGCTCTGACCATCCAAATGTCCAGTTCCCGCCCTGATCTCGTCTCATTCCCGAATCCCGTTGTGGTTGCAGCCGAAGCGGCCTACGCCTCCTTTACCGTAAACTGCAAACCGGTTCCCGAATGGGCCAAGATCACCATCACAGCTTCCTACGGCTCAAGCAGCCGGAGTACGGTCTTCACATTCGAACCCACTACGGGCGAGCCGCCGTCCACACCCACCGTCGCGATCAGTTCTCTGACTCTCAGTAAGAGTACCGTAGCCGGAGCGACGACGGTTCAAGGCACCGTAACCATGAGTGGACCGGCTCCAAGCGGCGGATCGGTCCTTTCCATAAGCGCTAACCCCGGCTCGGTCGTATCTTTGCCTGCAGCTGTTACCGTTCCGGCCGGGGGTACGACAGCTTCGTTTCAGATTCAGACAACGACCGTGTCGACCACCACTTCGGTGGGTATCACCGCCGCGTCTTCCGGTTCCACAAAGACAGCTACGCTCGCGGTGAATCCGCCCACTACGTCACCCGCTCCGCAGCCTGGCAGCTTGGTTGCCCCCACAGGTCTATATCCACCGGCTTCCGCATCGGGCGGCACCCAACCCGGAATAGTTGTTACCCTCTCTGCTGCTGCTCCGACAGGTGGTACCACATTGCAACTTGGGACATCTCGTGCCGATCTGGTTTCCCTTCCCGCAACGCTGCTTGTACCGGCAGGACAAACCCGATTTCTTTTCTACCCCAGCTTGAAACTGGTGCCGGCGAATGTATTGGTGACGATTTCGGTCACTGGTGCCAATGTCACAAGGACCAGTACGCTCACAATCCTGCCTGTGGCCGTGACGAACATCTATCCATCGGCGGTACAGATCAAAGGCGGGAGCAGTACATCGGGGAATCTTGTCACTCTGAACTATCCTGCAGCGCAAGGTACGGCGGTTGCTCTGTCCAGCAGTCACGCCGCACTCAAGGTTCCATCATCAATGCCCGTGGCTGCAGGCTCTACACGAGGTACTTTCACCATCACCACATCGCCGGTTTCATCCACCACTAATGTGACTATCACGGCAAGCTCCGGTGGTGTGAAACGAACCACGACAATCACAGTGGTTCCATAAACCAAACATCAAAAGGCTCCGAGCCACGGTCACGTTTCTCGGAGCCTTTTCTTCATAAATGAGCTACCCTCAACTGCGGAGGCTTATACTCCTAACTGCATGCTTGCTGCTTGCTGAGGAGGCCAGTTCCACCAGCAGGGTAGAGGCATGTACATTGTGGCGAATTGCACTGCTATCACCCAAGGTTTAGCGCCTCCTAGGGATTAATAGTAACGCTCACCGTCTTGGTCACTCCTCCGCAAGTAGCAGAAAGTACCGCCGTTACAGCTGATGTCACCGGCGCTGCGGTCAATGAGAATAGAACCCGATCTGAACCAGCGGTCGCTGTGATGGAAGCGGGAACCTGCAAAACAGGGCTACTACTCTGCAGCAAGATCTCCGTATCAGGTGCCGCAGCTACGCTTAAGATCATGACATTATTTGTCGTCTTCGCCCCACTCTTAATCACAGGATAAATATTACGAACAACCGGCGGTGTAAAGGTAATTGCAGCGGTTTTGGTTGTCCCGTTGTATTTGGTTGTGATCGTCGACGGCAGATTCTCAGTTACTGGTTGGCTGACAACATTAAAGGTCGTTCGCGAGCTACCCGCGGGGACAGTTACAGCCGTTGGTGCACTGATGAACTGGGGATATGGTACCTCGACCTGTATAAGGGCTCCAGCCGCGGGCGCCGGTCCGCTCAAAACAACCGTAACCTGCGCCCCTGCTCCTCCGAACTGTGTCGCAGGTGCATAAACTCCAAGTAGCTGTGGAAGCGAGGGCGCAATTGTCGGTGGATTGACCTGTAGGACAACCGAGGATCTTGAGTACACAGATGCAATGACAATGGTGACCGCAGTTGGCGCAGAAACTGCTTTGGTTTGAAAGGTGAAGGATGCTGTCGAACTCCCTGCTGGTATCGTGATTGATGTTGGAGCATTTACGGCTCCTGAAGGCGTCGCACTGATGGCCAGGAATTCACCACGGGCGGGAGCCAGGCTCTTGAGAGCCACAGTAGCTGTGACTGTCGCCACGCCAGCCGCGTTGTTTGAATTTAAAGTTACCGTTGCATCGTTACTTAATGGAGCTGGCGAATATGACCGAGGCTGTGCTTTGCGCCAGCGCAAATACTCCATAGACCACCGGTAGTTTTGCGCGAAGATCTTTCCTGAATAAGAGATATCGGTATCGAGAGAATGTCTGAAAAGCTCGTCGCCGTACATCGCATAGAGTGGATCACCCGAATGATGGTACAGCCAGCCAAATGCTGGAACGACGAGGTTGATCATATTCGTGGACTGGTCTACAGGACTTAGTGTTACCGGCTGCCAGGAGTAAACGAGCTTTTTAGCTTTCTGGTCCCAACCTTTTTGCCATAAATAGTCAAGCGCAAGTTTCACAGCAGAAGGGATGCGGGGATCTTTCGTGTGCTCGTAATAACGTATCAATGCTTCCAACGCGAGCCCATCGAAAAAGACCTGGTGGATAGAAAAGTTTTCTTGCCGAAACAGTATGTCGAAGTGACCTAAAAGATGATCCACAGCCCGCGCCATTTCTGAGTGCCGCGGCTCTCCCATTTGTTCAGCCGCTACGTACACGTTCAACACGTACGCAGTTTCCCGAATTAGCTGATCGGATACGCCGCCTGCTTGGAGAGCGAATGGAGAATTCCTCGCCATAAGGACAACAGCGTTCTTATACCGCTCATCATTAGTGTGATCATAGGCCAGCTTCAGTCCATGTGGAAAAAGGCGCCACCCTTGAACTTGGCCATTTCGTTCAATAACGTGATCGCGGTACTGATTCAGGATGTGATAGCCGCAGTTCTTCCAATAGGGATCCCCCGTGTATGCCGCTATCTGTTCATAGACCCAACCGCCATCGTAATACCACGCGTCCCCCTCATAACCAAAGTTATAGGTTTTGGTTAACTCACAGTATTGCGCGGCTAGCTTAAGCATCGTTTGATCGTATTGGCTATGGTCGAGGACGGGTGGCATAGTCCACGCGCTTTTAACGTCCTCGATGGCCATGACGTTGATCGGTAGAGTGACGGTTTCCTTGACGCGGTCCCGTTCCAGCTCTACTGTGACCACGTGCGACGTCTGTGGTGGCGCGTTCACGACTATATCTAATGCAAAAAATACGGTCGAGCTGCCTTCCCATAAATACCACCGCCCGCCGGAGTTATTGTTTTTGCATGGTACGTAGCGGCAAGAGACGCTCCAGCTCCACCCGGCAGGCAACGTCACGGAGTTTATATAAAGATGGCCTTTAGAAGTGTTGTCAGCCGGGTAAACAGGTCTGAGACTGAAGCGCGCGGTTGACCCTGTGTATACGTTTTTCGGACCTACAGTCACGATGGAAAAGGGTTTTGCCGCTAATGCTGTTGTCAGCGCCGAAACTGCGAACAGATACCATACCATCTGTGCGACGTAATAGCGAGCATTTATGCTCGTAATCTGGCGACTCTCGCACCACTGTGTGGGTAATATCATCTCTATGCACATCCTCTAGTGCCCCTTATCGGTCGGATCCACAACTATGTGAGAAAATTCGCGCAGAGATTATCAGAACCAGGCGCGCCGCGTTATGTGGCCGCGGCGCGCAGAGTTTCTGCCGGCACGCATCAATATTGCCGATCGCGGAACATAACCGTCACAGCGAATCGAGCCACTTCAACAGATCCGGTCTCTTCGCCATCCGGCGGCAGAGCGGTATCCCGCCGAAGGATCGACGGGTGGCAGGCATGCGGCGACCGCTGCCTGCTTGTGCACAACGTGATCTCAGCGTAACGATTAGTGGTGTCGAGACTGACGTGGCCAAGCCATGCCCGAATGACATTGACCTCGACACCCGCTTCGAGCAGGTGGACGGCCGAGCTATGGCGGAGAGCGTGAGGGAACAATCCGTAATGCTTTGTCTCAAAGCGCTGCACTTCAGCGTGGTCGTATGCCGTTTTACGATTTTGTAGATTCCGAATCGCGTGAGTGGCTTCCGTTGCTGGGAGAGGAACACCGGAGCGGTTTTCTCAGTTGGGCTGATGGTTATTAGTGTCTCTTGAGTAACGCCACGGTTTCCGGCCATAGTGGACAACAACGCCACTTGTCTGATATCCACCTTCCGAACATCCGCAGCCTCTTGAACACGAGCGCCCGTATTGTAAAGAAACATCAGGAGTGTGCGATCCCGCAACGCCAAGTCACCATCTCTGGGCAAGGCCTGTGATCGCATCGATCTCATCGCGTTCCAGGTAGACGGTTTACGGGTGCCTATACGCACGGACAAAGGCGTTGTGAAGAAATGTGTCTATACCGTCCTGGGAGTCGGCCTTTCCGGCCGGCAAGAAGTGCTTGGCCTTTGGATCGAAGAACCCGAAGGCGCACGCTTCTGGCTCAAGGTCTTCAATGATCTGAAAGCCCGTGACGTATACGACACGCTCATCGTTTGTGGGGATAACTTGAGCGGTTTGCGCAATTCCGTGGAATCCGTATTTCCGCATGCCGACGTCCAGCTTTGCGTCGTTCATCACATTCGCAACGTGACCAAGTTCGTTTCCTGGAAGGATCGCAAGCCTTTGTGCTCGGCTATGCGGCCGATCTATACGGTGCCTACCATCGAGGCAGCCGAACTCGCACTCGATCGCTTCGCCCAATCTTGGGAAACGCGCTATCCGATGTCCGTCGCAGCATGGCGCAATTATTGGAATGACTTGACTACATTCTTCCGGTATCCGGTCGAACTCCGGCGCATGATCTACACAACCAATGCCATTGAAAGCCTGCACTCACAGATGCGTAAGAATATCTCGAATCGCAAGGTCTTCCCGACTGATGAGTCGGTGATCAAAATTCTGTTCTTGAATATCCGCAACTTTACAAATCGCTGGACCAAACGTCAGGGCTGGGATATAGGGATGAATCAGTTGATGATGATTTTCGGCGATCGGCTCAAACCGGAGTTGATCGACGCTTAACCATATAACCGCTCCACCTACTTACACAGTTCCTGTTACAGTCTCCAAATTTGGCAAACTCGACAAGGAGATGGCCAACTTGCTCCACCCATACCAAGACCAGTTAAAGCGACTGGCAGAGGTCCCCGGCTTGGGAGTCGATTCGGCCCAGCAGATTCTTGCCGAAGTGGGCTCCCTCGCAGCGGCATTTCCTTCTCCGAAGCACCTGTCCTCGTGGGTCGGGGCATGCCCGGACAACGAGAGCGCCGGCGTGAACTACGGCCACCGGTCCCCCAAAGGCAACCGTGCCATGCGGCGAGTTCTCAATCAGTGTGCCAATGCCGCAGTGAAAGCGAAGGGTACGATCTTCGAGGTCGTCTATCGCCGCTCGGTATCCCGTCTGGGGCATAAACAAAACGATCGGGGCCATTGCCCATCGGCAGTGTCGCCTCATTTGGAAGATCTTGCACGATGGAGTTCGTTACGAAGAACGCGGCTCCGCCGTCAGCCAAGGATCGAAGCAAAGACGCGCTTGGCGAATGATTCGAGAACTGCGAAGCCTCGGCGATCGAGTGCAACTAGAGAACCTGCAGCAGCCCAATCCAGCATGAGAAGATTTTCGACCCTGAAGGATTGATGCACACACAAGTGCCGCTATCAACCTTGACCTGCTCAAAGTAGAACAGTGTATTCCCGAAGCGCCAAGGCCGTGCGTAAGACCTTGAGCTTCGAGGGTGTCGATATAGTCCACTTGGCTCTTGGGCGGGTTCTTTAGGCTGGTCCGGTGCTGACGTGCGGCAGTGACGACCGTTCCCGGCGCAAGCGTGATCTGGTGGTAGATGAACTCGTCAGGATGTTGTGGCTCGATGCCGAATTGCAGCAGGTACGGGGCGGGGAAGTCGCGAAGATTCATCGTCACGATCACGGCCGCGCGACCACGGATCGCGGCAGCTAAGACGTGTCGGTCATTCGGGTCGGGTAGTAGCAATCCATCAATCAGGCTTTCATACCCGGTCACCAGAGCATCTGTCGCGTGCTGGTCCATCAACGTGCGGGTGCGTTCGAGCGACTCCCGTGTCAAGTCCCGGGCGATTCCGCAGCAAAGCGGCAATGAAATGGTTCCCAGCCCCTTCAACCGCCCAACGGCGAGGAGAAAATCTAGACCCAAATTCATGTAGCTGCTTGAGGCCTTCCGGGGTGTTTGGTACGGCCACATGCCCCAGCGCAGCGCCATTGTTATCAAGAGCGACAACGGTGTGACTGCCGGGATGCGGATCAAGACCGAGAGTGATCATCTGTACTGTCTCCTAGACAGGAGGCGAGCACAGGCGACGCACGTCTGAAAGATAACGCAAAAAGAGCATCCGATGCGATCACCCGCACAAACTCCTGCCGCGGCGAAGCGTGCAATTCAACTTATGGCTATTGCAGCAGACAATGCCAGAGCAACGCTCCGCCACTACCACGTTATAAAGACAACACCCTTGCGCGTTCGGCACCAGCTATACATGAAGCTGTATCGAACTCACCATCCTATGGCTGCCCAGCTGCCATTCTCGTCGGCAGGTACGCTGTGTGCGGGCACCTCCTGGATTCGACATCCGGCCGCAAATGCGCCCTTTGTACCGGGTTCCGGGATCTCTCCCGGGCATTCAAAGGCGGATCTGTGAATAGGGTGTGGATCCCAATGGAGTCTGACGTAGAATCGAAAAGTTGGCGCCTCTATTCCGGCCGGCCCGAGAAGAAACACCTCTTTCACGGAGACGCCGAAGTCGACCACAAAGGGAACTCCCGGAGTAGGGGAAAGGATAGCAAAATTGCCATCCAATGGAAACAGGCTGGTCCAGAAGTTATATTCATACTGAATCACATTCAGCTGAGTGTCGGGGTCAAAAGATAGAGCGTACTCATAGGCGACAGGCTGCTCCGGATCACCCGGAGCGCCGACAACATAGGTCCATTTGAACGCGGCCTTGCTCTGAAGAGTGAAGCGTACTGAGTGCGTTTCGAGAAGTTCCCGGCGTCATGTGCGTAACCCATTCTGCCACGATTCGGCCGGATTTGGGGTCAAAATAAGCTTGCTGAACTTCCCACGAAGTTCGAAGCTTACCGAGGATTCATAAGCTCCAGTGCCAAACGCAGACGAGCACAGAGGTGTTTGGCCATCCGCATCAAGAACTTCGTAGAAAAAGGTGCTGTCAGTGATTACTGCGCCTTGGCCCAATACAGCGAAGGTAAGCGCTGCAAAGAGGAGGCTACATTCATGGCACCCTCCGGGTTGGCTCTTATAGGACAAAGCGCAACCCAAAGGAAGTATATCATGTCTACAGACGGACGATCTTGTCGGACTGGATGTTCTTCAGCGCGTTCCGTGTGTCTACGATCAGTGCCGCGTCCCTCACAAGAGATTTGTAGTCGAAGGCCGCATGATCGGTAATGATCACCGCGCAATCGGCGGTCGCGGGAACACCATCCTGGGCTTCCAGTTGTATCCCATCGAACGACAGAGACGGCACAAACGGATCCGAGTAGGTGACCTTCGCGCCACGTTGATTCAAAAGGTGAATAATATCCAGCGCAGGCGACTCTCGAACGTCGTCGATATCGCGCTTATAGGCCACGCCGAGAATGTGCACGTGCGATCCGCGTAGCGGCTTGGTCTGATCGTTCAGCGCATTCTGAATTTTATCGATGACAAAATGCGGCATCTGCCCGTTAATATGTCCAGCGAGTTCGATAAAGCGCGCTTCGACGCCGGCCTGCTTGCTCTTCCACGATAGATAGAACGGATCGATCGGAATGCAGTGTCCGCCGAGTCCCGGACCGGGATAAAACGGCATGAACCCGAAAGGCTTCGTCGCCGCCGCTTCAATCACTTCCCAAACATTGATTCCCATTCGGGAGCACATAATCGCGATCTCGTTGGCGAGACCGATGTTGATCATGCGGAACGTGTTTTCAAGTAGCTTCACCATTTCGGCAACCTGTGTGGACGTCACCGGAATCACGTTCTGCAGCGCCTGAGAGTAGAACAGCTTACCGACTTCAGTACAAGCCGGCGTTGTTCCGCCGACCACTTTCGGGATGTTCTTAGTGTTGAATTTCGGGTTGCCGGGGTCGACCCGTTCCGGCGAGAAACAAAGGAACAAGTCTTCCCCCACCACCACACCGACCTTCTCAAGGATCGGTCGTACCAGTTCATCCGTGGTTCCGGGATAGGTAGTCGATTCCAGAATCACCAACATTCCGGGATGTATGTACTTAGCGATTTCCTCGCAAGCCGACACGATATAGCTCATGTCGGGATCCTTTGTTTTCCGCAGCGGCGTCGGGACGCAGATATTAATCGTGTCCAGTTCAGCAACAACACTAAAATCGGCTGCAGCGCGGAGTTTCTTTGCAGCGACCACCCTTTCGACCACACTGGTAGGAACATCCTGAATATAGGAGATCCCTTTATTGATTTGATCGACTTTGGAAGTCTGCAAATCGATGCCGGTGACCGAATAGCCTTCGTTCGCGTACTCGACCGCTAGCGGTAAACCAACGTAGCCTAAGCCAACGACTCCAACGCGAGCCGTCTTGTTTTTGATCTTGTCGGTCAACTGCTCAAAGTGTGCCGACCGTTTTGTTTCTTCCGAAGCAAACGCTATTGAATCCATATCCTTACAGTGTGATGAATGGGGAAATTTGTGTGACTTTCAAGTATACCCCAATCATTTTGTAAGACTTCCGACGGTCCAGCGCAGTTTACGGTTCCTACGCGCTGGTAAATAAGGGAGTTGATGCCCTCGCCTATTACGGCCGTCCAGCGCATTTAAAATACTGTACGCTTTGCGGTTAGTGGATCCAGTCCACTTAGCATCGTATGGAAGCGCAAGAGGCCAGGCTGGCTGACAAACAATCTGGATAGAACCACCGTTCCTAAAGCCAAACGCAAGATGTTTATCGAAGATCTGGCTTGGCGGACCGCACAGCAGGGCGAAAGACCTCTTGCGAAGGAGTACTCGCAGCCCGGCGCAACACGCCGGCCGAACCAGGTACGCTCGTCTCCGATCATGGGTGACGTTTCGCCTGGCTCGCCGAGGCCCGCCGCCCGCGAGCCATTGTAGAGTTCGGAGCGGGAACCGCACCTCGGCCACCGAGGCAAATCGGTAATTCGTCGCCGTCCGCCCTCTGCTCGCTGTCGAGGAGCCGGACTTCCCACTCCCACAGGTCAATGGCTCCGCAGGTGTACAGGAATTTCTCCTGAGTGCGCAGCTGGAAATCCTGCAGCGTTTTGGAGCGCGCTCGTCGGCGGCCACGATACTCGAGAGGGCTTCCGGCTTCTGATTGCATAGGTGATTGGGTTCGTCAGTTTCGGTATTCTGTCTGAGCTATCGCAGCACGCAATTCTACAATTCACGCCTTGGAAGCACGGCCCAGTGGAAATTCACAGCCTCAGCGAATTCGTCCAGCTCTTGGCTGTCGCCCAGGTAGTGCCCCAACCGATCGATATCGGGTTTGTGGATGGCATTCACAAGTACGTATGGTCACGAAGCAGTACGCAATTTAGAAACAGAAAGTGGCGCCGGGAGGCATCCTGCTCTTTGACGACATCGATTTTGCTACCGGACGCATGCGCGAGTGCTGGGATGATATCGCAGCCGGTAAGGACGTCATCGCTGCTTGCGAACTCATGTCGGCGCGAACTCAACAATCACGTGGGTGCCGTGGAACTCGGTCAAGGTTAATACGAGTGACAAACCGCCGGCGCGGAGAACAGTCGGCGACACCTGTTCGACGCCAACGCCGAAATGCCAGGACTGTTCTATATCATGCAACCCGGCGGGACCGCTCACCTCATCGGTGATAACCAACTCACGGGTTTGCGGAATAGCACTGTACGCCGCTGCGTGAAGCCGCCATAGCGAACGAACAGCACCGTCGAGAAAATCCTCTCTTTCAGAAGTCCGCCATTCGAAGCACTCGACCTCAGGTTTCGAAGCCCATCGAAATGGACACGCAAACTCGCCTTGATTGCGGCCATCGATGCGGATCGTATTATGCGCCGCCGAGCTCCGGAACCAGTTGCGCCATTGCAGATCGAAAGATACGTGTAGGTTCGCAGTCGACGAGGATCTCTTCCCTGCCCCGCCGCAAGACGATACTCAATGTGTCCGAATGACTGTGACCTACGCATCAATTATGTTGAAGGATTCGATCTGCTTCGTCGATCAGCGCCTTTTGCCCACGATGTATTCGCGATCGTTTCTAAAATGAGACCGGCGTCGGGCAAAAGTCGCAGAGATGCGGGAGCCGGCACGCGGTCAGGCGTGGGCGGCATAGCGAAAAGCCTCAAGTTCAGCAGTTCCTGCCGAAGGCGGAATGAGATCTCGGAGAAACTGCGCATCAGGTCCGGGAAGGGCCAGTCTCACGGACAACCTGAATCAGTTTGCCCTGCGCCGTCCGTGGGATCTCTTCAACCCATCGGATAGAAACCGGGATGTCGCCGCCCACCATGAAGCGCGGTGTGTCCAGCAGATGCGTTTCCCGATGAGTTTCGAAGCCGCGGCCTTTTGAGTAGGAGTACGATGTCGCCGGCAGTTCCGAAGATAACCTGGGAACTGCTGCACTTCGGGAAACTCTTTGATCAGGTGATTCCAATACAAATTCTGGATCACTTTACCGTTCGGCAGCACAGCAGGCCGGAAACTGACCCTGAAGAGAATCGAGCGCTGTGATTCCTGCTTCTTCGGTATGATGCGTAGCCGCGTACGCGCCTATGTTACCTATCTCGTAACGGAGGAATGGGGTCCCGCGGTTTACCGTGCTCGTTCTTGATTAACAGCCGTCCCGGCTCGCCCGGCGTGGCCTGACGCCCTTGCTCATCTACCACCTCGAGAAATATCCAGGGCCGAAGAACGTTGATCGGACCGTTCTCTTGAAACTGGCACGCCATGACCGACAGCTCGGCCGCCATAACGATTCAAGATGGGAACACCAAATGCTTTGCGGAACGCTTCCGATTGCTCGGGGAACAGCATCTCACCCGTTCCAGGCGGTCCGCACACATCCCGCAGGCAATGCGCGATTGCTGTCCAAAACACCCCGGGCCACGAACTCGAGCATGCTGGTGAATCCGTAAATACAGACGGAACGATGTTGTCGAGCGAGGTCCAGTACAGAGTCAATGAAAGAAGGTGACCGGCTCGCCGGTGGATCCGCCGCTGGCATCCACCGCGCCGATCTCAGAGGCGTGAGGCTCAGCACGAAGCGCCGAGGAGACTCAGCATCCCACCACATGCTCGCCGTACCGGTGTGCCGGCCGTCCCTCCCATTCGTTTATGAATGTCGAGCGACGCCGCGAGGCGCTGACGGAATTTCTCGACAAGCGAATCGAGTTGAAAGGCTCCGCGCCCTTGCAGGTTTTGTGAGCGCAACGTATTCTAGAACGCTTCGACAACGCTGGGATGTGTAAGAAGGCACTCCAAACCGTAGCCGCCCTGATTGAATGAAGAACGAAGTTAGGCTTCAAAACGATGCGCGCGCCGGATTGGACAAGGGCGCGCCAAGGGGATTCCAGCGGGCTGTTCCATAATTCGCTGCATCGAGTTCAAGAAGACGCAGGATTTGGCGAACAGCTGCGATCGAAACCGTGGTTGCAAGTCCACCGGGCAATTCCGGAGCCGGCTGCGGGTTGTCGAGAGTCCCGTATTTAGCCGCAATAGGTTGAACCGGATACATGACAGACAACCCAAGCCTGCGGTTATCCTAAGACTTATGGCCTCTCGCCACCTGGTTAAATCTGCTTGCTACTCGCATGTTTGATCAAGGCGACCGGGTTATTTCTCCCTTTTCACGTTGCCGAAGGGACCGCCCGATGGTTCGTGGCGGAAATTACAAAAATCTTGATATTCTTCTGCTGTCAGACCACTACGGTATTAGCGCATCTCCAATGAGCGCCCGCTCTTCGTGATGACAGCCGCGATGTTTACATTTGCTCTTAGCGCCGGCCTTATCGTGTATGTCCTGATTGGCTACCCGATTCTTCTCTGGTTCTGGCCGGGACGGAGGAAGGAGCCAATTCCGCGAACTGGCGGGGCCTACCGGACTGTCTCCGTGATCTTGCCGGTGAAAAACGGGGTGCGTTGGATCGGGGAGAAGTTGCAGATCCTGAGATCTCTCGATTATCCACAAAATCTGGTCCAGATCATCGTAGTGTCTGACAATTCGACGGATGGCACCGACGACATCGTCCGAAAAACAGACCCCTCTGTTTTGCTCCTGCATAACCCAAACTCCGGGAAAGCGACCGCTATTAATCATGCTCTCCAACATGCGACCGGCGAAATCCTGTTTATGACTGATGTGCGGCAATCGATTGATCCTGAAGCGCTGAAAATCCTCATCGCCTGCTTTGATGATCCGGGGGTTGGCGTTGCCAGCGGCGAGTTAATCATTCGCAAGAGCGATAGCGCGGAGGAAGAGAGTGTCGGTCTGTACTGGAAGTACGAGAAATGGTTCCGCCGACGTCATAGCGCGATTGATTCGGTCTTAGGCGCCACAGGCGCGATCTACGCAATTCGGCGGTCGCTGGTTCATCCATTGCCACCGGGTACCCTTCTCGATGATGTTCAACTGCCGTTGGGGGCGTTCTTTGCCGGGTATCGCGTTCTCTTCGTCGAAGAGGCCCGAGCATATGACGTTCCCACGGCCTTGTATCAGGAATTTCAGCGTAAAGTTCGAACGCTGGCAGGTGTATATCAACTGCTGGTCGCTTTTCCGGAATTGTTGGGCATCCGGAACCGGATGTGGATTCACTTTGTGTCCCACAAACTCGGGCGCTTGTTTTTGCCTTACATGCTATTTGCGGTTTTTGTCTCCAGCCCTTTCCTTCCGCAACCCTGGAACATCATCCTTACCTCGGCGCAAGTCGCTTTTTACGCCATTGCGCTGATTGACCCGTTGGTCCCTCCATCTCCCCTGAAGAGGATCTCCTCCCTGGCCCGTACATTTGTTGTCTTGGTGTTGGCCGCTTTTTGCGCGACGTCAATTTTATTCCGGCGCAGTGATTCGTTCTGGAAGCCGGCCCGGTAATCATCGGGTCCTAAACTTAACTTGCGATGGCCTTTGAAGCGCCAGGAGAGCCGAAGGGAAGAACGGTTTGCTGAGCGCGCCGGCGGATGTACCACTTTTCAAATGGAGGTACTTCGCGCCGCGCAAGATCATGCCGAATCAGATCGTCGACTTCCTGCTCGCGCGCTTTCGCGTCGAGCTTATCGTAACGGGCCTGTAGGCGGAAGAGATCGTTCTTGTCTCTCCGGAGATTCGTGCGGAGGCTATCAGGTAGCTCTTCAAACAGAGTCTGCGCCATCTCGTCCCGATACTGCTCATACTCCAAGACCAGAGCTCGTTGTTCGGCGAGCTCCTGCTGAGCGAAAATGGCCTGCTCCTGCTGCCGGAATGCCCTACGGAAGCTGTCAATGACTTCTTCGCCAAGCACTGCATACGGATCTTTGATGATCTTGACAATGAGCCCGGCCGGATTCTTCATGTTCTGTCCGGCTGCCTTCTTCTGCCGGCACATGTCCAATGCGATCTCATAAATATCGAGCGTTCGGAGTCCTTCCTCAGTAAGTGGCCCCGCATCGAGGCTCTTACGAATGAGGCTCAGCGCCACATGAGCTACAACACCATACGCGGCAAAATTCTCTAGGAGCCGGGCACCTCTCTCAAGCTGATAAAACTCTTCCTTGGTCGCTGCTGCTTGGGCATACTTCTGAGCAAGCTTCTCGGGCATCGACGCCTGTTCGAGACGCTTTATGCAGTAGAACTGATTCAACTCACGTGTGCCCACCGGATCGGGCGAAAGAAGCATTTTACGCTCAGGCACATAGTTGCGGTGGCGCCGTAGCGCGATCTCCCAACGCTCGGCTTCCACGATATGGTACGAACCAAGCACCTCAATACGAATCAACTGATCGAATGCGGGCTCCAGAGTCTGCATCAAACGGGAAAGATATTTGGGAGGATTCAGAATACCTAAATGCTCAACTGCCAGCTTGCGAGCATCCATGAGAATCATGTCCGTCTTCTCAAATGCCACGGCAAGAAACCGATAGAGATGCTTTCCGGTTATGCCATCGAGTTCCATATAGCGGCCCGCATCGAGCACGCGAAAGAAGCCACTGTTCATCGACTGAATAAGCTTGTCAGTCCAAGTCACCGATCCCACACAGCGTCCAGTTTCGCGATCCAGTGTGAAACTTGCTTCCTGGAACACATTCAACCACTTCACATCCTCATGCCGGTCGGTTGCGGTCAAGCCGCGGAACCGCAGCGGTATAAAGCGGTCCATCGCCATTTTCAATCGCTGGTAGAACTTCCCGTGAACACTCTGGATGCCGAGAATCTTGGCGATTTCCCGTCCGGTGAAGGTCACTGTCTTGGCAAAATTGTTCTGGAATGTGAGAACACCAAGAGCGACAAAAATATCGAGATCTTGCTCGGTAGGTAGGCCCAACTCGGAGTTCCCCTGAACTTGCCAAGAAACGTGCACTTCAGTCCCATCCGGGAGCACTTTTGTGCCCTGGATCTGAATCTTGCCGACTCTCTTTCCAACACGGCGTTCGAGTACAGCAAACGGGATAGCAGCAAGATTTTCCTCCTCAACCGACAAGTGCAATAGAGAAGGTTTTGGGGCGGGTTTCGACATGCTTAATACAGAAGCGCTCTGTATTGTTTTTACACTGTTCTTGCTATGAGTCCTAGCAATTTACGATCAAGCACATACCAGTGCCATACCAATGTTTTCCATTCTTATTACCAAGACCCAAAAACCATACCATAGGGGCCCGGTTCGTCTATCGCGCGTGCTATTACATAACTGAAAATAAATAAGTTAGGTCTGAACTGGATAGCTGAAGGGCCATGTGCTTCATCGTAAATGTCATGTGCTTGATCGTAAGCCACTGAAAACATTGGCTGCATAATCATGTGCTTGATCGTAAGAGTGTATACTTCCTAGAATCAACGTATTACATGAAGGCTATGTGCTCGCTCTCGGGAGTTCTTACGGTCAAGCACACAGGTAAGATGTTGTTTTTACGATCAAACCCACATCAGGCAGGCTATATTTACGATCAAGCACATGCCACGCGCCTTAATTTACGATCAAGCCCATAGCTAGAATGGCTATTTCTATGTGCTTCATCGTAAGAGCGCTATTCTGTTTCTGATTCATGCAGCGTATCCTTTTCGTCTTCGGAACTCGCCCCGAAGCGATCAAGCTCTGTCCCGTCATCTCCTACATGCGAAAGAATGCTCCGGAGTTTGAGACGCGAGTCTGTGTCACCGGGCAGCATAGAGATATTCTGGATCAAGTGCTGGCAGTCTTTGACGTCCAACCGGACTATGACTTGAACGTAATGGCTCCGGGTCAATCTTTGTTCGATTCGACTGGGCGCATTCTTTCTGCTTTGGGTCCGGTGTTTCGCGATAAGTTCGATCTGGTAATGGTTCAGGGGGACACAACGACGACGCTGTGTGGTTCTCTGGCTGCTTTCTATGCCGGGTTACCGGTCGGCCATGTGGAGGCAGGTTTAAGAACCGGCGATTATCGTCATCCCTTCCCCGAAGAAATGAATCGTGTGTTGACCACTAAACTCACGTCCCTGCATTTCGCTGCGACGCAATCGGCCGCAGAAAATTTGCGCGGCGAAGGCGTTGCAGAGAAAGCGATTTGGGTGACTGGCAATCCAGTTATCGATGCGATTCAGTGGACCAGTGACCGTTTAGCCAACGGTCAGATTGATGCGCCTTCGTGGCCGTGGCTCGATCCAGCGAAAAAACTCATCCTTGTGACGGCTCACCGGCGTGAGAGTTTCGGCGAACCATTTGAGCGCATCTGCAGCGCTCTGGCGAAGATAGCTCAACGTCCGGATGTGCAGATTGTCTATCCGGTTCATCCCAACCCGAACGTACAAGCTGTTACGGCGAAGTACCTTAGCAGCCAGCCAAACATGGTTTTGCTCAATCCCCTGCCCTATGTTCCTTTTATCGATTTGATGCGCCGGGCTGATTTGCTTCTGACGGATTCGGGAGGTGTTCAAGAGGAAGGTCCAGCACTCGGGAAACCAGTGCTGGTCATGCGGGAAACCACCGAAAGGCCGGAAGGAGTCGAAGTCGGATTAACGCGCCTGATCGGCACGCAGAAAGCCAGAATTATAGCCGAAACGGCCAAGCTTCTTGACCATTCGACAGAATACGCGAAGATGACCCGGCCGCTCAACCCATATGGAGATGGCCGGGCCAGCCAGCATATCCTTAAAGCGATGCGGGAGTGGTTTGAAATCGGAAGGTGTCGTGATTAAAGTAAAGAGACACTATGGAGAGCCTGACCATATGGACAGCCACTATCAATGGAGAAGAGAAGCTTCGGAAAATATTGCCGTCCTTGCGACAGGTAGCAGATCAGCTACGGTTATGGAGCCGACGTGATCCTTCTACCCTATTTTCACAGGGTTGAGGAAGCTAAGCAATTCGTTTCACTCGTCGCGGAGAGGGCCGTCGCAGCTCTGCTCGTCGAAACACCCGAAGCAGTGTCCGTTTTGCCGGTCTTGTGCCGGCTGCCGGGTATCGGGGAGATCCACATAGGGCTGAATGATCTCAGCCTTGCCATGAACCGGTCGTTTCTCTTCGACATTGTGGCGTCGATAGAATCTGTAGTGTCTTGCGGGATTCGGGACTCCCGTTTGGCTTCGGCGGGATCGGAAGTCTTTCGAGGAACGATCTGCCATTGGAACCGGAGGCGGTACTGGCAGAACAGGTGCTCCAAGGAGCCACCCGCGGATGGCTGAGCAGAACGTTTCGTGACGTCTCGATTGAAAAACTCGATGAAGAAGTGAAGAGAATCCGGCAAACGGTCGACTTCTGGCAAAACGCCAATCCTTATAAGCAGGAAGGGATCCGAGCTCGGTTGCGGGACCAGATCCTGGCGGTATCGCCGGTGGGACGGATGGTACGATGAGCACGCGCGCTTATGGATGCTGAAGTTGTCGAGAAGTTGAAGAGCTTGGAGCCTCCGAGTTCGATCACGTTAACGGTACGCTACTCGCCCACCTGCAGGGCACTCACGATTTACTTAAAAAAGGGGGTAATCGAGGAGCACTCTGCAATGCCGGCCTCTATCATGCGGTGTACGGAACAGCCGGTTTTCAGCAAAATCTGATCGGGTTGCAGGACCGCTCAGCAGTTGCCGATCTGATCGGGAAAGAGTCCGAGAATATTGTTTATCTCTTTAGCGCATGCGACCGGGATTATGTCTATGGTCAGATGCTTGCTTCGGACGGGCTTGATCAGGTTACCAAGGTGGAGTATAGGGATCGTTTTAGCCAAGCTACCTACCCCCTTGATCCCGGCGCCTTCGGAGATCTCTGCGAACTGACGATGGCGAACGAATTGGAGATCGCCCGCTGGCGAACCGGCGAGTTTCTACGGCAGCATTGTGGGTACTTGAAGAACATTCTGGCGAAAATGGCTCCCCACGTTTCTACTCGTGGGATTGAAGAGTTCGAGCGAGTGTTCGATGATACCCGCTAAACTCTCGTGCCGCCCTTCCCTGCCCGAGAATATCTGCGTTGTTGAGTAGATGAGTAGTTGGAATGTCGAGTACGTAGCTATTGGCCGCTTTGCTCCACCAACATCGCCTTCACAGTGTTGAAGATGATGTACATATCGAGCGATAACGACAGATTCTTAATGTAGTAGAGATCGTATTCGAGCTTGACGATTGCATCGTCCATTGTCTCGCCGTACTTGTAGTTAATTTGCGCCCAGCCGGTTATGCCCGGTTTCACGGCGTGCCGCTGACGATAGAACGGAATTACTTCCGAGAGCGTTTGGACGAACTCAGGACGTTCGGGCCGAGGCCCGACGATGGCCATTTCTCCGCGCAGAACGTTTATGATCTGCGGTAGCTCATCAAGGCGAAGAATACGAAGATACTTCCCGATCGGTGTGACGCGCGGGTCATTCTTGGTGGCCCACACGGCGCCGGTTTTGGCTTCGGCGTCAACGCGCATCGACCGGAATTTATAAATCGTAAACAAGTCGCCGTTCAAGCCAACACGTGTCTGGCGAAATAGGACCGATCCGCGAGACGTTACTGCAACGGCGATCGCCACCAGGGCCATGAGTGGAGCGCTAAAGACTAAGCCGACACAGGCGAGCAGGAAGGAATACATGGACTGTATGCGAATGCTGATCGGCCGCGGGCCTAAGTCTGACGAAAAGATGAGATACGAAGGCCTGAGCGCTTTGGTTGTCACGCGACCGAAGGCGGCTTCGTAGGTTCGTGCCGCCTCTTCGATATAAAGGCCACGAAAGCGGAGGTCAAGGAGTTCATACATCGGCATCGCTTGTCGACGTTCGGCCGGGCCGACAACAATCCTGTCAGGCTTCTGTGCCTCGACGATTGTACGCAAGTCGGCATACCCACCTAACACTGGGAGTCCGGCGGCTACAGTATGACCAACGGCGTAAGCATCATCAAGATACCCGAGCCCACACATCCCAAGTTCCGGGTGCTGCGCCAGCCGCTGCGCAATTTCCTGAACAACCGTATTTGTGCCGAGGAAGAGAATGCGCTGAGGTAATAGCGCCCGAGAAAAGACAGTGTTGAAGCAGAGTCGCCAGGCCGGTAGGGCGAACAGTAGGATCGCAGAACCGCCAAGAATGGTCCCTCGCGGCATCAGTAGAGCCGGAATCGCGTAGGCCATCAGAGCCTGGGTGAAGAAGACAATTGCAATTGTTCGGAGCGTCTTCTCGAGGAGAATGATCTTGGACCGTTCGGCGCCGCTCGTGTAGAAATCCTGAAAATAGAGGGCTAGGATCACAGCCAAGACGACCAACGACAACCGTAGGAAGCCGTCTTCATAAAACATGAAAATTTCCGGTTCAAACGGCAAAAGAATGTAAAGAGCAACGAAGTACGATGCGAAGACCAGCCCGATCTCGGTCAACAGCAGGATAAGCGTGCTTGTTGGGACGAAGACGCGGAACAGGCGAATCATGGTGAAATGGCTTGAGCCAATTGGTAAGTCTAACATTCACGCTTTGGATCCACCCTGTCCCTGACCACTTCTAAGAAGAGTATCTGAGTATGCGAGTAGCTGAGCGTCTGAGTAGCAGAACGGCCAGCGACCCGAGTACACTGATACTCATGGTCATTACCATAGCGAGCTTTAAAGGTGGTGTAGGCAAATCAACGTCGGCAATTCACCTTGCGGCGTATCTTCAGGCGAAAGCGCCGACGTTACTTGTCGATGGTGATCCGAACCGCTCGGTGAGCGAATGGGCCAGGGCAGGGAAATTGCCGTTCAAGGTTGTGGATGAGCGACAGGCTGCGCTTCACGCTAAGTCGTTTGAACACATCGTTATCGACACCAAAGCGCGACCCGACGAAGAAGATCTGCGAGCCCTTGCGCTCGGTTGCCATCTGTTGGTTATTCCATGCACACCCGATCCGTTGAGTTTGCGAGCGCTGGGGCTGACTGTAACCGCATTGAAAAGCATCGGCGCAGATCGATATCGGGTGCTCCTCACGGTCGTTCCTCCCCGGCCGAGCAGAGATGGCGATGATGCGCGGGACATGATTGAGCAGATGGGGCTGCCGCTCTTCGAAGCCACAATCCCGCGGCTTGTGGCGTTTCAACGCGCCGTTTTGGAGGGAACGACAGTAGCTGGCCTAAAGGATCCACGGGGACATCAGGCGTGGCAGGAATACCAGCGGATAGGTATGGAGACGGTTAAGCTGGTTACCCGAGTTGGCGCATATACAACAGGTCAGATAGCTGGATAGTCGTATACTCAAGTAGAGATGGCCAGGAACAAATTCGCGGATCTGTTGGGGGAGGTCGGCATAGCTCCCTCGTTTGAACCAACTTCTGAAAGCGCTCCACCGGCAGTGGGGAAGCGTAGCGACCCTGCTTACCGGCAGATCTCAACCTACGTCCGTTCAGACGTTTACCGCTCCGTAAAACGGGAACTTTTAATGGATGAACGAGACTTTAGTGACTTAATGGGCGAGCTTCTTGCTGACTGGCTAAGTAGGCGAGAATCCAAGTAGCTAACTATCTGCCTACTCGTATAGTCGAATGCGCAGATAGAAATGCAATAAATGGCGCACTCATTCACTTAGTTGGGTTGTCGCCTTTGACCGCCTTCTCCTGCTTGCCATACAACGGCTTCACCGTGCTGTCCAGATCCATCACCCAGGCATGTTCCAGTAAGGGTGCGTGAGGTCTGGCGCAGATGGCTCCTCAACCATTGCAGAGTTTCCTCGGTGAAGCCTGCTTGAACGCCCGCCGTGCCGAGTCCTCGCTCATCACTTTTCGCATTCCCAGCAACTCCGGATTGACCCCATCCCCGCGCAGGCCGGTGATGTGTGCATAACGCGACTGCCCCGCCAATACGCTCATCAACAACGTGCCGAGAACATCCACTTAGCTCGCTGCGTTTGGGCTTGTATAGCGCAACGGACAATCCGCCACAAATCCATCCCAGAGGCCGGACGTCTTTAGGAAATCGATGAAGACCGGCATCTGCCCCATGGCCATCACTGCCGCCGAATCGTCCCGGAGGATCCGCAGCTTGCTACCCCAGCTTTTTCAAGCTCACCCTCTGGGTGACCTGTTTCCACTGCCCTCTCGAACGACATGTCGCTTTGTAACAAAGAGTTCTGCCGCTATGTTCTTTTCTCCAACTGCCGTTTTTAGGTTCATAGCATGTGAGATCTAAACGAACACGTACTGACCCCTGCAGATTTCTCACTGGGCCGCGTCGAAGTTTACGTGAAAGGCGCATCGGACAGCTTCCGTGAAGTTCCGTAAATGCGCCATAAGCGGCAGGTCGCAGTTTCAACACCTGTGGCCCGTTCTGTTTAAATGTTTGGGCGGGCAGTGCGGGTTCATTTCAGCGGTAGTCGTCGGATCCGACCCGTGCCTCCGTCAGCTGAAACGGCAGCACCTGCAAATAGCGCGTCTCTCTACATACGTCGCACACGACACGGATGAGCGCCGCCTCACCAGTCCCGTCGAGGTCCTGAACGCGCAACAGCACAACCGAAGGATGACCGGACCTCGTCAATGCAAGATGAGCATGGAAACGTGGTCAAGTGTAATGCAGATTCGGTCGCTACTGCGCGCCGCGTTTAGAATGTCGATGTCGTCCGCTGTCTGCATCTCGATCTCGGAAACATGAACGGCATCCCAGCCATGGTCCCGCAGTATCGCGGCGGTGCCAGGAGCGAGCCTCTGGTCCAGGGATGCAACGCGGTGCGCTGGAATGGTGATGAACTCATCGTTGACGGTTACAGCTGCGTAATGTAGCGCCTGCTGCAAGTCTTCTGGTTCGAGGAACGGATAATCAGCTAACAGCGCGGCGCGATCGGAATGGGTTGCAAGAAGCTCAAGGACCCGCCGTACTGTGATGCGCATCCCACGGATGCATGGCTTACCGCCACACTTCGCTGGCTCTACCGTTATGCGACCGAACTGTTCAATGACTGCTACAACTTCAGTTTAGATGAACTTTCAGGAGTTTCGTCCCAATCGGGCGCACCGACCGCTGAACCGACTTCCTTGTTCTGTTCGGCGTTTGAAATAAGGCTTCAGAGGAAATACGGTTGTGCAACGGATGCCGGGTCTTCTATCAAATACGCAGTCTGCAACACTTCCGGAAAATAGCTCGAGCCCACTTTCCCTATTGGTTATCACGGGATCGGCGGATTCGGGTATTTCAGCGTGGACCGGAATCGAAGCCCCGTATGCCACCCGAACCGGTATTGTGCCGTGATCGAAGTTTGATACCCGTGAATACGCCAGCCCGCGACTTTGTTCTGAAAGAAGAACAGATCCACTCTCGGAGCGATGCTCAAATTGCCCACAATCGGGATCGTGATTGCATGTGTCATTACCTCCAGGTACCGCGTATCTGCGGGAGAATCGCCGCTCGCGTTGAAAAACAGTGCTCCCGAGTTGTCGATCGTGTAATCCAACCGGTTCCACAAGGGCAGGTGAATCCTCGCATTCAGGAACACACCGGACTGATTGCGACGTAAGGTCTGGACGGCCAGCGGACGGGTATCCAGGTCTGCGACTCCCGGTAATTCGGCTCCCGGCGGCGCGACACAAGCGCCGATGTTTCCGGGAGTGCATGTCAGCGTGCCTAACGTCAACGATGTGATCTGATTAAATGGACCGCTCTGGATTCCCGTCTCCAGCCAACTCTGACGACCGTCAAAGCGGAGGCCGGCTTTCCCGAAGAGCGCATTCCTCCGGGGCAGGGGACGAGACAGGAAGCCGTCCCTCGCCTGAAAGGCGACCAGAGGAGAAGCAAGCTCCGTTTCGAAACGGACAGACGTAAGTAAACGCAAACCGGCGGCGCTCTTCTGATGAAGAGGTATGAGGTGCCACGTCGCGCCACCTTCCGCCCCTACTAAATTCCTTGGCTGACTGAGTTGAAATGGTTCGATGCTCACTGTGCCCTGCGGCGTCGATGAGGTGAACGTCTGCCGGATCGCACTGGCTTGATAAGCTGCGTCGGTTTGCACGAACAGGTCGGCATGTCTGCCTCCGTATGTTAGCCGCAGCAGCCAATCCGCCGTCGCATCGATCCTCTCGGGCGCCGTCGGCTGCGACGCCTGAACGCCGCTGAAGCGCTCTCTCTGCTGTGCCTCCGAGAGGTTATGGTAGTTGTGCCGAAACCCGATATTGGCGCGGTCCAGCCGAAGTGCCAGCACTCGGCGATCCTGCGCGGCCGCTTCAACGGCGTCTGGAGGGCGTGGGTACCTGCCGCGATTCGCCCAGTTCCGCCCGATCCACTCTCGAAAGCGTTCGAGAGCGCCCGCACTGACGACAGCTTGCGGATTCGGCCGAAGCTTTATCTCGTCGAAGTAGGATGTGGTGTCGATGGTCGACCGGCAGGATTCGGGTCCCGCTCCACTCCCCGGAATGCCGCGAATCAGGTCGCGGCACACCAGGGCACTGATCTCCTCCAGCCTTTCGTAATCGCGAACCCGCGTAGCGGGCGGCACGGGCACCTGCCTGAAAGCGGGGTAGCCGGTATCTCCAAGACCCACAAAGTCAGTCGTCGCAACCGAGTACAGTCCGCCATCCTGCAGCACGGCGCCGCCGACGATCAGATCTCCGGTCGAGTTGTCTCTAAAGATGCCGAGGCGTGCCAGACTGCGGTCGGTCTCGGCGCCTCCATCCTCGCCGGCGTCGTATGCATCGGATCGTGCCAGAACCTGCCGGATGACTGCGCCGGTAGCGGCACGGCAGACGAGAAAATCGCCCTTCCACAGCAGTTCGTCCAGCATCGTCTGCAGTTCGCCGGCTGCGGGCTGTTGCTTCGCGAAATATTCGGGCCGATAAAGGTCTCGATGCTGCAGGAATGCAATGTCGGAATTGCAACGCTCACGCATGCTACGCAGGACGGCGCTCTCGATCAGTGTTGTCGCATTCTGTGGAGCGCTTCCCCGATTGCGTTCCGCCGTGGCATTGACGATCACATCGGCGAGCGAGCGCGGGCCTGTGTAGCTGCGCAGCCGAAGCGGAACGGTCGTTCGGTGAAAATGACTGTCTGCACTCGTCGTAGTGGATGTCAGATCCAACCGGGCTTTCTGTAGCGTGATCTCCAGGGTGGTCGGTGAGTTGCGAAAGAAGTGCGCTGCCGGTGTGAGAATGACCGGCGCACGCGTGTCAGGCGCAACGTTCCGATCCACCGTGAGCGTATCACGAGTAGCGTGCGCCTCTTCCGGCGCCGATAGGATCGCGTCAAACTGGCCGCGCAGACGATCAGCCAGGCGCCGGACATCTTCCGGCGGCATCTGCGCCAGCAGAATCCGCCGCGCACCGGCGCAGTCGGGATCCGCGTCGCACGTTTGAAGCAATTGCATCAGCGCCTCACGGGGATCAATGATTTCAACCTGCGTGTCCAGATCTGCATCTTCGTTCACCCACGAACGGTTGATCTCTCCTAATCGCGGAAGCAGCGCCGGATCGACGATTCCGAATACCACCAGCGATTGGTTGCCGATACGCGCATACGGCTTCGGGCTTGGATCCGAAGCAGTGCCGTAGTGAAAGAATGGCTGGTGAAAACGGAAGACCGGGCTGCAGACAGTGTTATTCGCCGTCATCTCAGCGGTCTTGTGGCTGCTCGATGCACAGACGAAGTAGTCCCGGCCGGGTTGAAGCGATCCCTGTGCGGGATAACGCGGGAACTCTGCAGGCAGCGAAAAGCTCAGGGTTGTGCTCCCCGCGGAGGTCCCCGCCGGCACGAGAGCCTCGCACCGGTCTGGATCGAACTCGGATCCCTGGAGTCTGCCGCACAGCCATGCGAAGTTGTACAGCGGCCCGGCATCCTGCGGTCGTCCGTTCGTGATATCGAAGCGACGCAACCAAGGCAGCGGAACGGCGGGTAATCGAAAAGACGAGCCGTTCGGGCCAGCCAGCGAGTAATTCCGTGCGGTTACTACTTTTGCGCGGGCAGCGCGCAGGGGCTTCACAGAGATCGTGTTGATGACAAGATTCGTCCCGAGCATTTGGACCGGAGTGCCGCCGGGCGCATCACTTGCCAAATACCGCGCAAGTTCGCGAAGCCGTTCCGGGCCAAAGCGGAAGTCCTCGCGCCCCGGTACCACGGCGTCGAACCCGGCCAGCCGAAAGAAGCAGGCGACGTTGTCGAATCCTGCGGTTCCCGCGCCCGCGCTTAGCGCCGAATCCAGGTCAGGACTGGTTGCCCAATACCGTACCCATCGATCACGCGAGAAATCCCAGACGAGCTGATCCTTTGGTACGAGTTGCTTCGATCTGTCGTCCAGGATCATTCGCGCATTCAGTTCGGGCGAGAAATTGTCGCCCATTCCGACAAGGACTCTGGGTCCGGGCACAGTGCGAGCAGCGTCCAGGAAACCGGTCACTTGCGCGAGAGTTGCATCCCGCTCACTACATGCGCGCGAGGAGGTCGTTTGCTGATCCGGCACTCGATAATAACCAAGTGTTCTGCCCGTATACAGAATCGTGTAACTCGCATGTTCCTGACTTTCAGTGCCGGATTTCTGAATCTGCTGCGCGAGCAGGGGCGCACTCAACAGAGCTAGGATCTTTGCCGGGTTCATATTGTGGTTAGAACATGAAGGCAGGTCGCATGTCGATCCCCCAAGTTCGTTCAGCTCCGATCCGGTGAAGTACCAAGGCTGTCAACAACCGCCTTGATTGGGGTAAGTTACTGACGGAGAAACTTTCAAGGGCTGAACTGGTTCGACGGGCCGGGCACGATGGAACTGTTCGGTGTGCCGTGCTTTTGGATTGCTCGAATCGCCAGGTCGGGGCTCCTGATCTAACGTCGGCGAACGTCCACCTGCGGATCAGGACTGACATCGCGACTGAATCACGCATCTTGGGGAAAAACGAAGGGTTTCAACGAAGCGATCATGAAGCGAGCTTATCGGACTGAACCCGGATCGGACATGAACGTGAGACTGCCGTTGCGGAAACCGCCACTCTTCTTAAACAGAATGCAGGCTGTTAAGCGGGCCGTGGTCGACGGATCTCGGCTCTGTTAAGGTATGCAGTATCAGAAATGACCAGTTCACAGCTCGCCGATGCGTTAGGTTCACGGCTCCCACCATCCGGAGTTCGAACAATCACGAGTTGGATACTTCGGGCCGCACGGTGGACCGCGCGAGAGCAATCGACGATTTCGCTAGGATCGGCGGCGCACGCGACGGGAAACGGAGCGCCCGACGGCCATCGCTCCAATTCCTAACACGACTAAAGAGAGAGCGCCCGGCTCGGGAACCGCCGCCACCACCGCATAATCGTGTCCGCTGTCACTGATCAGCTGCACGTTCGCCTGCGGCAAATACATCATGCGGCCGGTGTGGCTGGCGAGGACCGCGGACGTAGCAATAACATTGCCACCCGACTCGTTCCGGGCGCGCGCAATCACACCCAAGTCGAGGTTTCCGGTCAGGTCGATAACTCGACCGACCACCGTGTGCAGCGTTTGGAAGACCACCCAGGGGGTCGTGCCTGCGCTTCCATTGACGATCACCGCTTTCACGAGCGCTCCAGAAGTGGTATCCTTCGCGGTCCCGTTAAACTCAACGCTCGCGCCGTTGTGCGTGGGATCTGCTGGCCTGCCAGTGTCCATGAAATCTGAGCTCAGCGCAAAATAGAAGTCTAGATCCACTTCTTCCCCGACCGCTAGCGTGCTCGAAACGACCACCCCTTGGTCTGCGAAGGACATGCGAAGAATACCGCTAGCTTCGGGCTCGAGGATGTTCGGGATCGCTGCCAGATTCTTAACCTGTGCCTCCAAACTCGCTGCCAGCGCGCCATAAGTCGCGGTTCCACTACCGAGCAGGCTTGCCTCGATGTGGACGGGAAAGTTCGGGTACAGTGGCGAGGCGCCGCTCTGAATACTCTGGACTGCGATTACGCTGGGGTCCCCACCGGCGATCGACACGGCAGCTGGCTTTTCCCCCTGCGTTCCGATGGTATACCCGTGTGCCGTCACGATCAGGCTGCCTGTTGCCGTTACCGGCAGGCAAGCGACGACGAACATTACAGCCAGCGTTCGGTTCTTCATTCGGTTCTTCATCTGAGTTCCTTTCACAGCCAATCTCCCCCGAGCCCGCTACAGCGACCGCCCTCGAGATAAATCTGGGCCGACACGTTTAGGCCGGTAAACGTACCCTTCTTTGTGCAACCGTGTCGGGTTATTCCAGATCGATGGTGTTCTCTTGGGCCATGGCGATTTTTCCTCGGGCCTCTATAGGGATAGCGCTGATCGTCGAACAAGCCCGCCAAACAAACTGCGACGCTACAGCGCCGGCCTCAACATTGGTTGCGTCGGTGCTTCGTGAAAAGCAACGCGGCCAGCACACACGTGCAGTTCGACGTAAGGTCTGCCTCCGCACGCAGCCAAGGTGGACGGTTGTCGGGAGTTTTGTTCAACGGGCCGGATCGCTAGCATGCATTGCTGATTCCACGGCTGTACAAATCAAACAATGTGTCAGTTTGCACGACTGGGCGCGTGATAGACCGTCTCCTAACTCTCCAGACGCTGCCGCCAGTCAAACACTGCTTTAGGCGTTGACGGATCCGGTGCGCCCTGGGCTTGCGGGACTTCCCTGCTCTGGCATTTCGCTCACGCTTTGTGCGGTCGGCCATCTTTGCAGAAATCGGAGTATATGCAATCTATCTGTCGATTGCGATTGCCCACTTCCTATTGTTGTCCATCCTTTTGCCCACTTTGGATTGACTGAACATTCTCATGCATATATAATTTGGGTACATAGGGAGACAGACACATGATAGGAAGGTCAGATGACTACCTACGGACTCATCAAGTTGCCGGGATACTGGGCATACCCAAGAGAACCCTGACGCATCGAGTAAGAATTGGTCTTTACCCGGAGCCGAAACAGTCCGCAGCCGGCTATTACCTATGGACTCAACAAGATATAAAAATGATCAAGTCCGTCGTTCTCGACAGGACCGAAAAGGAGGGCTAGGTTGATCAAGCTCGTGATCTCCAATCAGAAAGGTGGTGTGGCGAAAACAACCACGGCGCTAACTCTTGCCCGGTTTCTGGCCGATGCCGGTAAACGAGTACTTATTATTGATACGGACCCTCAGGGGAATCTGGCGATGACGGTAGGGGTGAAATTCAAACATAACCTCCATGACTTGATCATCGAAGGCGTGACGATCGAGGACACAGCCGTCCGAGTACACACAAGCGAAAACGGGTCAGGCATTTTAGACATGGTGTGCAGTGATCGGCGTACTGTAGAAACCGAAGCTACTCTCATGGGTCGCTTCGGCCGAGAGTTTACGTTGCGTAACCTACTGAACTCACTGGATCTTCCCTACGATGCGGTATTGTTCGACGTAGCCCCGAGCATCACCCTGCTCCAAACTTGCGCGATGATCTATGCGCAGCGCCTTTTGCTTCCCGTGGCCATGGATCTTTTGTCGTTGCAAGGTGCCAACGCTTCGCTCGAGACGGCAAAGATGCTCAATGGGATCTTCGATACAGATATTCAAGGAGTCGCTTTCATTCCCGTCATGGTTCAGAAGCAGCTTCAGATGACGAAGCTCGTGACTGCAAACCTGACCCGGCTTTCCGACGCATCAGGAGTACCGGTTCTGCCTGGCGCGAGGATGGATGTCAATGTAAACAAATGTGTCCGGACGAGGCAGTTTCTCGCCGACTTCCCTGCCGCCAGCCGAATCTTTGAAGATTACCAGGCGGCCTTCACGAACTCATGACCCGGTTAGAAGGAGCGCCAGTTGCCGAGCGCGGAACCCAAGCGACCGAAGCGGCATCGGTCAGCTAACATCGACACGACCGAAGATCTGCTCGACGAGTGGCTGACCCCAAAGAACAACCCTGTTATGCAGGGCTTGGTCAGCTTTCTTAAATGTGCAGCCCACCCAAGCTGCGTCAAGGCCCAGCGATCCGACTCTGTCCCCTGGTGACAATATACTAGTAATATCCAATAAAGAACGTGAGTTAGTAGCTGATGTCACTAGTGATATAGACACGTCGACATCTGGTGACAATAAGCCCAAGAAAGCACGGAAAGCGAGTTAGATACTGGGCTCTCCGGCACGACCAGTTCTTTCGGAAATAGATTCAAACGATGGAGACACTACCACAATGTCACCGGGTGACAATGTGTCGGAAAGGCTTACTCAGCTTCAGTTTGCATCATTAGTATCCGTCAACGACGAACATTTATCTTCACGAGCTACTGGCGTTGCGGTGCGGGAGCAACAACTGCAGGTGCGGTCCTTGACCAGAGCCGAGGATGGTCACTCTGCTAACGAGCAGAGAACTTATCTTGCGCTTTGGAATGCGGGTAATCCTGTCCTGGGGCAGCCATTCCGTCGCAATACTATCGGACACGCAGGCCTTGCAAAGATATTAAAGGTTGACAAGCGCCAGACTAAACGTTGGATCCCCGCGCTGATGGAGAAGTTGACGATCGAAATAGAGATCGAATCAAGTTATGCGACGAAGACTACGTATAGAGTTTTCGAGCGAGACGAAATCCATGCTCGGCGTCTTCGCGCAGGCTACACTTCCTTCATAAAAAATCGGGGTGGCGTCGAACTACTCAAGAGTACATATCAAAGTCTCGGGGACAACGACTCTTTGTCCCCTGGTGACACTAAGGCCTTATTATGGTGGTGACAATAAGCATCAACCGACGTTGTCACCAGGGGGTGGTGATACTGTGTCACCACCTTATAAGAAAGTAAATTCTAAGAAGGTATTCGAAGAACATTCGTCGTCGGAACTCCAAGTCGTCATGGAGCAACTGCATGGTATCGGAATCGACGCTGACGACGAATTTGGCCTGCAACTTATTCGGCGCAGCAGGGCAGGCTGCCCGGATGTAACCATCTCTGAAATTGTCCACTTCACCCAAGTAAAAGCGCGATACCGCGGAGTACACAAGAGCCTTACCGGCTTTCTTCTTACAGCAGTGCCAGCATGCTTGATGGGCGAGTCGTTTCGCCTATATAGGCAAGCCGAGATAGCCAGAGTAGCCTCCGAACGCCAAGCCTGGATCGAAATGCGATCGGAAGCGGAACAGACTTTGAACTCCCGGAAAGGCAGAGAATCTTGGGAGATCGACAACGCAGAGAGCTACGCTGCAGTGGCTTCGCGAGCAACAGCCCTGGGTATTCGACCAGCAGCGCGGATCATAAAACCACATTGAATTTTGGTTGCCTACGTTAGAAGGCCCGAGCCGAATACGGCCGACTCAGCCAATTTGTTTATTTATCGGGATGTGCGTCAGAACTGACGTACATCTACTATTGTAGCAGGCCGGAAGTGCCGCGTGGGGCAGTTTGGAGCAAAAACTGAACATGCCCCCAATTTTTTTCATGGTGCTGGCTCGGTCCCGCCGAGCAAGGCTGCAAAGGCCTCCAAATCCTCTCCGGCGATGCGCACCAACTCATATAACCGTCCCAGCAGCTCGCCTCCGTCAGCGAATTCCACCTCCAAAACCCCCGGCCGAACGATGCGCATGCCGGTGGGCAGGGAAGCGGCCTGTCGTGGTTCGGCCGCGACCGGCAGCTTGACTTGCCGGGTTCGCCAGTCCCGGCGCATTCCTTCCAAGTCCTCTGCCAACCGTAGCCGGCGCCGGACCTCATAGGAAAACGTCTCGCCAGCTTGCACGCCGCTCGAGCGCCGCGATCAGATCCTCGCGGCGAATCAGAAACGTGCGGCCGGCCTGGTAGCCGCCAAACTGGTGCATCAAGCGGATGGCGGAGCGCCGGCTCACTTTGAGCAGCATTTCTAAGCTGGCGCGATCGACGACGGGGGCAGGGAAAGTCTGGAGCTGCGCGAGGGCGCTGGCAAGCTGGTGAAACCACTGGGGCGAGCGGGGCATTTTGGGTTGAAAGCCATTAGATCACGTTGTGGCACAGTTGTGCCAGAAGAGCGGAAATGCAACCTAGAAATAGCTAGTGAGAAGGCTTCTTCCCATCTGCTATGCTACGCTTGTGCTGGTCCCAGCCGATTGACAGAGCTCTTCGCCGGGCCTGCGCCGTCTACCTGCGCGCGGCACTTCCTCGGCGCGCATCCGGCAGGCCCGGCTTTTCTGCCCCTGCGGGAGCCTCCGGCTCTTTTGCTGCGGATTGTGCTCTCGCTGTTACTGGCGCGAACGCGCATTCCCGCCGCCGCTTCGCCGGCCACCGCGAGGAGGTTTTGGAGCGCGACGGACGCCGCTGCCGCGCCTGTGGGTCTGATCGTAAACTCGCCGTCCACCACCGCCGTCCTGGCGTCCATCACCCGCGCTTCTTGATTACCCTGTGTGCCGCCTGCCATGCCCGCGTCCACCGGCTGCGCGCGATGCGCCGCTGGCTCGAACCGGCGCTCGTCCCGTTCTGGAACGAGCAGCATCCCGGCGCTCCCGTGCAATTGCAGTTTGATTGGAGTCCCGCCGCATGAGCGATGTTGCTTCGCGTCCACAACACACGTGGTTCCCCGGCCTCAGATGCCCGAGGCGCTCGCGGCAGATCAAGAGATCTGGTGCTCGACAGCGTGCGCTCCCCGCATACCCGCCGCGCCTACGACCGCGTCCTGACTGAGTTTTCTTTCTTGGTGTACTTCCGGGGAAGGCGCAGCTTCACCAAGGCAACCGTGCAACGCTACCGGGCCGAGCTCGAGGGCCGCGGCCTTTCCGCTTCGGCGATCAATGTCCAACTGGCGGCCATTAAGAAGCTGGCCACCGAAGCCGCCGACAACGGTCTGTTCGTCGCCCGAGCTCGCCGCCGGGATTGCCAAGGTCCCGGGGCGCGCGAACGGAGGGACCCCGGGCAGGGAACTGGCTCACCCGCGACCAGGCCAGCCGGCTGCTCGCGCTGCCGGATCCCGAGACTCTCAAGGGCAAACGGGATCGCGCCATCCTCGGGTTGCTGCTCGGCTGCGGGTTGCGACGCGACGAGCTGGTGCGGCTTGCCGTCGAAGAGATCCAACTGCGCGAAGGCACGATGGGTGCTGGTCGATATACTGGGGAAGGGAAGAACGCGCCGGACCGTGCCCGTGCCGAGCTGGGTGAAGGCTTCGATCGATGAGTGGATAACTGCGGCGGGTGTCGAAAGCGGCTGCGTGTTCCGCGCCATCAACAAGGGCGGCCGCGTCTACGGCGACGGACTCACCGCTAACGTCATTTGGTCCATCGTCCAGGGCTACGCGGCCGAGATCGGTGTGCCCAAACTGGCCCCGCATGATTTGAGGCGGACTTGCGCGAAGTTATGTCGAGCAGCCGGCGGGGACTTGGAGCAGATTCAATTACTACTGGGTCATGCTTCGATTGCGACGACCGAAAGGTACTTGGGAAGTAGGTTGGATTTGGTGGACGCGGTCAATGACGGCTTGGACTGGAGACAGCATCGATCCTGCGGCCGGGCCGCTCAATCCGGTAGCATCTTGTCTAAGACCAGCGACGGCAATGGGGCTCTGATCAACGGCTAGGAATGAGTGCCGGCCGAATGGGCGGACCGCGCGCCTCGCTCCCCCGATTTTTGCAAGCCACCTTAGGGCTGCTGCAACGCCTCTTCGGCCAGATTTCGCTCGTCTCCTAAGACCTACCTGGGGCTTGCAAATTGGAACGACAACAAGCCGCCGATGAGGCCTCGAATGGGATGCAGATTGTCCTGCGGCCGTCCTTGCTTTCGGTAGGCGAGTCTGGGGCGACCCCCACAGCGACGATGAGGAGCGAGGACGAAGGCTTGTGGCGGCGTGGCTGCCAAAAAGCCGGGGTCACCCCAGACTCGCCCGCAGCCCCGGGCTCCGGTCTCGACTTACGGGCCGAACGCTCCAAGTGGCTGCAAATTGTGTCGCTTGCCGGGGCGCTAGCCTAAGAGGAGCCACTAGAGTCCGTGGTAGAGTGGCCGCTGCACGACCATACTCTATTGGCGACCTCGAAGTGGAGGCTCCATCAATCGGAGGCTTCGCAACCGCGCGCCATCTCCAATTTGGGAGCCGGAGCCGGCCAGCCTTCTAAGGAATCTGCGTTCGATTTTGCGTGCCGATTGCGAAGCGATGGCATGCGCCACAGGCCCCGTTTGACGCAAAATCTTCGCTCGACGCGTTTCTCCTCTTATGCCTGTTGCGGTGAAGTGAGCCGCGCACTTGCAGCTTCACCGATGACTTCACCCTACGCTTCACCCCGTCATGTGCCGAGGAAGGAATGGTTGGAGGCATTTGGCGCGCCATGCCTGCCCACAAGAAACGCCCGCCTGGGGTCGGAACGCAGGCTGGGGCGACCCCGGCTTGGTGCGTTCTGCCGCCCCAAAGCCTTCGTCCTCGCTCCTGACCGTCGCTGCGCAGGTCGCCCCCCAAAGGGAGTGCTTTCGAGTCGCAGAGCATTGAACCACACTGTTTCCTCACTTCCGCGCTCGTGCAGGCTGGATTGGAAGCTTGCGGCCGCGGTTTACATCCGGAATGAAGAATTAATCGTCCTCAGACTAGGGATCGAAGTGGGCCAAATAAGTTTCGAAACTCACGTCAAATCGGAGTCTGCCTAAAGCGCTTTGTGAACTGGGTATAGCACAATTCTCCATACTGCCTGAATGGGATCGGCATATGCGGGGAAAGTCCACGTCGCCAACGCCATCCAACTTCCAATTCACATAAGATTCCCCAGTGATCTCTGGTGGAAATCCATAACGTTCGGGAGCCTGGTTTTCTTTAGTGTTCGTCTTCGTTCCAACCCAAAACTCGGCGACGTCATGAAAATACGTCACCTCATAAGCTTGTAGCTCTACATGAGTAATGGTGGCGGGCGTGTTCCCGAGATTCTTGATCGTACCTTCAAATTCATAACGAGGTCTAGTGGCATCATTTTTCCATCAATGATGGACAGATAAGCACGCTGTTCGACTTTCATCGTCTGCTCGCTTGTTCTCAGGCTGATTATGCTTATGACCGTTGCAATGATCGCGAGTGTTGGAGAAAGCAGAGCAAGTTTAATTTGTGGTGCGGTGCGGTCGATCTGCTGTCTTTTGACGCTGGTCTTCGTAATACTAGAGGTAACCAAGCTTGCCGAGCGGATTTCCCCACCGTCGTCGCTTTAGCATTGGAGTAGCATTCTATTTTGGCCTGTAAACGAGTATGGCCACGGCACGTTCAAACAGATGATAAGTGCATTGCCATATACCGCGTTGAGTTCAGAACTAATGATATCGAAATAGGCCGGATTCTCGCCTTCACTCCGTCCAGTAGCCTCCATTGAGAAGAACGTATTGTTCCTTGCACTATATGGTGTGCTGAGCTTTCTCCCGATTCTCGCTTCTTACCTCTCGCGTACCGGGTGATCTACCTAATGCGTGCAGTAGGCAGTGCGCGGCCTGGAATTAGAAGAATTGATCACCATGCTGCAACTCGTTGGCTAACAAGATCTTCAAGATCGCAGTATGGCAGCAAGAACGAATCAACGAACTCTGATGAACTTTCTGATCACTACCATCGGAACTGCGGGCGACGTGCTACCGTTCGTCGAACTCGCCCTTGCCCTTAAAAAGCGGGGGCATCACGTAGAGTTCGCTTCAGCAGAGGCTTACCAGTCCTTGGTAAGGACAGCCGGTATACCCTTCCATACCCTCTACGCGGCAGCTCCAAGCAAGAGACCTTTACTCACCTATTCAGGGAATTCGCGTGGCCTCAGAAGATACGCTTATTCCAGCCCTCAGGCCCGCCTACAAGCTGATTTCACAATTATCTCCGGCCGAGTGGATTCTCCTATCGGACCCTTATTCCTACGGGGCGCGACTCGCGCAGGAGCGCGACGGTTTTCGTTTAATTACGTTTGTTGTGAGTCCCTTCGTTCTACGAAGCGTTCACGAAATGCCAGCCATGCCTGGAGCGCCGATGCCGTCCTGGGCGCCGCTCGTCTATCGCCGATTAGTGCTCCAGATAGCAGCGCGCCTCTGGGACAATGCCCTTTCGGGCCCCGTCAACTCGTTCCGAAAGGAACTCGGCATGACTCCCGTGCGAGACATCTGGTACGGTTGGTCACTGTCGCCTCAGCGCGTCATCGGCTTCTTCCCAAATTGGTTCGCACCGATGCAACAAGACTGGCCAAAGCAGTTTGTGCACGGTGGGTTTGCGACCTATAATCCTGGCCAGGAATTGCAGTTGCCTAAAGAGCTTAGAAACTCCACAGCGCCTTTGGTTATATTCACAGCAGGATCCGCTGGGCCTGCGGCCGTAACGTTTTTCAATGCGGCAGTCGAAGCCTGCCGACATGAGCCATGGCACGGAGTACTCCTGACCGGCGAATATCGCCTACCAATTGGTGCGCTGCCCCCAAACGTTACTCGTTTTGACTATGTTCCACTCGGGATTCTCCTGCGTCACGGAGTGGGAGCAATTGTTCATCATGGCGGGCTTGGAAGCATTTCCGTCGCCCTTGCTCACGGGACGCCGCAGGTCGCCGTGCCTCATGGCGCAGATCAGTTCTACAATGCTGCCCTTATCGCACGATTAGGGGTAGGACGGGTCATTCAGTTGGACGGGCTCCTGGCCCGTCATATGAAAGATGCCATCCAAACCTGTCTTTACGATGAGTCCCTTCAGCAGAAATGCCGCGATCTCACTCCAGGAGCTACACCGGAGGCTTCTATCCCGAGAATCTGCGATCAGATCGAGCGCGACAATGCGCATGTCCACTGCTGGTGTTCTCAGCCGGGTTCTCTTGATAGCGTTAATGATCGCGTTCGTGTTCCATGCCACGTAAGTGGTTTCGATAACGACGCTTTTACCGTTTGGCGGTGTACCGGCTGCGCGTCCCTTCATAGCGCCGAACCAGTGGCATTAGCCAGCTATTATGCCAACTACCCTGTTCACCAGCATCGGCTGGATTTTCCGGTACGGGTCGCGTATGGCCGACGATTAGCGCACCTTCGAAGGCACGGTCTGCGCATAACCGACAAAATTCTCGATTACGGTTGTGGAAATGGCGTATTTGTAGAGTTCCTGAAGTCTAAGGGCTACCAAGAGTCGACCGGCTTTGATCGGTTCGTGAAGGCCTTTTCGGATTTGGCTATCCTGACGCGGTCTTTCGACGTGGTCGTTTCATTTGATGTTATCGAACATGTCGAGGATCCTCGCAAATTTATGCGGGAGATGGTTTCTTTGCTAAAGCCAGGTGGCCTTCTGGTCCTAGGCACTCCGAATGCTGACGCGGTGTCACTTGAGCGCCGGCCCTTTGACATGGAGCTATCGCAGCCATATCATCGCCACATCCTCTCGACAAAATTGCTTTTAGCGCTCGGGCATGAAGAAGGAATGATGTTCGAAGATCTCGTATGTCGGTCGCCATTCGATACTCTCTTTCCAGGACTCAACACGGCCTTCATGTCCGCCCTGATTGCCGCCCGGGGTGGGCTACTGGACGCGACAGCACAGCCCATCGGGTTGACCGAATTCCTGCGACATCCTAAGCTTCTCTTCTTTGCGTTCTTCGGCTACTTTGCCGCATCGAGCCGGAATGTCGTCGCTGTCTTTAAGAAGCCTTCTGAAGTGACCATTGACCCTCCGTCCGAGGACAAGGATAGCGGGCGAGCCCCGAACTTGAACAGAATGTGGAAGCGTTCACTGCCGACAGGCTGATGATTTGGGTTGAGTCTCGCCAGAATACACTGAATTGATGTGTCGCCAGATCGGCTCCAGGTAATGAAACTCGTAGAACGCTTTCCCACAACCCGTGCGGAGTCGAATTCGTGGGCGCATACTGCAACGCTCGTCCCGTCGAACATGGTCACGATGATCGCGGAAGCGAACGCTTCAAGCATGCAAACGCTACGTGAACGTGCAAGGGAACAGGACCCGGATGCGACGCCATCTTATACGGCCTTAGTCATCAAGGCCGCAGCGCTCACCATGGCGGCCAATCCAGCGGCCAACAGGGCTATTCTTGGGTTTCCGTTTTTTAAGAAACTGTACCAGTTCCACACGACCGACATTAGCGTCGCCGTGGAAAAGAACCTTCCCGGTTTGCCGGGCCAGGCGTATGCGCAACCGATCCGGAATACTTTGGGCAAATCTACGAAACAAATCACGGACGACTTGCAGGCGTTGGCGCACTGCAGCGAAGCCAATAACGAAGGCTTTCGCCGATTCATGCGCATTCTAAAATATCTGCCTCACCCGTTGGCTGTGTGGGCACTCTCCTTGCCTCAATGGGTACCGTCGCTTTGGGCCGAGCACCACGGTTGCGCGTGCTGGGTCAATGCTCCTTCGAAGGCTGGCGCGGATCTCGTAATGACGACTTGGCCTTGGCCGATCACCTTCTCATTTGGCGTCGTTCGCAAGCGGCCGGCTGTCGTAGGGGATCGTGTGGAAGCCCGCCTCACAATGCCCTTGGTGATGGTGTTTCAAGTACATCCTGGAGAATGCCGATGAGCAACTCGACGTCGTGTCAAAGCCCGGACAACGTCATCAAGGTTGAAGCAAAGCCGGGAAGCAGCATCGTATTCCGTAACGATTCCTGCACCCGGCAAGCGCAGTCTGATAGCTCCTGAACCCGGCCCTATTCTCGAGTCGCAACCGGAAATATTTAGTGTGGCTTGCCGCCGTCTAAACCAACCTGAATGACATCGAGGCCTTAACGTAGACTCGCCGCTGATGCTTGTCGGACCTTCGTCACAGTTGAACAGGGTCGAAAACAACAGGGGGGGAGTGGACTAGCAGGGTGCTGAAAAAGCCGGAGTCCGTTACCTATTGAAACAAAAGAGCGTCTTTATGTTCCTATGCGAGGATCTGACACCCAACAGGGTTCGATGTTCAGCTACTGTCACCGGAGGAGCGCGTACCGGTGAAGCATCCTTTGCGATCGATACGGCTACTTGTCGACGAGGCTTTGAAGACGCTTCTCCGGCCTTCGATGGCTTTATTCGACTTCGGCCGACCGTCGATAGCGCCGGAGAAGTTGTGAGAGCTTGCTATTGCAAGTACTCTATACGGTTCGCAGCGAAGGATGTTGATGGAGCAACTGGAGTACAACTGCTGTCCGATGGTTGTCGGCTGAATATGGATGAAGAGGTGTGGGTGCCGACTCACAGAATCGAGACGGCTTGCAGGGAGATGGCGGAGAAGAGGAGAAGGGCGGGTGGAGAACGACGAGCACCAGTGTGGACGGCACGCTGACGAAGCGGGAGAGCACAGAGCAACGTAAGGACAGCGACGCGCCCAGATGAGGCAACGACGGTGGACCACGGCGAGAAGCGAAGTAACGACACACGAGACAACACGGACAGACGCACGACGGCGCGCAAAGTGGTGGCAGAAGCAAGCTGGCGTACTGCGGCAATGTGATGACGAGAACGAAACGGACTGGTGGTGGACACGGAGGCCATGCAACGGCACGGCGGAGCGGGATGCGGCGATGATGATGACGGAACGCGTGGAGGGCACGGATCGCATCACGCTAGGCGCCGATAAAGGGTACGACACCAAGGACTTGTAAGGAGATGCGTGGCATGAACGTGACGCCGCACGTCTCGCGGATACAAGCGTCCGGGCGGTAGCGCGATCGATGGACGCACAACGCGACACGAAGGCTACCAGGTGAGTCAGCGGAAACGCAAGCGCATCGAAGAAGTGTGGCTGGATCAAAACGGTTGGAGCGCTACGCAAGACCCGGCATCGCGGACTAGAAACAGTCAGATGGGTTTTTACGTTCACCGCTACGGCCTACAGTCTGATAGCTCCTGAACCCGGCCCTATTCTCGAGTCGCAACCGGAAATATTTAGTGTGGCTTGCCGCCGTCTAAACCAACCTGAATGACATCGAGGCCTTAACGTAGACTCGCCGCTGATGCTTGTCGGACCTTCGTCACAGTTGAACAGGGTCGAAAACCCCACCCACTCAGGCCGGGTTGCCCGCTGGATGCTGGCCACCTTCTAGGTCACCTGTCGCCAGTTTTCATGCCAGTTCAGAGGCCCGCAGGCCCATGCCAATCGGGTTATGTGTAGGGCCTACTTTCGAAGGTGGCTAATCGTCGGCTAGACGACCCGTACCGGAAAATCCAGCCGGTGCTGATGAACAGGATAGTTGCATAATAGCTAAACTAATGCCACTGGTAAAAGCGTTGTTATCGAATCCACTTAAGTGGCATGGAACACGAGCGGGATCATTAGAGAGAACCAGCTGAGAACATCAGCAGTGGACATGCGCATTGTCGCGCTCGATCTGATCGCAGATTCTCGGAATAGAAGCCTCCTGTGTGGCTCCTGGAGCGAGATCGCGGCATTTCTGCTGAAGGGACTCATCATAAAGACAGGTTTGGATGGCATCTTTCATATGACGGGCCAGGAGCCTGTCCAACTGAATGACCCGTCCTACCCCCAATCGTGCGATAAGGGCAGCATTGTAGAACTGATCTGCGCCATGAGGCACGGCGACCTGTGGCGTCCCGTGAGCAAGGGCGACGGAAATGCTTCCAAGCCCGCCATGATGAACAATTGCTCCCACTCCGTGACGCAGGAGAATCCCGAGTGGAACATAGTCAAAACGAGTGACGTTTGGGGGCAGCGCGCCAATTGGTAGGCGATATTCGCCGGTCAGGAGTACTCCGTGCCATGGCTCATGTCGGCAGGCTTCGACTGCCGCATTGAAAAACGTTACGGCCGCAGGCCCAGCGGATCCTGCTGTGAATATAACCAAAGGCGCTGTGGAGTTTCTAAGCTCTTTAGGCAACTGCAATTCCTGGCCAGGATTATAGGTCGCAAACCCACCGTGCACAAACTGCTTTGGCCAGTCTTGTTGCATCGGTGCGAACCAATTTGGGAAGAAGCCGATGACGCGCTGAGGCGACAGTGACCAACCGTACCAGATGTCTCGCACGGGAGTCATGCCGAGTTCCTTTCGGAACGAGTTGACGGGGCCCGAAAGGGCATTGTCCCAGAGGCGCGCTGCTATCTGGAGCACTAATCGGCGATAGACGAGCGGCGCCCAGGACGGCATCGGCGCTCCAGGCATGGCTGGCATTTCGTGAACGCTTCGTAGAACGAAGGGACTCACAACAAACGTAATTAAACGAAAACCGTCGCGCTCCTGCGCGAGTCGCGCCCCGTAGGAATAAGGGTCCGATAGGAGAATCCACTCGGCCGGAGATAATTGTGAAATCAGCTTGTAGGCGGGCCTGAGGGCTGGAATAAGCGTATCTTCTGAGGCCACGCGAATTCCCTGAATAGGTGAGTAAAGGTCTCTTGCTGGAGCTGCTGCGTAGAGGGTATGGAAGGGTATACCGGCTGTCCTTACCAAGGACTGGTAAGCCTCTGCTGAAGCGAACTCTACGTGATGCCCCCGCTTTTTAAGGGCAAGGGCGAGTTCGACAAACGGTAGCACATCGCCCGCAGTTCCGATGGTAGTGATCAGAAAGTTCATCAGAGTTCGTTCTTGCTGCCATATCTCAAATGTTCAGCTTGCGCCCGGCAAAAACTCACGAACGTCGATCCAATCTTCGAAGCCTGATTATGCCTTTGAAAGCACTTCACTGCAAGTAAGGACGCTGGCGAGCGTCGCGACGCCTTGCTCAGTGAAAAGGTACGGAAGATAGCGCCTGCTGCCGCGACCTTTGTTTGAGATGCTAAATTGAAATCTCAAAGCCTCGAGTTCCTCTTCGGTGAGCTGGAAGCAAGAATCCTCGGGGTCGATGTTTCGCTTGACAGCACGGTTGAGGGTTCCCGTAGTTACGTCGTAGGTCTTAATGTTCGGGGATTGTTCACCGCGCAAAGCGGCCGAGCTGTTGCCTCAGTAAGGCGGACACCCAACGTCCAGGATCGGGCGCCACGCCAGCAAGCCTGGTTCCGTCGCAAAAGAGTCGTGTGGACTCATACTAATCAGACGGAATGTGTCGGAGCCTTTCAGCGAGTATCATCGCTCGCCGTATTACGGGGATGCTCTACGACGGCTGTTCCTCGCGCTCTTGCGACATCTTGCAGCGGGAAGCGGGAAACTATATCGCTGAGCTCGTACCAGCAACAATTGATACAACATCAAGCGCATTGTGTCGAGGCATGCACGAATGCTCACGTAAGTAGTACCACCTCAGTAGTCTCTATCCAGGTTAACGCTCACGTGAGCATACCATCATAGTGATTCGAATATGCCTAACCGCAGTTTTCGTGTCGCATCTTCGTTAGCAGCATATAAGCAGTTTCACTCTCTTGTTCTAGAATGAACGACGGCGCCGTTAAACAGCCGCGCTTGTCCAAAGATGCAGGGTTCTCCTTTAGACGCAGCTTTCATCTGTAGAAAGTAACAAGCAAGCATTGAGGTCCAGCTCGTCAAGTCTACAACCACTGCGAAACGTGAAGATCTATCTCGTCGTCGACGACATCAATGAATTGCGATGTGAGTCTGCATCGTAGCGTCGAGCGAGCGGACCATCATACGGTCACGCGGACCTGCCCCGATCCGCCCGCGCTTCGCAGACGACTGAGGGCATAGGCCTCGAGTTCCTGGAATTCCTTCGATTGTTTTAGCGCCAGGTCACGCGGCCGTCCGAATGGTACGAGAATGTTCTCAACAATTGTTCCGGGCCGGGCGCTGACAATGAAGAGCCTGTCCGCAAGAAAGACGGCCTCCGCCACGTCATGCGTTACAAACAGTACCGTAGCAGCAGTCTCATCCCAGATGCGCAGCAGCAATGTTTGCATGTCATTGCGAGTCTGTGCGTCGAGTGCTCCAAAAGGCTCGTCCATGAGGAGAATTTGCGGACGCACGGCCAACGAACGGGCAATCGCTAAACGCTGCTGCATGCCGCCAGAGAGCGTATGGGGGTAGGTCTTTTCAAAACCCTTCAAGCCCACGGCATCGATTAAGCGGGCTACAATGTCGCGGCGTTCGTTCGCTGGTGTTCCCTGGATGCCGAGTCCGTACTCCACGTTGTCTGCCACCGTGAGCCAAGCGAACGATGTGTACTTCTGAAACACCATGCCGCGGTCGGACCCAGGACCAGTCACGGGCTTGCCATTGACCAAGACCTCACCAGTAGTCGGAAAATCAAGACCGGCGATCATGCGCAGCACTGTGGATTTTCCGCAGCCGGAGGGTCCAAGTAGCACATGGAATTCACCGACATCCCGGCCGTCGATACCAAGTTCGTCCACGATCTGTAGATTGACGTCGCGCAAGGCTTCGACCCGTTCACTGGTGGCACTTGTGAAAACCCGACTCACGTTGCGGAGCGTAATCTTATTTTCTTGAGCCATGGGCAGAAGGGATAGCCGGTTCAGAATGCTGACGCGCGGGGCGCTGCCAGGGAAAGAGGCGGCTTTCGAGTGCGGTTAGAAACCACCGAAAGAGAAATGCCGCGATGCCGATAGCGATGATGCCTGCGTACACTCGTTCAAAGTCCAGCACTTTGCGCGCGGCTTCCACCATGTAGCCCACGCCTTTCCGCGCATTGACCATCTCAGCCAAAATCACATAAGTCCAGCCGATGTCATAGAGAATGCGAAACGAGCCGAAGATCGCAGGAAACGATGCACGAAATAGGAGCCACAACACGTGGTGCGCTCTCGCGCCGAGCGTGTAAGCCGTTTCTAGCAAGGCATGATCCACCCGGTTAACTTCTTCCACCACCACCGCCAGCAAATAGAAGAACATGCCGAAAAACAGAAATCCCACCTTCATCCCTTCGTCCATACCGAAGAGCGCAATGAACGCAGGAAGAAATGCCGTAATCGGCATCGAGCGCATCGGCGCCGCAATCGGATTCACGAGATGGAAGATCCATCGGTAGCTACCCATAAGCAGCCCGAGCGGGATCGCAACCACTGCGCACCAGAAGAACGCCTGTGCGATCCGCCACCAGCTCATAAAAACGTTGCCGAGCAGATCATAGTCCACCCACAGGCGGCCGACCGCGCGGACAACGCCCACCGGCTCGGGCAAAACGAGCGGTGGAAGGAGTTCGCTGCGAGTCACGATGAACCACACCGCTACCACGAAAGCCCATGCAAGGGCGCCGAGGATGAGCTGCCACTGGCGGGTGATCGGTTTGCGAATACTCGGACCAGGCATTACGGCGTTGCCGGGTTCGGATACACCTTGATGTCCGTACGGCGATTCTTGTCTCGACCTTCCGGGGTATCGTTCGTGTCGATCGGTTTGTCCGGTCCGTTGCCAACCGTACGCAAGCGAGCTCCCGGATACCCATACTTGGTCATGAGGTAACTCTTCACTGTTTCCGCGCGCTGCTTGGAAAGTGCAACGTTGAGCTCTCGCGAGCCCGTCGAGTCTGAGTTGCCTTCAATGTCAACAACGGTGTTTTCATAGGCGCGCATGAACGTGCCGATTTCGTTCACAACCGCCCGCGAATCAGGACTCATGGTGGCGGAGCTGGTTTCGAAATAGATGGAGCGACGCTGTGTGGCAATAGGAGTCGCACCCTTCGGTGGCTCTTTGTACTCAATCGGAGCTTCCGTGGAGGCAGAAGAGAACTTACCCTCCATTCCCGCCAGGTATCGGCGATCGACACTGCCTTCCACATCCGGAACGCGCTTAGTTACGCGCAGTTCGCGGTACATGTCCTGAGCCATGCTAAGGATGTTGTTATAGTCGGAACCAGATCCCGTGCCGAAAAAAGCCTTGTTATCGGCATAATCGGAGAGTCTTACCCCCTCTAGCATCGTTTTGGCCAGATCTGCTGGAATATTGAAATCTTTGATTGTGCCGATAAGCGTGTGCGCGCGTATGGGCTGCTTCCGAATAAATTCAACGCCTTCAAGCCAGCCCTCCAGAAACTTACTGACTGTCTGCGGCGAACTTGCCGCGAATCGGTCACTCACGACCAGAATGTCAGCAATCAGTCGGTTAGCGATCCGCGTGTCATAGATTTTATTTGAGCCCTTGCGCTTGGCCACAGCGTCGCTCATATCGGGATCCCAGGCGACCGCTGCATCGACCTTCTGTTGTGCAAACAGCGTGGCGGGTTCGATACCGTCCTTGGTGTGAACTGCCTTCGTGAAGATCTCGTTCCGCTGCTCCGTGCTCAGCCCCGAGCTCTTGAGTCCGTTCCAAAGCAGGAAATGTGATGGCGTGTACGGGGCGTAGGCGACAGTCTTGCCAGCTAAATCCTCGATGCTGTTGATTCCTTGTCTACCAATCACGCCATCGGCGCCGCGCGACCAATCGACCATGAATACGGCGCGCGCATTAAAACCCTTCTCTTGAAGTTGCGCGTAATCCTTGGCCCAGACGTCCGACGTCGTTAGCATGACATCAACGTTATTCGAGGCCAAGGCGGCTGTTCCTTCAGTCCAATCGTCGATAATTTTGAAGGATACCTTGAGACCCTTGTTGGCGTAGATGGAACCGGGTGCGGTATCGAGGCCACCGTTAGCGACCAATCCCCCGACGCAACCCACCCAGATGTTCACACGCACGCGTACCTGATCGGTTTCCTTATCGCCGCTAGTGGGCAATGGCTTCGAGGGATCAACCGCCGTTTTTGCAGCATCCTTTTTACTGAGCCAACTCCCAATGTTGAACACGCCGTAGCTGTTGAGGCTATAAGCCACTAGCGCGACGCCGATTAGGAAAATAAGAATCCAACCACCCTTTTCTATTCGTACGGCCATCGTCTACCTTCGCGTTTATACGCAGTCCTTCTGCCACAGGCCTTCTTGGGCGCTTGGCATAACGCCGGCTGTCATGCGGATCGCTGACGGCTTCTCATGAAGATTCAGCGTGTTGATCTCCAAGGTTGGGTTACTCTACAACTCCCTTTAAGTTAACCTGTGAGAAAGTTAACGAACGTCTACTAGTTGGACCGTTCATTCCATCACAGGGTAAGACGGGTATTCTAACGAAGTCAATCGGATAGCTGAGTTTACGGCGGGCTCACAGTCCTAAATACGCAAGGATCAACCACGAAGTTCATAATTAGCGGCGGATAATGGCATGATACGAGCTGTAAGGGGTTGGTTGGCAGTCGCGATATAGAATCCAACGATAGATATGGACGGTGCGCCGTGGAGCTGTGCGGGCTGCAACCACACGCGCGAGAAGCCGGTCCATCGTCTGGCTCGCGGCTGGAAGCGACTAGCGACTGCCCACCTTCCGATATCCCGTGCCTTTGCGCTGCCCAATCAGGCATGGCAGCCAGCTTAGACGGAGATGTCCCGATTCGTGCAGTATGATGACCCTCTTCTGTGCTGGGTTTCCGTGGTTCGCTCTTCGTGAGCGTCTACGCGTGAAATTAAACGAATGTGGCATCGTATTTGATACGACCGCAGGCTTGAAAGAAAACCGCGGGGGAAGGACTACTCGCGGAGGAATCCGAGTTTTACGCGAGACCGACACGCGCAGCGCGATCACTGCCCGGAACGCTTGCCGACCGGAGCAACTCGCGAAAGGTGGCCAACCGTCTGGGACATTTCGTGGCTTGCCACGGCCGCCCGAGAAACAACCGATTTTCTGTTGCTTCGGGTGCGCGATGTTCCAGTCCTCGCGACAGCAAACAGCTCACAAAACCGGCAGTGTTGAGAATGCGCCTTCGGCCCACCGAAGCGGATGAAAATGGCAGCAGCGGCCGGGCGCGAAGGCCGGTGCAACACTGGAATCTATTCCGAGGCAGTGTTTGGCCCGAGGATACATGGAAGAACCGATAATTGGGCACGAAGACCTGCCGAGCAGGGGTACGTAGCCCGCGAGCGTGACTATCGTATTGAGTCGTCCTCCCCCGGTCCGCCGTATAAAGGAGGGAACGATGGAATCGGTTCATGGCACAGTCGCGGGACTGGATGTCCACAAGAAGACAGTGGTAGTTGTGGTGCTGCAGAGCGACCACTCTGACGAGGATCATGCTGCGGGCGTATTTGGTACGACGCGGTACGGGCTAAACGAGTTAATCGCGTTCCTTCGGCAACATGGAGTGACGCACGCGGCGATGGAATCGACGGCCCAGTATTGGCGGCCTGTGTGGATGGCACTTGAGGGCCAGTTCACGGTAACTCTGGCACAGGCGCGTTCGACACGCGCACCGCGCGGGCGTAAGTGGGACAAGGCCGATGCGCAGCGGATTGCAAAACGACTGTTGTCGGGTGATCTTACGGTCAGCTACGTGCCTCCGTCGGAGCAACGCGACTGGCGATTACTAAGCCGTACACAGGTTGCAATGCATGAATCAGTCGTCCGAGTGCGGAACCAGGTCGAGGTACTGCTCGAACAAGCGCAGATCAAGCTCTCCTCGGTTGTCACAGACATTTTGGGCAAGAGCGGGCGACGCATGTTGGACGCGCTGGTGGGCGGCGTCAGTGACCCTGTCGAATTGGCGAGACTGGGCGACCGGCGGCTGCATGCCAGCAAAGAGCAACTCGCTGATGCGTTGAGCGGTCATTTGACCGAGGCGCAGCGTATCGTCTTGAAACTGTACCTGGAGCAAATAGACCTGATCGAACGGCACATGGCCGAAATCGATGAGAGTCTGGCACAGGCTCTGGTACCGCATCAGGATGCAATCGAGCGCCTATGCGAAATTCCCGGCATTGGTGTTCGAACGGCACAGCACATCGTGGCCGAAACGGGACCACGAGCCGAAGTATTTGATTCAGCCGGCAAACTAGCCTCGTGGGCCGGCATGTGCCCCGGCCAGCAGGAGAGTGCAGGTGTTTCCGTCAGCAGCCGTTCGGCAAAAGGGAACTGGATGCTTAGACGCACGCTATGCCAAACAGCATGGGCAGCGATCGCCACGAAAGGCAGTGAGGCCCAGCGTCGCTTTCATCGCTGGCGTCCTCGGCTGGGAACGCAAAAGGCTGCCTGGGCGATCGCGCATTACCAGATACGCATCGTATGGAAAGTTCTCCACGATGCCGTTCGATACCGCAGTCCCGATACGGAAGTCATGGCTCAGCGTGCGTTGCTTGCACGAGCGAAGCGTGCCATCAATGACCTTCGCAGGCTGGGCTATGCGGTCTCCATCACACCCCCCGAAACACAAACGGCTGGCGCCCTCGGCCTGCCAGGTTGATTTTCGAGCGTGTTGCATATACTCACAGCGAAAGGCGGCCAGATACAATGGAGATGGACCCTCATTAACAGTCTGAGAAAGACTCCTTGCCAAAACAGGGTCAGAAGCGAAGACGACTTAGCTTCTTCCATCATCGGGGACGGCCCCAAACCAATGCGAAAAGGAGTTTAAAGCAATGGCTTGGGTCATTCTTGTTGTCGCCGGAATACTGGAAATCGTATGGGCTGTGGGCCTCAAATATACGGAAGGCTTCACCCGCCTTTGGCCCAGTGTTGCGACCGTTTCAGCCATGGCGGTCAGTTTGGCATTGCTGGGACTAGCAGCGCGAACGTTGCCCTTGGGTACAGCCTATGCAATGTGGACAGGGATCGGCACAGTGGGGACCGTGTTCGTCAGTATGTGGCTCTTTGGCGAATCCGCTTCGTTCGTTCGCTTGGTCTGTGTCTTCATGATCGTTTCGGGCATCATCGGTCTGAAGCTAGTCACGTCGCATTGAACAGGATAGGCGTATCGGCCCGAAGCATACTCCGAGAGTATGGCATAGCGTCCAATAAAGCTCCCGGCACACAACAAACACCGGGGCGGAGAACTTGGCGAATGTAATCACCCGGCTCATCCTGCTTCTGCTAGGTTTCAACACTTCCCGCGGGATGTGTTCAGGAATGCCGCCTCACCTTCAGCCATGTAGCGCGAAATGTTAACATTTCGCATGGGAAGCTGTCCTTGGCCTGACGTTCCTTTTAAACCGATCCCCTGATATTGTTAAACGCTCATTCCGGTAGCCGGAGTTGAATGGCTGAATACGGCCTTACATCAAACCTGCCCTACGAACTCACACTTCGGTCAGCGGCAATCAACCGGTAGTTGTTGCACCGCAGGTTGTGCGACTTCATGGCGGATGAGCCTCCATCCGGATCTGCCGAAGGAGGCTCATTGCCCAAAACAGTTGACATCGGCCCCCCGACCGCAGCAAACTGTCCTCTAATCCGTTGTAAAGGAGGCGTTGTGTCTGCCAGAAGTGCTGTTTTAACTGCCCTGCTCATCGCTGGCCTGGTGGTAAGCGCTCCCAGCGTAACCGCAGAAACAATCAGACTGACCGAAGTCGGAACTCCAACTTGGACGCCGGTCGATTTCCACATATTTACAGCACCCGTTGGGACTGCCGCGACCGGCTATGTCGAAATCGACCAGACCCTGGCCAGCCTGCTGCCGCTCCCTGAGCATGCGTCCCATCCCGACCTCGGCATCGGCCCGGGCACGCCGCACAATCCGCCGTACGATCAGGAACTGGCTAACGGCGTGGGCAACGCAGGGTTGGTGGATCAGTCAGTATTCCTGCCCAGCGAGTTCTCGAATGGTATGGGTGTTTACGTGGTTTTTATGGTGGTCCCGCGGGCCGGCGCTCCCACAGGATCCTCGCCGGACTTTGCGTCGGGCCCCATCATCCCGAACAGTCTGTTTCCGATGCAATCCTCCGCGGAAACGCATCGGAACGGAACGCTCTTCAGTGCGCCGTTCGGGTTTACCGTGCCGCCGCTGGATGCGATCAACCCGCCCTTTCCAGTCGAAGGCCACAGTCATTTTCCACTGTTCTTTATCGAGAACTTCGACTCGGCTTTGCAACCCCAACTCGGCCCGGCTGGCAATTACGAGCTGATGGTTACGTTGACCGACACAGCGGGCAATGGGTGGCAAGCGACGGTTCCATACCAGGTGGTCCCGGAACCACAAACCGCGGTTACCCTCGGGTTGGGGTTGCTGGCGTGCGTCGTTGGCGCCAGGCGCTACCGTAGAAACTTGCCGATTGTTGAAACAACGCCACAGCGTTAAACCGGCGAGGCAGAGAAGTTAAACAGAATAGGAAGTCTGTTTTAGCGTGCCCTCCAGCGCCCTGCATGCGCAACAATAGAAACATGGAGCAAGCGATTACCAGGGATCCTGACGTGATGCATGGCACGCCGGTGTTCCGTGGGACCCGTGTGCCCGTTCAAACGTTATTTGAGTATCTCGAAGGTGGCGATACGCTTGAGAACTTCCTCGAGGGATTCCCAACTGTGAGCCGCGAACTCGCAATTCAAGCCTTGGAAGAAGCGAAGCACTTGCTCCTTGCGCGCATCTGATGCGCATTTTATTGGACGAGTGCGTTGATGAGCGTCTACGCCATTTCTTTCATGAACACGACTGTCAAACGACCCGTTTTGCCGGATTTGCTGGCCTTAAGAATGGAGCTCTCTTAATAGCCGCTGAAGCAGCGGGATTTGAGGTCATCGTGACAGTAGATCAACATATCCCTGACCAACAGAGCATGGCACACCGACAGATCTCATTAGTGATCCTGTGCGGTCAAACCAATCGCCTGCAGGATCTGAAGTTGCTTGTCCCTGCGACGCTTGAGGCACTCGCTTCCATTAATCAAGGGCAAGTGATTAGCGTTAAGGGATAAGCGCACCCCTCTCGACTGTTGACCCAATTCGGTTCAATGCTGGCAGCTCGAAACGGGGAATGGCAACTCGAAATGAGAAATAAGGCACGTTTTGGGCTGTTTCGTAACGGGCGGTATGCTTATGCTTCATGCCCGACGGGAAGATCAAAGCTGCGTTCATCGAACCCATGCTCCTTCTGCGCACTGAGAAGCTGCCGGAGGGGCCTGATGTCGTCTATGAGCTGAAGCTCGACGGCTATCGCGCCCTTGCCATAAAGAACGGAGGGAAAGTCCATCTCCGCTCTAGAAATGACAACGATTTCGTAGCGCGCTATCCCGGCATCGCCAAAGCCTTGGCGCCGATGCCCGATAACTCGGTCCTTGATGGCGAAGTCGTCGCGATTGATGAACATGGCAGGCCGTCCTTCAATATGCTTCAGAACTATGGTTCCGCGGGCGCACCGCTGCATTTCTTCATTTTTGATCTGCTGATCCTGCGGGGGCGCGACATAATGCGAGAGTCGCTGATGAAGCGGCGGGAACTGATAGAGGAGCACGTGCTGCCAAAGTTAGCCGAGCCAATCCGGTACTCTCCCGTTCTAGATGGAAGCCTGAGCGGTCTGATCCAATCCGTCAAGGAGCAAGGTCTTGAAGGACTCGTTTCGAAACGCCGCGACAGCAAGTACGAGCCGGGCCTGCGGTCGGGTGCATGGATGAAGATGCGTGTCAATCGAGGTCAGGAACTGATCATCGCGGGATACACGCCGTCTCCGAAGAATTTTGATGCACTGATCATTGGATATTACGAAGGAAGCAAGTTGATGTACGCCGCCCGGACGCGGAATGGCTTCACGCCAGCATTGCGGGTGGAACTATTCAAGAAGATCAAACCTTTGGAGATTAACCGATGTCCGTTCGCCAACCTGCCCGAGAAGAAAGCCGGGCGATGGGGTGCAGGGTTGACTGCGGCAAAGATGGCAGAATGCAGGTGGTTGAAGCCCCAACTCGTGGGTCAGTTCGAGTTCGTAGAATGGACGGCTGACGCTCATCTTCGGCATAGCCGCTTTGTTGCGCTACGGCAAGACAAGAAAGCCAAAGACGTAACGCGGGAATAAGAAAGTAATGAGGACCACCTGCGACATCCCTCCGTCTGATTAGTATGAGTCCGGCCCCGACTATAGGGTGCATCGCACCGAGATTGTTATGGGAAATCGGGCTTGGTTATTCCTTGACCTGTTCCGCTATAGCGCGCAACTCCTCCACATGGCGCAGAAATGCCGACCGGCCGGGGCGGGTCAGGCGATAGCGGGTCTGCGGGCGCCGGGCCGACCATATTGCCACAAGTACGCCTGATGATCGGCGCCTCGGTTGTCATGCATCTGCACCGGCACGACGGTTTCATCGGCCTGCAGATAGCTCGCCCCCAGCAGATCTTTGCGCATCACTCCCACTACAGGTCGAAGTAATTCGCCGATCCGCATCACCCAGCCCGTGAGCGTTGCGCGGCTGATCTCCAGACCCGCCTCGCGCTGCAGCATCGCTTCCTGACGATAGAGCGGCAGATGATCGCAATACTTGGCGACGACCGTTTCCACCACCACACGGTCGCTGGCGATCCCTTTTTCCACAATGCGCGGTGCAAGCTCGGCCATCACCACGCCACTGGTTTTGCATTGCCGGCAGTCGCGTTTCTCGCGCTTGACCACACGCACGAAGAAGCGTACCGGCTCCATGTCCAAGTGCTCGCTTTCGTCGTAGCCGATCAATGTCGTCTCGCCGCCGCATTGCTGGCACGTACGATCCTTACAGGCAACCACTTGTTCGACGCGCGGCAGATGATCGGGAAGAACCTGACGTCCAGGATGCGGTTTGCGCTCCCGCTCGCGCGCTGCTAGTAGAGGCTCGCGCCTGGTTTCGGCCTCTACTTCTTCGCCCGTCACGCCTGGCTCCTCGTCGAGCAATTCCAACTGCAAGGCGTTCAGGGTTTCGCTTTTGTGACCGTATCTTTTGATGCGTTCCAGTCGCAGTTCTTCGGTGAGCGCTTGAATCTTCAGGCGAGCCCATTGCAGTTCCTGTTCCAGCATGACAACGTGCTGTTGGAGATTGGCGCTGTTCACGGGAAACCCAATTATAAAAGCAAAAAGCGGCCGATACAATCGATACGTCAACATTTCTAAGCAGAAATGTTTTACGCGGCGGGGCTGCGTCGAAGCCAGTTTCGACGCGCTTTTGTCTGTGTGAAATCGAGCCCGTTTATCAGCATTGCCAGTTCTTCGGGCCGCATTGTGATGCTGCCAGCTTGCGGCCCCGAAGGCCACGCAAATCGTCCTTTCTCGAGTCTCTTGGCGCAGACCCACAGTCCGCTACCATCCCACACCAGCGCTTTGATTCGTGTGTGGCTGCGGTTCGTGAATAAGAACAGGTGACCGCTCAACGGATCGTGCCCGAACTGATCACGCACCACACCGTACAGTCCGTTGAAACCTTTGCGCATGTCGATTGCGTCCACGCCCAAGTAGATGCGCGTCGCTGAACCGAGGCCGAACATTCCTACACGCGTTCCGCCGCGCCGATCAGATGAGGCAACTCTGCGAGTCCGCACTCGATGCGCCGTCCATTTGCAAGCATCAGTTGGAATCGTCCTGCGCCACTTGTCGAATCGCTGAGGATCTTCACCCGAGCCAGACGCACGAACGGTGTTGTCTGCCGTCGCAAATAATAGCCCAGTGTCGATACCGCAACACCGTAGCTTTGGCAGAAAGCCCGCCGCGTCACATTCCCGCGATCCTCGTAGCGTCGCAGCAACTCCGCTACTTCTTCTTCACTCCGTTTCCTCGGCATGCCGCTATCTCAGCAGCTTCGCCTTTCTCGATCAATGCGGGTTGCTCAGACGCTTACGGTTCACCTTTACTTAGATCTCTCCGTGTCTACCAATGAATACAATCGAGCCGTCGTCCAGTAACTGACGAGTAATGAGTCGGCGATCAGTATTTGAACGAAAAATTACCGTCTCTAAGTCATGCCACGCTAAACCCGATGGAACAAGCGCCACCCAGTCACAGTTATCACAACAAAGATGTTTCAATCGTTGAGGCACCTGATCGACGAACCAAACTTGAACGATTCGATCATACTTACTCATATAGGCCTAAATACTTGACAGTACGTACCTTAATGACATACGGCTGTCCTTGGTTCCAGTCTCGACTAAGGTCTTCACACTACTGTTAACAGGGAAGTTTCTGTCCTAAACCGTTGCAACGAGCGCCGGCCATGGTACACTTCTCATTACAGTACTAGTACTAATAAGTAGCTTACAACTTTAACTCGCGCCCGGCTTGGTTCAGGCGGTTGATTGACAACCTTACCAAGTCAAAAACGAATGTGTGTCCAAAAGTTAAATAGTTTATAAAGCGTCAGGATCACCTACGTGCCGGGATAAGTGCGCGCAGTCCGAGATTTGAACTCGGTCAACACTTACAACTATTTAGAAGGTGATTATGATTAAAGTTACAACCACAGCAATACTTTTCATGTTAGCTGTTGACGCCACGGCCCAGACATCCTTTTGGTCCACTTCAGCAGTTCCACGAGTGCGTGAAGCCACTAATGACGCTAAGTCTGTAACACTGGGTCTACGTTTTTACTCAGATGTCGCTGGATCGGTTACAGCTATACGTTTTTATAAAGGTTCCCGCAATACAGGCACACACATTGGAACATTGTGGTCTAGCGGGGGAGACAAACTTGCCAGTGTGACATTCTCAAACGAAACCGCGACCGGTTGGCAGCAAGCAACGTTCTCATCTCCTATCAACATCACTGCTAATACAACATATGTTATTTCCTACTCAGCTCCGAATGGGTATTATTCATACGATGAGTATTATTCGTGGTCGACTCTGACAAATAGCTCACTACATGTATCGGGTTCATCCCCAGGTGTATACGCCTACGGATCGGGTACCATTTTTCCCAATAGTAGGTGGAACGGGAGTAATTATTGGGTAGATGTAGTCTTTAAAGCTACGAATGGTACCACTCCACCACCTGCTCCGAGTACGTATAGCATCTCTGGCACCGTTAGCGGGTCAGGAACTACGGGCTTAACGCTCTCTGGTCCTGTTTCTCGTTCAACTTCAACCGATTCTCTAGGAAGGTACACATTCGATGGCCTTGCGAATGGCTTATACGTGGTAGCAGCGAGCAAATCAGGCTATACCTTCATTCCACCCACCAAATCGGTAACTATAAACAACGCATCCGTGACCGGAATTAACTTTACTGGAACAGCATCAGTTCCATCAGTCCCTCATACCGTATCGCTAAACTGGAAAGCCAGTACTTCATCGAATATCAAGGGTTATAACGTTTATCGTGCTTCGTTGGCGGGTGGAGCGTTCAGTAAACTAAATAGCACACCGTTATCAGGAACGACATACGTCGACAGCACCGTGTCCTCTGGACGAACTTATTACTACGTTACAACCGCGTTAAACACCAGCGACGTTGAAAGCGCCTACTCAAATCAGGCCACCGCTGTTGTGCCTTCACCCTAGTGACCCGCCCTCATCTTGGTTCCGAAGGCGGTCTCGGCGGTGTGTCAAGGCCGGCCTTTTTTGCTGGCGTGAGCGAACCCTTGCCAGGCTGTTCAGACTGCCTTCTGTAGGTTGGGAGGGCGAAGGGCGCCTCTGAACGGCACCGCATACTTGAGGCCGTAAATTGAGACACTTTAAGCCATGTAATGCCCGAACAACGGGCATTCGGGCCACTGCGCAGCCCAACTTCTCAACCCACCGGCTGTCTCATTTTGCGGGGCGGGTCACTGTAGCAACTTCCCCTTAAGTGAGCAAGCAAAAAACCTTAGTACCAGTACTCTCCCTATTGATCGTCCTGGTACTCGTCGATCAAGTGTAAAAGATGTCATTTCGTGGTTAGTGCGCACGATTCGCGAGGGATCAAGCACTACAAGGTGATCAATGAAAAGTTATCAAGTAGCCGCATTAGTTCTTATTTCTACGTCTTTATCCTTCGGCCAGACACTGTGGACGGCCTCGCAAGTTCCAGCAACGACGGAAGTGACAAACGATACAGCATCCGTGACCTTGGGATTAAAGTTCTATTCTGATGTTGCAGGATTCGTCACGGGCGTACGATTCTATAAAGGTTCGCGCAACACAGGGACACATGTCGGAACACTGTGGTCGGCTTCGGGAACGAAGCTAGCAAGTGCTACCTTCTCTGGCGAAACCTCCTCTGGTTGGCAACAGGTGAATTTCTCGTCTCTGTAAATATTGCAGCGAATACCACCTATGTAGTTTCTTACCTTGCTCCAAAGGATACTATGCGTGCGATCAAACTATCCGTGGACAACAGTGAATCCGACACCTCTCCATGTTGCCGGTACTTCACCGGGCGTATATGCATACGGGGCCACTGCGAGGTTTCCTAACAGCACATGGAATCAAAGCAATTATTGGGTCGACGTGGTTTTCAGCCCCACTAGTGCCCCTGCGCCGCCCGATCCGACAATCTCCTACAGTATTTCCGGGGGGGTTAGCGGATCAGCAGCGACGTTGACTCTATCGGGCTCTACCTCCCGCTCAACAACAACAGATTCCTCAGGAAAGTATACCTTTTCCGGCATTCCAAATGGTTCTTATGTTGTCGCTGCGAGTCAGACTGGCTACACATTCACGCCATCTACGACTTCGGTATCCGTCAATGGCGCATCCGTCGCGGGAGTTAATTTCATCGCAGCCGCGGTACCCACTCCAGTACCACACGTCGTTTCGCTGAATTGGACGAGTAGCACCTCCTCAAATGTCAAGGGTTACAACGTATATCGTGCCGATATCGCGGGTGGGGCGTACGCCAAGATGAACGCATCACCAGTTACTACAACGGCTTATATGGACAACAGCGTAGCCTCTGGGCGGATCTATTACTACGTTGCCACCACGGTGGACAGCACTGATCTGGAGAGCACGTATTCGAATCTTGCCACTGCAGTAGTACCGACACCATAAAGGCGATATGGGGAATGGGCCAGGATGATGAAGTGGGCCTGGCCTTTCTCCCCGTTAACTGTGCGTAGTGGTACTCATAAAGATCACTGCTTATCACGTGCAGTGCATCGAGGGTCACATCACTGGTACGTGACCCTCACCGCTACCCCGTCCAGTGAGAATGTGCGTGCCGTGGATGAGGCTACGTTGCTGATGCGTACCCTGAAGGCGCTGTTGGCGAATTGAGCAACCGTCCAAGAGCGGCCCCAAAGGTATTGGCAGCACCGCCCAACAGATACGTCGCCGTCGTTGTGGTTAGTGTCGCGGTGTTTTGCGCAGCCGTCCATGATACGCCGCCATTCCAGGAAAGCTGAACACACATCCTAGGCGCACTGGTGGTGCTGCTGACTCTCGCGTCCAAACGAACTTCAATGCCTCTGATCGCCACGCCGGCCGGCACATTCAAGTTGTAGTTGAAATAGACGTGTTTGTCTTTGCCCGTATTCGCACATCCGGTGTTGGTATTCGTACCGCTGTTGGTGTCGACAGCGAACAAACCATCAGTGGCGAACGCGTTGGTTGGAGTAGTTTCGAATCCGTTACCATCGCCATTGAGGAGGACAGGTGTCTGGGCCGTGGGCGCCAAAAAGCCTGTGTTCACTATTGCACCAGCTATGGTGAGACTGAAGCTCTTAGTCGCCGTCGCTGGCGTGGGCGTGGCAGAATCCGTAACGCGGACGGTAAACGTGAAGGTTCCAGCCGCGGTTGGTGTCCCCGCGATGACAGCGGTCGATGCGTTTAAAGTCAGGCCTCCGGGCAGCGTACTGCCGGCAGCGACTGACCAGGTATAGGGACCGGTTCCCCCGCTCCTGGCCAAGGTCACAGAGTATGCCGTGCCAACGGCACCGGCAGTCAGTGGCGAAGTAGTCGTAATGGTAAGAGGCGCCGGCGGCGCCGGCTGCACCGTCAATACCGTACTGCCGGACACGCCTGCCTGTACGTGCGTTGCCGAGATCGTGCTGGTACCGGCAGCTACACCAGTCGCAAGCCCGCTGGTGCTATTGATAGTCGCCACAGTGGTCGTAGCGGAGGCCCAAGTCACCTGATTCGTGATGTTCTGGGCGCTGCCGTCAGAGTATGTTCCGGTGGCCGTGAATTGCTGCGTCGTCGTCGCCTGAATCGTCGGATTTGCGGGTGTGACCGCAATCGAATTCAGTGTCGGCGCGGGCCCTGAGCTGAATACTACGTCTACCCAGTAGTTTGACGAATTGAAGGTCTGAGATGGAAACACGCTCGCTGCGCCATAGGCATATACACCATTGCCGCCTGAGACGCCGTTCTGAAGGGCATGCAAAGGCGCATTGTCTACACCAGTAGTGGCGAAGTAGTTTGCGTCTTGGCTGTAGTGCCCAGTGTTTGCATGGTAGGAGGCAACGTATACCGTGTTGGCCGTGATCGACACGGGTGTGGCAAAGTTCACCTGCTGCCAACCGGATGCAGTCTCATTTACGAAAGTAGCCGACGCCAGCAGTTGACCGGTGCTAGACCATAGATTACCGACATGGGTTCCGGTGTTCGTGCTCGCTTTGTAAAAGCGAATCCCGGTGATCGTACCACTGACATCAGATCTAAACTTCACACCTAACTCAACCGGGTTATCTGGTCCTTCGTCTACCAGCCCCGGTACGGCAGTGCTTGGCCAGATAGTGCAATTGCTAGTACATCCAGTACCACCACCTGAGCCTATAGTGATGCTCAAGCTTTTGGTGACTGTCACCGGTGTTGGAGTAGCTGAATCCCTTACCTGAACCGTAAACGTCGAAGTACCTGCTGCGGTTGGTGTCCCCGCGATGGTACCGGTCGATGCGTTTAAAGTCAGGCCAGCGGGTAGCGTACCGGTGGTGATTGACCATGTGTAGGGTGACGTTCCACCAGCCGCGGTCAGCGTAGCCGAGTAGGCTGCGCCAACGGATCCAGCGGGTAAAGTCGTTGTGATAATAGAAAGCGGACCGGGTTGCACCGTCAAGGCGGTAGTACCTGAGACTGTACCCTGTGTTGCTGAAATCGTGCTGGTACCAGCTGCGATACCGGTTGCGAGCCCGCCGGCATTGATGGTGGCTATCCCGGCATTGGAGGATGCCCAAGTCGCTTGACTAGTGATGTTCTGGGTGCTGCCATCCGAGTATGTTCCGGTGGCCATGAACTGCTGTGATGATCCGGCCTGAATTGTCGGATTTGCAGGGGTAACCGCGATCGAGTTCAGCGTCGGCGAGGGCGCAGTCGCTTCAGCAGCGCGCTGTTCGAAGATCGTTTTCGCTTGCTGATAACGGGCTCGCACCTGGCTGAGGCTCGTCGGGAAAAATGAATTCCATACTCCGCCCGGCGCAGTTTTCGTTAAAAGGTTGTCCATCCATTGCACAAAGAACTGCGCGTCGGCTGCGCTCGCACGTATGGGTGCATTGTTGACGATTACGAACACAGCCGCCGTATGTACCTGATGGCCGTCGCTGCCCATCCTACGCGCGGCAACCCACCCGCTTTTCGGGAAATTGACTGTTGCGTTGAAGGTGACTGGAGCCCCTGCCGTAACCGATGCCGCTTGGCTTGCCACAACGACGCCGTTGCTAACGATCTGGATCGTCCCAGAGAAATTCTGTGTCGCTGTCCACTTCACCGAGACCGGCAGGCTTCCCGCGGCAGCCATTGGAATTTCATCGCCGGGCGTAAAGGTTCCGTTCACTTTGAGTTCGAGAAACTCCCTATGTCCATTTCGCGAGACTACCGTCCGTCCAGCCTTAATTCCGTCGATCCAGTTGCGATACGTCATTTGGCCATTCGCAACCTGGACATAGGTCAACAGCGACCCCACGACCCCGTTGCCGCAAGGATAATCCGTGCCGGCCGCGAAGCCCGGTCTGAAACCTGTATTCAGAAGCCTGTAATAGGCTTGAATAAAGGCCTCGGGGTTCATGTTCGAGGGAGTGTTGCCTGTGTCGGCGACGTCCTCGGAGATAAAATCGGCGGCTCCCAAAGCAACCTCAACCGGATATTCGATCGGAGTACAGCATGTAAGAGACTGCGGGATACTCCCATCGAGATACTGCATGTGCGCAAAACCTGCAACGCCGCCCTGCTGCCGTGCCGAGTTCAGGATCGGGAATGTGTACTCCTCCCAGATTTGTTGAGCCTGCGTAAGGCCGAGCGAAAGGATGTGCCCGCCCAACGCTTGATGAGGAAACTGCGTATAAGTGGCATCCCAATGCCATTCTGTGTCCCAATGGACAATCCTCCCGGGTAGTGAAACGGAAGAATCCTGCCCATTCACTAACGGCAAGTCCGTTGCAGGGTTCTGAACCTCACCATTGCCGCTATCGGCGAGCAGCGAGATGACCGCTACATTCTGGGGCGCCATCTTGTTAACGAAGGTCGATAGCGCTTCGGGGGGGCCGCCACAACTTCGATGTACGTGTATATCGCCGGAAAACCAACCAGCTGATTCCGGGCCCGTCGTTGGACTCGTAGTGGCTGTGGTGAAGGACCATGTGTAGTTGGCTGCGAGCGCAAGGCCATTGCTATCTTTGATTCCCGTGGTAACGGTTGCGGTATAGGTTGCTGACTCTGCAAGCGGCGCGCCCGGAGTAAACGTCGCGGTTGCGCTGGCCACATTATACGTGCCAGTTATCTGCGTCCCACCGGCGTTTTTCAGCGTAAAAGTCGCGGAATTGACCGTTCCAGCATCAATGGCTTTGTTGAAGGTGGCGCTGACGGTCGTACTAACGGTCACTCCAATTGCGCCGCTCGCCGGAGTGGTCGAACTTACGTTCAGCGGAGTTGGTCCGCCGCCCCCAACGGTAAAGACTACATCTACCCAATAGTTGGATGATTGCCAAGAGTTACTCGGGAAGGTGCTACTGGCGCTGTAGGCATATACTCCATTACCTCCGCTTACCCCGTCCTGCAACAGGTGCAGAGGCGCATTATCAACACCGGAGGCGCCGAAGAAGTTATTATTCGCTGCGTAGTTGCCGACATTGGTGTGATAGGACGCCACATATACGGTGTTTGCCGTGACTGCTACGGGAGTCGAAAAGTTCACCTGCTGCCATCCCGAGGCAGTCTCGTTTGTGAAAGTCGCCGTAGCAAGCAATTGACCAGCGCTGCTCCACAGGGTCCCGACATGGGTACCGGTGTTCGTAGTTCCCTTATAGAAGCGAATTCCGGTGATAAAGCCATTCAGGTCGACCCTGAACTTAACCCCGAGTTCGACTGCGTTCGGGTCGTTAACCGCAGGGTTAGCTGGTGTGGCCGAATTGTCCCAAATAGTGCACGGACAAGATGGTGCCGCCGCGGTAGTGAAAGACCAGGTCTGATCCGCAGCTAGAGCATTGTCCGACAGATCCTTAACACCCGTTGTAATGGTGGCGTTATACACGGACGAGGCCGTGAGCGGACTCGCTTGGCGCGAGCGTCGCCACACTGTTGAAGCATTGTAAGTGACTGTTGACGGTACGACCGCGTTGGCCGCATCGCGCAATACTCACATTGGTCGTCGTAATCGTAGTCGGGTCCATCGGCTCGCTGAACGTGGCGGTAACCGTCGCGCTCGGACTCACCCCAGTGGCTCCAGTAGCCGGGGAGAATGAGGTTACAGTTGGACGCGTTGTGTCGGCCGTATAAGTCGCGGTAAATGTACCGGCAGTAGCGGTGAAAAATGCATACTGAACGCCTTTGATGATGTCCACGGTGAAAGCTACAGCACCGCTGGGCCCCGTGATACTGGTGAGCACACCGGAGTTGGAGTTCCTCGGGACCATGGCTTGCAGCCCGTTTGCGCCGCTTGCCGGTGTGATGCTGAAGGTCAGAGCATTGCCATTCCAGCTGAGACCGCTAAAGAAAGAATTGTTGCGGCCGTCCAGCCAAGTTCAACATTTGAAGGCTCGATACAACGGGTATTCCTCGGGCGAGAGCCGACGGAACGACCGCATCCGAGACGGGGTTTGTGGCAGTATCTGTATGGGAATTGACAGTAAAGACGCCATAAAAGCCCTCACCCACGGCCGCATTTAACAATGTATCGACCAGTCAGCGGGTAGGTTTGCCCCGATTCATCGGTCATGTGAGTGGGAGCCTTATAGACATCGATAAGGGTACCGTCAAGGTCCGCAAAACGCATTGGCATGGCTGATCCGGTGAAGTGGCCAGGTCGGTCTTGTACCCACCCCGGAGGCCAGAAATAGTAGTTCGTGTCCAACCGCATTCCATTCGCGAGCTGTATTTTCGCGCCCGATGCCCAATCGCTCCATGCCATGCAATGGTGCCGCTGTGTGGTAGAGTCGGAATGCTAGGATAAGAAGCTCTTAAAGGCATCAATCTGCTGACTATAAATTGCATCCAGCGAGACGGGCGTGAAGTCGTCGCAGTTAGTATTGACGTGCAATCCCACTTCGAAACCTTGAGCCGCATAGCTTGCTGCTTGGGCATTCGTCAGATGTTCTGGGGCTGGACAAACATATACGAAGTGGACCGAACGCATTCCCAGTTCGCAACATTACATCCTGAAGGGCTGGCAGCAATCTGTTGATTAAAACGGCCACCTGTTCCGCCATTTCCGTGATCGTCACCTGTCATTACAACGACAGCCCTTTTACCCCGCGGGAAGTACCAGAAGCGTGGCAAAGGCTTTTTAGTAAGATTCATCTGCAAAATAAGCTTGGCGAACAGACGCTGCTGCTCGTCCGCTTGTGGGATAGACACCAAAGTATCCAAATCGACCCAATCGGTCTGCGGATCTTCGTAGCGGCGCCAAAGAATTTGTCGTTGGAGCGGATGGGCGTAAAATCCATCGCGCTCTTGCGCCGACCAAGCGGGATTTCCCTGCCGCGTATAAACGATGGACGTCGCAAGATCATATGCAAATGCCGCAGCGTGGCCACCATTCGTTCCGATGCTTCGGAGTGTTACGGCTGGATTAGAGGTGGCGGTGGTAGGATTCGTATATAGTGTGGCAACGCTCGAAGCGCCGTTTAGTGTGTATGCGGTGGCTATTCCGTGAAACTGCATAGCCGGTTTACTATGCCGGCGCCGGCCGCTGTGGACGTATCGACTCGCATATAGGCATCCGATAGCATCGCCGCCGTTGACGTAAGCCCAAGCAAACTGTCGAGCTGCGAACTGGGCCGCATCGCAATTAAGTTGCCGCCCAGCATTCACCCAGTCCGTAAACATAGTGATCTGACTGCGGCTCAGCGTCATCGGACCCGCAAGGATAACAACATCGTAGGAAGCTAGCGTTGTTGGCGTCACTAGTGCTATATCAGTTACGGCAAATTCGTTCAGCCCTTCGGTTCGTAGGATTTCCGCGTAGTATTTGCCGAAAGTAGAAGAAGACGACGTTATAGCCAGAATGGGACCGCCAGGCCCTTGGTTAGGATCTGCGCATTAGCGCGTTGCGCTGTAGCAGCCCAACAGAGCAGCAATACGCATGCTATGACTGCCCTATAAAAATGATTCGTCACTCGCGTTCCACAAGTCATACTCATGTCCTCGCAATTCCGACGAAGAGCCCACAATACACGTAAATCGGGAAAGGACCACCACTCGAAGCTGCTCATAACGTTCCGGGCACCCGAATGGCGATAAGTTTTGCTCCCGAGACTAAATTCCAGAGAGTGATTTCCCCACTTTCACTTGCACTCGCCAGGAAAACATCCCCTGGGATCAAAAGCAAAGGCATTGATTGCACCTGTTGACCCCGCAAGGACCTTGTTCAGAGCGCCAGTTGCGACATTCCATAGCCTGATCTGCGTGTCTTCGCCGGCGCTTGCGATTAAGCGACCATCAGGGCTGAAGGCTAGCGTTCGTATCGGAGCCGAATGTCCGCGAAGAACTTGACGCTGTTGTCCTTTGACCGGATCCCACAAGTGAATCTCAGTGTCTTGACCCGCACTGGCCAACACTGTCCCATTCGGACTAAAGGCAACAGCATCGATTGATCCGGAGTGTCCAAGCAAGGTAAAGAGAAGTTTTCCGGTGGCGACATCGAAGATCAGGACACGAGCTGTCCTCGCCCGCGCTGGCCAAAAGTCGGCTATCTGGGCTGAAAGAAAGCTATTAACGAAATTCTTTGAAGCAGAGAGAATCTTTGCCAGTTTGCGGGTTGGTTGATCCCACAGCATGATGCGGGTTCCTTCCCCCGCAGTGGCTAGCAAGGCGCCGTCTGGGACTGGCTGCGACTGCGTTTATCGCATTCTCGTGACCAGCCAACTTAGCAAGTTCTCGCCCGCTCGCTCCATCCCATAGGCGAACCACACTATCTCTACCGACACTGATGAGCGATCCATCGCGGGAAAAGGCAAGACCGGTTGGCAGACCAAGTGTACTTTGCAGGGCTAAACGTTGTCCGCCGCTTCCTGGGTTCCAAACACGGATGCGTTTATCAGTGCTCGCGCTCGCAAGCGCGTTGCCTTCTCCGTTCATGGCGATCGAAGTTACACCACGGCGGACGCGCTTACGAACCGCATTCGAACCGGCGGCAAGCTGGCCGTCTTGGGCGCTGGGTGTAGATGATAAGGCGCTGCTGGACTGTCTCACAAAGGCAGGTGGGCCTTGAATTATAGAGGGAGACGTCTCAGTACTCTGAAATGTGTTCACGCTAGAAAGTTGGTTGGCGCGCGTCGGGATCTCGAAGGCGCGCAAGAATGCTGATGGAGAAAGCAACCACAAGAGGATTTGGCGGATCCGAATGTCCCCAACTTCCATTAACATTCTGGTTGTCCACTAACCACTGGCCATAATCCTCTGACCAGGTACAAGGCACGCGCTGCGGTGGGTCTCCGACGATCCCAGTAGCAGTTTCACCGCAATTGGTTATCTGCTTGGTTATGTGGGTCGTATCACTTGGGCCGATAGTCGCTGTTAGCCCCTTGTAGATCGCCCACATGGTATAGGATTGACTGAGACTGCCATTGGGCGCGCCTATACTTGACTTCCAATCGGTGTTCAAAAAAGCGAGTGCTCTCTGCAGGTGCGAATTAGCCAAGTCATAGCCAGCGAACTTCATAGCTACCAACCAGGCGCCGGTATCATCGGCGCCGCACAACTCAGTGCCAGGTTGGAAACAGGCAGCTCCCTGGGCATTCTGTACTTTGCTGAGCCAGATTCTCAAATCCTCCCTTACAACATCGGGTGTAGTAGCGCCCAAAGCTTCGTCATAAAGCAATGAAATGACGGCTGACTCCGTACTGAAGCTGTCAGAATCGCCGCTGCCAGGAATGAAGGAGCCCCACCCCCCGGCTCTGTCCCCGTTTCCAACAGTGCTTTGGCTCGCAGCAAACGCATTGGTAATCGCTTGTGCGATCTGCCTCCACGTCATACCGGCGAGCGGTCCATTATCGGTTGCTATGACATCGGCCCCAACCGTTAATCCGTAGGCTGCGATTGCCGGGGCCACCAGTCCAGTTGCAAACGTTGACTTCGCATTGCCAAACCAGTAAACGCCGATACAAGCGCCTGCGCGACCGGGGCATATGTTGACACCGTCATTTCGGGTACTTATGTTGAGAGTGTTTGCGGTACTTAGAAGGTAGGCTATCGCTTTATCAACCGCTGCCTGGTATACGGCAGCGTTACTGCCCCACTTGCCTTGCTGATTCAGAAAAGCAGATACCGCCGCACCTGTGGCAGCCTGTTCGTAGCCTGAAAAGCTCCAGTATCCGCCGGATTGCTGGGTGTTATACAAGTAGGCGAGACCCTTTCGCGTCGCATCCAACTTTTCTGCTTCCGTTGCTGCCCTGGCCGTCGGAATCCATGTAAAACACACAAGTAGCAGCGCGCCAAGCGCAACCGTTTGGAATTGCCTCATAAAATCACCTCTATACAGTCACCATCAGCCTAACGATGGCGATTTGCGTTCAAATAACGTTATTCAGTTAAGCCCACCGCAGAGGACGGACTGTAATTTGGGGTGTGTATTCTGGAGACGCCTCTAGGCGCCGGTTATGGGCGAACGAGAGAAGGAGGCACTTTGCTGCCGCTTAGGGAACCTGGAATCAGAGCCTTGACTTCGTCGGAATACGGGCTCTCATTGGTTGCGCTGTCGATGGCAGTTGCGGTGTAGAAATAGGCCACACCAGAGGCAACGTCGTCATCAAGATAGGTGGTTGCAGTTAACGGTAACGGGTTCAGCTTCTTGTAGGGCCCACCGGAAGTTGTTGCTCTATACAGGTTATGACCGACGATGTTTGGTGAGGTGCTAGCTGTCCAACTCAGCGATACGGTATGTTGCTTACCGGTGGATGGCGAGAACTCGACGTCCACCCAATAATTGGTTGCATTGAATGTTTGGTTGGGGAAACCACCACCTGTTTGGTAGAAATAAACGCCGTTCGGCCCATCGACACCATCGGCAAGAGAGTGCAACGGCGAATGATTCACTCCTTTGCTGAAGAAATTGACACTAGCCGCATATCCTCCGTTCGGCGCATAGTAGGAGATGACATACGTTGTATGGGCGGAAATCCGGACAGGTGACGGAAAGAATGCCCGTTGCCAACCAAAATTAGTCTCATTTGTGAAGGTGGCTGAAGCCAGCCGTTTGCCGTCACTACTCCATAAACTTCCAATATGAGTACCTGTGTTTTGTATTCCCTTATAAAACCGGACAGCGATAACATATCCTGTAACGTCAGACCGAAACTTCATACCAAGCTCTACGGGTTTGGTTTCGTCGCTAAACAGATCTGGCTTGCTGCTATCCGACCAGATAGTCGAACTGCCTACTACTTTAAAACTGGCTGCTGTCGGCTTCGATTGAGCATTGCCGCTATCATCAAATGCCCGCGCGATCACGGTTATAGAGTCTGTTTGAACAAAGGGGGTCCACCTATAAGTCCACTCTTCGCGTCCATCAGCTCGATGCCAAGTCCTTCCATTATTAGTGGATACTTCTACAGATCCGATAACGCCTCCCCCCGTATCCGAAGCTGTCCCCGTAATCGTCGCTTCTACACCATACTGGAGTGTTAGTGTCAACGGAGATGTGACAGTCGAGGTAGGTGGCATGGCATCGGACGACTTTGTTGCGAGTGCCAGTAGCGGTTGGGGCGTAGCGGGTTGAGCGTCCATATCAGCGAGCAGGTTAACGGTTGCCTGTTGTATCTGTAAGTCTGGTCCTGGCCCTTTGCCGTCGTGGTGCTCATCGAGACCCCATGACCATCGGTCAGTTCCAGCGCTAAACACTAAAGCGCCACTCAAAGCTTTATATACACCCATTCGGTGCGTTGCCGCGCCTGCGCCGAATGTTGCTCCGTGATCGAGGAGTAGTCCTTCGGTCAGGGAATACGCGGCGGTTGAAACAGGAATAAGACCGATAGGACGGACACCATTATCGATATCGACAGCCCATTTAGAGCCCAGGGTTCCAGCAGGAAGAATAGCTCTTCGTTGTTCCGGTAATGTTGCGATTGAAGTGTTCCGCCAGAATCTCATTCGGCCATCTGCCGCAGGCACTTCGATGGAGAGATTTGTATCAACCGTGTTTACCATGAATAAACTGCCGGTCAGCGAGTTCTCGGGATTGGCGCCATCGCTTGGAGGACTGAATCGGGAATCTCGCCAAGTCCCTGTCCAAGTGAGTGGATCAGTGGGGTTAGGTGTCCCGTTTTCTAGGGTTTCCTTATAACAAACGAGCGTGCGAAATGGGGTTTTAGAGCCATCTATACTGCGGTCCCAGCGAGTCTTCCAAAAAGCGGTAGTTCCACTGAAGAAGGCTAGGTGGACGCCGGCGTCGCGCGCAGCCTCGAGGTTCTGTCGCTGTGGACCTGATACGTATTCGTCTCGCCCTACGGAAAACAATATCTTGTGGTTCAGTATGAGGTGTCCACTCATAGCTGCATCTACACTAGTAAAATAACTAACGTCGTACCCATTTGCTTCGAGCCAACGAATCATCGCGTATTCAGAACTAAAAAACCAAGCAGCGTTCTCAAAAGCCCGTGTGTAGAAGGGGCGGTTATAGCTGACTTGGAAAGAGCGCTTCGATAAATCCCAAGAACCGTTGCCACCTTCAAGGCTACTGCCACCGTAATAGTTATATGCTTGCCAAGTTTCGTCAGAAGTCTTGAATAAAATGTCCGACCTACTCGCGTCGTTACGAACAACAAACAGTATATGGCTCACGCCGTCCGTATCTGGCCGCGTTAGGAGTGCAACGTAAGTTCCTGAAACCGCTGTGTCCGGTACTTCCCAGGATGCGGAAACAGCCCAATTACCACAATCAACAAGCTTCGTTTGAGGGTCTGTCAGGCACGGAGGCTGAATGTGTGGAAGAGGAAAAGAAGGATTTATGGTGATTATTTTTCTGGCTCCGTTACCACCATAGAAACCTAGGCGATAGATATCCAAACGATAGTGTGCGGCGTCCGTATCGACTTTAAACTCCACAGTCTCGCCAGCATTGACACTGAGACTGGCCGCAAACCCTTGTATGCTCGTATCGCCGGTTCCGCTGATGATCCACCCAGTGTCTCCGGGCAACAGATTCTCACAGACAATCGGATTTGGGCAGGCTGTTGCTGCTTCTAGCAAGATAAGCCATATGAGGACACAGTCCCATGGAACCCCCGTTCGAAAACACGTTGCCGAGCTCTTGGTTGATCGCACAGACACGAGGAATGGCTTATCTTACTGTCATTGCGTTCACTCGCCGAGCCGCGTCACCATACTGATAGTACGATGAGTATGGCTGATGGAACTTCTCAATACCATTGAGAACAAGCCCCAGAATATGCTTACGTCCAAGAAGTGCGATAGCGTCGTTAACTGCTTGTTTCGGAGTGAAGCCGGCTTTGGCGATCAGCAATGTCCCATCGGTGTGTTGCCGCAAGGCTACAGCATCACTCAATGGAAGAATTGGTGGAGAATCGACAACAATCCAGTCGAACTGCGAAGAGAGCTTTTGAAATAAAGAGGAAAGCTCCTGCGGTTGCAATAGCTCTGTCGGACTTGCGACATCAAGTTGCCCTGATGGTAGAACATACCATCCTAAAGGTTGAACGCGCCGTATGACAGAGAGTGGATTCACCCCATCATGCAGACATTCCGCCAAACCGGCATGACGTTGCAGATCTAGTTGGTGCGTGATCGATCCACGATGGAGATCTGCATCGAGCAACAAAACGGATCGGGTTTTCTCCTCTGTCAATGCCGTAACTAGATTTAAGGCAGTTGTGGATTTGCCATCACCAGGGAGAGGACTGGTAACTAAAACACTTTTTAGTTGGCCTGCTTTCCAACATTCACTAAGACGCATTCGCAAGAGTCGAAACCGATCAGCCGCCACACCTGTAGGTTCGGTGTGAAAGATTATGTGCGACAGCAGCTCTACATGAATGTTTTCTATGAGTTGCTCGGGTTCGGCTTTCACCACCGTCGGCTGATGAGAGCTTTGTACACTGCTGATCTTCTTGTGCTGCTCGGCTGGTGCGATCGAAGCTGCAGACCTGGTGCTTCCAGCGCCATCAACAAGCGGTATGGCAATAGCGGAAGCCTCTCCTTGTACTTTACGCAATGCGTCCAATATTTTGCTCAAAAGTCCCCCAACTCAATCAAGGCCGAACAGTACACGCCAACCGCGGCGTGGCGTATAGCGTTCGAGTGTCGGCATCGCAGTCTGAATAGTTGCCGGTTGTGCGTTGACTCGAACGGGCCCGGTTAGCGGCGGTTTACGCCCCGCTTCATTTACAGGAATGTTGTTCTTTGCGCATGCGAGATGTAAATCAGCTGCCACTGCGGTGATGATGGCCGCGTCGATCGTTTGCTCTCCTTGTGCAAAACCAAGTATGAGTGCATTCTCACAGAGTGAATTGATTAAACGCGGGATGCCTGCGCTCAATTCCTGAATCATGGCGAGTGCGTTGGCATCGAACGGGAGAGGGGAGGTCGAACGCACGGCTCCATCGATATCCGATATAGGCGGTGATACCCTCGGCCGTGAGTGGCTTAATATGCAGACGTGTTGATACGCGTTGCTTTAGTTGCCGGAGATCATAGCGGTCAAGGATATCAGCCAGTTCATCCTGACCAGCCAGAATAACTTGAATGAGCTTCTCCTTGTCTGTTTCAAAATTCGTCAACAGTCGAACTTCTTCAAGTAGCTGAGTGCTCAAACGTTGCGCCTCATCGACTACAAGGACTGCGACTTTATTATTTTTATGAACCTCAATGAGAAATCGATGTAGCTTGGTAAGGAGAGTATCCTTACCGGCTTCTCCGGGTCAATTCCAAAATCGGCGACACAAATCCGCAAAAACTCAACGGGCTGAGTGTAGGGTTTACCACAACACTAAAGACGGCTCGAGATTCTGGAAGAGCCCGCATCAAAGTTCGTAACAGAGTGGTCTTTCCTGTTCCGGCATCACCAATCAAAACTGAGAAACCCACGGCGTGCCAATACCGCATACATCAAACTTGCAATTGCTTCTCGTTGCTCATCTGATAAAAACAGATATTCGGGATCGGGTGTCAGAGCGAAAGGATTTGTGCGTACGTTATAAAACTGTTCGTACATATGAGTGAAGTACTTCTACTGCATACTGCCGGGTTCATGCAGAATAACAGGCATTCTAAATTTACGAAGGCTATCCGTGCCGATACACGAAGTATTCAGCAGTCACCACTGCGCAGAGGAGCACCACTCCAGCGCACCACTCAAAGTTTCTTTTCAAGGCACGGCTCCGTTTCTCCGTGGGCGTCATAAAAAGCGGAATCCCAATTACAATCGGTAATTCAAGGCTAGCTGTTTCACTCTCAGCGTGGAACGAGGGCCTTCTCATCTCATTTAACAACGCCAACGCACCCCCTGCAACCAGACCACCAATTAGTGCGCCAAAACTTAGTTTTAGACGTCTCGGCTTAGATGGCCGCGTAGGTAGATTGGGTGGATCGGCAAGCCGAAACTGCTGGCCTTCCTGTCGTTTTTCGAGATTTGTTGCCAATTGTGATTCCTGTTCTTTTTTTAAAAGATCCCCATAGTGTTGCCGTAAGAGATCATAGTCTCGCTGTAACGAGGTAACTTGTTGTTCACGTACAGGCATGAGATTGAGTCGACTTCTGTATTTATCAACTTCTGCTCGGAGTGTTTGTTCCTTCTTAACCAAGGTATCTACATCGAACGCATTGGTCTGCAGTTGGCTCGTAAACTGTGACACGCCCGCACTGGCTTCGGAGGTGCGTGCGAGCTCAGCCAGCTGACCCTGTTTTAAGGGCGCCGTTACTCCATTATTCAATTCATTAACAAGCTTTTGCTGATTGCTGATCTCCTGATCGTTTCTCAATACATCTGGATGCTGCGAAGTGAAGACCATAAGCAGCTTTCTTCTCTCCGCCTGCAGGCGAGTCAATTCGCGACGACTGTGGTCAGTCAGCAACGATTGCAGGTGTGATCGCTGCTGTAGGGCCTGATTGCGAGTTGACATGACATCGGCCATTTGGCTTTCCAGACCCCGAAGAATTGCTACATTAGCGTCTCGTTGTTCTGGCAGTTCCCCAAGATATTGCATCTTGAAATCTCGCAAACGTTCTTCTTGTGCGGCAAGCTTAGTTTTTGTCAACTCCAGTTGCTCATGTAAGAAAGCGGTGGTCGTTATAGCCTGATCGGTCCTGGTCTTTAGATTTTGTTCGATAAACAGCGCAGATAATCTAGTTGTCACATGCTGTGCCAACTGCGGACTGGATGCCGTGAACGAAATTTGGAAGGTACTAGCTATGCGTTCTCCCGGTTTGACGAACGCTTCGATAGAGAAATGCTCTCGCATCAATGCGATGAGTTCCTCTGGCGCCAAACGTTGCTTCTGTTCTGGATACAACCCGAGTTCATCAATGATGGCAAGTAGACGAGGACGGGACAACACCTCATTCTCCATCGCCTCTAGGGCATGGCTAGCATCAGCACTGGTCGTCGGTACGACGTAACGCTCAGAAACTTTCTGAGCATCCACCAAAATAGTAGCGTCCGAGGTGTATTCGTTTGGGATATGGAATAGAAATCCTATAACCGATAAGGTAACCGCACATGTGGTTCCTATGATTAACCAGCGCTGCCGGATGACCGTGCAAAGCAACCGACTTATCATTTGGTCAGAAGAACCTTCAATTTCTTCAGGCTCCAACATAACACTCCTTGCTAAATTGGCTCGAGGTGCGCGCTAGGCAACTTAAGCGGTCAACGCGACTTTGGAAGATTGTTGAATTCTGAGCCACTCTTCAAGAACTACCAGGCTAAACAAGATCTTATGATTGTCGCTCTCACCGGAGTGGTGTTCTTTGAAGAGTCCTTGAACTGCTGCTGGTCGCAAATAGCGGTACATCAGTGATTCTCTATCAAGCAAAAGATCTTTTATTTTGCTGCTAATCTTGCCACGAAACCACTCATCCACAACATTGACGCCAAATCCCCTCTTTTTTCTTCTTAAGATAGCCTTTGGAAGAAAGTTCTGGCACACGCGGCGATGCAGCCACTTTTGGGAGCCATTCCGCACTTTGAAATCTGCCGATAAACACTCCACATATTCCACTATTTCTCGATCAAGATAAGGTACCCGCACCTCTAGGCCATGCGCCATGGAGAGCTTATCCGCGTACATCAGCAACTCGTCAGGAAGAGTAGATCGCAGCTCTAAGAACTGAAAGCCACTAAACTCGTCGGTTTGACTCATCAAGATATCAAGGCCTTCCCAACACTTCAGTATTGCGTCACCTGTATTAGGAGAGAGTATGTCATCCTTAAAAAGGCTATCAACCCTGTCACCCGGTAATAACGATAAAACATGCTGATACTGTTTCATCCGATCAGAAACAGCCAGGGAATACAGTCCTCGTTTGAGCGTCTCATTTCTTGGTAATGCATTTATTACCTGTGCAACAGGCTGGCGTAACCATGTAGGAAGCCCACGCCACATAGCGCTGTATCGAATTCCAAGGTGACGACGATATCCTCCAAACAATTCATCCGGACCTTGGCCCATTAAAGCCACCTTGACATCCAGGCTGGCCTGTTGGCAGACAAAATACATAGGTACAATTGAAGAAGATGCAATCGGTTCTTCCAAGCAGGAGATGATTTGTGGGAGTGCCTGCTCGAAGGTCTTTCTGTCTATAGTCACCCCGGTGTGTTTTGAAGAAAAGATCTCGGCCGTATGTTTAGCGTCTATTAATTCGTCATCTGCGAAGGTCGAACCATACCCTGCCGTATAAGTACGCCATGAGTTCCCGTACAAGCTCATAACTCCGAGCAACAGTCCGGAATCAACTCCACCGCTTAATAGTAAGCCTACAGGAACATCACTGAGAAGATGCCTCTTTACCGATTGCTTGTATAGGGTAACCAACTGTTCATGAGCTTCCGATACCGACTTCATGGGAGAAAAGGATGTTGGCTTGTACCGATACCAACGACAGACTCGATGGGTTCCTTTCTCAAACACTAGCATTGTTCCTGGGGCAAGTTTTCTAACGCCTTCGTAAAGAGTATAAGGCGACGGGGTGTATCGATATCGCAAAAAGAGATTCATGGCATCGGGACTGATCGTAGTTCTTTGGTTATTCCCGGCATGAACGGCGCGTATTTCCGAACCAAAGTACAACCGACCTGCATCGATTGTGTAGTAAAGCAGCTTGATGCCAAATGGATCCCGAGCGAGGATTAGTCGGCGGAGCCGCACATCCCAGATTGCTACACCAAACATTCCATTGAGATGATTAAAAACGTCTTCTCCCCACTGTTTGTAGCCATGAACGATCACTTCTGTATCACATTTAGTTCGAAAGACGTGCCCAAATGTCTCCAACTCACGCCTGAGCTCCGGGAAGTTATAAATTTCGCCATTGAACACCACCCATATGGACTCCTCTGCGTCTGACATGGGCTGGTGACCGCTCTCCAGATCGATGATAGACAGCCGACGGAACCCGAGGCCGACTGGCCCTTGAATGTAGTAACCTTCGTCGTCCGGTCCTCTATGAACGAGCGTTCTTGTCATCGCCTCCACATTTTGTCGAAGGACCGGTTTCTGGTCGGCGAAATTGAACTGTCCGCAAATGCCGCACATATAAATTAGTTGACTCCGTTCAGGCGCGTTGTGGCTCGATTGAGCGTGAGCGAGGTAACCTTTTCGTTGGACTGATAGAGAAGAAAGCAGAGGCTTCGGAAGAATTGCGACTGAGCCCATCGATGCATCGGCATATTATCCCAACCAAAGAACAACTTCCGGCTACGAAAAGATCCGTCATCCTTCTGCCAGACATCTAGATTGATAGTCGACAGAGTACGGTCCAATTCGGGGGAACGGCCTTTGAGCAATACGGTAAGATTGACGCACTCGGCAAGGTCATACAACTCTCTCCGGTATACCGTGAGGCGCGGCCGCCTGGAGAAAGGCCTTGGCTGCCCATCCTGATCAAATAGATTGCGAACGTAGTAGTCCGTCCCTCGTTCAATCGCATTTGTTAACTTTGCATTCGCCGTCAGTAGTTCGATCTTTGCCAACGCCTTCAAAATAAAGCAGGTGTGGAAGTGGTCGACGAAATCTCTTTTGCCATCCATGGCGTAGTACCACGATCCGTCCGTATTTTGGGAGTCAACAACGAAATTCAGATTCCGTTCTGCCACCGTAGAGTACTGCGGCTCATTAAAATCGAGCGAGGCCTGAGTTAGCAGGAACGCTCGGTAGGCGCTCGCGTTGATCACGCCACCCGGGTCAGCAGCGGCCGGAGTATACGCACAAGTCGATGCAGTTGATGACATCTCGAAATCCTGGTACTCGTGCAGCGCGTGTTCTGCGATTGAACGCATTATGTTGAGCCATCGGGGATCGTTGTCGATTTGATGAACCTGCCTGAACGCTTCATACACATAGGGCAGCGTCGTAATCAGAGGTGTCCCTTCTCTAATCGTGCCTCGCCTGGTTTCCCAATCAAAGGGATATCCCCAGCAATAACGTTCGAAGCCTGGACAACGGGTGCTCTCGAGAACCTCAAGAAAGTGCACTGCGCGTCGGTAATATACCTTGTCCTCGAACACGATCGAAAGAAACGCGAAGCCCATCGCATAATGTGCATCGGCGATGGGAAAGCGCTGCCGCTTCCAGAAGAGCCTGCGAGCTGACGGCAGCAAAGCTTCACTTGCGATCATTGGTGACACTGCAAGCGTTCCAAGAAGCGGTCGACGATAATACAATGATTTTGCTGCGCGCCCCAAGCCGCCGGCGAAGTAGCTCTGATGGTCGTAGGATGTCTCTCCAAAAGCATCCAGCCAGTTAATGAAGCTAAGAACTGCGGCAGCTACCTTATCCGTCGTTAACGTTGGTGTCATATTACTTGGCAGGCGGTTTTAGGTGTTTTGGCTTGGTGTGACTTCAAAGTTATCGATCCGTTTGAGTCTAAACACTGACATAAGGATCGTCTTCAATTTGAGCATCTGCTCTCGGCGGTGGAAGCGCATCAGCTCTTTCGAAACCGGCCGGCGCATCCGCCGCAGGAGTGCACTCGTGTATCCCAAAAAAAGTGCTACGCCACCGAGTAAGTATGGTCGTTTGCTCGCCCGATAGGTAACCCGAAACATCTCCCAGAGCGGATGGCCTCCCAGATAGTAATCCTTTTCGCCGTACGAGAACATGGATGCAAGAAGGCTCCGTTCGGCAGTGCCCAAGCTACGGTAATGAAAAAACCATTTCTCGCGATATGCCCGGGTTTTCCATCCCATCATTCGTGCCGTCGTCACCGCAATCCAATCGATACCACCGGCCTTGTTTGGAACATAACCACCGATTTGTTCAAAGCATTTCCTGCGGAAGAGCTGACAACCGCCAGCGACATGGTTCTGACCTTCAAAACTGTCCGTGCCGGAACTATAACCGTCCTCCTTGAAGATCGTTCCGGCTACACCAAGATTGGGTGAGCCAGCAAACTTGCTTAGCAGAAACTCCAAATAGTTGGGGTCGAATGAAACGTCCGCGTCAAGATTGCCAATCACCTCATAGTGAAGTCCGTGAACCTTTTTGAGGCCAGCATTAAACGCCTGAACCTTTCCAGCAAAACTCCGATCGCGGTGTTGCGGAAGTTCGACCAATTCTATCCATGGGTACTTCGCGAGGTACCTCCGAACGATTTGTCCCGTGGAGTCTGAAGATCCGTCGTTGACAACGACCCATTTGGTCGGCAGAACCGATTGGTTCACGACGGAGGACAGCGTCTTCTCGATATGGGCTTCCTCGTTCCGCGCTGGAGTGATGAGAACGTATTGTAAGTGTTCCACGAATGTCTGCTTGCTTCTTACCTAGACGATGATGCACCAATACTTTGCATGATGTTGTCTACGGCCAAAGTGCGCCGCGTAGCGGCAAATTGGGAAAAGATATCTTCCATAATTCTTGCGGTTCGAAGAATCTCACTATAAGGAATCGGCGGCGGTCCATCCTGAGCGATAGAACTGTAGAACTTCTGAATGAGACATTTCAGACCATAACCAGTTTGAAAATCCGCCCTGAGGAACTTATTTATGTTTCCGAATGAATTCTCAATGTACTGCTTCGCATACGCCCAAGGTGGTAGAAACTGCTCCAGGTAACTCTTATAGCGCTTTCCCCTCACCTTGATGACCGTCTGCTGTTGCTCGTCCATGATCAACCCATTCTGTGGGCCGTACAGCCGCAGTTGGTGCAAAGAGGGTCGCATCTGCGATGAGAAGGTGAAGTAGGCTGTTGCAACTCCGTCATGAATGATTACTCGGAGCTCGTCTACAATCTCTGTTTCACCGATGCTTTTCAGCAGCGGGCTTGTGAACCCATAAGCTATAACGGTTGGAGCAGGGCCGGTAAGAAATTCAGCGACTTTACTGACACCGTGGCTGATCACATTTTGTAACAAGCCGCCTGGGAGTGAGCGAACCCAGTGGTAAGGATCGCCGAGCAACGCCTTGGCGTAGCCGGCGTCGCCGAGATCATAGCAATAATAGCTTTCCAGGTGTACCGGAGCACCGCCCAGATAACCTTCGCCGACAAGTGCGCGCATCTGATTAGCAGCATGGCTGAACTGGGCATTGTGGCCGACTGTGAGCTTGCGTTTCATACGCTCAGCCAGCCTGATCAGCTCATTGGCTTCCTCGAATGTGACTGTAAATGGCTTTTCTACATAGACATGGCAACCAGCTTCCAGTGACATCCTGGCCACACTATAGTGTGTTTGGGGCGGAGTAGTAATGTGAACCACATCGGGTCGTGCGATAGCGAGAAGTTCATGAAAGTCGGCTGAGTGCATTGGTATATCCAATCGCTCACGCAGTTGCCGGGCCATGAGTTCCTCGCGATCACACACTCCCACGATCTGACAGTCTGGGATATGAACGATCTGCTCCGCATGCTGATCAGCGATCTTGCCGCAGCCAACGATTGCTATCCTCAACATGAGCTTGCCTTTCTTACAAAGTCGAAGTATCGCTGTGAGGCCTCGGCAAATGGGACGCGCGGTTTCCATCCGAGGAGGTTCTTCAGTTTCTGGTTACTATACCGATTGCCTTTCCAATAAGTCGCACACCGGCGCCGGTTAAATGCTGGGGGTAACTGACCTTGCGACCAAGCTGCATACTTCTCCCACATCCAGGACATGCCATAAAACGTCCAATACGGAATATATACAGAGTGAAAGGGGCGGCCATGCCGCTTGTATGCTCGAAGAAACTGCCTGCTTGTAGGCAGTTCGTTGTCTACGAGGTTGAAGACCTCACCGTCTACTCCTGGCCTTATGCTGGCTAGTGCGATTGCCTCGGCGCAATTATCGACATAGATAAGCGGGAGCTGATTCGCCCCCCCTAAGTGAAAGAAAACACCGAACGTATCGATACCCACCCGTCCGGAGATATTCTTCGACCCTGGGCCGTAAACGGCTCCTGGGCGAAGTATGACGTAGGGAAGTCGATACCTTCTCGCGTATTCGAGCACGAGTTCGTCCTGCTTAAGTTTGGCGAACGTGTAGGCCTCGCCTCGCTCGACAGGATGGCTTTCCAGCTCGCAGTTTTCGTCCAGAAGACTACTACTCGGAAGGTTCCAGTTTGAATAGACTGCAAAAGAGCTTATATTCACGAACCGTCGAATTGTCGCGTGTCCGACCGCTGCATCCAACAGGTTCCTCGTCGTGACGACGGAGTTCATGAAGGAACCCGGGAACGTCTTCTCGATGCCGGCTGCCAAGTGAATAATTACAGCCGCGGAGCGAGTAGCTCTTACACAATCCTCGCGCGATAGCAGATTGCCCGCCATTATTTCGACACGCGCATCCCTAGCCTTTTCGACAATCCGATGCAACTCCGAAAGCTTGCTTGAAGGTCTTACAAAGCAGCGAAGGTTCGAAAACCCGTATTGAAGTAGTCTCTCGACCACTTTTGAGCCGATGAAACCATTCGACCCCGTAATCAGTATGACGTCGTCTGGAGCAATAATGGAATCGGTTTCGTGCATAAGAGAGTGTGAGTTTTCGAGAAATACAACCGATGCGCGGAGTTCCTCGAGTCCTTGTTTAATGATTAGGCGTATTGAGCATACACGGCGCTACGCTCATCTACCAGTTGGCGATCGTATGACTCGCCGGGCTCATGTACAACAACATGGCTGCCACGATTTGAGAAAGCGAATGGAACACACAGCAGATGTTTCAATCGTTCCCGAAGCGCCGCGCGCCTTTCTGGAGGCACGTAAAACAACATAAAGCCGCCACCGCCAGCACCCAGTAACTTGCCCCCGAGAGCGCCGACATTAAGACCAGCTTGATAGATATCGTCGATACTGGGATTCGAAATTCGCTGCGACAACGTTTTCTTGAGTTGCCAACTCTCGTGCATTAGCCGGCCGAAGTCATCCAGCGACTTATGCGGAGTCGTCACAATAGCCTCCGCCTCATCCACGAGCTGTAACATAGCACCCAGCTCCCGCTGTTTATGGGGCGTCATATTGATCTGTTCCTGCGCAACTTCCGGGGCGCTTCGAGAGAAACCTGTGAAATAGAGTGCGAGATGCTGCTGGAGTTCTTCCAGACGTTCCGATGGGATTATTATCCGATTTACCTCAATGGAGCCGTTGACGTTGAAGTTGATTCGATTAAACCCCCCATGCGCCGCATTGACCTGATCCTGAGCGCCGACCGCCTCCCTAAGTAGTTCTTGCTCAACGTAGATCGCATCTGTGGCCAGCGCGTGCTTGTTACGCATCTGATTCCTAAGTGCATATAGACCTAAGAGGAGACCGACGGTGAACGCCGAGCTCGAGCCGAGCCCAGTTCGAGCGGGCAGATCGGCAACGTGATGGATTTCAACTCCTTCTTCGATGCCGAAATATTGCAAACACGCCCGAACCGACGGATGTTGAATGTCCTGGTTACATGTGACATTCTCAACCTTGGAATACGAGATTCGGCTGTGATACTCAAAAAACGGTGGTAACAGTCGAGTTGTAATATAGCAGTGTTTGTTAATGGTCGTGGACAATACGGAGCCACCGTGTTCGCGATACCAGACTGGATAGTCCGTGCCACCGCCAAAAAACGAAATGCGAAGAGGAGTGCTGGTAATAACCATGATGTGTCTTCTTGTTCTCGATGTTGAATGTATACCGTTGACGTGAGCTGGTTCAGTTGGCGCTGACGCTATTTTGCTGGTAGTGGCCGAGCACGGAAGAAAAGATCCTAATTAGCGAGCCGTTATCGGCGATGAAGGCTGTAGATTACTGCGGTCTGCTGAGTATTTGGTGAACAGCGTCAAGTAAGGAAGATGCGAGGACATCTGCTTCTTCCTTAACCACGGCGGAATCGGACAGCAGGGCTGTTTTGCAGCCTGCAGTTTTGCCAGCACTGATGTCGACGGTGGAATCACCCACCATCCAAGAAGCCGCTAGATCGAGGTCATGTTGGCGAGATGCTTCTAATAGCATGCCTGCAGCCGGCTTGCGGCAACCACAAGCCGGTGCGACTTCGTGCGGACAATAATATACTGCATTGATTGAGGCGCCTGCGTCCGCCAGCGTTTTGCACAAACGTTGATGTATTGATTCTAGGTCAGAAGTCGTGATCAGACCTCGAGCGACGCACCGCTGATTCGTCACGATAATGACCAGGTATCCAGCTTTGTTTAGGAGTGAGATAGCCTGTGCAACGCCCGGCAAAATCAGCATCTCCGACCATCGAGTGATGTATTCGGCCTCTGGCGCTTTCCGATTTATTACACCATCACGATCCAACAGCGCAGCTTTGTTCATGGAAGATCGATTCTTCAACTAGTTCCGCAATAGCATGGCCGATAAGAATATGACACTCCTGAATGCGTGGAGTCTCGTTCGATGGAACTGTTATGCAGTAATCAACAGCACCTTTGAGTTGACCACCAGCAGATCCAGTGAACCCTACCGTTATCAGTCCAAGCTGCCTGGCCACTTCTACCCCGCGGAGTACGCTGGCCGAATTGCCGCTTGTCGATATACCAATCGCGACATCTCCCGGGTGCCCCAAGGCCTGGATCTGACGAGCGAATACAAGTTCATACCCATAGTCATTTCCGATTGCCGTAATGCAGGATGTATTAACCGATAGAGCTAATGCGGGAAGAGCTGGGCGATCGAAGGCGAATCTACCCACGAATTCCGCAGCGATGTGTTGAGCATCTGCGGCACTCCCCCCATTGCCAAAGAGGATCGGCTTGTTTCCCCCTTTTAGTGCCGTGATGACGATCTCACTAATCCGGGCAGCGGTTGTCAAACATTCCGCGTTGGCGAGCAGCTTCTCTTTGATCTTAATCGACGATGCAATCGATCGGCTTATTCTTTGGACGGAATCATTGGTGGACTTCATTCATTCTCCTCCTGCAACGGGACTAGATGCGATATTTGGCCCCCGCCCGTTCAACTTCCTAAGTTGTTCAGCCAATGATTGCGCCCGGGCGTAATCTTCTGGAGTACCAATGTCAATAAACAGTCCTCGATGTAACAGGGCGTGTACTCCGGCATCGAGAATCTGAGGAAAGACTTGGCGTTCAAGACTCGCGTGACCTTCAGGAATATAGTCAAAGATCGCTTGACCGAAGACATAGATTCCAGCGTTAATGAGACCCCGTCTCGAGGTATGTGCCTTTTCTTCAAAGCCGATCAGTCGCCCCTCGGATGTCGTTACCACTGTGCCATATCTACCAGTGTCCGGAACTTCCCGCACCGCGATACTCGCCAAACCTCGATGCTCACGGTGGAACTGAACAAGGCGGGTAAAATCGACTTCAAGGAATGAATCACCGTTCATGACAAGAATGTTGGCGGCACGTTGAAGTGACGCTTGCGCAAGCTTCAACGCTCCTCCCGTGCCGAGCGGCTGCAGTTCTCTCGAATAACTAATTTCCAGTCCCCATCTGTTTCCATCTCCGAATTCATCCTCGATTTGGTTAGCCATGTATCCCGTGCACATAACAAGATGTCGAACGCCTTGCCGTTCGAGTTCTCTGACCAATAACCCCAAGAAGGGTGTCCCTCCAATAGACGCCATCGGTTTTGGACGGGAAGATACGACGGAACGAAGACGGGTACCCATTCCGCCCACTAGGAGAACCGCAGATACATCAGCCAGGGTATTCATTGAATCCAATGTGAGACGGATTGTAGATTGTTTGGACCGCCTAAAGTGTCTGCAGCCAGTGTTTTATCATTGAATCCAAAGTCTGATCGATCGATCGTGCCGGAGCCCAACCGGTATCTTTTCGAAGCTTATCCGTACTGCCGAATATAATCTTCTCATCGGAAGGCCGCATTAGACGATCGACTGGCTTAACCGCCGCTTTAACGCCCGAAAGCTGCATTGCCTTTCTAAGAAGTTCACCAACTTCATAAGTTTCAGAGGCACACAGATTGTACGCCTCGCCGGGACTGCCCTTCAATGCTGCTAGATAGAATCCGCAGACTGCGTCCTGAACGTCAAGAAATGCTCGACGCGGCTTCAGGTTGCCGACCTCGATTACCGCCTCTTGCAACCCGTTCTTGATACGAACTAGTTGTCGTACAAAATCCGAAGGCGCGTCATTTGTCTTACCTGGCCCTGTAGTGTTGAACAATCGGAGGTTGATGGCCCGAAGCTTATAGTCGAGAAAGTACTGTCTCGCAAGCAAATCAAGGCAAACCTTGCTGATGCCATAAGGATGCAACGGATGGAGTGGCTGCTCTTCTGATACCGGTATTGCCGATGGTGGCACGTGACCATACTCCGCACTCGAGCATGCTGAGACTATGATTGACGGACGCTTCATATACCGAACAGCCTCGAACAGGTGAAGCGAACCCATGATGTTCGATTCGAATGTCCCAACCGGATCCGCCCAGGAGACAGTTGGGAGACTCTGTGCTCCAAGATGGAAGATGTGGGTCGGCTGAAACTGATGAATTAGTCGCTCTACCTGCTGGCCATTACGGAGGTCACATTGAACGAACTCGACGTTTTCTGAGCCGGAAGACGAAGTCGCGTCAAGTTGGCGAGAACCACCTATGACACTCCACCCTTTCTTCTGAAGAAATCCGACTAGGTGTGAGCCGATAAACCCTTCTGCTCCGGTAACGAATGCGATGTTCTTCATGCAACGAACTCGATTAAATGAATCATGTAACTGTGAACCAACTTGAAAGGAGCAGAACTATTGCTCTACTTGACTAAAGTAAATAGGGCCGGTCAACTGGGAACCAGACTAAGGCACCTGTATGAACTAATTGCTTGGTTAATCTTGAACTACACGCTGGCTCAAAGGACGCTAGACAACTTTTCTGATGAGTCGGGGCTTACCGACATGTTGGCCGCCTTAACAATCTTGCCGTATCCGGCCAGAAGTCTGGCCGGATACAATATTAACGGCCATACGAGGTACCCAAATGGTCGAACCTTACCGAACCGTAGATATCAGATTCGTTGGGGGAGCTGGGGGTGGATTACTAACGCTGCCGTAGCATGCATCTGGATTGAATGCAGCACCACTCTTTGGACCACTCTCATAGCAGATCTGCGCGGGGATCTTATTGACCTTAATAGAGGCTGCGGGATCGATTGCCGGCCAAGGCGCACCGCTCGCCGTGAACCAACTCGGTTTTCCTGAAAGATACAACGATGCGGGAAGGTTCTGCTGAGACAAGTACGAGGAGGCAAGACTTCCACTTGGAACATTGTTGTTCCAGATAACTGTATTTGTCTTGCAATCCCAGTTCCCGCCCCTCAGGAGTGTCCGGCCGACTTTTGCCGACAGATTGGAGTTGGGAGAGGATGTACCACCATCGTCATAGTAGCCAAGCTTGTAGATTGACGAGGTCTGCGATGCATTCGCATTGATCTCATACGAGTTTGCAGTGCACGCCGATCCGTAGGGACCGATCACGTTCCCTAAGACGTTCTCGTAATAGTTGTAGTAGGCGATGTTTACAGCGAACAATGCGGAAGTCATCGGTTTGCCTGTGTCGGGATTGTTCGCTGTGAGGTGGAGGTAATTCCGAAAGAGGGTATTGTGGCTGCCACTGCCGTGCGTAAAGTCAAACTCTACATTTGGCGTTACGTTCCCCTCCCACAGATTCATATAAGGGTGAGCTCCATGCGTGCTGTCTTCCGCCAAGGAATTGTGGTACTCGCCCATGTATGGATCAAGAATGTAGTTGTAACCGAAAACATTCCCGCTGCCCCCGCTCATAATCAGCGAGTGCCGCCCCTTGCGCACAATATTGTTCTCGATTACATTCTCAGAATTGCGGAATTCGAGGTAGACGGAATAAGTCGCTCCGCTATTGTGATTGTAGCCGTCGTTCAGATAGTTGTTACGAATTTCGCTGCCATAAACATCGGAAAGATAAATATGAGACCGGTCAACGGCCATGTCGCTTTGAACATTCTTGACCCAGCAGTTTGAACACGACTGGATATTGACATTTTTGTAAAGAAGGCCCGTACCCGATGAGGCTGTTGACTGCAGTCGAAGATCCTCCAAGCCTACGTTTTCGACCATTGATAGCTTGTAAGCCTTTGGAGAAGTGTTGTAGTCGAAATACAAGGGTCGTTCTAATGTGAGCGTGTTTCCGTTAACGGCCGTAACCTTGGCGATCTGCGTCATGGAGTTGTTAGCCAGTCCATGACCACAATCGCTGCACGATCCGGTATAGCCGGAGGTGTTAACCAGCGCGGTACCATCGGAATCGTTAGGATTGTTCTGCGTGATAACGAGATGGATCCCAGTAGTTATACCAGAAGTGCTTTGCACCGTGATTTGGCTTGAGCCCTTGCTCGCGCCACTAGTGATGGGAATAAACACAACCTGAGACGCAGAAAGATACGTTCGGCCCATACTGATGATGTTTGCGCCATTGCCGTACTGCAGAACAGTCTTGTGCGGCCCGGCTCCGCGGAGAGCAACAGACTTACTAAGGCACAAACCTGCCTGATAGACACCTGACGCATAATCATCCGAATGTCCGTAGCACACCTTAGATGATCGATTGATCTTGTACGTTCCAGGATTCAGGAGAATCACTGATTTTGCTGGCGCTGTGTTAATGGCCGACTGGATTGCAACGCTGTCGTCACTACTTCCACTTGCGGATAAAGTCCGATAGATGGGCCAACTTGCACTAGGAATTCCATTTGGAATCCCCGAACGACTCCAGTCGACGGTGCGGTTTGACGGTAACTGGCCCATCACAAGGGCTGTTGCATAAAGTGCCAAAAATAGAATTCTCACAGGCCGTTCACCTCCGGCAGAATCTGTACTGCGCTAGTGATAGAAGAGATGAGCACAGTTAGATTCGTCGGGGGAACAGGCTTGTTACTGGTCCCGGAGGAACCGGCTGGATCTGGCAGGCCGTTCGAGTTCAACGGATACGGATACTTAAAGGCAGCGTAGTAGGGTTTCGCCGTTAGATAGTAATCACGGTTGACAACGACGTTTGAACTTCCGCTCCGTACTTTCATGTCAGTAGCGTTGTTCCACACGTAAGCAGGATCAACTACTTGGTTAGTTCCTCGACCGATCTGATAAAGCGCTGGGTAGCCCGAATCTTCCTCAGTAAGTTCAATGCTGCCGTTCGACTGGTTTGCTCCTACATGACGATTATTGAAAATGACGCCGCTACCAGCACGCACCGTCACGTAACAGCATTGGTTCGCGTTTGACACATTTGTGTCGAAGGTATTCTCGTAAATTTCCCACCATCGCGCTCCAATCATGCCGGGCGTGCCGTGCTGATCGACGTGAACCATCTTGAGCTTGTTATAGCGAAATACAGTTCTTGCACCATAGTAGGATTGGACGGCAGAGGTCCCCCAGAAGTACGCTGGACTGCCGCTTGCGTTATAAGTAAAGGAGTTGTCTTCGATGTAAAGCATGTCGGGACTGCCGGGAGTGACAGAGCTAGTCCATCCCGCTGTACTCGTTGGACCTGCACCCAAGTTGTGGATCATCTCCGATGCTGCAGCACCGACGAAAGTGTTATGGTCAATCAAACCAGGAGCATTCCCCGAGGACTCTATAAAAGTCGACTGCGTACCCGGCGCGTTAAAAGTATTGTTATCAATCCGAAATTCAGCTGAATCTTTAGATCCATTCGTCTTGATCGTCTTGGAGCCTGTGGTAAATACAAAACCGGTAATTCGTGAGCCAGTCGCTGAGGAGGAACTCAGCGTAATCTGCCCTGCAATGGTTGTGTTTCCGCCACCATTAAGAGTAACGCCCTTAGAGCTGGGAATGTTGATTGCTGATGACCATGTACAATTACCACCAGGAACGGTTACTGTATCGCCATTACCCGCAGAGTTAATTGCGGCTTGCACAGAGGACGAGGAACAAGACGACGCAGTGATTGTTACAGCGTGCGCCGTCTGAAAGAAAATGCAAAGCGAGAATATTGTGGCAGGCAGAGTAAGCCCTGGTCTATAAGTCATGTAACCTCGGAGTATCAAAACTACTATCGGCTTTTTCTCTAGTACTCTTTAGCGCTTCCGGCTATGGCCTTCCCGGAGTGCGCGAAGCAACTATCGCAAAACATGGTGATATTCGCGCTAGCGCGTAAAGAAACTGAGCTTGTCTAGTACTGTGACTCTATCAGTACTAGATAGATATGTCAATTGGGCATCGTTTTCGCCTAGCCGATTCGTTAGACAGCTTACCAGTAGGTAGTTGGCAGTCGATACTTTTAAAACCACTCTCCAGTTGTCGATCTTTTCGGCGTACGACAAACCCTTTTATTTTCAAAGTAATACGCTAATCTTTCCCAGTAGCGGATAGGCAACCATCTCAGTTGTGGCAATAACAGTTGAGCCTTCTTGGCCCAACGCCAACCGGCCAGGCGTCTGATTAACGAGTATTTCCAAGGCAATTCTGGAGCGCCAAGGTGCCCGCCCAACGCCTTCGCAGCCTCGTGCATACTTTCAACGATGTCGTGTCTTAGTGGATAGAAAGTTATTAAGTAGTTCTGTAAATACTTGAGACAAGCATTCCGCGTCCGCTGCGTGTTCTCGAGAGAAAGAAGATAGCGTATGTGAAGTTGCATCGAACCCCACAGCGCTTCCAGCTTCGCATCAGATCGGCCGACGTAACTCAGGCTACTTGGTCCGACAACGCGGTAGTATACGCGGGCTTCGGAGACGAATCTAACTCCTTCGCTTGCCAGCAGAATACGACAAAAGTACTCACCGTCATCATCCGAGATCATTTTGGTATTCCACGGTCCTGCAGCTTCCGTCACTTCACGACTGACCAGCCAAACAGCGGTCTGCATAAACACCCTCTTTTCCAGCTTATGAAGAAGGAATTCAGTGGGAGAGAGATCAGTCCACAGAGCATTAGGTGTAAACTGTGACCGGTGCGGTCTATATAGAAATCGTCCCCATGAGGACGACAGAACAATCTTGCGATTGCCGTCAGAACCCAGCGCTTTCAGTTGGCTGGCTATTTTGTCGGGAGCTAGTAGATCATCCGCGTCTAACCATTGAATGTATTCCCCGCGGCTCAGCGACACCGCAGTATTTCTGGCAGCGGCGGCGCCTTGGTTTGTCTGCCCGATGACACGGACGAACTCCGATTCGAACCGGCGAGCAACGGCCAAGGTTCCATCAGTTGAACCGTCGTCGACTATGATGATTTCTTTGCGCGCCCAAGTCTGGTTGATAGCAGAATCAATTGTGTCCGCAATCCACTTCTCGGCGTTGTGTGCAGGTATAAGGATCGAAACTAAAGGATCCATTAGAATGTCGGCCTTTCTAACAGATCGGCGTATACACATCGAGTGATTTCACCTATCGTCTGCCACGAGTGCGTTCTGCTGCCGTAGTCGCGAATTGTCCTGCGACGGGAAGGCATTTCTTTGAAAAGATCGCTCGAGAAATATTGTTCAATCCTTTTCGCAAGATCATCTGAATCGCAAGGGCGACATAGAAAGCCTGTTTCTCCGGTGACAATCTCCTCGCGAAACGAACCCACGTCAGTTGCGATCACCGGAAGCCCGAACCTGTAACCAAGGAACAGAACACCGCTTTGAAAGATATGCGTGTAGGGGAGCACTAAAACGTCGGCGGCCTTGAAGTACACTTCCGTCTCGCTATCGGGGATGTAATAAGTATGCCGAACAATCTGTTCGCGAACATCAGTAAATTCGCACGCTTGCTCAATCTCAGACCGATAACTCTCCGCGCTATTTTTGAATTGCCCGGCGATGATAAGCTGGTAATCGCGGTGTCTCGGCGCCAACTGCCGAAATGCGTCAATCAAATATTCGAGCCCCTTGTAAGGCCCGATGGCGCCAAAAAACAGCACTGCTTTTTCTTCAGGGCGAAGTCCCAGACGCCTCTTGGCCTCCAAAGACGTTAAATGCGTGTCAGGTACGGAAGTGTTGATCCCAAATGGGATCACGCTTACGGCTTGCGGCTTGACGCCAAACTCCTCGATCAACTCCTGCTTCATCATCTTCGTATGCACGAAGACGTGATGTGCAATGCGATACTGCATCTTGAGACTCAATCTGTTCAAGACGGAGTCGTTACCATCTCGCTTGCCTGCGTTAATGTTGTGCGCCGTGAAAGCAATCTTTTTACCAAGCAGTCTGTACAAGATCATCAGAAGCGTTCTATCAATGAACTCGAACTTGTTGTTCCACAGAATGTGGAAGATCTTGGGTTTCGCTGTCGCGGCGTATCGGATTAATCGCGAGTAATAGGCAAGAACCCTGGTCATCTTTGACACCAAACGGACTTCTTCCTTTGCGCCGCGAAGATTCAAGAAATTGAGTTGCGGCGAACCATGCATTTCGGGCCGGTCGAGTTCGTCGCTACCAATTACGTCGAAACATACGCGCTGTTCAAGGAGAGCCATAGACAAACCGAACACGTATGGACGATCGAAGCCACCGGTCAACAAGGCCACAGAGGGCTGCCGTGGAGCCACTGTACTAATACTTTGGGTCGCTTCCTCTCTTGCGGGTATTGCGAATTTTAACGTATGCACAGGTACTAGTCACCGCCGATCGCTTTAGCACAAACCGTTGTCGCCGCCGCGGCCCCGACGTTTTCGGATGTAAACCCCAATTCGGGCCGTGGTACGAGAGCGACTAGCTCACCTCCAACACCTGTCAGCCGGCTGAGGGTCGAAAATAGGCGGGTAGCCGAACGTCGGAATGTGCCCTTGCTGAACAGCAGAGTTTCAATCCGGAGGGAGAAGTACACGTCAGCAGCCGGGTAGGATGAGAAATGCTTCCTTGCGTCATCGAAGGAATGATAGATCCACGAATCACTTTTATTCCGGTTCGAGAGTTTCGTATGGTAGTCAAAAATCAGAACTCCGCCTGGTTTGAGATATGCGAGTAGAGCGTCTGTGACTTCGCGTGACTCCGAAAAGTCTTTGGAGTTATAAACGGATAAACTTCGTGCAAATACACAATCGAACTTACCTCTACAATTGAGTGCGAGAACATCACCCTGCTCGAATACCGCTCTGCTGGATCCAAAGTCCCTTTTAGCTGAACGAATCGCTTCCCCGCTTATGTCAACGCCGGTCGCATGAAAACCAAGATCGGCAAATAAAGAGGTGAACAATCCTTGGCCGCAGCCAACATCAAGAATTTTGCAACCCGCTGGTAGCTTCGCCCTTTGCGTCAGGGCCTTTATGAAAGGGCGATAAAGCCAACTGCTGTATCTAAAATGGTTTGGACGCTGATACATCTCATCGTACGCTGCGCTGAGACTCTCGAGTTTCGTATTCATAGGGGCTCTGTTACCGGAGTTCGGCCCTAGCTGGCTCCCATGCCAACTCAGGATATTTACTCGCGGACGTCGACCGGGAACTGGTCTTTGTAGCCGCGGGAACTTGAAGTATTGCGAGCATAAAAAACAGCCAAGCAGCAGCCTGCATCCTGAAGAATGCCGCCTCAGTAAAGTTGTAGACGAGCCCCACGAAGAACAACGCCAACCTGAGATTACCTGTTGCATCGCCACCACGCCAGGCACGCAGTGCAGTTCTATATCCCGCTGCTATGACGACCATCAGAAGAGTCACTCCAAGCCAACCCAGGTTTAAGTAGACTTCCAAATAGCCATTATGGGCCTGATTAGGGAGCCACGGATTCAAGCGCCAGATCTTATCAAGTCGCGGTCCTAGCCAGAAACTCTCAAACCCGGCGCCTACCCATGGGTCTTCAACCATGCGCAGCACTTGATGCCATAAGTAAGTCCGATCCGTGAGCGTCGGGTTCCTACCAATTGCCTGCAGCGCACCAGGGCTGACATTGAGGAATAAAACGGAGAACGAACTTGCCAACATTACTGCAATCAGGATGTGAACTATCGACGGTCTTCGAACAACCCAGCGGAAGCTTGCCAACCATAGCAGCGTGCTTGACATGACAAAACAGGAAAGCGAGGTCATCGAATCCATGAGTTGGAAAAGTCTGAGGACCATTACAAGCAACACACCATTTGCGATCATGTGCCGCATCCGTCCGTGACCCTGATCATCTTTATAGGTAGCAATAAGTCGCCAGATCGCTCCTAACCCCAAACACAGGCAGATGACTCCGAGAGCGTTCTTGTTGATCGTGACACCTTGATAGAATGGTGCGCCTGTCCACTCGTTGTAAGCCATCCCGATTTCGGGATAATACTTCGTGAGCAAGACGGACAGGGGAATCAAAATATAGCCGACCCGTTTTAGCAATTGCTTTAGAGCGCCTAACCGATTTCGCTCGGTCAGGACTATCAGCACCATTAGAAAGTCACCAAAAGCCTTGATGAAGCGTTTCAGTGCCACACCCGGGTAGTCAGACCAGAGGAGACTCACAGCGCTAATGAAGAAAAATATTAAAATAGGCCGGTTCTGGGCCAGCAGGGCTGATACGTATGCCCACCGCTGTGCAAGTATAGGAAGCGCCGCTGTCAATAAAATTAGGAAAATCACCCGATCGAGCGGACTGCCGTCCATCACTTTGTCGGCAGAATCCATTGACGCATACGGGTTGAGCCATAAACTGACTGGCCGCGAACAAACGATCGTAAACCATACTACCGGGATCCACAGCATCCACGATGTCTGCTCCTTTCGGTCGCGATCCAGCCAGAACAACCCTGAGATGATACAGACAAAGATGGCTGTGGCAACGATCGGGGGCATTATGTCTTCTGGGAGGAACTCTAATTGATGTCGCTAAACAAACGTCGAGTCGTGCCGGGGCCGCGACGGCTGCTTCAATATGCAAACAAGGTCTCCGCCAAGGCCTAACACCTTACTCAACAGAGTGTTCACACGCGTTGCGAGCGGCTGGAACGCATACTTCCGAAGTAACCAGGCATCAATCCTGGTAGTGAAGAAAATCTTTCCGTTCGGATATTCTCGGAAGTGATCCGCCATATCACTCAAAGAGTGATAGTGACAGGTCTGACTGGTCTTCGACGAAAACGTCGAATTAAAGGCGAAAATGAAGACGCCGTCGGGCTTCAGGTACTTCAACATCATCTCGGTAACCTTATTGCGTGAGGCAAAGTCACCGCTGTTATAAAGAGAGCACGATCGCACAAACACGCAATCGAACTTCTCAGCAAACTCTGTGGTATTCAGGTCTACCACCTCGAATGTAAGCCCGGGTTTGCCGTAAGTCGCTTGAGCTTGACGTATTCCGATCTCTGAGATGTCAATCCCGTGAACGCGCAATCCACGCTTATGAAACAGGTGAGAAAATAGACCCTGGCCGCAGCCGACGTCTAACACCCGAGATCCCGGTTTGAGGCCAGCATAGGAAACTAGGCTAGAGATGTACGGCGCGTAAAGCCACTCGCGATACGAGAAGTAGTTGGCCTGCGCGTACTTGATGTCATAGTAGTTCTTGTATTCTTTAACATCCGCCATAGTTTTTATATCTCCCTACGTTCCAAACTCCACAACTGCTCAAGAGGACCCGCAGTGCAAAAGAGGAGTCTTGATCAAGTAGTTGTGCAAGCCCGAACACCACATGCTGCGACATGACCAGCCTCTGAGGATTTGCTGGAGATGGTATACAAACCCGGAAACGCTTCACCTGCATGTGTTTTGACCGTCGGTTGCTTCTGATACCAGTCGAGAACGGGTGATGCCGCTCTACGCATGCGAAACCATGCCACAGCGTCGGCGCCGGTCGCAAGCCATGCACCCCGCTGCCTTAGTTCATCAATGGTTTCCGCATAGAACTCTCCCCAGCATCGGTCTGGCGCGATGCTTCGGTCGTGCCAGTTCAGTGTGACGACGCCGCCAAGTCTGACGGCATTGTCGATAATGGTACTGACTTTTTTGCGTGCTTCCTTCCGTGACAGATTTAACCTGGATGGATAGAACAGGGCTGTGTCCATGATATGTAAGGGCAACTCGAGCAACCGTTCAACTCCGAGCGGTCGGTAAACTTGCCCTGTGCCTGCACGATATCCGACAGCTTCGTTGTAGCCGATGGTTGAATCGTAATCTAGACCAGCCTGTTCCAGAACAACGGGTGATCGCTCATCAAAGTACAGCCAGTGCATTCTGGCGCCAATTTCTTCCTTCGCGGTAATGCGACGAATCTCGGCGGTCTCTTGGCGTCCCTTGCCGCTGTCGCGCCAGGCGTCAATTCCATGGAGACCAATCTCGCAGCTGGCTGACACGAGCCGCCGAAGTTGATCCACTATGTCAGCAGCACCGTACATCGCTGCGCGAACGCTCGGGGCAGGACCTTTGATGGATGTGCTGCCGGGCTCGCCACGAAAAGGGATTACAAAGAACGACGAGCGGCCCGGTCCTTCTAGTTCAACATATCGATCGAAGTCCTGCCAGAAGTCCTTAGCGAGACCTAAATGCACAAAAGGAAGCTTCAGAGCGGCGTGCCAGTTTTGCCAGACATGGCTGGCCTCAACCCGGCCGCGAAGTAAATCCCTCACGCATCCGATCACGGCGCGATATAGAAAGCCGAACATTGTATGATCGAACCGGTGATGCCGTATCGACGGGTGATCGACATCGTGCGTCAAGCAAGCGATGAAATGATAACCCTCAGGCACTGGCGGAATCTCCACAAACGGAACACCGCACGTTTTGATGACGTCTCGCAGCAAGGATATATGGAGCTCCAAAGTCGGGGTTTCGGCATGCAAAACAGGTTGCCCTGCAGTGAGCAGGATTCGAATCTCATCAAACAGGTTGTAGCCGAACCGGGCTATGGCCGCACCGGAAGAACTTTCAAGATAGGCCATCGGCCGCTGAGAGTGTGTATCCAGAAGGAGTGCGGACTTTTTCTCGGAAAACGTGAGGCTCCTACCGTAGATTGGGATGACATCCTCATCACGACGGACGGCACGCCCATCTTGGGACGCGTCTGCCATCTCGACATTATCTGTGTCCGAACGCAGCTTATTGGCTGAATAAATGAGCACCAGACGGGCGAGTCCGTCAACTGGCGGTTCCTCTCCGGTGCACAGCAATACTTCGTACGAGCGACCAGGTTGATAGAACTCCCAGGAAGTCTTGAAGAGTTCGAAGAACTCTCGGGCGACGACCTGTTCTGATGGATGTGTGATGACTCCAATCATCGAATTACCACTTCCGCGACTAATGAGAAACCTTCAGCAAACCGTGAATAACATTCAGCAAGGTCTGGCTTTCCTCGGACCATTTGTGACCTAGATACACTTGCTGCCCTCTCTCCACAATCGCCTGTGTTTCCGCAGGATGATCATGGACGACCTTGATCGCCCGCGCAAGATCATGCGCGTCACCGGATCGGAAGAAAAACAGCGAGTTAGCATCGAAGTAGTCTGTAATTCCGTCCGTTTGAGGAGCAATTACGGGCTTACTTAAGGTCAGGTACTCGAAAAGCCGAGTCGGCGTATTGATGTCGGTAAAAGCATTGCGCTGGTTCGGGATCACTCCGACGTCGCATTGACCGATCTCATCAACGAGCTCTTCTAGCCGCTTCGGTCCCTTATAGACCACATGCTCGTGGAGACCTTTGACTTGAACCTCATTCAGAACCCGCTCAAGGAACGGTGTCGAGCGCCCGTAAATCCTTAGTTCTACATTAGGAATGAACTCACGCACTCTTTCGATTGCGCCCATAGCTAGGTCAAGCCCATTTCGCTCCACGATCGAACCGTGATACATAACGACAAAGCGCTGACTTGACCTTTCCGAGAACTTTCTACCGTTCGCGCTGCGCAACGGAAAGATTGTCTCATCGGGTGAGTTCATTACGACCGTGATCTTATTTGCGGTGCAACTGCGTGAAGCAAAGATGTTTTTACACGCGAGATTGACTGTTACCACCGAATCGGCACGCGCCATGCTCCACTTCTCGAGCAGACGCAAGACTCCGATCGGGATTGTCTCGCTGCCAAAGCCAAATATGGTGCTCATCAGCTCCGGCATGGGGTCATGCATGTCAAGAATGACTTTGGCTCCCCGCATTTTTGGGAGGATTGCACTCGCGACCAGAACGTCCGGCATGTTGTGGACGTACACGAGGTCGTATGACCGCTTCAAGGAACGGAAGCCGACGATGCACGCGGAAGCACTAATAAATGCAGAGTACTGATATGCATAGGACACGACCCCCCCGCGGCGATGTGAAATGGGGAGACGCAGAATATTAAGTTGATCGATCTTTTCGTGCCGCGGTTCATTGCCGTCCTTCAAACAGATCAAATCCACCGCCATGCCTTCTCGCAACAACGCCTCTATTGTTCGACGCGGTCGCGGATCAGCCGGGAATGGCGAGTAAGTGATCATCGCAACTCGCATTCCCTGAAGGCGCCGGCTTGACGCCACTTTCTGCATGGGCGTTTGTAAGAGGGAATTCATGTAGTGAGGATCGCAACCCCGATATTAGTCAGAATTCTCGACAAGCTCAGCCGTTCGCGGCGTGCATTACTTCTGATACCTGAGTCTCCCGGTCGATCTTCATTCGATTCGACACGCGAATCGTCTCAAGCAGTGGAGATTGCTCAAATTTACGGAGAAGTTCAATATTTGGCATTACGCAATGGCCGCCGATGACACCCGGCCAGAACTTCACCTGTGGCAAGTACTTGACTTCCTCGAAGAACGAGACAACTTGGTCATAGTCCTGATTGGTTGAGTCGCAGTAGCGCTCTACTTCCTGCGCCCACGCGATGAGCACACCGAAATAAGTGGTCTCCGCCAGCTTCGCCAATTCTGTAGCTTCAGGAGACGTAAGACTTTTCGTTTTCATCCCGAGTGATTCGAAGTGCCTAGCCGCCTCTGCGGCGGCGGCAGGAGTTATCGCTCCGATGAATTTTGTGTACATCTGGAGTTCCTCGAGCATTTTGGCGTGCTTACCTCGAATCGGGCTATTGACCACAGCCGTACCGGTGCGTTCTGCGACCCGGCGTGTGGTGCCGACCGCCACGGTGCTGTTGATGATGGTCAGACTCGGCTGAAACAGTTCAATATACCGGGCTGTCTCACCAATAAAGTCCGGGATTTCAAAAGGGTAGCAGACGTGTAATATCTCGACTTTATCGACGGAGTTAACCGTCTCGACGTCAACGCCGATCACGTCCTGATATCGCGAGATCAAGTCGAAGAGCGGCTGTCCGACCTCTCCCAATCCAATGACGGCAACCTTGCAAGATTCCATGATTTTAGCTCCGTAGCAATAGAGAACAAAGAACTAACTAAATGTTGGTGAGTCCTTCCGGCTCACTCAAAATGCACCAATATAGGGACCTTATTAGCCCGCTCTTTCAAGACGAAACGGTTGGTGAGACCTCGGGTCCGGGAGCCCTGGACGGCGTCAAAAAGCGCCGTTCTCTGAAGTACACTGCGGCGGTCCTGATTGCATCGACAGCAGCGTTGGGGAATTGCGGGCCTCCCGCCGTAGCGGTGCGACGACATAACTCCGCAAAGCGTGACGAAACCGTGCGCAGGTCGAAGTGCTGCACAACGAAGTTCCGTGAGAACTGACCTAGTGCGGCACGCTGCTCAGCGTCTTCAGCCAAGTTGCGAATTTCTCGAGCGAGTGAGGCATTGTTGGAGTTACCGTTGCCCAAACCATACATGCCTTTGTAGTAAAAACCCGGCGCTGTCACTGGAGTGAACGGAGCGGAGAATCCAGCTTCACCAACAATGATTACCGGTTTTCCGAATGCCATTCCGCGTAGTGAAGAACCCCCCATCCCGAGCACGATGTCCGCGGCGGCATAAGCTGGGCGGGGATCGATTAGTCCTCTAGCTACCAGAATCGCCGGCCGGCCTAACTCCGTATTAACCTCGTTCGCTCGTTCCTCGAGCCTGGCGCGTGCGACGCCCTCCCCGACAATGACGAATCGTACTGGCACGTCGCGACCAAGCACACGGACAGCGTCCATGGTTCGCACTAGCCCTTCGCTCTTCATGGAAGGCGAAAGTCGGCAGATGGTCACCAGCAGCACTTCTCCGTCGGCGATACCATGTGCCTGACGAAAGACTGAGCCATCCGCTGCACCTGGCGCATTCAGCTGGACATCGACTGGCGGCAACATGAGCTCGACACATTTGCGTCCCGACGCCCTTGCGTTGTCGACGACTTCCGGCGTGCCGAATGTTGTCGGCAGCTGCTTCGGAAGAAGACGAGTCAAGCTCATCATCATATCCGTCACAATCATCGGTATTCGCTGCGGCAGATGGACGAAATAGTATGCCTCCGTGCATTGCCACCAGTCCCAAACATGCAAGACGTCTGGACGCTCCTGTTGTACGGCTCGGCGCAAGGCGCGGACCCTAGCAGTCGATGGATGAAAACGGGCGTCAGGTGCTGGCAAATAACGGAGACCTTTCTCCGTCAGTAACTTGATCATCGGCCCCGGAGTCGCAAAGAAGACGATCTCGTACTGATGTCGATCACGGAGCGCTTCAGCGAGCTCAATGGCATTTACCTGTGTACCTCCCACCTCAAGCCGGTGGGCAAAGGTGAAGATTTTCATTTCTGCGTTCAGTAAGCTCGGGCAGGAGCTAAGCCGACTCTAGCGAGTAATCGTCCAATAGGGCTGGGTAAGTGGTCCAGGGACATAAGTGTCAGAAGTTCCCTGGTTGAGTAAGCTCCACTGGCGAAGGCGGCCAAGGTTCCCAGTGCGACGGCGAAAAAAAACGGCAGGACGAAGAAAAGCGAAAACACGAGAGTGATCAAAAACAGAAATAGCACTCCGGCTCGCAGATTCTCCTTGGACCAACGAAATCCAGTCAATTGACTCACAATAAAGTAAATCATCAGGCCATGGAATATGTATGAGCCAAAAAAAGCCATGCCCGCGCCGTTAACACCGAACTGGTGAACGCATACCCAGGCAAGACTCAAATGGACAGTAGTCCAGGCAAGTTCGCTCCAGAAGAATAACGCCTGCTTACCCTTGGCGAGGAGGATAAAGCCCATGGGCCAATTGATCACACGCAGTGCGGCCCCAAGGCAGATCCAGCGCAGAACCTCTACCGCCCCTCCAAACTTAGAACTATAAAACAGAGCGATAACGAGAGGCGCCAATGTAAGTGTTGCAATGGCCCCTGGCCCGGCAAGCAGTAATCCGATCCGGGCTTGTTCGTTCACCAACCGATTACATTCAACATGATCGTTAGCGCTGGCGGTCAGGCGCGGGTAGAAGTCGGCGCCCATGGCTTGAAGAATAAAGCCGACGTAAAGCCCACCTAGGGTCCAAGCAGACTGGTACAAACCCGTTGCCTCAAACCCATTGTTTCTCAGTAAGATAATCCTGACGATATAAGCTGTACCCATCACCATCAAGCCACTCGCCATAAACGCGAGGCCCAGCTTCAGCAGCATCCCGGCTTCACCGCTAACCTGCGACACGGTAAGCGCTGGCTTCTGTATAGGAATTTGCCGACCATACCACCATGACATCGCAAGCATCGAAGCCGAGACCGCTACTAGGCCAGGAACAACGCCATTCTCCCGAAAGAAGTAGACCAGAGTAATTGTGATGATGGTTCCGAGTAGCGCTGCTAGAATGGTCACTCGAGCGAGATCACCGATCCGCCTCATTCCATTGATTAATGCTTCTTGACCGGAGGAAATCAGCCGCAGCAACACCGCTGCAGACAATAGCATTACGGCGAACCGCCGTTGCTCTGTTCCAAAAGTAACGACCGATATCTGGGTTGAGAAGGCGAGCAGAATCAGCGCACCCAAAATTCCTAGCGCTATTGCTGTTCTTCGCAATACGGCTGCAGTTCGAGCCACGCGCTGAGTATCGTTTGAAGCGGCCGCCTGTGCAATCTGACGAACGCCGCTGTTGTTGATACCCATTCCCGCAACACTGAACGTCAGATCCGATATGGATCCGTAGAGACCGGCAAGGCCCACGCCTGACGGTCCTAACAGAACGGCCATTGCTTTGGTACGGACGATACCCATTGCGATCGAAACGATCGAAGACCCGCCAATAAGAGCTGAGCTTTTAAGAATCTGGCCATAGCTCCCCTTTTCGGCGACGGGAACGTTGATTACACTCTGTGCGGATGCCATGCTCACTTGGTTGTTATGCAAACAGGTTCAGCGTGCAACGTCCTCGAGTGAGCTGATAACATAATCCTGCTCTTCGTCGGTCATTTCCTGAAATAGCGGTAGTAGGATCGCAGTGTCAGTGACGAGGTTCGTCACCGGCAGAGATGAATCCCAGTTACCACCCCGATACGGCACCTCGCGGTGAATCGCCATGATGCCACGGCGTGTGGCTATGCCTCGATCGAGCAAACGTTGCATCAGCTCATCCCGAGAGAGCGGTGCTTCCTGAGTCAGGCGCATCATGTACGACTGAAAATTGTGGCGCGTACCGATTGATTCCTCCGGAAGAACGAGCCACGGTAGCGCTGAGAGACGCTCCGAGTACCGACGCGCGAGTTCACGTCTTCGCAGAAGCATATCGTCCAGTCGTGCCAGCTGCACTAACCCTACAGCCGCCTGAAGGTCGGTCATTCGATAGTTGTATCCCACCTCGTCGTAGGTCTCGATGATCACCTTCTTCGCACTGTGCCGTGCAACGTCGGAAACTGTCATTGCATGCTGGCGTAATCCACGCAACCGCGTCGCCACCGATTCGTCCGCCGTTGTGATCATGCCACCCTCTCCTGTTGTGAGGATCTTTCGAGGGTGGAAACTGAAACATGCCATCAAGGACTCCGGACTGCCGATTCGCTTGCCGTTGTACTCCGCACCGACCGCACAAGCAGCATCCTCAATTACACGGAGATCATGACGAGCGGCTATGTCATTAATCTCCTGCATTGCCGCCGGTAAGCCGATCTGGTGCACCACCAGAATGGCGCGAGTACGCGGGGTAATTGCTGCTTCGACTCGCTCTGGATCAATATTGAAGGTCGCGAGGTCAACGTCGACGAATCTAGGCACGGCTTCCGCATGGACGATCGCGTTAGCTGTGGCGATAAAAGACAGGCTCGGGCACAGAACTTCGTCGTTTGGCTTAATACCAGCCGCTAGTATGCTCAAATGAAGTGCCGTGGTACATGATGATAGGGCTACGGCGTATGGTGCCCCGACATATTTCGCAAATTTTGCCTCAAACTCGGCAACGCGTGGCCCTTGGGTTACCCAACCCGATCGAAGCACATCGACGACTGCCTTCTCTTCAGCTTCTCCAAATGCAGGACGCGACACCGGAATAGTTCTGGACAAGGTCGGATTCATTTATGCCTTCATAACCGCGGCATTAGCCGAGTTAGTGTTCTGCTGACGCCAATCGATTAAATGCTGAAGGCCCTGCTCCAACGCGACGTCTGCGCTGAAGTCTAGCAACGTTTTGGCCTTGTCTATTGCTGCACGACGTTTTTGGACATTACCTACCGTCCGTGGGGCCCGGTGCTCCGGCTTGAGAGAGGAGCCTTGAAGTTTGAGGAGCAGCTTACACAGTTCCAGTAAGCTGGTCTGCAGTCCCGTTCCAACGTTGAATACTTCATTTGTGACATCGCTCTGCGCCGCCAGGAGATTAGCACGCGCTACATCGGCGATGTACACGAAGTCCATTGACTGCTTCCCGTCGCCAAAGATAAGGGGCGCCGTGTTGGAGTCGATCGCGTCAAGCCAACGTATTAGCACCTCAGTATACACACCCACGAGATCCATACGCGGTCCATATACATTGAAGTAGCGTAGTGCGACGTACTCAAGACCGTAGGTGGAATAGAACGCTCGCATCATCTGCTCGGTTGCGATCTTCCCCGCGCCGTACATGGTCTCATTGTTGAAAGGGTGTACCTCATCGATAGGTAGATAAGAGGGCTCACCGTAAACCGAAGCCGATGACGCGGCCACCACTTTTTTCACTTTGTGATTAGCCGCGGCTTCCAACACGTTTAGCGTGCCGTTGATCAGGACCTCGACCGCCTCTCGCGGAGCTTCCGCGCAACGGGTAATGCGAAGCGCAGCTTGGTGAAAAACATAGTCGACGTCGCGAGTCAGGCTGTCCACAAGCCCTGCATCACGCACATCGCCTTCTGTGACTTTCACTCCGACGTGCCTCTTTGCCCCGCCCAGATTGCTCCAGCTTCCTCGGGCAAAGTTGTCCAGGACACGCACTTCAGACGCTCCAGCTTCCAGAAGCTGATCGACAATGGTGCTCCCGATAAATCCGGCACCGCCGGTTACGAGGCAACATGTGCCTGCGAGACTGTTCATTGTTACTCCAAGTTGTTTCATCTATTAGGAGATTTTGCGGATAAGATTAGTAGGATGTAGTCCGGCATCCATTCCTGAGGCTGCTAAATGGGCGACTGTGTTTGAAAGTTCTTCGAGAGAACGAAGTAAGTCGATCTTGGTAAGCCCAAGCGTATCCTTTAATGAGCGGACTATCTGGCGTGTCGGAACAATCGTTCCCGAAGTATCGCGGATCTCAAAAATGCGAAGAATACCGTCGCCCGTAAGCACATCCACCGAGCCGTCCCGATAGACACCGCAGACACGTCCCGGGATCCTGCCGATGTACGTCGGCGCGTTTTCTACTATGGCTGCACGCACAATTACGAACTTCTGCAGCCGTAGATACGTGTACGCTCCAGGATAAGGATGCCCCAGGGCTCGAATTAGCGCATGGATCTGGGTGGTCGAGGCCGTCCAGTCGATGTCGCCGTCCTCAGGTATGCGTGTGCAGCAATATGTGGCGGATCCTACTTGCGGCTTACCGATTTCGCCGTTGAGGTAACGCCGAAGGATCTTGCCAAGATCCTGTCGCTGAATCTCATTAAGGTCGCGATATACCTCGCCGATTGTCGTGTTTGGCCCGATTGGAGTCGATTGCTGGAGCAGGATGTTACCGGAGTCGAGCGTCGCATCGACGCAGTGGATCGTGATCCACGCTTTAGATTCTCCATTGATGATCGCCCAGTTTACATTGGCGCGACCCCGATAGCGCGGCAAAGGGCCGTAATGAACATTAACGAATGGACACAATTGAAGAAGGTGAGGAGGAATCAATCGGTCGTATGAGGAGATCAGGACACATGCAGGACGGATCTCACGGACAACCTGTTCAATGTTGGCGAGCGAGACGTCCGTAATAACACGAATTCCGCGTTGTCGTGCGAATAGAACAACAGCGTCATCAGTGCTGACTGGATTACGGACAACTGCGGATACATGATGCTCGTCGGCGAGGGACTCGAGAGCCGTGGTCGCGGTCGGACCCTGTCCGATCATTACGATTTCGTTTGCGTCTCGCATCGTTTGTTATACCTCGTGCACAAAAACAGGAGTCCCATCTTGCCGGTCGACGTTGCGCAGGAGGTCTTCAGCTGCTTTGAGTCCCCCTGTCTGAAGACGCACAATGGCGTCTGGCCCGATTGCAGAAGGCAAGATGCCCATATGGCCTCGAGCCGGCTCAATCTCCGGCCATACCGGTAGACCCAAACGCTCCAATGCACGCCGGTCGAGATCACCAAAGAACTGTGCAATCACGGCTCCAGGAGAAGAATGAGCGATGCGCTCCATTTCTACATGCGAAAGTGCAGTGTTTTCCTGCGGAGTCGATGAGACCAGAACAGCGTCGAAACGGCCCAACTGCTCTGGCACATTCGGACACGTGTGCACACGCGCGCCTGCGGCGACCAGCGTTCGTTCTATGTATGGCGCAAAATCGTTGTCACAGATCAGGAGAAGATTGGCTTGATAAACGCTAACGCCAGCATCCATCAGAAGCTTCATCGCCATACATCCGAGATATGAGAATACATCGACTGCGGGATGCCGTTCGTTCGTGGCGCCGACGCGGATACCACGAGCGCGGCATGCCGCAAGATCAACATCCGATTCGCGAAATTCCCAACCCTCGTACATCAAGGGGATCACGGCGGACGACTTTAAATGGGCTATCTTACCGGCATCAATCGGCCGCACGTGGCCACTATTAGTGACAATGTCAACCTCCTGTAGTATTTCGTCACTAGCCGTTTGCACCACCTCGATACGTCCTTCCAGCCTCCTTTTACGCGCCAATGCATAAGTCAGCAAAGTGGCATCTTCGGCAGAGCCGTAACGCGAATTGCGCGCGATCGCGTACACTTTCTTTGCGCCTGCCAATGCTGCAAGGATTGGTGTCACGACATAAGCGCCTGTCGCCGCTTCGGTTAGCACTTGGAGCCCCTCAAGCTTCAAGTTACAGCGCGCGATCGCGTCCTCCATCAGCCGGATAAGACGATCTGGATGCAGGCCAGGCTGACTCTTCGCAGTTGGCGCGACAGCTTCCATTAGCAACCACCCTGAGCCTGGCGCGATAACATTCTCAAAACTCTGGCGGGATTGCCTGCCACTACTGTGTTCGGTGGAACGTCTTTCGTCACGACGGCGCCTGCCCCGACGATTGCGTTCTCTCCGATGACTACATTGGATAGGATCGTCGCTCCGGAACCAATCGACGCGCCTTTCTTCACCAAAGTCGTTTCCACCGTCCAGTCCTTTTCGGTCTGGAGGTCGCCTTCGATATTGGTTGCACACGGGTAGCTATCGTTGATAAACGCGACGCCGTGTCCAATGAACACACCATCCTCAATCGACACACCCTCACAAACAAATGTATGGCTCGAGATCTTGCAGCGCTTCCCAACTTTAGCGTTCTTTTGGATCTCAACGAACGCGCCAATAACGGTCTCATCCCCAACCTCGCAACCATAAAGGTTGATGAATTTGGATAATCGGACTCGCTCTCCAAGCTTCACATCTGGCGTGATACTCAAAAAAGTTTCCATCAGGCTCACTCCCTTAACGATCCCCTTATAGGGCTCCATCTCCTGAAAAGACGGCGGCTGGTGTCTTCAAGAGAATCTTTAAATCGAGTAACACCGACCATGTCTCCGCATATCGAAGGTCGAGCCGAACCATTTCGTCAAATGTGACCCTGCTTCGTCCTCCGATCTGCCACAGGCCAGTAATACCCGGCTTTACAGTCAACAGCCGACGCCGGTGCCAGGTGTTGTAGCACTCGTACTCATATGGAATAGGCGGGCGGGGCCCGACCAGTGACATCTCGCCCCCGAGAACGTTCAGTAATTGGGGTAGTTCGTCGAGGCTTGTGCGCCTGAGAATGCGTCCGATACGGGTAACACGTGGATCGTTCTTGATTTTAAAGAGCGCCTTCTTATCTTCCGATCCATTTGTCGCCTCGGTTTCACCTCCGGCGATCAACCGGGCGACGAAGTCGCGGTGTATTGAATCGTCATTTTCAACGTACATGGACCGAAACTTGAGGAAGGTAAAACGCCGGCCGAAACGGCCGACACGCTCCTGCTTGAAAAGAATTGGTCCTCGAGAGGTCGTCTTTATCGCCAAAGCGATAGCCGCAAGAAGTGGCAAGGCTAAAAGAAGCGCCGTAAGGCTTCCTAAAACGTCGATCGTCCGCTTCAAGATCAAAGGAACGCGATTCTTCTCCGCCGTCGACTTTTGGTCCGGATACAGCGTAAGGTCGAGCGGACCGCGCTGGTTACCTGCGGCCAAAGCCAGGTCATCCGGAAAAACATGAAAGGATATGCGGATCTGATTGATCTCGTCAATATTCAACGTGGCGCAGAGAGCGTTTGTCACTCTGTTGAGCAGGGCTGTCGCCACAGTTTTGCCATCGGCTGGGCCGACTTCTGTGAAGATAACACCAACTATAGTGTTTTCTTTGTACCAGCCCTTAATGTCTGTCTCCCTAGTCGATTGAAGGAGAGTTCGCATGACCCGGTCGAGAGCATGATCGTCGCTACCACCGCGTACGAGCGTCTCTGATTCAAGCAGCATAAGTACGAAACGCCGGCCTGACCGTTCCGTTCTCTTTCTCTCGAGACAAAGCATTTGTGAAAAACTCTTCTCGTTGAGGATTTCGGTTCCAAACGAGTCATCAAGCGTACGAAGTTTTTTTGCGACGGAGCGTGGTTGTGATTTGACGCCAAGCATTGGATATCCGAATCCGCCGAGTGTGATGCAGCCCGGCGTGTTGTGACTGCTCGCTTCAGTTATATGGCAGCGCCGACCTGTGTCATGGCTCGCATACCATGGAACTCCGACACTGACTGAGTGACCGCTATGATCTGCACGTCCGTCAGTTCTGGATACATCGGGAGCGACACTTCACGTTCAGCGATCCTTTCGCTGACGGGGAAATCTCCAGGCTTGTAGCCAAGATCAGAATGAGCGGGCAAGACGTGAATGGGATATGGATAGTGGATTCCAGTCTGGACACCTCGCGAGTTCAGGGATTCCATCAGCTCGCGCCGCCTGTCCGTCAGGATGGGGTACACATGATACACGTTCCTGTTGCCAGGCAACTCGACTGGAAGCGCTAGTGGCAATCCGCCAAGCGCCTTGTTATAAATCGCTGCATGCGCACGGCGCGCCTCTGTCCACTGCTCAAGATATTTTAGCTTTACCCGGAGAATCGCACCCTGAATTCCCTCCATGCGATAATTGAACCCTTTAAGAACGTGCTCGTATTTCTTCTCGGCTCCCCAATCGCGCAACATTCGGATCGTCTTGGCAAATTCAGGATTGTTGGTGGTGACCAAACCGCCTTCGCCGTAGGCGCCCAGGTTCTTACCAGGATAAAAACTGAAGCAGCCCATATGACCTATGGATCCGCAACGGCGACTGCGATACTCGGCTGCGTGAGCTTGAGCAGCGTCTTCAATGACAATTAGGTTGTGTCGCCGCGCTATTTCTTCGATGGGGTCCATGTCGGCCGGACTCCCATATAGATGGACCGGCAATACAACTTTCGTTCTGGATGTAATTGCAGCCTCGATTTTAGTGACATCTATCGTGTACGTCGTTGGATCTATATCTACGAACACGGCGTCGCCCCGGTGTAACGAATGGCTGCAACAGTGGCAACAAAGGTACACGGTACCGTGATTACCTCATCTCCGGGCCCAACCCCCGCAGCCAGCAAAGCCAGGTGCAGTGCGCTCGTTCCGGTATTTACTGCTATACCATACTGCGTGCCGCAGAACCTTGCAAACTCTTCCTCAAACGCATTCACTTCTTTCCCAAGCACAAACTGGGATGATTCCAGTACGCCTGCTATGGCCGGCAAGATCTCGTGCTTAATAGCTGCATACTGCAGCTTTAAATCCATAAAAGGGACATTCATAAGTGTTTCCAGAAGGATTACGCTACAGTGGCGCGAGCAACCGGCAAGGAACCAAATCGTATCGACCGGCCGCGCTGCCTTATAGAACGTGTGGCGGCCTCAAGTATGCTGACGACTCGAAGGCCGGCTTGACCATCAGTAATTGGTGTTGTACCGGCGGTGATACACTCAGCGAAATGTTTTATTTCGATGCTTAAGGCTTCTGTCACATCAATCCGTGGCGTATATATATCGCCAGAGCGATAACTAACCAGAAGATTGTGAAGGGACTCAGGACCGTTCTTTACAACGACACCCTTGTCGTACACCTTGATCTTTTCACTGGCCTCGATGTCATCGTAGACAATCATGCTTTTGGTACCTCCAATCAGCGCACGACGAATTTTGACGGGTGAGAGCCAGTTCACATTCAAATGAGCAATAACCGAACCACTGTAGAACACGCTGACGAACGCTGTATCTTCACCCGCACCGTTCACGTGGGCTATACCGGTAGCGGATACTTCAACGGGCTCTTCTGGAAGGATGTAATCCATGATCGACAGATCATGGACCGCCAAGTCCCAGATTACATTGACGTCGTGTTGAAACAAGCCCAGATTGACGCGAGTTGAATCGTAATAGTAGATATCTCCGAGTGAACCGGTGTTGATGAGCTCTCGCATCTTCCGGACCGCGCCCGTATATACGAATGTGTGATCAACCATGAGAACCAGATTTCTGCGAGCAGCCTCGTCGATGAGGCGTCGAGCTTGATCTGAGTCGGCGGTCATTGGCTTCTCAACCAACACATGCTTTCCTGCCTGCAACGCTTCCATCGCTAAGGGGAAATGTGTCGATACTGGCGTAGATATAGCAACGGCATCAATCTTCGGATTCTTCAATAAGTCACGATGATCCTGAACCGTCTCGACTCCAGGATAGCGACGGGCGACCAACTGCAGACGGTCACTTTTCATATCCGCAACTGCCATGACTTGAGTATCTGGCGATTCGACGAAATTCCGGACCAAGTTCGGTCCCCAATAGCCGTAACCGATGACGCCAACGTTAACCATAAACGTGAGTATTCCTTTCCTTGTGTAATGTTCAGAAAAATCAGAAATGCCGTCACTAAACCACTAAAACTGATCCACCTGTCAGTGCCCCTCTGCTAACTGGGTTAGAACGGCACCGCGAGGTACCGCGACTGTTACGGAGTTCAGAGGTGAATCACATTGAAGAGTTAAGACGACAAGGTCTATCGGTCTGCGGTATCGCAGCCGTAACTGGTTTTGATCGGAAGGCCGTGCGGAAATACCTGGCCAATCCGGACTAGCAGCCACGGTGCAAACCGCGGCCGAAGCGCTCGAGTCAGCTGGATCCATTCACGTGATACATCGATGAACGGCTGGCCGCGGGCGTTGGATCACAAACTTGGCACTTTGTTGCGAATGCACGAGGAAGCATTTCCTCAAATGAACGGTGTGCCAGAAGAGATACTGTATGACCGGATGAAGACCGTCTGGATTGACATCGATGCTCGCTTCGAAATCGTATGGCACCCAGTGTTTCTGGACTTTGCGCGTTACTGGTGCTTCACGTCACGTCTATCTATGCTCGGCATATCGAGCTCAGACGAGAGGATGTGAACGGACGCTGAAGGCTTGGGTAGCAACTGTCGTCAAATCTCCGGCACAATTCACATTCTCTTCCTAAAAGTTGGCCGAGGCACTATTCCCCCCCCCAACACAGGGTTCAGTGTAGCTTTGTCCAAACCGCTTCGCGAGGCGCGCTAGCGATTGGCTCAACACACAGACGGTCAAGTTCCACAGCCACGGAATGATTAATCAACTCTATCGAAAGGACAAGGCGACAACGTCCTTGATACCGGAGAAATAGACCTTCTATACCTGCAAGCGGTCCCTTTGTGACTCGAACCGCTTCTCCCTCCGTCAAACAATCATATGGCTCGACTGGAAGTCCGTGACTCAGAGCAATGCGGATCGCCTCAAGATGCTCTTCTGGAATGGGCGCTGGAATCTTCCCATTGCCAACGATCGAGCGTACGTTGGGAGTTACAAGAACCGGTAAGCGATAGCGCACATCAAACTGTGCGAACACATATCCGCTAAAGAGCGGAACTAGCGTAGTTGTGATGCGATCTGACCACGCGGTTCGTTTGGAGTACATCGGCAGAAAGCATCGGTATCCTTTTTCGGCTAATACAGCCTCAACACGCTTCTCTTTTCGAGAGGCAACATGAACCGCGTACCAAGCGGGATGATCGATCTTAGCGTCCATGAACATGCTTTCGGTTCTGCTCTGACAAAGCGCTATAAGGGGAAGTCTATATAGCTTAAAACTGCGCGGAGCTACCGCAGTACATATCCCAAAGGCTCCTTTAAAATTGTTGCGGACTTTTGGATCTTAAGGTCTTCCCCCTATAGTGTCAAGATTCAAAGTGCGTCGATGATGAAAATCAGTACTGCACCTTATCGAGTTCTAGTCCTTTAGGGGCTCGGCGGCTAGTTCGCCAGACCACGGATCTTAAGGTTTCCCCTATAGTGCCAAGAGTCAATGACTGGGCGGGTCACCTGGATATGTTGTCGACTCCAGAATGATCCGCATTACGGGATGCAGATACTTCCCGATCTGCTCACATGAGGATACGATGTAGCTCATGTCCGGATCCTTCGTCTTGTTCAGTGGAGTTGAGACACAGATATTGATCGCGTCCAATTCTTGAACGACACCGAAATCGGTGGTTACGGACAATCGACTCCACGGTGCGAGTTCGAGCACTTCTGCTGCAGGGACGTCTTGGATGTACGACCTGCCGTGATTGATGTCAATTAACTTTTGCTGATTGAAGATCGTGCCGGTAATGGTGAACCCGTCTTGGCGAACTTGACGGCAAGGGGTAATTCCACGTAGCCCCTTCCACAATGCCTACGCGGGCCGAATGTGATCGGACATTTCCTTGCGGCAATGCTGACAGGTTGCGCGGATGTTTGGGACGGAGATCATTGAAAGAGGTCTGTAGTGTAACAGCGAAAGTAAACTTCGATACATTACGTCGACACACTTAGTACTACGTACAAGGTCATAGTGACCTGATATGGCTCGAGCTATCGTGGCTTATCAATCAAATTTCTTTTGGCATACGACCGTGGACATTGTATTCTGAATCGCCGTCCAATCCTCATTAACGATCTGCACGAGTATGGCGGTGTAATCCTCTCGCGTGCAGAGTTGCACCAATATAGGAGGTAATTGAGTGCGCCCGACGAATGACCCTGTTTATGTTCTTCTGATTAGAGCGATGGTACTGTTTTGCCTTTCGGTCTACTGGTCAAATGCGTGTTATGCTGCCGCACCAGGCCTAGGTCTTCGACCGCCTGAAAAGGTTTTATAGATTGCAGGTCATAGGGTTGTATTCATGGAAAGTCGAGGCAGGAATGTCGATCGGAGCGGTATTGTGCAACGCAGCAGAACTGCGGCCGCTTGTCAGGGTGGACACCGGATGACTGCAGCAGTTGACGGGCCGTCCGCGTGGGTCAATCCCTCGACCGAGGTTGCAGATTATCGCTGGCGACGATGGCCCTTCGGCTTCTCATACCGGAAGACCTTTCTGGCTTTCCTCCGTGTGAAACGCCAGTTAATCTTGGTTCGTTTCTGGTTGCTCTGACGGGTCCAGTCCTTGGTCTCTCGTTGCAACGTGCCCAGATCCGGAATCCGCCGGGTACCCAGGCATTGTCGCGAGAATAAGCTGAGTTCGATCTCCGCTTGGTTGAGCCAGCTTCCGTGCTTGGGAGTGTAATGCACCGTCAGCCGATCCCACAGGTATCCACCTTCTTGCTCGCCGAAGGAATCGACCAGCGATTTGCGGCAGTGGATGTTCAGGTTGTCCATGACCAGATGAATCGTGGTGGCAAAGGGATACTGCTCAACAATGTTCTCCACCGTCCTGGCGAACTCGGCGGCGCATCGATCGGGCGTCGCCACGGTGAAATGCCGTCCTGCTTTCGGCTCTACCACCGCGAATACGTTCGCCGTGCCACAGCGCTTGTATTCGTTATCCCGCCTGGCCGGTTTGCCTGGCCGAGCCGGCATCGCAGGCCGCACATCGGCATGCAGAGACACCGGCTTTTCATCCAGACAGACCACCGGCTCGGCCGGATCGTAGGGCTTCTCGTAAATCGCCAGCACGTCCTCCATCTTTTCGATGTACTCCTGATCCAGTTCAGCTACGCACCACATTTTTTTCCCGCCACGGCTGGAACTCGTGGCTTTCTAACAAGACCCGGATTGTTTCTCGGCCCACATTGGGGACCAGTTTGCGCTTGACGGCTTCTTCGGCCACCAAGCGCACGGTCCATCGCGCCCGGCCTGCCGGCGGGTCGCTGCAGACCATCGCAATGATGCGCTGCCGCTGTGAGTCATCCAGAAGAGGCTTGGCTCCGGGCCGCTGTCTCTCGTAGAGGGCGCGCTCCAGGCCACCGCTGTTATAGCGGTGGGCAATCTCTCGGACAGCTTTCGGGCTGAGGCTGACGGTTTCGGCAACTTGGGGCGCAGTCCTGCCCCGGGCCAGTTGTCGCAGCGTCAACGCCCGCAGCACCACCCTGACCTGTTGCAGTCCACCGCGCAGGAGTTCGTCAATGCGGGCGAGATCCGCAGCTTTGACCTTGATCGGGATCGGCCGACGAGCCATACCCAAGTATGACCCAAACCATTGTTTATAGAAAATGTTTTATGACACTTTATCAAGCGGTCTGAGACCTAGTTGCCGCCTACGCCTTTGACGAGAATGCTGGGATCATCGCGAGCGATGCCTCCGAAAATGCGAACGCAGGTACGGTGTTGGGCGCGACATGGGCCGCTGGTAAGTATGGATCCTCTTTACGTTTTAATGGCACAAGCGCACTGGTCAGTATCCAAGACTCCAACTCGTTGGACGTTACCAGCGCGTTCACACTTGAAGCATGGGTGTATCCGACCGCGTCCAACAGTTGGCGAACGGTCGTGATGAAAGAGGCCCTTTCTGGATTAGCCTATGCCATTTACTCCCACAATAACTCCAACCGCCCTGCTGGATATGTGAGCATCGGCAACTCGGATCAAGCTGCCGATGGTTCCGCCGCTCTCGCGCTTAACACTTGGAGCCATGTAGCCTTGACATATAACGGCAGCACAATGCGGCTTTACGTTAACGGAGTGCAGCGAGGCAGTCGAGCCATAGCAGGGGCGGTGCCGGTTACATCGGGAAGGTTGAGTATCGGCGGTAACACCATCTGGGGTGAGTACTTCGCGGGGTCAATCGATGAGCTTCGTATCTATAACCGCACGCTGAGTGTGGCCGAGATTACGACCGACATGAATACGCCTATCTCGGAGTCCGGTCCCTCAATAACCATGACTGCACCCGCGAATGGCAGCTCGATCAGCGGCACGATCACTCTAAGCGCAACAGCGAGCGCACCCGCAGGTGTCGCCGGTGTTCAGTTCAAACTCGATGGCAGTAATCTCGGAGGAGAGGTAACGACGGCTCCCTACCAGATGTCGTGGAACACGACATCTGTAAGTGATGGAGCGCATACGCTGGCAGCAGTGATCAGAGATACAGCAGGCGCGACGAGCACCTCCGCTAGCATCAGCGTCAGTGTAGGAAACACGACACCGCCTCCACTGCTTCCAACCGTGTCGATTGCAACTCCCATTGGGGGCGCTACCGTCTCCGGGAATGTCAGTATCACTGCATCCGCTCAGAATGCTATGGGCGTACAGTTTCTTGTTGACGGTACAAACGTTGGTGCAGAGGATACAACGGCTCCATACTCTGTGACCTGGAACACCAGTACCGTTTTCGATGGAGGCCATACCGTCACCGCTCGCGCGCGAAACGCCGCCGGCACAACTATTTCGAGTCCGATAGCGGTAACCGTGGCCAATGCCAATCCATCGATCAGCGGTTCTTGGTCACCACTCATTAATCTTCCGATCGTTCCAGTCCATTCAGTGCTGCTCCACACAGGCAAAATTCTGATGTTCGATCGACCTTCGGCAGGACCTACGGCTCGCATTTGGGATCCCATCGCAAATACTTTTACGTCGGTTCCAAACAATACCACTGACCTATTCTGCGCCGGCCATTCCGCAATGGCCGACGGACGCATCCTCGTCGTTGGTGGGCACGGCGGTGTTGAGGCCGGAACGGCCGATGTGAACATCTTCGATCCCGTCGCCTTGACCTGGACTCTCGTGTCGCGAATGGCTTACAAGCGATGGTATCCGAATGCGACGACACTTCCGGATGGCCGGGTATTGGCTGCAACTGGAGCGGCGACAACGGTCACCGATTATGTCACCGTCCCCGAGATTTATAACCCCGCGACGAATGTCTGGACGCGATTGACAACCGCGAGTGCTGATCTTGCGCAGTACGGCCACCTCTTCCTACGGCCAAATGGAAAAGTGGCGTATACCGGAAACTGGGAATTTCCGGGCGACGCGCGCGTGCTTGACCTTTCGACGAATACTTGGACGATCGTCGACCCGAATATCACCGATGGGTACTCCGTTATGTATGAGCCGGGGAAGGTGCTTAAGTGTGGCAGTTCCTCAGATTCGGGACTGCCGGGAGTCTCACTAAATACATGCAATACGATCGATTTCACTTCAGCGACGCCGCGATGGCAAACGGCTGCGCCGATGGCAAACGCTCGCTCGCACCACAACATGACCATACTGCCGGATGGAAACGTATTTGTGTCCGGAGGCAGCCGGATGAAAGATGGATACAACACCAACTTCTCCGTATATCAGCCCGAAATGTGGTCGCCTGTAACCCGAACGTTCACCGCTATGGCTCCTAACACCCGGCCAAGACTCTACCATTCAGAAACCGTGCTGCTTCCCGATGGGCGAATCATTTCAATGGGGGGCGGACGCGACGGAACAGGCATCGATCAACTAAACGCCGAGATTTACTCGCCACCGTATCTCTTTAAGGGAGCTCGACCAGTGATCGGTGCTGCGCCGTCTGTGGTTACTTACGGAGAAAGTGTCACTGTCACAACGACGGACGCTGCGAGCATTGCAACGGTGGTGATGATGCGTCCTGGCTCTCCGACGCATGGCTTTGACATGGATCAGCGGAGGATTGTGCTGCCTTTCCAGACGGTGTCCAACAGTCTCACCGTGCAAGTTCCTGTGAGCGCTGCTATTGCGCCACCGGGATACTACATGCTGTTTCTAGTGAATTCGGTAGGCGTGCCGTCAGTCGCATCTTTTTTCCGTGTTTCACTCGCGAGCCAAGGTACGCCGCCTGGGGCGCCGGCCTCATTGACAGCTACAGGCACCGTCGGAACTGTGTCACTGACTTGGCAAGCATCCACGAGCCCTTCTGGCATCGCAAACTATAACGTACATCGCTCGACCACGCCGGGATTTGTCCCCACCATGGCGAACCGAATTGCGCAGCCGACCGCGGTCTCATACACCGATGCGGGCCTGTCCGCTGGACGCTACTATTACCTGGTTACGGCAACCGATGCGAACGGTTTGACGAGTGGTCCTAGCAATGAAGTCTTCGGTGACGTAATGGCAGACACGATTCCACCGCAAATTACGATGACTAGTCCTGTAGTAACGACCGTTTCTGGCGTCGTGAACGTAGCAGCAACGGCCACCGACAGCGCAGGAATTGCGGGCGTGCAATTCCTATTGGATGGTTCACCGCTAGGGGCTGAGGTAACTTCCCCCCCATATTCGACGCAATGGAATTCCGCGCTGGCGACGAATGGACCGCACACGCTCTCGGCCCGTGCTCGCGATGTAGGCGGCAACACCGCTACTGCAACGGCGCTGACCGTAATGGTCCAGAATACTACCCCGACAGGTCTGGTGGCTGCTTACTCCTTCAGTGAAGGAACGGGTCCCACAACCGTGGACAGGTCTGGAACAGGAAGCAACGGCACACTGGTTGGGGCTTTGTGGACAACTTCTGGCAAATTTGGGAATGCACTGTCCTTCAATGGCAGCGCCAGAGTAACCGTGCCCGACTCATCATCGCTTGATTTGACGACGGGGATGACGCTGATGGCGTGGATCTCGCCGACGACCAGCGCAAACTGGCGAACAGTGTTGTTAAAGGAGACCGCCAATGATCTGGCCTATGCATTGTATGCGAGCAGCGACACCAATCGGCCCGGGGTTTGGATCAATACAACTTCAACGCAATCTGTGACAGGACCTGCCCAGATCCCTGTGAATACATGGATTCATCTAGCCGCGACCTACGACGGCGCCACCCTACGGCTATATGTCAACGGAGCGCAGGCCAGCTCGAGAGCAGTCACTCAGTCTATATTGGTATCTGCGGGACCGCTACAGATTGGCGGGAATGCGATCTGGGGCGAATACTTCTCTGGTCTCATCGACGAAGTTCGTGTCTACAATCGAGCTTTGACTTCCGCAGAGATCACCAATGCGATGAATACTGCGATCGCTCCATGACAGCGATTCGAAGGGCAGCGATTGCCCTTCTGACCTGCATGGCTGCCTTCGCAGACGAGCCGATGGGAGTTCCGACCTTCTATGGAGAGGTTGGACGGATCCTGGCCGACAAATGCATTGGGTGTCATCGCGTAGGTCAACCGGGCCGCTTTCCACTCGATACCTGGGAACAGGCGCGCTTGTTTGCACGTGAAATACGGCTAGCGGTGGGGATGAGGACGATGCCGCCATGGCCCGCCGTACCGGGCTTCGGTCACTTCTCCAATGACCGGTCACTCAGCGTGGAACAGATAGAAACACTAATTCGCTGGACGGACACCGGTACACAAAAAGGCAGTGGAACTGGTCGTCTCACACCTTCATACGGCGACGACCCACCCACATTTGGCAAAGAGCTTTCGCCCGCCATCTTGTATGAGGTGCCAGCGAACGGCGATGTGGAGACCAGATGCTTTTCCTACCAGGGCTTTCCAACAGACATATGGGTACGAGGGATCAATGTGATTCCAGGAGATCGTCGCATTGTCCTGCATGTTAGAGTGTTTGCCGATTCTGACGGGAGTGCGGAACGGATGGACCGCGCGGATCCGGAACCCGGGTTCCGCTGCAGCAGCGACTCCGCTGGCTATTTGAAGCGTCGCCGTCTCGGCGACTGGGCGCCTGCCACGCCATTGGATCTGACACCGTTGGATATGGGACGTGAATTGAAGGCTGGCACATCACTTCTGGTGGAGATTCGATACGCGCGAATCGGAACTCCATGGAAGGACGCCAGCCGTGTCCAACTGTTGACCCTACCGCAGCCACCCCCACGCATCTTGCGAACAATGTTCATTGCAAGTGAAGCGCTGACCATTCCTGCAGATACATGGAACTTCTGTTCGAGCACTGATTGGACCGCGCCGGCCCACATCAGGCTTCACGCGCTCGTTCCGTACTTAAGTGACTTGGGGACCGATTTCAAGGCGGTAGTGAAGTCGTCAGACGGAGCGAACTTTCCATTGGTCTGGATTCATGACTACGATGTCAACTGGCAGGTTTCTTACTTACTTGACGAGCCGATGATGATACGTTCGGGCAGTCGTATTGAAATCCATACGGAGTTTGACAACTTCGAAACGAATCCTCGGGCTCGGAAAGGCCAATCGGCAAGTGGGCGCTACGGCCTTATGCTGGAATACGAGGAAGCCCAATCCAATCAGAGAGCGGACTTTATCGAACAGCCCATAACCTTTGTACGCGGAATCTCTACAGCACGGCCGGCAACAACGGAGTCCAATGCAGATCTGAGAAGATGCTTGGTGGCACGCGCAGGGTTTCGTGAGTTGTCGATCATGCCGAAGTAGCGAGTCACGCCTCCTCGATCGATAACCACGGCCGTAGGAGTTGCAATTGCGCCCAGGAGCTTTGCAACAGCGCCATCGTCACGATAAATGGGTATCGATAAGTGCCCTTCAACACGTTGCTTCTCGACCTCTGTATCCGATTCATTCTGATTACTATTGGTAACAAGGATTCGCACACCGTGGCGAGAGTAGTCGACTGCCAGTTGAATGATTCGTTCTGAATACTCCGTAGACATGGGGCATGCCGCCGATACAAAAATGACAACCGTGGCGGGCGAATCCGCCGGCCGAAATTCTTGAAACGAGCCATCCGTCTTTCGAAGTTTTAGCGCCGGCACTTCGGGGGATTGTCCGACAACACAGAGGGCAGACGCGAACGTTGATAATAGTCGGACGAAGTACATAACCTATGCTACTGCATTGCACTTTATCGAAGTTTCCCGCACCAATTGACTTGGGTATTCTCTCACGAACACTACGTCTACTCACTGGGGAGTTCCGCGGTGTGAGGTTGAGCCAAGGTTGCGAGCCTCGTTTAACGATACTGCTAATGGATTGGCGGACATAATCCCAACCATGACGAGAACGCCGATGCAATGGCAAGCGTGAGGTCCACGCCAACAATCCTATGCATCTCTGAAACATGACATGCAGCAATTGGCGGATAGTCTTGGTAAGCGATGCGAGATCTAGTGTTTCTGAGCTATCATTGACAGTCCAACTCGGAAATATCATGAGTACGCTCAATCCAGTGAGGGAATCGTCCACTGATTACGTTTGGACGTTTCCTGGCAGTCCTATTCGTATTCATCTCAGCCTGGCGGTTGTCACTAGACTTCGTGAGCAGCTGTTCACCGGATTCGATCCGAGCTCATCCAGAGAGATCGGCGGGTTGCTTCTTGGTAAAGTCCAGGCTGGCGGTATTCATGTCAAGGGCATTCGATCCTTTTGTCCTGCGGACAAAAGTTCGTATTTCATCTTGTCGGATATCGACAAGGTGAATCTAAAAGACGTGATTAAGGAGCAACAGGGCGCTGGCAGTCTTGTAGTCGGGTATTTCCGAAGTGATCAGCGTGGAGGCATCCGATTGTCGGAAGAGGACCTGTCATTGAGCAGGGAGCTGTTTTCCGACCCAGAACAGGTATTTCTCATTATTAGCAAACCTGACAACAACATGCCAAAAGCCGGATTCTTCTTCTGGGATGCCGGATCAATCTTTGCTGAAGCAAGTTTCCTGCAGTTCGCCCTGGATGAAAAGCTGCTTGCTATACCTCGAACAAGCTCGTTCTCTCAGGAGGTTTCCGTACCAGCCCCGGCTGAGGACCAAGTCAGCGCATCAGACACCAACATAAAACCGGCCCCGACTATTCGAAGTCGATCGATCCTTTGGGTAGCAGGCCTACTGTTGCTAGCGATTGTCGCAGGCGCTACCGCTTATCGCATCCTTAAACCACCACCACAAAGCAGCGTTGTAACGGCCCGACCAGAGAATTCTTCGCCACTCTCTTTGTCGGCAACGCATACGGATGGAAGCGCGACGGTTATGTGGGATGCGAAGCTACCGGTGGTTGCAGACGCTCGGATTGGCGTTTTAACAATTCAAGATGGCGCGTCCCAAACCGAGTTTCCTTTGACCCGGGCACAGCTTCAAATCGGCAAGCTAATCTATGTCACTCAAGCGGATCGTCTCGATCTTAACTTGGAGATTTTCTCTAAAGACGGCAAGGCGATACGTGAATCGCTGATGCTCGCTTTTCCGCAGACAACTACGACATCACAGCCAGGACAGGAACCGGCCGCTGATTTACCTATTAAGCAGGACGGACTCCACAATCCCGTCGTTGCAAATACGTCTCTAGCTGAGAAAGCTCCTGCTGCTGTGCGTACATTTGCTGCTTCGTCCGTTGCCAATAAAACGCCTCAGCCAGCAGTTATACTCTCCGAAGCCCCACTATCTACACCGGTCACAACTTTTGATCCAGCCGTCATCAAGATCCCAGATTTTCTAGCACCTTCTCTTGACCAAAAGACGGCGCCGAAATCTTCGGAAAGCATTGCAGCCGGGCATCCAGTGTTACAACCGCCATTGTCCCTGCGGCAAGTTAGACCGATCGTTCCAGCAAATGTAAGCAGCATGCTGAAACGCTTGGTTGAGGTTCAAGTCCGAGTTTCCATCGATCAAGCCGGTAAAGTAGTCAAAGCCGAACCAGTAGGCTCAGCAGAGGGTGTGAATCAATACCTCGGAACTAGTGCGGCGAACGCCGCTCGTCTCTGGGTGTTTCAGCCAGCACGACGAGGGAATACACCAGTTATGAGTGAGTTGATTCTTAAATTTGTGTTTGGCCCTGCTACAGGCAAACAGGATGATTAAAACTTCATGCGAGCGATGTGCTTTCGGCAAGAGCGGGAATTGTCGTAGCGCTCCTTGTACCCTATACTGGGGCGTGCATTCTTCATCAGGTTCTCCAGATGAATCAATACGGTCGCCACACTATTTTCGTGCGAGTGCGTAAACAATTCGCCGAGTCCTCCCGGCGGCATTATGTATCGGCTGCATTCGGGACAAACCTGTATGGTCCCGTTGTCATATTGTTTCTTTGGATTGGACTTCTCCTATGCGCATCGGTCGGGGAGTTGCTCCCTGGCGATAGCGCTTCGATAAAGGCACTTTCGTCGTCGGGTGTTAATGACAAGTTCCTGCATTTCAGCACATACGCGGCGATAGCGTTCGTACCCATGTTCGGCTTGCGGATCACCACCGCTATCATATGTGTCATTGCAACAGAGGTCGTTGGTATCGGGCTAGATCTAGCTCAGCTTTTTGTTCATCAACGAAGTTGCGATCCTCGCGATATCGTCGCTAATACTGCTGGCATAGTCTTTGGAATTGTGGTCGCTGTCATCAGCCGATCGCGAATTGTTCGACCACATTACACCCCTTCTGATGAATCCTGAAAAGTCTCGGTATAGGGAGGTCGGTCCGGACTCCATTACGGTAGCCGCACAATGCTTTGGTGTTCCTATCGGAGTTCGGTGCCGCCGGATGGATGCGGAAGCTGTAGCCGCCCATCTGCCACTCGGGTATAAGCTCATTAGCCCGACGGAAAACACTCATCTATTTATTCTTGCGACGGAACCTCACGATAACGCCTTGTACTCTATAAAACGGGGGCGATCTCGAAGGGTATCAAGCGCGCAAAGTTTGGGGGCCGCCCTAAAGAGCCTACAAAAAGAAATCCATCTTTGCGTCGCAGAACACACAAGCAGCCATGTGTTTGTGCACGCGGGAGTGATCCTATGGAAAAACCACACCATCGTCTTCCCTGGCTCCAGTTATGCGGGCAAATCAACACTGGTGTGGGCTTTCGTTCAAGCCGGTGCAATTTACTATTCCGACGAATATGCAGTATTCGACGAGGAGGGTTATGTTCAACCATTCGCACTCCCGATCAGCTTGCGAGCAGCGGACGGAAATAGGCGAATGGTAACGCCGGCTACCGTTGGATCTGACCGCCGGCGACCTGATTTCATTCTATTTGCGCAGTATCGAGCCGGCGCAGTATGGAGCGCTCGCCGGATGCCGCCGGCATCCGCGGTGATGGGGCTTATACAACATTCCATAGCCATACGTAGACACCCCGAGTTGGTAATTCCTGTGCTCAAACAGGTAAGTCTGCAAGCGCAAGCCTTTGTGGGAGTGCGAGGTGAATCGGAGCAACTTTTACAGTGGATAGGACTATTCAATGGATGTACTTCACGTGAGAATAGTATTGATAGGGTCTAATTATCGTGGTATTCTTCTGCGAGAAGTAATGGTAGGAGGTAGGAATGTCTATATCCGCAGGGGCAGAACGCCCAATCGCCAGAACAGACCAACTGGTTTGTGAAGATGTATCAGGGGAGTGCGTCATCTATGATGCGAGCCAGAAAACTGCCCATCATCTCAACTCGACCTTGACATGGATTTGGCGCCGATGCGACGGAAAAAACACTTTAAAAACGTTGGGCTCCGATTTCGACCGGGAGTTTAACGTCAGCGACGGTTTTAGTATCGTACTAACCGGTCTGGAGCAACTCGATGAGCGCGGACTATTAGAAGATACCACCATTCCTATAAACGAACTAATAGCTGCCGAAAGATCCCGTATCAGTCGGCGCTCAATGATGATGGGGGGCACGGTTCTCATGCCTCTTGTTGTTTCGATTCTCGTTCCCACCTCTGCTGCCGCGAAGTCCAAAGAACCTAAACCTAAACCTATAACTCAAACACCTCCTCTCAAAGTGAAGAACTAAGCTTTCCCAAAATGGAAAGCGTGTCAACGCTACCTTACCAGCAGGCGGATATTGCATTATTGTTGTCGGTGTGCCGGGAGGAGTTAGGGGCAGCCAATAGTGTTGCCAATAATACACCACCACTGCTGCTGGATGATCGAAAACGGCGCGGGCTCCTGGCTGCGGCGCGTGACCATGGACTACTTGGTCCTCTTCATAAAACTGCCTTAAACATATACGCTGCTTCTGACGAAATGGTCAGTTTGATCAGAACTGCTTATCTAATCCAAGTAGCACGAAACCTTCAACTCATCGCTGTGCTAAACGAGGTTCTTTGCGAGTTGCGAAGGTGCTCTATTGAAGCCGCAGTGCTCAAAGGACCAGCTTTAGCGTTTATTGCCTACGGTGAAATTGCACATCGTGAATTCACTGATCTCGACATACTTATTCGCCTTAGCGATCTGAAACAAGCGCGCTTCGTTTTAAACGGTCTTGGTTTTCAACAAATAAGCCTGGACGTTTCGGATATGGATACAGCAAAGGATATCGAATTTTTCAGGAATAACGATCAAGTATTTGTGGAATTGCATTGGGCTCTCAATCCACCAAAAAACCGCTATCCTTTAGAAACAACCGGTGTATGGGATCGGCTCCAAACAATTTCATTGTTTAATAGCTCACTTCAAACGCTCAGTATAGAAGATACCTTTATTTATTTGTGTATTCACGCATCAAAACATCACTGGCGAAATCTCAAGTGGACCTTCGATATTGCTCAGCTACTTAAATCTAAAGACTGTGACATTGATTGGGATACGCTGCTTAAGCGCTGCTCTGTCGTGGGTTGTATTGGAACTGTGTCCTTCGGAATACAATTGGCTAGTCTTCTGTTTAGTGTTGAAATACCTTCCGTGATGAGACCGTTAATTGCGAAGAATCGCTCTATTACGAGGCTTGTTACGTGTGTTGGAGATTCACTCTCGAAGGGTGAACCTCTGAGTGAATCCGATCTCATTAGATGTCAAATTGAAGTGCACGATCGGTTACAGGATCGGTTGTGGACAATGACGCTATCTTATCCAGATCTTCCTCGCCTGCTTCCGCACGTTCTGAAGCCTATAACTTCTGGACGTCTCGGGGTACTCACGAGGGTTGTTAGGTTTCTCTCCATGTACGGGTTTAGTTGGGTACGCGCTGTCATCGTGGGCCGTTAATACGTACTTTAAAACTGGCCTAAGTCCATGGCGATTACGCTATGACCACGGTTGTGTCAACGCTGGCTGAAATAATAATAGGCCTCTTCCGTACATTCAACAGCCCTAAAACATTTAAAAGCAATTCTGTTGTAGACATGTTGATTCAAACCGCAATGCACCAAGATTACGGAAGATCCGGTTTCTAGCTGCCAATCACCTTTAGCAATTGCTATTCCACAAGCGGTTGTGTGTTTGGAAAACTGGGGAACTTTAAGGAATCTGTGCAAGCGCTTCCTTTAGAGACCGTTGCGACCCGCTGGCGTGACTACCGTGTAATGGTCAATCTGGCACGCTAATCCATATTTCCCGCTTTCGATCGGATCAAGACGCGTAACTGTTGCCAGGCATTCCAGGGTGACGTGATCATGTGTCCGATGAGCGCCAAACGATGGAATCACAATGGTGCAGCGAACACATTCGCCCACGATAAAGAGTTCCGATACGATGCAATAGAATCCACTACAACTAACCGCAGTAGTCTTGCTCTCGATGGGGTAGGTGTCTGTGGACCTGAGCAGATAGATGGTCCACGATAGGGCTAACTGGGTTCTCCCTCGACAGTCGGCGTCTGGCTCATAACCACCGTCAGTGATTCTCATCGGGTCTGGACCATAGGCACTGCCATCGGCTAACGCGAAAGGTGGTAACGCTTCACACGACTGCATGGCAATTGAAGTTGCGATTTGCATGCCATTCGGAATTTCAGTACAGCCGACGCTTTTAGCTGATTACGCGTGAGTGAGCGGCCTCACAACACATAGGTATCCATCCACTCGCTAGGTCGTAGTTACTTTAACTAAAGGTAGTACCCTATGTCCGTAAGTACCGGAGCGTACAGTACTTACCAGCTTTTAGTCGCCCTTGACAAAGTTTTGCACCAAGGTATGCTAGGGAATCTTAAATGTGTGGGGATTACCTCCCCCTGTTGAGGGTGGGAGACTGCCACGACGAGCTTGAGGATCTCATATGAAGCTTTATCTCGCGTCTTTAACGCCGCAGATTAGGACTCTTTGCGAAGAAGTGTTCCGTGAGATCCCAAATCAGGACTGGACGTTCTACATTGCGAATAACGGATCGGCGGCCACGCTTGACGCTGATTTGTATCTTTGGGACATTGAGCACGCCATGGCGCCATTCAATGCAATTGCGCCCCGCGATACTTGGCGGCACTTTTTCCTAGTTGATAGAACGCGGCTTCAGCAAGTTCGCGAGTTGATCCCGTTTGAAGGGGCGCAGATACTGCTTAAGCCGGTTACAAAGGCTGCTCTGACGGTGTTTCTGACCGATGCTTGCAAACGATGCAGCAGCCATTCTCCAACAACAACAGATGCGTTAATCGAAGGTCTCCGGGCTGACCGAGACGAACTCCTCCAATGCCTCATGCAGGCGAACTTGAAGTTGCAGGAGTACGACCACGACCGCACGAATTTTCTCTCGCGAGCGATTCATGATTTCCGCGCTCCGCTAACGGCAGTAATAGGTTATTGCGGCTTACTGCTTGGCGAAGATGTAGGAACCCTTACGGAAGATCAGCGCGAAGTGCTCGAACGTATGCATCATAGTGCGAAGAAATTATCGCGCATGGCAAGCGCGATGTTTCAACTCAGCATTGCTCCTCATATAGAGGCCGGTGTTAGTCTACAGAGCGGCGAAATCCGTGACTGTGTCGATCACGCCCTGAACGAGGTTCTTCCTGCTGCAGACGAGAAGCGCCTTACGATTACCGTCGATGCAGCGCCTGCACCGGAAGCCCTCTACTTCGAGCAAGGGAAGCTTGAGCAAGTCTTACTCAACCTGCTCGATAACGCTTGCAAATTTACGCCGCGGGGCGGAACGATTGAAATCAAGGGATATCCATATTACTGGGAAGATCGGCCCGGGATGGAAGCCGATGTGGCTTCCGCAGGTGATTCCGCGAGGCGGATTCGTAAGCCGGCGAATTCCTACCGTCTCGATATTAGAGATACGGGACCCGGTATCCCCCCCGTCCATCTAACTAAAGTCTTTGAAGAATACACATCCTACGGAGGCGGTGTGGATCGCTCAGGAGGCGGTCTGGGTCTCGCCATTTGCAGGATGATCGTGAATCAACACAAGGGTCATATATGGGCCGAGAATAGTAAAGATGGCGGCGTGTTCTCGTTCGTTTTGCCGTTTCACTCCGGTTCATCGGCCATCGATCAACCGGGTTCGAAAACAATACACGCAGGTGCATCGTTATGACTTCTCCATCGCCGTTACCCAGAACCAATCAAACAGTCCTCGTGGCCGAAGATGAGCCCGAAGTTCGAAGTTACTTGGAAATGGCCCTTCGGGGTCAGGGCTACACAATCGAAACGGCGGATGACGGCGAGGAAGCTCTCGAGATTTTGGAGCTTAATCCAAATATCTCCGCAGTTTTGTTGGATATCGTCATGCCCCGCCGGGATGGCCTTGAAACCCTGAAAGAAATACGCAAGATCAACAGCACGGTACCGGTCATCATGGTGTCTGGCGCATCGTCGCCTTTAAACATTGTTAACGCCATGAAGACCGGAGCCAATGACTTCCTGGGTAAGCCGGTCAACCATTCGGATCTTCGCAGGGTACTTCGTTCGATGCTGGAGCCTAAGACGCCAGTTCCGGCGTCTTCCTCAATTACGCCCACTGGGCCGATCGGGAAGAACATTTTTTTCGGCCAGAATGCGCAGATGCTGGAAGTTCAGTCTCTGCTCCCTCAGATCGGCTGGTCGGATGCTCCTACTCTCATCCTCGGTGAAACTGGTGTCGGCAAGGAAGTTATCGCTCGGGAGTTGCATGCGCACTCGCCGCGTGCAAAGGAGGTGTTTCTAAAAGTGAATTGCGCAGCACTGCCTTCTGAGTTAGTCGAAAGCGAGTTGTTCGGTTACGAACGAGGAGCCTTCACCGGTGCGTTTCAGAAGAAGCTGGGCATGTTTGAACTCTGCGATCAGGGGACAATCTTTCTCGACGAGATTGGCGACATGGACTTCAAGCTTCAAGCAAAACTGCTGCAGGTACTGCAAGATCAGGAATTCCAGAGGCTTGGAGGCAAGGAAACGGTTCGGGTCGACGTCCGCATTATTGCAGCCACCCACAAGAATCTTGAGAAAGCGATGGCCGAGAACACCTTCCGCAGTGATCTCTACTATCGTTTGAACGTCATCAACGTTCGCGTTCCCTCTCTGCGCGAGCGCAAGGATGATATTCCCAAACTCGCCGAGTTTTTGCTTCACAAGCACTCTCACGGGAATCCAATTCCTGTCATCACACCCTCTTTGCAGAGTGCGCTTGTCGCTTACGAATGGCCTGGCAACATCCGTGAGCTTGAGAATGTGATGCGCAAATTCATGATTCTACGCAATGCTGATGCGGTTGCCAGAGAACTACAAGCTACAACCGCCCGCATGCGAACATCAGAGCATTTGCAACCCCTGGTGAGCGACTCCACTTCCGGGGGAGCTCTCAACAAAACTATCCTTGAACAAGTCCATAAGGCCAAGAATGACGCCGAAACAACGGCGATTATGGCCGCGCTTGAATCCACACACTGGAACCGGAAAAAAGCTGCCATGCTGCTTAAGATCGATTACAAAGCGCTGCTGTATAAAATGAAGAAGCTCGATATCGACGACCGCATGGCCACACTCTCTGTCGCGGCCGGCGCCGGTCCTAATTAGGTCACATTCGGGTTCATGCCGTTTGTGCAGGGCCTGGTCTTGGGGGCCAATGTATTCCGAGCGATCCCTTCTATCTGTCTTGGAAAACTAAGCAGAACGGGCATGGAAGCGCGTTTCATCGAACTGGCTGGTCACGTCAATCCGCAAATGCCTCACTTTGTGATCAGCAAGATTCAAAGTGCGCTGAATGATCAGACGAAAATCCATCAGACGCGCATGTGTTCACGTGATGGGTGTAGCATATAAGCGGACTTCGACGATGTTCGCGAGTCCCCTGCTCTGGACATTATCCATTTGCTTCAAGAACGCGGCAGTGCAGTTACTTACTCTGATCCCTGTATTCCGGAAAGTCGCGTGGATCGTGAAATGCTGCAATCCATGGCCGACGTCGTCGCTGTGGCCGATTATGTTGTCGTTCTTACGGATCACAGGTATTTTGACTACGCAGCCTTAGCAATGAATTCAGGGTCGATTGTTGATACGTGAAACGCGCTTAAGGCTACTCATCCAATATCGTTTTATAGGATCTACAAATAAACAGGTTTTATACAATAACTATGATCTAAATAGTTCTGGTGTAAACTGATCCGCTGGGATAACGACAAGCGATGAGGGTACTCCGGACGGAGCTGTTCTAAGGGCGGCACTTCGGTTCTGTTGAAACGTCGTAGCATGGCGTCGACGCAAGTATCCCAGGCGCTCCCCCAGGGATGTTCAAGACGCCATCGCCTACCTATTGCCAATTTGAGCTTGGCTGGCGTTAGCCCTGCCCAACCTTCGCAGGTCGTATTGTCTCTTGATGATCTTTTGTCAAAGATAACCCAAGCGCGCCATGTAGGGCGACGTTTTCTTCCCTGCCCTTCCGGATCTGTCTTGGATCGCCGCAATGTCATATCAGTCCCTCTTCGTCAGGACCGTGTCGGCAACCCTTAACTGGCAAGGTCCGATCTTCGCGAACATCCGTCTGCAAAACCGATCAACATTAGCGCGCGGTCAGGCACACCGCTCAAATCATCAGGTAAGTGAAATATTAGGTCGATATAGAAGCGACCGTCTCCGCAGTAGCCGGAAGCGGTGAGAGACTCGCATCTGAAAAAAGGCCTGAACTGACGTGTTTCCATGTTTCAGCGCAGACCTTTAGAGATAACTTCGGTGAGAAACATAGACCTAGAAATTTACACTGACAGAGTTCGATTGACCTATTTCGTTAGTGGCTGTAATCCCGAGCGACTGTATAAAACGGACTAGATCATCAAGACCGCCATCACTGTCATCGCGTTGCAGATTAAGAGTCAGCGTGATGGAAAACAAGCCTCCAAATCCTTGCGATACCTCGCTCTGATACCAGACAAGCGATGCGGATTCGACATTCATCACCAGATTGGTGTTCGTGAACTTCTCACTATTTCGAGGTGCAATTTGCACGTTAATTTGACGCAGAGATCGTGTTGTGGAGTAGCCCGAAACTAGCAGTTGCAGGCTATTTAGTGTTCGGCTGGTCACGTCGGCACCGATGACGCGAGGAGCCAATCGATTTACCGTAACATTGGTCGAAGTAGCAGGGGTGGGCGTCAAGTCTAGTCCTCCATTGGTAGCGAAGGACGGAGTAAGAGAAATCACTCCGGCAACGGTGCCGGTTTGTAATCTTACTTCCATGCTCCCGTTATCAAAGATGGCCCGATCGGTATTGGCGGGAATGGTGAAGTTGACAGTTCTGCCTCCCGTAGCAAATTGTACGGCTGGGTTTGAGACGAATACTTCTGACACAAAGCCTAACGTTAGGACACCTCGAATCGGGAGGGAATATGGGGATGCAAGACGGATACCGTATGCAGGTTGTTGCAACGGATCCTGGATGCCTGTAGGACCCACGATTTGGTAGTCAGGAAGCGCTACAGGCTGCCTACCGGAAGCCGATAACGCAAATATAATATTGTCTATTCGGATACTACCGTTGACTGCTCCAGTGTTGTTCGGCGTGAAAACAATTCCAAAGCGAAGTTGTGCGCCAGCGTTGAGCGCAGTTGGTAACGAAGGTAAAGCATCCAGTGAAAACACTGGATCTCCCGCGACAATGCTGATTGTTGAAAGCGGGGTTGCGCTAGTACCAGTGTTTTGAATCGTGAAATTTACGCGAAAAGATTCCCCCACGCGCGTTGGAGGAACAATGACAGCATTGCCTTCAGTGAGTGGCGTTGTGCCGGCATCATTGGAGTAAGAAAAAGTTAGTTTCGATCCAACGGCATTACCAACTAGATCAAACGAGTCGTTACCAACTCGCAGCCGCCCTCGCGACACACCTGGTTGTGTCGGAGTGAATGTGAGATCGAAAAACTGAGCTTGATTGGGCTTCAGTGTAAGTGGCAGGAAAGGCGCATTCATCACCTGAAATCCTGTGCCGGAAACCGTAATGGCTGTGAGTTGAAAATCCGCATTTCCACGATTAGTGACACGGAATGTTCTCAACGCGGTTTCATTAAGCGCGCTTGAGATGGAAAGTTCTGAACTCGGGCTAACCGGCACATAATCTCCATCCGGTGTGCGAACTTCATAACTCAGATCCGGAGCAGTACCAGAACCTGCCAAATTAACTTGGAGTGAACTGCCAGCAAGGTCTAGTCGTAACGTTCCAGTCTGTGGTTGACGGTCTTGTGGTGTAAAACGAACTCCGAATCGAACGTCGCGACCGCTTTCAACGCTTACGGGAAGCTGCGGAACATCGGTCAACTGAAAAGAAAGGCCCGCGATGCTTATGGAACTGACAAAGCCGGTACCTGGACCCTGGTTGCGGACAATGATGACATAGGAAGAGTTGACGCCAACATTGGTTGAAGGGAACGCCACCGTACCTCCGGCAGCTACAGCAACGACGTTATTCGTCGTTGGATCTATATAACTTAAAGAAAAGGTCGCTGGCGATGTAGAACCTTCTACGACTGCCGATAAAGACCCGCTCCCAAAGCTAATATTGAGCTGGCCAGTGGAAGAGCCCAATTGAGCGGGTGAATACTGCAAAGAAAAACGAACGGACTCACCCGGGTCAACGGCAGCTGGCAATAACGGAACACTGGTCAACTGGAAGTCCCGCCCCGACAAGGATACGCTGCGGACAGTTCCCGATCCGGTGCCTTGATTGGAAATCACAACATCGGCAATCGCAACAGACGCCACTGGCGTTGGAGCAAACGTTAGGCTCCCGTTGTTCGTCAACGGAACTAAATTATTGTTCGAGCGAAGAGCATAAGCAACAATGAGGTCCGGGGATCCTGTTTGGGCAAACGCTGCCACACTACCTGCTAGCAGTGCAAAAGCCAGAGAAAGGCATGACCTCATAAAGATGAACCTGCAGAGTTCGGAATAAAGAAAACAAAAGGTTGATTTCTGGTATCGACAATGACGGCGGGATTTCTGCCTGCGGCGTTGTTCAAGAGAAGAACCGCGTCGCCTTGAAGAAAAGAAAGCCCGTCCGGCTTACGATCGAGATTCTGTTCGAACTCCACCTTCCCTTCCCTGTTAAAACGCCTAATCTTGTTGTCACCAGATGTAGCGACATAAATTCCATCTGGCCGCACGGCCATGCCGACGGGATTCGCGAGTCTGTCAACGAGTGTTTGTGGTGTAGGCCCACCGCTGCTATTGACAGTCTTTAGGGAGGAATCAGTCATCACGTAGAGCTGCTCTCCAGACGTCTCGAAACCAAGAGCAACCACGCCTTCGATAGAAGTGAAGTTCACCATGCCTTCGCCGGTGCGCGCAATATAAATCTGGCTGCGATCGAATGCGATGGCGATACGGCCGTCAGAGTGAACTACAAGTCCAGACAATGTAGAGCCAAGATGCGAGCCCTCAAAAGCCGGATCAATATCGACAGCACTCCCTTTCAAGTGAATGCGTTGGAGTTGTTGTGTGGTTGAGGAATATAAAACGGCAGTACCGGCGTCGATGGACCAAACTACTAGAGAAGGGTTTTTTAATAGACGAGTGTCTTCAATAACGACTAGACCGGACCTATCGAAACCGGTTAGCAGGACGGTCTGGTCTCCGCGACGAACGACACTAAACTTTCCAGAGGGAGCCGGCCAAGCCGCGTCTACTTCAGTCGCAACTGCAGCACCGATAAAAGCAGATCCGGGAATGCCGACAACAGGTCGAAGTTCACGCGTGTCGCTATCGTAAAGAAGTCCGGTAACTGTAGGCCCGAGTTGAGCGCTAGCTCTGGACATTAATATCACCACCACAACGAGAAGAGTCCGATAAGGCATTTTCATTTACCTCGGTGCCCCAAATCCTACAGAACCGGACACCGAGATTGGATTCGAGTTCTCGCGGGTACCAAAATAGATACCAATTCCGGCGCCAGCGCCTGCGGCAATACCGAGTAGGATCCACAACTTCTTATGGGAATGTGGTGTTTTGGCAAGCTCAGGTGGAAGGTCGGTTGAATTTGTCTGAGCAATTAAGAGTCGACCCGTTATGCCCTTATAATCTGCGGTTACTTCGATAACAAATCTGCCGGGCTTGTTGTTGCTGGCATAGCTTTTCACCGCAGCTTGGCCACGGAAGTCAGAGACTGCGGTTTCCGTGATTTGTCCGTTAGAAAAAGTCGCTCCCGGGCCCGATGCAGGCGCCTTAAAAGTGACAACAGCACCATCAACTGGGCGATCATTCTGATCACGCACCTCAACGACCGGACCTGTCGTAGTGAGACTGGAAGAGTAGTTGATCACGTTTTGTCCTTCAAGCGGGTAGATGCGCAATCGTTGGATAACTTGATTTTGAGCAGAGGACGGCGCAGCAAAAATCAATAGGGCCGTCACGATTAATGTAATCAATCGTCGTATCACATTACATCCTTAAGATCTTCATCGAATATCGCGTATGGTCAAGGCCTACCAAGATGGAGAAGAGTTATAGCAAGACAGTCATGGCTAAGGTGGGGTTTGAACTGGACACAACAGCATGTTTGGTTTAGCTTCAAGATGTACCGGACATTTCAAAGTGTGTGTTCGCCTCATACCGGTCACCGCTCACCTATCCAAGTACAGCTCAATTGGGGATGCGTTACTACTGTAAAGCGAGGATAATTATCGTTGCGACAGGCAACCCAACTGCCAACGTTTTCCATAGAACCTTACTTGGGGATCCAGGAACATACAAAATGTCATTCGGCAGTAATGGGAAATCGTTCGCACGTCCCTTCATAATGTCTTTAAGATTCACGGGAATCTCAGCACGTCGGGATGTATTGAGTATTGGACGTAAAACTCGAACCTTTTCGGGATTTGCATCATTGTTCAGACCACCTGACATGGTGATAGCCTGGGATACAGAAATCGAAGACCTTTCTCCTAGTTCCACCGGTCCAACTCGCGCCACCTCTCCATTAACGTAGATCATCTCTGCTCTTTCAGCAGTGATTACGTCGTACGGTTTCAGCTCAACATCTTCGTTTGGGTTAATGTTGTCGCGTTGTGTACCTAATCCGATCTCCGCTAACCAAACGTTGTTTTCCTTGTCGTTCACTGCTGTTGCAATAGGAATCCGTCCGAACTCAGCTCGACGAGTAATTCGAATTCTGCGGCTTGCATTTGCCTGTAGTCCAATTGCGGTTGTCATCTCAATCAGTGTGCGACGCCCCAGCAGGGGATAAATCCCGGGCACCTGGAAAGCGCCTACACAGAATACTGGCTCATTACGGAACTGCGTTACCGAAACCGACAGTCTTGGATTGCGAATGAACTCTTTCAATCGATTAATCAAGTCAGTTTCAAATGCTTCAACTGTCAGACCCGCAGCCTTCACGTTGCCTACCAGCGGTAGATTAACAAGGCCATCCGCTTCAATTCTGTAAGGTCCTGGAAGCCCTTCGATATCGGTCGCTTGAATTTGAAACTGATCGTTAGGTCCTAGTACATAGGATTGACGGACACGGTCAAGGTTGGGCTGAAGTATGGCTGGTTGTGCCTGTCCTGACACCTGCGATTGTTGGCCATTTAAACTCAAGCTCAGCGCGAATAACACTGCGGCACTGGTTGAAACTGTGGTTTTCATCGCGCGCAATAACATTTGGACTCCTTCGACACTAATCTCTTTTATTTTTCGTGGTATTGCCTGAATGTTCGGATAACCCTTGGGCGCGTTCTGTCAGAAGCAGGTTCAACTGCTGAATTTTTCCAGTCAGCTCCGCGATGGCTTCATCTAAAGTGCACAATCGCTCAGTAATCTCGTCACTGGGATGCCGTGTGTTTTCTCGTATCAGTCGCTCCATGGCTGATCGTGCAAGATCGGAGATGCTACGAGCACCTGCGGATTTGCAAAGTTCCCCGTACTGTTCAAACTCATCATCGGACACGCGGAAGTAGACCAGACGAGTTCTAGGCCTGATAACGGACATAGGGTTACAAAAGTTTTTGACGTAGAACAAACCTATTACTGACTAGCGCAAGCTACCGCCATTTTCCTCACGTCGTCTCGGTTCGGACTGACACGATGAATTACGTGATTTAAGAAAGAAAGTCCATATTCGCCCGAGCTTTGACAAGTGTCAATAGTACGAAGGTACGGATCTATCGCAACATAGGGGATTTAAGATGACCTTTAAGTCATAGCGCTTAAACTCCCCGAGAGTGCCTTCTCGCGCCCTAAATCCGTACCAGTATCTTCCCGATTTGCATCGTCTGCGCGAACGTGCTGCAGCACTACGACGAAGCGCGCCACGAGAGCAAAGTCTCCTAAGGACGATGCTCGCCTCCCAATCTGCGCTTCCGCACAGTTCGAGAGCGTGTGTATGCGTAAGATTTGAGGCGAGAAATGTTACGCGATTGCTGTTGTGAAAGGTGGTTTAACGTTATTGTTGAACTAGCCCTCTTTTTGGACTATACTCCCTTCGTGGCTACCTTCAACGTCCACGACGCCAAAACCCAGTTTTCCCGCCTCCTCGACAAGGTTCTCGAGGGCGAAGAGGTTCTCATCACCCGCAACGGCGTCCCCGTCGCCGAGCTCGTGCCTGCCCGGAAACGATCGCTCCTCGGCGCTGGCGTTGGCGATCCCGATTACAACCGCGACGCCCGGGACGACTGGTGGCAGCCCATGACGGACGAAGAGGTGGAGGCGTTTTACGGCGGCCGGGAGTGATGTTTTTGCTCGACTCGCACGTCCTGGTGTGGTCGGCGGCTGAGCCGCACCGCCTGTCGGCTGCCGGCCGGGCGGCCGTCGAATCGCGGGAGTTTAAGGTGAGCGTCGCCTCCCTATGGGAGTTGCTGGTGAAGAAGAACCGGTCGACCGCTCCGGTCCGGGATCCGCTCGCCTGGTGGGAGCGGCACATCACCCGGCTGCAGATTGAGGTGGTGCCGATCCGGGTCCCGCATGTGGCTGAGCTCGACCGGTTGCCGGAATTCCATGGCGACCCGTTCGACCGCATGCTGATCGCCCAAGCCCGGACCGAGGGCCTGCGGCTGGTGACGGCGGACCGGATCTTCCGCCGCTACGACGTGGAGACCGTATGGTGACGCCGGCCTTGTCCGAGCCGCAACCCCGCCGGCGTCGGGGAATGCGACACCCCCTTCTGTCGGCGGCTTCCCCACGGAGCCGGTGGGCGGACGCAGCAGAAACGGCTGTTCTGTATCGCGTCCTGCGCATGGGGATCCGCAATCGGCGGGATTGTGCCGGCGCTGCTATGCGGTCCGCAGCCTTGCTCTGAAGAGTGAAGCGTACTGAGTGCGTTCGAGAAAGTTCCCGGTCTCATGTGGGTAACCCATCTCTGCCACGATTCGGCCGGATTTGGGGTCAAAATAAGCTTGCTGAACTTCCCACGAAGTTCGAAGCTTACGGAGGATTCATAAGCTCCACAGGTGCCAAGCGCAGACAAGCACAGAGGTGTTTGGCCATCCGCATCAAGAACTTCGTAGAAAAAAGTGCTGTCAGTGTCTTACTGCGCCTTGGCCCAATACATTGAAGGCAAGCGCTGCAAAGAGGATGCTACATTCACGGTGCCCTCCGGTTGGCTCTTATAGGACAAAGCGCAACCCGGAGGAACTATTCGTGTCTACAGACGGACGATCTTGTCGGACTGGATGTTCTTCAGCACGTTTCGTGTATCAACGATAAGCGCTGCGTTCCGTACAAGAGACTGGTAATCAAACGCCGCATGATTGGTGATTATTACGGCGCAATCGGCTGCCCCGGCGGCACCACTGTCCTGCGATTCCAACTGCAGATTGTCGATCGCCGCGCGCCCATAGATGCTGTCCCCAGTACCGCTTTCCCAACCCGGGGAATTCTTCTTGTAGCTTTCGCATGCTAGCCTCCCGTCTTAGTTACTTCTTTACAGCGGCGAACCTTGTCGAGGATGACGTCGGCCGAGGCTTTCCAGGCAAACGGAGCAGGTGAGCCATTCCATTGTGCTAGCCACTTGTAGATCGCCTGCTCCAATTCGTCGGCACTGTGGAAAGTACCTCGACGGATCATTCGTCCCGTGATCAACGCAAAAAACCGTTCAACCTGATTCAGCCACGAACTGCTGGTCGGGGTGAAGTGGAAATGGAAGCGGTTCCGCCGTTTCGGCCTGAGCGCGTTGGACCTCTGCGCTTTTGTGTGTGCAGTAGTTGTCCATGATTAGGTGCACTTCCTGATCCTCTGGAAGTTGCCGGTCGAGATGGTTTAGGAACCGAATGAACTCGCGGCTGCGGTGACGCTCCTGACACGTGCCGATCACTTTGCCGTTGAGGATGTTGAATGCGGCGAACAGAGTCGTCGTGCCGTGACGCTTGTAATCATGGGTTTGTCTTTCCGGCAACCCAGACGCAGCGGAAGAATCGGCGCAGTGCGGTCTAGCGCCTGGATTTGGCTCTTCTCATCGACGCACAGCACCAGCGCACGATCCGGAGGATTCAGGTAAAGGCCTACAATATCGCGGACCTTCTCTTCGAACCGCGGATCGTTGGACAGCTTGAAACGTTCCACTCGGTGCGGTTGCACGTCGTGGCGTTGCCAGACCCGATGCACGATTGATCTGGATACCCGCAGGTGAGCGGCAAGCGTGCGTACACTCCAGTGAGTGCTGCCGTCCCAGGTCGCGTCTGCAGAGTCGTGTTCAGGATGCGTTGCTCCAGCTCTCCCGTTAAAACCTTAGGGGAACGCCTACGCCTGCGAATTCCAGTGACGGCGGCGAGTCCGTCTTTCGTAAACGCGGCGCGTAACGCCAGCACAGTCGGACGAGAGATCTTCAGTTGGTCTGCGATACCTGCATTGGCTACACCCTGATGCGCGAGCAACAAAATCTTGCACCGGAGCGCCATCTTCTGGGATGAGTTGCCGTTTCGAACTAACAGTTCGAGTTCCCGCCTCTGGTCCTCGGTCACCGCCACCGGAGCAGCTGCACTGGGCATGACTCAGTGTAGAGCAGCTAGGCCGGCTTGTAAACTATTATTAGAGACAGGACACTAGTGAATCCGTAAATACAGACGGAACGATGCTGTCGAGCGAGGTCCAGTACAGAGTCAATGAGCTCGGCGGTCATGCGATACCCGGCAAGAATATACTTGTTGCGCAGTTTCACATGCAGGCGGTTTTGCCAAGTCGTCTCTTTGCGGATGTCGCGATCCGAGCCCCAAACGATCAGCGTCGGTGTGCCGGCCGTCCATCCCATTCGTTTATGAATGTAGAGCGACGCCGCGAGGCCTTTGGCGGAGCATGTTCGTATCGTGAAAGAAGGTGACCGGCTCGCCGGTGGATCCGCCGCTGGCATCCACCGCGCCGGGAACGCCGAACCTCAGAGGCGATGAAGTGGTTCTGGAGGATGGATTTTCGCATCACCGGCAGCGTAGGCCAATGCGCCAGAGGTCAGCCGGATCCTGAATAGTCGCCGGCTCACACCATTCCGGTAAGGCATCGTCGCGGCGACCGAAGTTCTGAATCTGATCGAGGAGACACCGCGCGAGCAAAGCCTTTTGGGCCGCCGGCGTTTGCTGCGGGAATTCTTCGAGCTCTTGCCAGGAATCGGCTCCGCGCCGAATGTACCTACGCCCCCAGAGTCGGCTTAGTGAGCGCGGAATCATGGATATCCTTCAGTTCACAATGCCCTCCCAACCGGAAGCTGGTTCAACGCCTCTCCGAAGGGAACGACGTCTGTGAGGCCGATCTTCTCGTCATTCAGGCGTACCCGGAGCGCGTCGGGCGTATATGCGACCAGAGGATATCGGAAGCGACCAAAAGCCTCTCGGGTGAGCGGAATTCTTTGCGGATCAAACGCCATCAGACGTGTATTGATCCACTCGGCTGCGGCAGTGTTGAAAGAGCCAGTCATAAAGCCGCTCGCAATGGATGGTTCGATAGAGGACCCTTCTCCCTGACCACCCACAATTGCATCCGTGAGGCTCAGCACGAAACGCCGAGGAGGTTCAGACATCCCACCACACACTTCGCCGTACCGAAGTATGCGTTGCAGGTAGAGACATGTACGCCAATCGTGTCGTTGCCGTACCAGGAGCCCTCAAGGTTGTTGTCACTGCCAAAGGCTGTGAAACAGCGCTAAAAATCTCGCCTGCCCGAACAGCAAAGGCAGAAGCTGGCCAGATGAGTGGTGGCTATTGGCGAAATCGAACAAATGCTCGGCTGCAAGCTTCAAAGATAAGCCGCCCTCGTAGCAATCTCCGCCGGATTCGGATCCGCCCTTGCGATGATGGGGCAGAAACCCCTTATTACCGTTGATCCGATCAGATTTTTCAGAGCTCCGGTAACAAGACTTTTTGTGCGACTTAAGCTTGGGGAAGATTTATGACGAGATCGGCTTCGATGATTTCTCGCAATCAGGTACCGGTACAGCTCCGCTCGATATTTAAACGGTTTTTCGGGACCCTCGCTCAAAGTACCCCGCTAAGGTCGCATACACACAATACCGACGAGTTGTTCGTCCGCTCGTCTATGCATATAGCCAAGCGGATTCGTAGCAGTTTTTCTTGCGTAGTTATGCGCCCTTTGGCATCGACTCGACCAGATCCGCTACGCCCAAGCCTCTTGCAGAAGCCTACGTTCGGCCTCTCGGCTGCACAAAAGAATGATATCATACAGATATCTATATTCTATTAAACAGATATAAACCCTTGTTCTGCAAAATGCTTATCGAAGCAAAACACGTTTGATATTTGAGCCCTCATCATGAGGAAACTCATGCAGTCCACAAGGCCCAACCGGCGTCGACTGGCTGCAATGGCCATTTCCATAGCAGTACTATGTTCGGATTCCGTTACCAATGAACTTGAAGGATCGGAACAATACGTTCTTGAAAAGCCCGCACTGCTGGCATCCCCAGTCTGTTTTGAACAATAGCGGCAGTCTCCACTAACACGTAGTTGTGGGTCATCAGGGCTTCCGGTGACTGCAGTAGTCGATCCCACGTTTGGCGAGCGACGTCATGATTGGCGTCATCGCGATCAAGCACTGCATAGAGAGCCGACATGTCCACAAACGTCATTCACTGAAAGCTTCCTCAATATAACGATCGTGTTCGGCGCTCACGTTGGAATGGCCGGATGAAAATTGCCCAGCGATCTCACGGGCGCGTTCTCTGAAAATCTTTGGTGTTGGTTTTCCCTGACGTCCCAAGTACATTGTGATGGCATCACGCGTGAGATCAGCGATTGACCGTCCCGTCTTTGCAGAAAGGTCGCGCAGTTCTTGAATTTGGGCGTCGGTGAACTGAATTTGCGCGCGTGTCATACCATCATGATGGCAGTTGTGATGGCATTTAGAGAGCGTAGTGTTCCAAGCGTTCGGGTCTGTTTCATAAGTGCGAGCTCACTTGCTCCATTCAAGTAGGCCTGTGTTGCTAATCCAGCTCGCAATGAATGGCCTGCGTGTCAGCACCGGAATAAAACACCTGCATTTCCACCAGTTTTGTTAGGCCAACGGCGGGGACACGGTAGGCACGCTATACCGGAGGCAGTCGGAGGTGAGATCGGCGCACTCACCGCGCATCCAGATTCGCACCCAGGTCATTGCGGCGGAGAAACTCCTGTTGCAGCAGTTCGTCCTGTTCCGGCGTAAGCGGGCGCTCGACGGGCATCACCGTGGCGAAACGCATGCCGTCCCGGCGCGTGATCGTGGTTTCCAGCTCCCACGAGTCCGCGAACCACTTCTTTGTCCAGACTCGCGGCTTGTCCGCCACGAACGAGACTCCATACAACATCCATCTACTGAGTGACCCTGAGGATGGCCGGCGCGCTCGAAACGCCGCCGACGGTAACAATCACGGATTGCGCGCCGGTCCCGACCTTATCGGGAATCTGGAAGTTGACCTGCGTCACGCCAACCAGGCTAGCATGAGCTCCGATAAAGTCAATAGGCGTCGGCACACCGCCGATTGTCATAGTCGTCGTTTGGACCGGCTGAGGTAAATTGGCAATCGACGTCCCCGCGACTGCCGCCTCGCCGGTCGGAATGCGTGGGGTCATGCTGCCTGCGCCGGTCATATAAAGTGTGGTGATCTGTCCACGGATCGCGCTTTCGTTAGGGACAATCGCGCCAGTCTGGTCTGTAAAGATGCCAGGCGCAGTAGCCGCGACAGGGAAGGTTTGGGACGTACTCTGCCCGTTGTTGTTGATCTGGAGAGTCGCCGTCCCGTTTACTGCGGTTTCGTACGGAATCTGGAGGTTCAACTGCACTGGAGAAACGTAGTACAGCGGTGCGGCGACGCCGTTCACAGCCGCATCCACGCCGTCCATGGAGAGGGGAAGAGGAACGCTGCTCGCACCCGCGATGGAAGGCGCAAGCTGCAAACCGAACACCGTAAGAACCATCCCCGGGGCGTACGTCCGCGTTAAGGTCGCGCTATTCAAGAGGTCCGAAATGAAAATTGAAATCGGGGCGCGCGGCACTGAAGTGGGGATAAACGCTTGGGCTTCGGATGAAGGTAAGCTTTCAGCGGCCTCAGACACGGCCGTGACAACGTAGTAATAAGTCATCCCCGGTGTCAGAATGTTGCCCGTTCCACTCGCATCTGTGTATGTCCGTATCGTAGTCCCTGTCAAGCTCGCGACGATCGCATACGGACCACCGGTTGTGGTCCCGCGCTTCACATTGAACCCAGTGGCGATGGGGCCGTCGCCTTGACTCCACGCCCAGGTAAGCGTCACGGTATGCGGCGTCTGCGCGATTAAGCTAGAACAGAAAGGCACCACCGCGAGAAAGGCGGAACGAATGAGAATCATCATGCCTGCGGCTGGGACAAATGATCTCGCAGCCACGCTGATATCGTACCGAGAGTCGCGCTTGCCCATGCCGACAGAGATCGTCATAGAAGCGATTTAGCCTAGTTTACGCGATCAACGAGCCGATTGCTCGTGGATCACGGAACCTATATTTCTCCCGCGCCTGTCGACCCTAGCGATTCGTCGGGCGGACGATCGATCAAATAAGCATCCCAAAGTGTCAACGGTCGAAGGGTGCGCGCTTATCCGTTAAGGCTAATCACCTGCCCTTGATTAATGGTGGCGAGTGTCTCAAGCGCCGCAGGGACAAGCAACTTCAGATCCTGCAGGCGATTGGTTTGACCGCACAGGCCACTAATGAGATCTGTCCGTGTGCCAGACTTTGTTGATCCAGGATGTGTTGATCTACTGTCACGATGACCTTAAATCCGGCCGCTTCAGCGGCCATCCAAGAGAGCTCCATTCTTAAGGCCAGCGAAACTGGCAAAATGGGCCGTTTGACAGTTGTGTTCATGAAAGAAATGGCGTAGGCGCTCATCAACGCACTCGTCCAATAAAATGCGCATCAGATGCGCGCAAGGAGCAAGTGCTTCGCTTCTTCCAAGGCTTGAATTGCGAGTTCGCGGCTCACAGTTGGAAATCCCTCGAGAAATTCTCAAGCGTATCGCCACCTTCGAGATACTCAAACAGCGTTTGAAACGGGCACACGGGTCCCACGGAACACTGGCGTGCCGTGCATCACGTCAGGATCCCGGGTAATCGCTTGCTCCATGTTTCTATTGTTGCGCATGCGGGGCGCTGGAGGGCACGCTAAACGGATTTGCCGCATCGGTTCAACCGCCCGGCAGTGGTTCCCTGCCCGGCAGCCGTGAACCTACTTCCCTGATCTGTTTAAACGAGATGGTAAATTCGCGTGGACCGACTTTAAAACTTCAGCGGAGTGGGAGATACCGGACCTGACCTCCCATTCGTCTGGGTGACTGCATTCGCTGATCAGCAGAATGTCTTCGACGGCGACGGCAATTGGAACGTTCACGGCTGACTTCGAAAACGCCCGGCATGCTGTCGCCATTTCGTGCACGGTCATAAGCGTATGCAGTAATTGTAGAAACGTCGTGGGTTAACAGGACGCGACTTGTGGTTGCCGCCCACGCCAACAGCGTCGGATCATCGGTACCGTCGAGTCCGACATCCTGCACACGAACTATATCGAGCGTTCGGTTGCGACGGAATAGCGCCCGAAGGATGTCGTTGTTGAAGTTCTCGTCCGCGAGCCAGCGCAAGGCTATGCCCGACGCCGGGCGAGCAAGCGGTCACGGATGCCATCTGGCTTCCAGGTAGACTCGTTGAGTTCTTTCGTCTGGCGGCTCGTCTCACGACGCTGGGCGAAGTAAGCCTCAAGTTCTGAGGAATGGCGCAGACTATACCCGATTACTTGATACACATCCGCCAGCGAAATGGACGGGTACTGCTGAACGATCTCTTCTGCCGTGGCACCGTCCCGAAACGCCGCCAGCACCCGTATCGAGCGTAATGCGCGTTCCGCGCACCCGCATCACGCCATCGGCGCTTTGCACGAGAGGAACTGCTTCTGTCGCCACTTCCGCCATGTATCCATGGCTACCGCCTTCACCATCCGGGGGCAACACGGAGGAGAACTAGGCGAATTCTATTTAGTGCCACATCCGCTCTACAAGCTGGCGTTTCTCCGGCCCCATAGCATCTCCATATATGGAGGTGGTCGAAAGCGGGGCGTGCCCGAACAATTGCACAACGTGTTCAGCGGCACTCCGCAACTGATTGCCTTGATGCCGAAGCCGTGCCGAAGTCCTTTGGGTGTTGCATGTGGGCCAGCAATCTTCGCCGCCTTCATGACGGTGCAGACGACGTACCAGCCCTTTGTCCGACTCCAGCTCCACAGCCGCACCGTCTCGCCCCGATCCCGGCGCTTGTGTGCCGCGCGGACGTCATGAACAAGATTCAGCATGTCGAGAAGCGACGGCGGAACCGGGATTGGAGATATATTCCCGTCTGTCGCTTCTTGGCACTTTTCGATTACGATGGTGCCGTCTTTCAGGTCGATACGATCGGCCGTCAGGGCCAGCGCCTCTGAAATCCGGTATCCGGTATAGGCGAGCGTAGCGCAGAACGTTCGCACCTCCCGCACTTCAGCGTCGTCAGCGGCCTTCAGGAAGGCATCCCGTTCGGGCCGGCGTCTCGTTGAACAAGAGCTTCTCGCTCCAGGTTCGTCCGATGTTTGAGCCCAAGCAACTCATGGAACTGGCTAACGCCCAGTGCCTTGCCCTTCCCTACGATGGGCTGAACCCGCTGCCCCCAACGCTGTGCTTTCTAAAACCGCATTATCGCGACGTGAACAAGTCGTACTTCGATCAGCTTAAGGATGGCGAACTGTGACATCGAACTTTGATTTGATCCTTCCCTATGTAAGGTCGCTCGCTCCGCTTCTGGCTGACGAAGAAGTTTCCGAGATCATGGTCAATTCCAGCGGGGCGGTCTTCATGGAACGCGATGGCCTGCTTTCCCCTGTCCCGGTAAGCGAAATCCCGGAACGCCAACGACAAGCGGCCGTCCGTAATATTGCACGGCTTCTTGGCGACGACATCGATGAACAGCGACCCCTGCTCGATGCTCGCCTTCCGGATGGATCCCGCGTGGCTGCCGTTATGCCGCCGGCAAGTGTCGGTGGCACCATCCTAAACATCCGCAAGTTCCGATCGAAGGTGTTCACGGCCGCAGAGCTGGTTCGCCGCGGGATGCTCTCGAATCAAGCCTTGGAACAACTCCAACAGGTCATCGAAGCGCGGCAACCATCCTTATCAGCGGTGGCACTGGCAGCGGCAAATCCACGCTGCTGAACGCGTTGGCGGCGTTTCTCCCCCAGGACGAACGCATTGCAGTGATTGAGGACACGGCCGAGTTATCCCTCCGGACACCGAATCTTGTGCGCCTGGAAGCACGGCGCGAACAACTCGACATGCCGGCGATTACCATCCGCGACCTGCTGCGCCAGACCTTACGGTTGCGCCCTGACCGTATCATTCTTGGCGAAGTGCGCGGAGCCGAAGCTTTCGACCTGCTGCAGGTGCTCAACACCGGCCATACCGGTACGCTCTCCACCATCCATGCCAACTCCGCCCGTCTGGCCATCGAACGCCTTCGTACTTGTGTCGCCACGGCCAACGTGGGATTGCCGGACCATGCTATTGCCCGCAATATTGCAGAAACCATTCAACTGGTGGCCCATATTGAGCGCCGCAACGGATTTCGTCGTGTAGCCGAGCTCGTAACGGTTGACCGTTATATGTCAGCCAGCGATACCTATCAGTTCACCGAATGGACCGAGGCCCTTCATGCCTGACCCTCAAGTGCCAGTTCGCTATATTCGGCAGCAGTACGAAGCTGCTGATTACTTGGCGATCATGCTCCGTGACCGCCACAGCAAACAAACTATCCATGAATTCCGCGCCGTAGAGCAGATCTGCGCCGAAAATTACCAACGTCATTTACGAGCGGCTAACGCCAGCGGCAAAGATGTGTATCTGTCGGTCAATTCCTTCACGCCCGGTACCAGGAGCCGCGTCAAGAGCAACGTACAGACGGTTCGTCATGTCTTTCTCGATATCGACGAGGACGGAAAGGCTGTTGTCGACCGCATCCTGGCCGCGCTTGAGACTCCTCGCCCTTCTGCCATTCTCGAATCAAGCGAAGGAAAGTATCAAGTGCTCTGGCGCGTGGATGGGTTCCAAAAGGATGAGGCTGAGGCGCTGACGCGGAACATGGCCGGACACTTCGGTGCCGATGCGGCCGTTTGGGATTCCACACGGGTGCTGCGCCTTCCCGGATTCCGGAATACGAAGTATGAGCCTACGTTCTATTGCAAGGAGGTGTTGGATAATCCGGCCGACCGCTTGTATCGGCCGGCGGATTTTCCCTCGTATTGCATCAGCCAGTCGGTGGCAAGGTTTGGTGAGGCCAAGCTGCGGAGAACAGTTCCTGGGGGCTCGCAGTCAGAGAAAGACTTTGCTTTTGCAATACGCCAGCTGCAAAAGGGTGATTTAACGCCAGAGATCATCGAACGCAAGATTGCGGAGTTCCGCCAGGCTCGAGGCGACAAAACGCATGCCGAATCCTATGCCCGGCGTACCGTAATGAACGCCCGGGCGAGGTTAGTAGCTCAGCCCATTTCGCTTGCGGAAACAGCGGCTAATCCGCCGGCCAGGGACGGCCCAGATGTCTCTCGTTAAGTCTTGTCTCCTCCTTAATAAGGAATCTGAATCATTCGTTTTACCAACTTGCTACGGATTGAACATCCGGTGTGCGATGGGCTTAGTGCGGTTGTTCAAGAGAACTGCCCTACTGCCCGGTTTGAGGCGACACATCCTGCCCGGTTTGAGGCGACAGCTCGAAACATCCGAGAGTCCAAGTGTGCCGGAATTAGGTACGCTGCCAAAGGTGGATCCTCAGCCTGCCCGGTTTGGGGCGACATCACTCAGAGCAATGCACAATAAAACTGCCCGGTTTGAGGCGACCCTCTCTGAAACAGTAGGAGGAGGCGATGTAATGTCATCATCTAACCCCGATGCACCCACCAAACCCGCATTAATCGTTCGTGTTAACGAGTGCCCGGTTTGAGGCGACGTTGCAAACCAGTCACCCGGTTTGAGATGACAGCATGCCCGGTTACACGCGACAACCATGCCCGGTTTGAGGCGACCCGCTGCCCGGTTTAGGGAGACGAAGGCAAGGTCTAAAACACCTGTAAGTCATTGAGAATTAATCCATTGCAAGCTAAGTGACAGAGGTCTAAACAAGATCTACGTTTGTTCTGGACAAGAACAACAACAACACATATTGTTGTTGTATTGTTGAGATCCAAAAGAAGATGAAAACAACCATGACTGGAGCAGCATAGATGGGGCAGCAAGAAGAGCTCACAACGGTCAACCGTATCAGGGTCGAGACGACATTATCGCGATTTCCTATCCATAGACTATCGAGAACAGGGACAGCAGTCATTGAGTTATACCCGGATGTACAGTGGCGTGTTTCACATAATACCGATTACGGTCAGCCTGGCCCGCTCGCCTATAAGATCGATTACTAGTGATTAATCGACGCCTCGACAGGGCACCGCGGCCATTGCCGGAAGTGCTAAAACTTGGAAGCTTACGCGAGATCTGTCGTGAACTCGGCCAGTCTGATCACGATACGGATATCGTCAAGAAAGCCCTTCATCAGAACGCCAGCGCCTACATTACGGCCAAGGTTAGACAGACCAAGAAAGGCCGTGATAAATGGGTCGAGATTGGATATACACGTTACTCCGTGATTTTTACAGGTGAAGTGTTGCCGGATGGGCGGACCGCTGATGCTGTTTACATCGTGCTCAACCCGCAGCATAGAAAGTTCCTCAACGAAGTCGAGGTCCGACCGTTAGATCCGAAGTGGCTGCCAATTGTGTTGCTTGCCGGGACGCTAGCCTAGAGGAGCCGCTAGAGTCGGTGGTAGAGTGGCCGCTGCACGAGCGTACTCTATGGCGACCTTGAAGTGGAGTCGCCAAGTCGCCGCCAATCGAGGCTTCGCCACCCGCGTTGACTCCCCCGGATTTCGGGCGCCGGAGCCGGCCAGCCTTCTAAAGAGCTGCGTTTCGATTTTGCGAACCGGTTGCGCAGCGATGGCATGCGCCACAGCCCCCGTTTGCCGCAACAATCTTCGCTCGACGCGTTCCTCCTCTACGGTCAGGTTGCGGTGAAGCCAGCCGCGCACTCGGGCTTCACCGATGACTTCACCCTACGCTTCACCCCGTCCTGTGCCGAGGAAGGAATGGTTGCAGGCACTTAAAGCGCCATGCCTGCCCACAAGAAACGCCCGTCTGGGTTCGGAAGGCAGGCTGGGGCGACCCCGGCTTGGGTGCGTTCCTGCCGCCCCAAAGCCTTCGTCCTCGCTCCTGACCGTCGCTGCGCAGGTCGCCCCCGCCTGCCTTCCGAACCCGCATGCTTCCTCGAACGCAAAGGCAGTGCTTTCGAGTCGCAGAGCATGGAACCACACCGTTTCCTCCCTTCCGCGGTGGCTGCGGGCTGGATTCGGAAGCTTGCGGCCCCGGTTTACATCCGAAATGAAGAACGAATCGTTCCTCAGACTAGGGATCGAAGTGGGCCAAATCAGTTTCGAAACTCATGTCAAATCGGAGTCTGCCTAACGCGCTTTGGGAAGTGGGGGTAGCACCGTGGTATAGCTATTGGCTTTGCGTCGGTCGCGACCCTTTTGTCGTGGAACTGCTTCGAATTGCTGCGGGAACTCCGGCCAAAGAAGGTAGGTCGGCGGCCGCGATTTCTGACTCTACCGGACGTGCCTTCCGGATGCCGGGTGTGGAACATTGATCCCATCCTTGAACTCGTTCCGTCTTCGGCAGCTAGAAGGAAGGACACAGGCATAATCGTCACCGGGCTAGCAAAAAGACGAATAAAGGCTACAAAAAACATCCCAAAGCGACAGGCCCAGTCCCGAAAGAGCTTCCGGCGACAAAAAGACCAATTAAAACAACAAAAAGCATCATTTCCCTCCGCATCTGGTGGCCGCGAGGGACCTAGCAGCACCAACTTCCACCCAACATCGCTGTAGTGGAACATAAAGGGTTGTCGGACACCGGGTATATTTTTGTAGGGAAGCCTGTGATTCTGCGGTTGCTATACCGTCCGACACGTTCAGTAGTTTGTCGGACGCCTGTCGGACGCTCGAAAAACAACGTCAGGAGCGACCGGAAACGACCTTCTCTTTTCCGTACGGACGGCCTTCCATTGAAGAAGCGAATCCGCTTCGGGTCTACCCAGGATGCGGCTTTTCTGTCAAGAGTTCATGCCCTGATGGATATGGACTTCGCGATCATTTGCCCGCTCGTCCGGCCCTCATGCCTCTGATTCGGTTTTTGTACATCGGCTCGCGCCTTTTGCTCCACGCTTCTTTCAGGCCCCGCCTCGCGACGACGCCCTTGCGCTTCGCTATGACTTCCTCCATCAGGTTGTCAAAGGGACTTTTACCTTCGAGCTGTCGAACATGCTCGGCACACAATGAAAACAGCCGGGTCAGGCAGGGTGCCTGTCCCGGCTGTTTGCTCGCGATGTTGCATCGTTATTTCCGCGTCGAAGCAACTTGGAGTGGAACCGTAACGACAGCTAGCCGCTCCAAATCTGCAGAGGTGGATTTGGGCTGGTGGAAGTTCCATCGTAGCCCTCGCGGCGACCAAATTTGCGAGAGCGAGCAATCGGCGCCACTGATGCAATTGAACACGAGTTTAGATTCACCCGACTTACCATTGGTATCGGTCGGCATCGGCATCATCAGCCGCGGAGAATTTGTGGTTGGATCCGTAATCTTCACGATTGGTGATCCGCCTAACGTGTATACCTGAATATCGTACTCAGCGGCAGGATAAACTGTCGACCCTGCTCGGAATGGGAAATCGATCTTCGCCTTAAATGTCTCGGCAAATGCAGAGGTGGAGGCGACCAACAACCCTGCCATAACTACCATGTGCTTCAGAGCCGCTTTCATTTCTTTCTCCTTAGTTTTCAGTTCAGCCTTCGCTGCGTGCCGCTCTTATACGCATTCGGGATTCCAGCCACGGATTGCCGTGCAAGTAATTGAAAGTAAAAGAATCGAGTTCTTTTCTAAGCCAATTCATGAACACTAGTGTTCTCGGCCATGAACACAAATGATTGCACTCAAGTGAGATTATTCGTTCTCGTTGACTTATTTCGACCTCTGAGGTAGCCTCTAGTGGCTCAATAGTACGAGCGCAATTCAATTGTTTGCGACAACAAACTGTTGGGAGGACATTTTGAATTTACAAAGAAGTCTTTCTATTCTTCTGCTGACTGCTGCATGGGTAAACGCAATCCCGCTTGTTACTACGGAAGGATTCGATAACGTGGGCAGTCTTCCGGGGAAGGGCTGGGTGTGTTTCACAACGACAGCGACCCCCTTGGATCCACGGATTGGTTTCAGGGCAATAGTGGGCTCTTTCCTGCCCATTCGGGCAACGACGACTCGTATATTGCTGCCAATTTTCTTAACGCCGGTCCCGGTGGCGACGTGCAGAATTGGCTGATCACACCTGTGTTTCAGTACGTAAATGGGAGCCAGATCTCCTTCTGGACCCGGACAACGTCGAACCCTGCGATCGCCCCGGATCGGCTGCACTTGCGATTTAATGACAACGGAGGCAGCACTGCGATCACTGATTTCGACACGTTTCTGTCTGTGAACGAATCGTTAACGCCGACGGGATATCCTGCAACCTGGACTCAATTCACGTACACCTTCACCGGCTTACCCGGCTTGGCGCGCGGAAGGTTTGCATTTGAGTACTCCGTTCCCGAGACGTCGTTGAACGGAGATTACATTGGCATCGACTCCGTTGTGTTCACGAGTGATGTTCCGGAGCCCGCAACCGTGTTGATGCTGACGACAGGAATGGTCATCCTGCTCCTAACGCGAAAGCGTCCCAGGTTTGCCATGGGCGCCATTGCCGCTTTTGTTACGCTCCCCGGCTCTATGCCGGTGTGGGCTGAGGAAGCGAAACACCAAGCCCCTAAGTGGCAGGCGATTCAGGTTGAGGTGGTCCAAAAGGATGTCACTGCTGCGGATGGGACGAACGCCAGCACAGGGCGGATCTATGTGCGGGAGGGAGCAGAGAATACAGAAGCAAACGCCAGAGTAGCGACCGCAGTTCCGAAAGGGAAGACCGGCGATTCCTCCAGTGTGAAGTTGTCTGGAAAAGGAAAGGCCGCAAAGCTTGGGCCGAGCTACATGAGCACTCTTGTGGTGACAAGGAACTCCGATTCCTCCGTCAAGGTTACTCACAAGCCATCGAACCAGATTGAGCGTATGGCGAAGGGGGGTAGTCGTGATCGCTAGAGTGGCTCGCTGGTTCACTGCGCTTTTCGCCCTCCTGGGAGCTCCGTTGTTTGCAGCGGCGAACTTCACTCTGATCATCGCTGACGGCCCTGGAGTTGGGTTCAACGATCCGACACCGGCCGCGCCTGTTGGAGACAATCCCGGAACGACGCTCGGACAACAGCGTCGCAACGTGTTTATACGGGCGGTGCAGATCTGGGGCGCTGAACTGAATAGCTCCGTACCGATTCGTATTGAGGCTTCCTGGCCCGAGTTGCCATGCAATCAGAACTCGGCTGTCTTAGGAGCGGCGGGATCGCCATTTGTTATTGCAAACACGCCGAGAGTGCTTCCGAATTACTGGTATCCCAGTGCGCTGGCCGACAAGCTTGCGGCTCAAGACCTGATCCCTGGCGCTCCGGATATTGTGGCTTTCTTCAATCGCAACCTCGGTCTGCAGGGATGCGTTACAGGCTTGTTCTTCTATTTAGGATTGGACACGGTAACGCCGCCCGGTACCATCCACCTACTGGAAACGGTGCTGCATGAGGTTGGGCACGGCCTCGGGTTCTCAAGTACGACAGATGAGACTAACGGCGTGTTTTGTTGTGGGAGTGACCCGTTTCCGTCGATCTACGATCGGTACCTACTTGATAAGCAGACCGGCTTGCATTGGGACGTGATGACGAGCGGCCAACGAGCAATCTCAGCCATCAATAACGCAGCCAAACTGGTCTGGGATGGAGGGCTGGTGACAGCGAGTGTTCCGATTGTGCTCGCGCCGGCGCCCGAGTTGCGGGTACTCACTCCAGCAAGCGCAGCCACAGATATAATTGGCGGCCCTGCCGCGTTCGGACCACCATTGACCAACCCGGTAACTAGCGAATTAATGCCGGTGACCGCCGAAGGCGGAATCGCATGCAATCCGCTCTCAGCCCTCGACGCGGCGGCTGTAGCAGGCAAGATTGCGATCGTCAATCGCGGGGGCTGTCCGCTCACCGTCAAGGTAAAGAATGTTCAGAACGCTGGAGCCATTGCTGCCCTCATCGTCAATAACAATCCAACTCTGCCGCCGCCGAACATGGAGGGAAGCGATCCGACAATTACAATCCCATCGGCTCTGGTGAGCCAAGCCGATGGCGCAACGCTTCAGAATCTGTTGCGGTTCCGCTCGCGAATTCATTCAGGTGTCAATGTTCGTTTTGGACCGAGTGCGGTTCGTCGCGCAGGAGCGGATGAGGCTAACCGCGTCTTTATCTTTGCGCCGTCTCCAGTCCAGCCCGGCTCATCTATTTCACACTGGGATGTTTCCGCCTACCCGAACCTCCTGATGGAGCCCTTCGATACGGCCGACACGGACCTGAGTGTGAAGCCCCCAGGCGACCTGACATTGCCCGCGTTGCAGCAGATGGGCTGGTAAAACGAATTGGCCGTATCTGGTCTAATGTCCTGATATGGTGGCAGAGCTTGTGGTCATCGCTGGTCCGTTGCTTGGCTCCCGGTTCACTCTGGGCGCCGATGAACTGCGTATCGGACGTGCAAGCAATTCGACTATCTGCATTCCGTCCCATGATGCGGCCTGGCATCACTGCTCTATACGAGGCATCGACGGCGAGTACCATCTCACCGATACTCAGAGCGGCTCGGGTACGTATATAAACGGAATGCTGGCGAAAAAACAGCTCCTGGAACGCGGCGACCACATTAGTATTGGGGAGACTACGTTTCTCTTCACGACGGAAGAGAGCTCGCCGACGCCTTCGGATACGACCAGCCAAACGTTATTACAGGCTTGCACGGTGATTCATCTGGTACGTGCCATCGCTGCGATTTCGGAAGGATCGGAACGGTGCCTGCTCGAGAGGCAGCTCATTGCTCTCTTATCGGATTTGATGGCGATTGAAACCGGCGCCATCCTGATCGGGAATGGTCCTGAGGAACTCGAGCGCATCGCCGAAGTTGCACTGAAGCCGATGATCCGGATGATCGTTCGGGAAGGCGCGTGCTTCGATCCGGAAGCACGGTGTCTCGGGGTTCCCTTGAATGTTGCGGGAAGACTGGAAGGCGCGATCATCGTCCGTTGCAATGCGAAGGGACTCACAGATCTCGATGCGCAGCGCGATGCTCTCGGCGCAATCGCTGTCCTCGGCGCCAGCGCTTTGCAAACGGCGCGCGAGCTCGAGGGATTGCGTGTAAAAGCGAATCTCTTTGAAGAAGTACTGGAACGCAGTTCCGGGATTGTCGGAGAGAGCGCTGCGATGAAGCGATTGCTATCCATGGTCGACCGCGTAGGGCCGCAAGATACGACGGTCCTTCTTTTGGGCGAAAGCGGGACCGGCAAGGAACTTATCGCGCGCGCCATTCACCGGACAAGTCTTCGCGCAAAGCAGCCATTGATCGCGATCAACTGCGCCGCTCTTACTGAAACATTGCTGGAGAGCGAGCTCTTCGGCCACGAGAAGGGCGCATTCACCGGAGCTGTTGCTCAGAAGAAAGGAAAGTTGGAGTTAGCGCAAGGCGGGGCCGTCTTTCTCGACGAGATTGGAGAGTTGGCCATGCCAATGCAGGCCAAGCTTCTGCGCGTTCTCCAGGAAAGAGAGTTTGAGCGTGTCGGTGGTTCTCAGACGATCCGGTTGAATGTCCGGTTGATCGCCGCCACCAATCGCGATCTGTCGGCGGAGGTTCGGCGTGGTATCTTTCGAGAGGATTTATATCACCGGCTGAATGTAGTGGTTCTAAGGAGCCCTCCATTACGGGAGCGCCGGGAAGATATACCGCTTCTCGCAAGATACTTTGTGAATCGGTCGTCCGTTCGCTGCCACCGACGTGTCCAAGGCATCTCAGATGAGGCCGAGCGGCTGCTGCAGGTTTATGACTGGCCGGGAAATGTTCGCGAACTCGAAAATGCGATCGAGCGCGCCGTAGTCCTTGGTGAATCGGACCGTATCTTGCCTGAGGACTTACCGGAGACGTTGTTTCGTCATGGAGATCCCCAGATGGCGCCGATCTTTGCGTCTGTCGGCGAAGCAAAGCGGGAAAGTGTCATTCGCGCATGGGCCCAGGCGAACGGAGACTACAAAGTTGCCGCGCAGCTTCTCGGCTTGCATCCTAATTCGCTATTGCGATTGATTCGAACTTTGTCACTGAGGGAGCGGCTGCCGCAGTTTTGATGTGATGACATAATAATGTCATGGCTATCAGAACTACCGTTGATATACCGGAATCCCTCCATGCTACTCTTCGAAGGCGTTCAGAACAGTCTGGTATTTCCATTCGTTCTCTAATTGTCCGCGCTCTAGAGCAAACTTATAGCCGAAGAAAGAAACCCGAGTACATCACGGGGCCGTTAATTCCTGCGGAAGGGCCGGTTGGGCCAGAGTTTCCGGTCGACGAAAACCCTCATGATCTCGTTTTTTCCTGATCTTAATGTATGGCTTGCTTTATCTTCTGAAAGCCATTCTCACAGTTCGGAGGCTTGGAAGTGGCTCAACTCGTTACCTCGGGACATAACTCTAATCTTCTGTCGATATACCCAGATTGGTCTTCTGCGTCTATTGACCACGCAGTCCGTTATGGGAACGCAGACCCTTACGCTACGAGGAGCTTGGGAAGTATATGAACGTTGGCTCAATGACTCGCGCATAGAGTTTTATCCAGAACCGAAACATCTAGACGCTGCTTTTAGAGATACTACAAAGCCGTTCTTGAAGCAATCGGCTTCGAAAGCCGTAGGAGATTGTTACTTGCTCGCATACGCGGCCGAAAGCTATGCAACGCTTGTGACGTTTGACAAGGCATTGAAGGCTCTGGCTTACAAAAACGGTTACCCAGCTGTCCTCCCAGGAAATCCATAGTCACTATTGCTGTCTGCCCGTTATCTTGTCAGCCCGTTCTACCAGCCGCTTGGCTTCCTGCTTATTCCCCATCGCATCCAGAACTTCAGCCAGATTTCGTAGATCCACCGCGACCTCAGGATGATCGGGACCGTACGCCGCCTCATCAATCGCTAACGCTCGCGCGTAGTATCGCCTAGCCCCAACCAGATCCGGTTTCTCGCGCAGGATGGCAGCGAGATTACTCGAAATCGTTCCCACTCGCGGATGATTCTCGCCCAGTGTGCTCTCGAGTATCTTCAACGCCTGGCGCGCCCGCGCTTCCGCTTCTGTCAGCTTCCCCAACCCGAGCAGCACATTCGCCAGATTGCTCATCGTCACACCAGTTGCGGGATTCGAAAGACCGAACGCCTTTGTCTCAATCGCGAGCGCGCGACGAACCAGCGGCTCAGCGAACTTGGGTTCCACAACCTGAGCCAAGTCATTCAGCCGCACAGCAACACGCGGATGCGCCGCGCCCGATGCAGCCTCTTCTTTTGACAACGCATGTCGATAAGCCTCTAATGCCGTGTCCGTATCGCCTCGAGCGGCACTAAGATCGCCGACCCGACCCCAATTGCGCGCGCTCACTTCAGGGTCGCTGCAGTCCGCGGCCTTGCGATGAAGTTGCAGGGCCCGCTCTGCCGTTGATACCGACGCCAGATTTTCTAAGTCTTCCGCGAGTAGCTTCGACGATGGACTGAGAGTTTTTGCGTCGATCTCGAAGGCGCGCGCAAGATAGGGCGCGGCTCCACTTCGGTCTCCTATATTTCGCAGGTACAAACCCAAATCGCTAGCGCTTCTAGCGGTCTTAGGATGATCTCTACCGAACTGCTTTTCGCGTTCTTCCAACGCCTGACGGTACAGCGGGACTAGCGCTCCACGATCGAGTTGGATCGGCGTTGCTTGAATCGCCATCCAACTACAGACCATCAATAATATTGCTGTGGAGAACATGCAGGCTGTCGGATTGCCAAATCATTCTACCCAAGTACAATTGAGGGCAGGATGAATGAACCTTCGTGATCGCATTGCCCGGCTCAAAGCCGAGGCAGGCGACGATCCCCGCCTTTCCGAAGTCGTTGACATTTTGCAAGCGATTGAAGCGCAATCGCGCCGCGCCATGGCGGAGCAATCCCGTTTAGAAGAGCGACTCGCGCGAGTGGAGAACAGCGCTGTTTTCCGAACGCTGCGAACAGTTGGCAAAGCCGGAACAAACACCAAAGGCAAACTAGGACAGCTACTCCTCCGTTCTCCACTCCATCCCCTCTACGCCAAGTTGACCGGCGCCGGCGCAGCGGCTACCGAGACTTACGCCGCATGGATGCAGGCAGAGCAGAGCGCAACTTTGCCCCCTGCTGTACTCAGCGAGCAGTCGAGAAGCTGGGACTATCAGCCTCTGGTCAGCATCTTAATGCCGGTGTATCGTCCGCGGCGTGAATGGATCGAAGCGGCGGTTCAGTCCGTGGAAGCCCAGTCTTACGACAACTGGCAGCTATGTGTTTGCTGTGACGGCCCCGCGGATCCGTGGCTAGACGACTGGCTGCGTAGTCGGGTAGCTGACAATGCGAGAATGCGAGTGACCTTCGTCACGGAACGCCGAGGTATCGCTTCAGCAATGAATGGGGCGGGCGCCATCGCTGAGGGAGACTACATCACCTTCCTCGACCAGGATGACGTTCTCCCCCCAACAGCGCTGCACTTTGTCGTCGAAGCGCTTCAGCTGGAAACGAGCGACATCCTGTACTCCGACGAAGACTGGATGGATGAACACGGGCAGCGGCTGCGTCCCAACTTCAAGCCCGACTGGTCTCCCGAGCTGTTAACCAGCTGCATGTATTTCGGTCACTTGTTCATAGTGCGGAAGCAGATGATGACGGCCGCAGGCTGGTTCCGGGACGGGTTCGAAGGCGCACAGGACTACGACCTTGCGTTGCGGTTGGTTGGGGCAGGCGCAACTGTTACTCATCTCCCGCGCGTGCTGTATCACTGGCGCATGCACGAAAGCTCCACTGCGACATCTGCAGGGGCAAAGCCTCACGCCCACATCTCAGGTAAGCGTGCTCTCGAACAGGCTTTGCTGTCGAGTGGAACCGTCGCAACTGTAGTCGACGGTCCCAGCGGTCCGCACACGTACTCCGTGAAGTGGCCTCTGAGTTCGAAGGGTGTCAGTGTTGTCATCTGTTCCCGTAATCCGCCGTTGCTCGGCCGCTGTCTCGAGTCCTTACAGCGCACACTACGTGGCATCAATGCGCAGATCATCGTAGTCGAGCACCAAAGCTCGGAAACGCGGCAAGTGGCCGAGTCGTTCAACTGCGACGTAGTTCCATACGGCCGGATGTTCCACTTCGCCGATATGAACAATACGGGTGCAGCTGAGGCGCGCAATGATGCTCTGTTGTTTTTGAACGATGACATCGTTGCTTCGCATGCCGGCTGGTTGGAACCGATGCTCGCGCTGATTGCCAGGCCGGATATTGGAATCGCCGGAGCTAAGCTGCTTTATCCTTCTGGAGCGATCCAACACGCAGGCATTGCATTAGGGATTGGAGAGGGAACCGGCCACATCGGTCGAGGCCAGTTTGCGAGCGATTTATGGCGATGGCTGGACCTGCGGCGCAATGTATCGGCAGTGACGGGCGCATGTCTGGCGATCCGTCGCAGCGTGCTTCGAAGAGCTGAATGGCTTCGATTTGAGTTTCCCGGTCAACTATAACGATGTCGACCTGTGTCTGCGATCCCGCTCGGCCGGCTATGAAGTGATCTTCGAGCCTTCGGCCACGTTGCGCCACGATGAGTGCGCCACGCGCGCGGCTGGTACGAAACTCGAGGAGCGGGAGCTCTTCTGGCAGCGCTGGGGTGAACAACTCGAAGCGCCCGGATCCTTTCTTCACCCCTTATTTAGAGGGCGAAGAAATGCGGCTGGTCTGGCGCTAAAGCTGCCGTGATACCCTGCAAGTTCACATGAAAGTCGTGATCCTTGCGGGTGGCGCCGGCACTCGTATATCCGAAGAAACTCAAAATCGACCCAAGCCTATGGTAGAGATCGGCGGGAAGCCGATTTTATGGCACATCATGAAGCTTTACTCCCATTACGGAGTGAGCGATTTCGTGATTTGCCTTGGTTTCAAAGGCTATATGATCAAGGAGTATTTCGCGAATTATTGGCTGCACACTTCGGATGTCACGTTCGATCTCGGAGCCAACCAGATCATCACACATGAAAGAAATACTGAGAACTGGCGTGTCACGCTGGTCGATACGGGTCTTGAAACAATGACTGGTGGCCGCCTCAAACGGGTCGCACAATACTTGGAGAAAGACGAGCCGTTTTGCATGACGTACGGCGACGGTGTCGGCGATGTCGACATCGCGAAACTGGTCGACTTTCACAGCGGCCACGGCCGCAAAGCCACTGTCACAGCGACTACTGCGCCAGGTCGATTCGGCGCCTTGCGCATGCAGGGAACAACGGTAGAAGGCTTCCAGGAGAAGCCGGTCGGTGATGGAGCCTGGATTAACGGCGGCTTCTTCGTCCTATCGCCGGACGTACTGAACTTGATTAACGGCGACTCTATCGTCTGGGAACGCGAGCCGATGGAGAAGCTCGCCGCGTCGGGCGAGCTTGCGGCGTATAAGCACCCGGGATTCTGGCAGCCGATGGATACATTACGAGAGAAGAATCAGCTCGAGGCGCTGTGGGAAAGCGGTAAAGCGCCGTGGAAGGTTTGGGGATGAAGAAAGCGCTCATTACAGGAATTACGGGCCAAGATGGGTCCTATTTAGCTGAACTGCTACTAGACAAGGGCTATGAGGTTCATGGTATTTTTCGGCGCTGCTCAACCTTCAATACCGACCGCATTGAACACTTATACGTCGATGCGCATGATCCCAGCGCGCGGCTGTTTCTTCACGCCGGAGATGTTGCAGATGGAACGGGTTTGCGGCACATCATCGAAATGGTGCAGCCGGATGAAGTCTACAATCTCGCTGCGCAATCGCATGTTCGAATCTCGTTCGATCAACCGGAGTACACAGCCGATGTAACGGGCACAGGAACATTACGGCTCCTGGAAGTAGTTCGGGATCACAATGAAAGAAACAGTCGCCACGTGCGCTTCTATCAGGCAGGATCGAGCGAGATGTTTGGAGCCGCGAAACCTCCTCAGAACGAAGACACTGCGTTTTACCCGCGCAGTCCTTATGCGGTCGCTAAAGTCGCTGCTCACTGGTACACGATCAATTACCGCGAGGGCTACAATCTGTTTGCCTGCAATGGAATCTTGTTCAACCACGAGTCGCCGCGACGCGGCGAGACATTTGTAACGCGAAAGATCACCCGAGCGCTCGGTCGAATCAAGGAAGGAACACAAGACAAGCTGTACTTAGGAAATCTTGAGGCGAAGCGCGATTGGGGATTCGCCGGCGATTATGTACAAGCCATGTGGTTAATGCTCCAACAGGAAAAGCCGGATGATTACGTGATCGCAACCGGGGAGGCGCATTCTGTTCGAGAGTTTCTCGACATCGCGGGCGAACGGCTTGGGATCGATTGGCATAAGCATGTGGAGATTGACCCGAGATACTTCCGTCCTACGGAAGTAGATTATCTGCAGGGCGATGCGTCGAAAGCGCGTAAAGCTCTAGGCTGGCGGCCGGAGACATCGTTTCAGCAACTTGTCCAAAGCATGGTCGACAGCGATCACGAGCGGGCGAAGCGCGAAAAGATGCTTCAGAATGCGGGATACTCACTGACTGCTTCCCAGCTTGGCCGTTAGCTATGGCTCGTAGGGCCCTGATTACGGGCATTACCGGACAGGATGGCTCGTATCTTGCGGAACACTTGCATTCGCATGGATACGAGATACATGGCTTCTTCCGGCCAGGCGAGCGAGATGCTTTCGGAGGTAGAGGCGGGAGAGATTCACCGTCACGAAGGGGAGATCGAAGACGCTTCTGCCGTGGCTAAGGCCGTTGCGTCTGCGCGGCCGGACGAGTGTTACCACTTGGCCGCGCAGACCTTTGTAACAGGCGAAGAGCTTTCAACGATTCGGATTAACGTATCGGGTACCTTGCATGTTCTAGATGCGCTTCGGCGGGAAGCGCCGGAGTGCCGATCTGTTTCTGGCGGGATCGAGCGAGATGTTTGGGGATGTCGAAGTATCTCCGCAGGACGAGAGCACGCCGTTGCGTCCACGAAACGTCTATGGTGTCAGCAAAGTAGCGGCATATCATCTGATGCGTGTCTATCGTGAGCAGCATGGACTGTTTGCGTGTTGCGGCTACCTCTACAATCACGAGTCGCCGCGTCGTGGTCCGCACTTTGTCACACGAAAGATCACCCGAGCGGCTGCGCGTATCAAGCTCGGCAAAGAAACGCGAGCTTCGATTGGGCAATCTCGATGCTATACGCGACTGGGGGCATGCTCGCGATTATGTTCGCGCCATGTGGCTAATGCTGCAACACTCGGAGCCGGATGACTATGTAGTAGCGACTGGACAGGGGCGTACCGTTCGTGACTTCGTAGAAGCGGCTTTCCATGCGGTAGGACTCGATTGGCAGAAGTATGTTCGCGTGGCGCCGGAATTCTTCCGGCCGGCGGAAAACGTTCCGTTCGTGGGTTCAACTACAAGAGCCCGAGGAAAACTCCGATGGAAGGCAGAGATTGCATTCACAGAGCTGGTTGGCGAAATGACGAGTGCAGACCTACGGTCTAAATAATCCTGAATGATAGAATGTCGCTGATTCCATGAAAGTTGTCATACTCGCCGGTGGCCATGGCACCCGAATATCCGAAGAAACCCAGAATCGCCCTAAGCCGATGGTTGAAATCGGAGGGAAACCCATTTTGTGGCACATCATGAAAGGATACTCACGTCATGGAGTGAACGATTTTATAATCTGTTTAGGGTTTAAAGGGTACCTTATTAAGGAATATTTTGCAAATTATGGTTTGCATACTTCGGACGTCACTTTTGATCTAGGCAGTAATACGCTTACCACCCACGAACGAAATACCGAGAATTGGCGTGTGACGCTCGTGGAGACCGGACTCGAAACCATGACAGGAGGTCGGCTCCGCCGCGTTTCTCGGTATCTCGATGCCACAAAGCCGTTCTGCATGACTTACGGCGACGGTCTTAGCGATGTGAACATAATGGACCTCATTCAGTTTCATAAGATCCATGGGTTAGAAGCGACGGTTACTGCGACAACCGCGCCAGGGAGGTTCGGGGCTCTACGCATGAACGGTGACGGCGTAGAGGGCTTTCAGGAAAAACCCATCGGCGACGGCGCATGGATCAACGGGGGCTTCTTCGTGTTATCACCCTCCGTGATTGGTCGCATTGCAGACGACTCGACTGTATGGGAACGCGAGCCAATGGAGTCCTTAGCTGCCGACGGCCAATTAGCCGCCTACCGACATAGCGGATTCTGGCAACCGATGGATACATTGCGCGAAAAGAACTATCTTGAGCAACTCTGGAGCACTGGGAATGCTCCTTGGAAGACATGGGCTTGAAGTATACCGGTTCGGATCCGATTTGCCGGTTGTGTGCGAGCCCCCTGACAGTCACCTTTGCCGATTTAGGCATGTCTCCGCTGGCCAATTCATATATAAAATCCGAACAGCTACAAGCAATGGAGCCGTTCTACCCACTGCATGTGTACGTATGTGATAAGTGCATGCTCGTACAGTTGCAGGAGTTTGAAAGTCCATCCCACATCTTTTCCGATTACGCTTACTTTTCTTCGTTCTCCACAGCTTGGCTGCAACATGCACGGGAATACACAGAGTTGATGTGTGAACGTTTCGATATCGGATCACATTCTCAAGTAGTTGAGATTGCCAGCAACGATGGCTATCTTCTTCAATACTTCCACGAAAAAGCAGTGTCTGTGTTAGGAGTGGAACCTGCGACCAACGTGGCAGAGGTTGCGCGAGCAAAGGGTATCCCAACGAAAGATATCTTCTTTGGCGCGGATACGGCTCAACAGTTGAAGGACGAGGGGTATACCGCCGATCTACTGCTCGGCAATAATGTGCTTGCTCATGTCCCCAATTTATTGTCTTTTGTAGAGGGCCTCAAGATATTGTTGAAACCGGATGGAGTAATCACACTTGAGTTTCCGCACCTCATGCAACAGATCCGCCACGGGCAGTTCGATACTATTTATCACGAGCACTTCTCTTATCTGTCTCTATTGGTAGTAGAGGAAGTGTTTCATCGATTTGGCTTGACAGTTTTCGATGTAGAAGAACTCTGGACACATGGCGGATCTCTGCGAGTTTATGCGAAACATGAACAAGACTCCAGCAAGCCAATAAGCGACCGTGTTAAGAAACTGCACGACGCTGAAAGCGCTGCGGGGTTGAGGGATCTAGAAACGTATAGACTCTTTGCCAATCGGGTGAAGGAAGTGAAGTGTGACGTGCTCGAGTTCTTGATAAAGGCACGGCGGCAAGGAAAACGTGTAGTAGGCTACGGCGCTCCTGCCAAGGGTAATACACTTTTGAACTATTGTGGGGTCGGGCCCGAACTCGTCGAATATACGGTCGACAGGAGCCCTTACAAGCAGAGCACATATCTTCCGGGTACGCGCATACCTGTGTACGCGACCGAGCGTATAGCTGTAGACAGGCCGGATTTTGTACTGATTCTGCCCTGGAATCTCCGTGAAGAGATTTCATTGCAGATGGTTTCTATACGAGAGTGGGGTGGTCAGTTCGTGGTACCGATCCCTCGGGTTGAGGTGTTCTAGATCAGCTGATTTTAACTGCCGTTAATAATGTTTGTAGCGATCATCATTGCGGCACCGTTCTACCCTCGTAGGCTTCAATGACGTGGTGAATCTCCCCTTGCATTACAAGCTGGCCGTGATCCAACCAGATGCCGCGGTCGCAGAACTGAAGTAAAAGTCCAGTAGCGTGAGAAACACATAACAGAGTCTTGCCAGCACCGCGGAGCATGTGAATACGCTCAAGACATTTGGTCTGAAACGCTTGGTCTCCGACTGCTAGAATCTCGTCGATCAATAGTACGTCAGGACTCAGGTTCACCGCCACTGCAAAGGCAAGGCGTAATACCATTCCACTCGAGTATGTGCGCAGCGGTTCGTCAATGAATTCACCCACCCCGGCGAAGTCAACAATGGAGTCAAACAACTCTATCGTCTCCTTCTTTGTAAACCCGAGCAACGCCGCATTCATACGGATATTCTCTGCTCCCGTCAGATCAGGATGGAATCCTGATCCAAGTTCAAGTAAAGCAGCGATTCGTCCTTCTACCTGTACGGTTCCTTCATCTGGATGTGCCAAGCCCGTGATGATGCTTAATAACGTGCTCTTACCAGCGCCATTACTACCGATGATCCCAACGCTCTCACCTTTGGCAACTTCAAATGACACATTTTGAAGCGCGTAGAACCTATCCCCATCGCTGTTACGGGGACCAAACCAGTCGACGAAGTGCTGTCGAAGTAAACGCTTGCTCTTATGGTGGTGATAGAACAGCTTCGATACGTTGGTGCACGTGATCAGGGGCATTTACAGATAGGTATAAAACCGGCGTTCCATTCGACTAAATGCAAACCAGCCAATCGCCAGTGTTGTGAATGAGACACCAACGAATTTCAATAGTAATGCGTCCGGTGGAGCATTTGCTTCAAGGATGATACCTCGTATTGCAAGCACTAGAGCGGCAACAGGATTGTATTGGTAGATGTCCTTGAATTGCTGGGGAATCATCGAAAACGGATAGATTATAGGCACTAGCCACCATAGGACCAATGTGGCTGACTCTACGATATAACGCGTGTCCCGAATGTAGACGTTCATTCCTGCAAAGAGCAACGCTAATCCACAGACGAATACCACTTCGAGTAACAACAGGAATGGAATCCATATCCAATGTCGGTTTAGAGGAATCCCATATAGGCATACCAGAATAAATAACAGCGCGATTTGAATTCCCAAATGAACACAGTTTGAAAGGACTGCGCTGATTGGAATAACCTCACGAGGGACAGGAACACGTTTGATAAGTCCGGCATTATCTACCAGAGAAGTCGTTCCGCTGAGCCAGCCTATGGAGAAAAAATTAAAGGGAACTAGTCCGCAAAACAGAAATACAGCAAAATGAGGAATCTGAGATGCCATAATCTCAGTGAATACAAACGTTAGCACAGCCATCATCACTAATGGATTCAATACCGACCAGAACACGCCAAGCGACATATTTCGGTATCGAATACGAAAATCCTTAGCAATGAGATTATGCAGAACGAATTTATAATCGCCGTGCCACATTGTCTTTCCAGTCGCTCTGTGCCTGAGAGTCAAGTATACCGCGATGAGAAGTTACGGCTCTGAATCCACGGCAGCGGAACATCACTTAGCCAAGACTCTTGTACACTAAGATACAATTACTTCATCCAATACCGGGCACTCCAATCAACCTCGAACATCGGGGCGCTGATCGCTGCATCGCGCCGATAGTCTTCAACTGCGGCCGCACAGCCGGGGAGGACACCGTAGTCATCAATGATCGCGTAGCCGCCTGGTGACAAGCTGGGATAAAGGTTTTCGAGCGCCACATACGTGGATTCGTACATGTCCCCATCAAGTCTGAGTACAGCGAAAGACTCGGAGCGAAGGTTAGGTAGTGTGTCTGAAAAGAAGCCTTCAACAAAGCGTACCTGATCGTCAAGCAACCCGAATTTATTGAAATTTGCCCTTACCGCTTCTAGTCCGACTCGCAAGTAATCAAAAGTATGGTGCGGATCGTCTTTGTCCACGGGATACTTTTCTGGATCCGGTAATGGTAGGCCGCAAAAAGAGTCAGCCGCCCAAACCATGCGATCACGAACTTCATGAGCCGCTAAAACGGCCCGCATTAGGATCGTGGCGCCACCGCGCCAGACACCCGTCTCAATCAGATCACCCGGGATGTTGCGAGCGATTACATCTTCGATGCAAAATTGCAGATTGTCGAGGCGAACCCGGCCTATCATGGAGAGGGCCATCGTAGGCCAGTCACGCCCAAGATGGCGCCGATCTGAAACCGATTCATCGGGGTCGATGATAAGCAGTGGCGAATCGTATTCCAAATAGATCGTGTTAATCAGGACATTCTTCAGGAGATCCAAGTAGCGTTGGCGATTCGTATCTTTGGCATGGACAGGCAAACTGTTCGGGTCTGTAGCCACAATGGTTCCAATCTCCTCAAGTAGCATGCCGGCCTCGAAAGTAACGGCGTTAGAAGTCTTGCTATGTCAGTAGATTCCTACGACCGGTAGAGGGATGTCGTTCGCAAGTTCTGCTATGAACAGACCCTCAATCAGTACCCCATTATTGTAGCTTGGTCGCACTAAGAGTAGTGGGTGATGATGACTGGCTAAGCTCGCGAAGAGTCTCGTATAAAGCCCTAGTATCATCTGGGATAACAGACATTGTCAGTGCCAACTCTTCGGACGTAGAAAACCTTCGCTCGGAAGGAACAAAGAAGGAATCGAAGGCGATCGAATCCAACGACCGCCCAAACGTCGCGATAATGGTAGCAAGTCGCCTTTTGAATGTGTCAATCGGATCATCGAAACACACCCACCAAGTTGGTATCGTCTCGCTAAGCTTAAGCAAGCGTCTGTTCGATGCTTCCCAGATGTCCAGTTCATTCGACTGTCCCCGCTGCAGCGTAGGCGCCACTTCGAACTTTTCAGGCCACTTAAATGCAATCGACTTGACAAATCCGACTGGATTGCGAAATGGCGCTACAAGCACAATTTGAGGGAACCACTCTGCCCACACTTCAACTGTCCAGACAAATCGAGGATCCTTACAACAAAAACTCTCAGGCAACCCCCCGGGTGAGCAGACCCATACGCGAGTGCAATTCCGGACTGAGAGCCAAAGGCAGTTGCGGCGCGTTATCCCAGGATGCGCCGTTAAAGGAAAGAATATCCTCATTCATCGATAAGATGGCAGCATGTTCCCAGTATCCGCCAATATTACCCTTCGCCCCTCGATGAATTACGAGTTCTTCTTCTGTGCCCATTGAAAAACCCGCATGGAAAAAACTATGAGCAACGAGAGAACTACCGCACTTTCCTGACCCGGTAATAACAACGGATGAATAACGATCACTCATAATAATGTCTCTTTATTGTGCCATATATCCATATCTTCCACTACAGCTAACGGTCATTAGATTCCCTTAAACCAAGAGAACACTCAGCTAACTGATGAAGCGCTGAGGCTCGATCTCAAACGGCGTCCTGATGATAGAATCAGAAGATCAAACAACGTGTATGGCCTTCAATTGTTTCGCTAGCCCTACGCGTGCGATGTGAACGCGTGATCCACCAGAAGAACACAACTCCAGAAGTGCTTCCTTCGCTTGCTGTGCTGTGCCCGGTCTATAACGAGGAAGCAACCATCCCTCTGTTTTTTGACAGAATGTCCCAAGTCTTCGATCGTATACGAGGTCACTGCAACCCCAGTTTGTACTTCATCGATAACGGCTGCCATGACCGGTCTTACGAAATTATTCAGGAGCTTCACAACCGATATCCAGGCGTGTATGTCATTGTGTTGAGCCGCAATTTTGGGTATCAGGGAGCTCTTGGTTGCGCGCTGCGAACGGTTGTGGCTGATTTGTATGTGATGATTGATGTGGATTGTGAAGATCCACCGGAGATGGTTGTCGACTTTCTAAGATATTACAAAGAAGGTTACGACATCGTTTTTGGGGAGCGGGTGGACCGGCCTGAACCAGTACCACTAAAGGTCGCACGCAAATTCTTTTATCATCTTGTCCATAATGTAGCGGACGATAACTTTGTCCTGAACATGGCTGAATTCAGCTTAATTACGGGTGAAGTTAGGCATGCAGTAATTCAGGAAATCAATTCCTTTCCCTTTCTTCGAGCATCTATCGGGAGTGCTGGTTTCAGACAAAAAATATCCCCTATACTAGACATGCTCGCATAGCCGGAGAAACCCATTACAATCTTGTGGGAATGACAGTGTTTGCTATCGCTGGAATTATGTCAGCGTCTACGGTTGCGTTAAGGCTCGCCGCATACGCATTTCCATTATGCTTCTTCCTGATGGCGGCTCTTGTCGTCCTGGCGATAATATCGCCAGCATATTGGCACGTTCCGGTTCTTTTGTTTCTAGGCTTTAGTTTTATCGGATTAGCTGTGTCGCTACTGGATTATATACCGCTCGGATCTACAAAAACGGGCTGCAACGGCCTAACGCCATCATTCGTTATGGTCGTTCCATCCTTCCTCCAGAACATCAATCTTCATGCCTGACACCGCGCTCCGAAACAAGTTCCCAGCTGCTTCTGTAACATATGTCAGTTTTGACGGCGCGGTTCGCGCTTCGACAATTGTATACAAGCCTGACCGGTATTCCTTTTGGGACGGGATTGAAACTGGTATCTCACGGGGGGCCGGGCTTTCGTATACAGCGGCTAGTTTTTCGAAGGCTGGCGCGAGCGTGGATCACACCAGCTTCAATAGAATTTTGGATTGGGACTCTGAAACTGGCATTGTGGAGGTAGAAACAGGGATTACGCTAGGTGAACTGTATCGTTTCGCTTTAGCGCGCGGGTTTTTCTTGCCGGTTCAACCCGGTCATCCAAAGATCACTATAGGCGGGTGTATCGGAGCGGATGCTCATGGCAAAAACCAGTTCCGGGACGGTACATTCATATCTATTGTGGAAAGTCTCCGACTTTTTCATCCGGCGCACGGCATTCTTGAGTTGAGCAGGTCATCAGATCCACAACTGTTCGCCTTGACGTGTGGCGGCTATGGCTTGACGGGTAATGTGCTAACCACGAGATTTCGTCTGTCGCCAATCAGGTCCAACTCTGTTCAGCTGCAAATCACGCCGGTCGAGAACATCTTTGATCTCGGCCCGATTCTAAGGAGACGGCTAAAAAAGCTGACCTTGTGTATTCGTGGCACGATTTTACCGCTCAGGGCCACTTTTTTGGCCGGGGGTTCGTGGTCGGAGGCAGTTTCAAGCCGGATGGAAGCAGCAAAGCCGCAAAACCCTTATGTACCGAAAGTCGTTTAGAGGCAGCCAGCCGGGGAAAATGGCAGTTGCCATGCTTTAATAGGTGGACCACACCGCTGTTCAATCGCCTTTATCATGCGTCTGTGAGGTTTGGTAAAGGCAGCAAAGATCTGTCTCTTCATGAATTCCTGTTTCCGGTGCACAGCAAAGAAGTGTACTTCCAAATGTTCGGCCCTGCAGGCTTTCATGAGGCTCAGATCGTCATCCCCGATGACAGATTCTCTTCTTTTGTTACAGAAATCAAACACAGATTGCGCAGCAAGCCGGTGTCCGTGACACTCGCGTCTGCGAAATTGTTCCGCGGATCTCGAGAATTGCTGCGTTTTACTGGTGATGGGATTTGCTTGGCCCTAAACTTCCCGCGTGACTCTCGCGGTCATGAGTTCGCATCCTTTCTCGACGATGTGATGCTCAGTCATGGTGGTTGGCCCAACATCATCAAGGATTCGCGCCTAAGCAGGAGTGTCGTGGAGAGAGCGTATCCTAAGCATCAGCGTTTTCGCGAACAACTACGTCATTACGACCCACAGCGTATCTACCGCTCTGCCTTGTCTGAGCGGCTGGAATTGTGAACCTGCTGATCGTAGGCGCATCCGCCGGACTCGGCAGAGCTTTGGCCACCGAAGCTGCGCGACGCGGACATAACATGCTGCTGGTCGCAAGTGATGAGCGCGATTTACGTGCGCTCACCGCTCATCTGCACCTTCAATATGGTGTCCGGGCGGAGTATCTAGCTTTTCATATTCAAGACTCAGTTGAAACGGAGTGGGGCATCGTTGCAGCCGCGCAAAAATTCACATCCATTGACGGACTGCTCTTTCCTCTTGGTTACGCAAGTGATGGTGATGATGGAAATCTTGACACACGCGCGGCGAAGCGATTGGTAGAAATCAACTTCCTTTCGATAGCTGCGGTTACACATGCTTTCTGGCACTCGCTTGCATCCACGCCGGGCGCGTGTGTTGTTGGATTCGGCTCGATTGCGAGCATTCGCGGACGGAGCCGGAACGTTGTATATGCTGCCGCCAAGCGAGCCTTGGGAAGTTACTTCGAGAGTCTCCGGCATATAGCGGTCGGAACGAAGATCCGAGTGCAGTTTTATGAATTGGGCTACCTTGACACCCAACAGACGATTGGAAAGCATTTGCTATTTTCAAAGGTAACCCTTCTACAGCAGCTCGTTTCGTATTCGACCGGCTACACCGCGATAGCGGAACCACATTTTATCCGCGGTTTTGGCGCGCTGTTGCCTTCGCGCTCCGTATAATCCCATGGTTCCTTTACAAGCGCTTGCAGTTTTGAGAAACAATATCTATTCCCTGTGCGTGACGTAACTTTAACGCTCTTATAATACTTTTGCGGAGCAACATCTTTGATCCGCATATCATGGATATCCAAAAATGGAACATCCTTGGGGGCGGCGGACAGATCTTGGTCATAGACGATGGCCTGCACTTCATCACGGAAAATCCCACATTCCGCACATCGGAGTACATCGATTGGCAGAGTAGCGATTCAGCGATTCGGTGTTTTGGTCTGAATATAGGTATGCTTAAAACTCGTTTTGATCGAAGTGCTCACCCTTCCCCTTGTATTCTTCGAGTTGCTCGGCTACCCACCTCATCGGAATCTAGTTAAGTGGAAGTATGGTTCTGCTATGTAGTTGGTGAGGTGACCCCCATAGAGGCAGTGAAACCATGGGAAAACCTGCACGAATACTCGACCGTTCTTAGCTAGGAGCAATCCTATCTCATGTTGGATTGCAAGGGATACCTGACATTTGCTTGTGCGAGCGTGTTATGCACAGCGGCAAAGATCCTGTCGGCGTCCTTGGACGCTTTTGGGAGCGCCAGGAAATTAAAGACCAGTGAATCCTTCCACACGTCAACACTCCCATAGAGCTTGCCAAAGAAATCGTAAATACGATAACCGAGTTGCGCCCACAGATCGAGCATCTGCTCTATTGAATAGCCGAAATCCTGTGGACTAGAGGCCGAATGCTCGAAGACAATTATAGGTTGATGCTGCTCTATTGTACGTCTGGCGGACTGGATCACGTCGTACTCTGCACCTTCGATATCGATCTTTATGAATCGGATAGCGCCTTCCGCAGCTACGCAGATACTATCTAATGTCAATAGCTGCACGACTAAAGGATCTACTTTGTAACCATGAAGCACATCCCGATACCGAAGGCCGCTCATTCCAGGCACTTCTGGTGCGAAGTAAAAACTTCCGACTGCCTTCGAATGAGAAACACCACACTCGTGGAAATCAATTATAGGCTTCAAGTGGGGATAATGTTGACTACTGACGTCTCTTAGTCGCTGTACGAGAGAAGGTACGGCTTCGATAGCTATAACTCTTCCGTGAGGAGCGACGGCTTGTGCCATCTGGAACGTGTGGTCACCCTTATGCGCACCCACATCGACCGCCCAGTCTCCGGGTCTGAGTACCGAGACATAGATGTCGCGTATGAGTCCCTCGAAATCAAACCAAGTCCCTCCGGCCTGCCTCAGTAGTTCTTCATAGAACAAACGATAAGACTCCGGCTTTGTCATTTCTCCTTCTATCCCTTACTCTTCACGATAATTCTTCAGGTACCGGAACTTGTCGTAAGTTCGTGATAAACACTTCGGAAATCCACACCGTAGAGATGCATTACTGTTTCGTTTCTCAATGAGCCGTCCTCCGTATTTATTGCGATTCATGGAGGGGTTCAATCCGGATCAGATGGCTGCCACTCCATGACTTTTGGGGCCCAGGCGGCTCACGGTTGCAAGTGATTACCTGACACTTCACCAGAAACCCTGTATACGCTCCCACTATTTGCGTCATAAGCAAAGCAGACAATCCTCGCGAGTGGATCGTTGAGCTCCCATTCGGGCACGTCCATGCTCCACCCAGTGGAGAGTGCTTCGAAGTTGTGAAACCGTTCGTATATGTCTTGTCGCAAAGTAGAGGGAAAGACCACCCCTACGAGATGCGGGGTGGAGCCAGCTTTCACAGCAAGTGCAAAAATTGCATGTGGTCGTTCTGCGCGGTCCACCAGATAGGCCCAGCCCGCAAGCGTCGTCTTACCTGCTGTCCTGTCTGCCTTATCTATATTCCCATATGAAGCATTCGGGGGTTTCGATGCTGCTTCCTTTAGGAAGGTCTCATCCCAAATAGTGGGATGGAGCCATTTACGCGCATTCAGAAACCGGACGGAGCGGAGGAACTGCGGGAAGTCATTTTTGGGGAAGATTCCGCTATAGGTGGGCAGGTGTATATAATTTGCCGCAGCCACAGCAACCTTGCCACGGAGCTGATGGAAATAGGAATGCGTCATCATATCGTATGCCCGCTGTGTTTGCAGTAAGCGAATAGAGAAAATTGTGGCTACTAGTATTGCCGTACACGCTAACACTGCTGAGTATGCCATCGCATTTGACGACAAGTGCTGAACGTAATAGACCAGCAGAATTGTCGCAAGCACCAGACATGCAAGTGGCAGAAAACAGGATGCGACAATATATCGCGAAGCTTCCAGAGGATACTTCACGCCAAAACCGATGCGCGCCCATGTGATCAGCAGGCCGGCTACTATAGAGTAAAAGCCCAGGAGAATCCACACCGCCACGCCTTTAAACTCAGGCCTGTTGCGATATACCCGCGTAGCGAGCCATGAGATAACAGCAAAGAAAACGACCAAAGCCAAGCCGACAAACTGGGCCTGAGAAACAGGGGCCGCTTCGGCGGATAATGCCACGAAATTCCCAGTATACGTAAAGAAGAACGCTGCCAAATCGCTAATTCCGGTTCCCGGCGCTGCTGGAGCAGTTGTGTGCATCCCTGCAGAGATAAAGACCAAACCCGTCAATACGAGGAGGGCAAGATATAGAGCAAGCCCTGTGCGGACTGAAAAGATATCGGATCTCGTAGCGTAGAGCAACCACACCGCCGGAAAGAGCCCCCATAAGAGCACACCACTACCGAGCGTGAATGATCCTATGAAAGCCACGGCGCCACAGACCGCGATGCGGCGAGAAAGGGACCATTTACTCTGAATCACGGCCACACCGCTAAAGAACAATAAGGGAATGAGCAGATATACGGTAGGTATTGCCCAGAGCCAAGGTTGATAAGCTGCAGGATTGAACAGCAAAAATGATGCGGTCGCAAGTGCAACCCAAGCTTGGATTCCACCGGGAAACGCTCGCCTCGTAATAAGCGCCGCAAGTAAGCAGAAGCCTACGCCCAGCAACCAATTGAATGTCATGATCAACGGTTCCCGCATGCCGGTGATCTGCCAGCCCGCAATCGAGAGCAAAACTTGGCCTGCAACCTTGTGTTCTCCCGCAGTGGAGAGCAGGAATTGAGTAAGCGGAATTTCTCCTTCCGAAACCTCACGGAACATCTTCACGTAGTCCCACTCATCCCAGAACGGCACGTCTACGCTGTTCGCATGGACCTTGTACAGCATCATGGCCGGCGAATATATTGCGAGCAGACAAAACAGTACAACGGCAATCTGTTTTGCAGTCCATTTGCGCGATGCGACGCGGTCCTGCACTGAATCGCCTTCTACGCTTTCCACGAGAGGCACCGACCCCTCCTCGATTTTTGCTCGCCGCTTTGCCGCCTTTGCGGAAGTGTCCTGAGACATTGATTTACCTTTACCTATTTCAAAAGCTTCAAGAGTTGGCTGCCGACCGCGCGGGCCGGAGCGGTCATGCGCCATGATATCGATGTCTGCAAATCAGCAATCCTGGCGTTACGCGCCGCCAATGCAACCTGCAACTCATGATTCTTTGCTCGCAGCGATTGGACTTCACCCTGGGAGTCAGGTGACAGTGGTAGCGCTGTTGTTTCAACGGCAGATCCTGTTAACATTTGCGCGTGTTGCATTCGTGGGATGACGGATTGCAAGGAATCGGCGGACTCAAGTCCGTGCCGAATGACGCTCCCCACTTCGCCTACATAGGCTTCCCACCCGCCGGCCATTTTTCCCGGCATGTTACTCCAATGGAGGTCTTCATTCCGGAGAATATGGATCAAGTCCTGGGTCGTATCGTAAAACCTGATGTTTGTTCCGGCATCGAGTGCTTCCGCCAATTCCTTAGTAGTGGGCAGGGATCTCGCCACGATAGGTTTGTTGTATGCGAGAGCTTTCATGACCGGCAATCCAAAGCCCTCGTACTGGGACGGGTAGACCAGAAACTTACAGCTTGCGTACAGGTTATCGATCTGAGTGTCGCTCAACTGGCCGCTTGCGTATGCTATCACCCGTTGTGCCGAGTGAGAAGGCAATCCAACCACCACGATTTTCTCGAAGGGAAATGAGGCAACCAGCGCCTCCACTGTAGGTCGCAGAAACTTATGCTCATAGTGATTTCCTATGACCAGAATATGACGGCCTTCGGTAGCGTTCAAAGTTGCTGATTCACAGTGCTCAGCGGGATTCAGAGATAAATAAACTACTTTCTGCTGTACATGCTGCCCGAACCGAAATCGCCGTTGAAATTGGTCCCGGACAAACTTGCTAATATAAAAAATACCAGTGCTGCTCTCGCACACATACCGCCACATGGAGTCGAGCCGCTCATCAATTTGATGAAGGTACTGACAGTCCCACGCAATAGTGTCCAACATAACCCAGTAATTAAGAACACCAAGAGAGTTCATTCTCTCGATGGTCGTGAGCTTGAAGGGTTGCCCTATGTGAAACGCCGCCGCAAATCGCTTATTTGTGTCCAAGGGAACGAAATATACGTTCTCTAGTGAGTCCAACTGGTGAAATGCGAGCGCTTCGGACGATATGCGCACGTGCAGTTTGCACCAGTGCTTCCACGCAGACGCAGCATGGATAAGTATTTGCTTGGCCGATTGGAAAGTTCCGTTGTGTGATGCCGTGATGTTGGACATATCCAGCAGCACATCTACACAGCCGTCGGAATCGGGAATAAGCGCGGTCAGCATCTGTTCATACTCATATTGTGGACTTGTAAGATATTTCCGGACCGCCCACGGATATTCAGGATAACGGCCATTCAGGGTTGTAGCATTAACTTGGTCAAGAAGCGTCTTGTGCTCGTCGGCCTGCGAAAAGGAAGCTTCCCCAATGTGATACACAAACGCTCGATTCGCCACAGCCGCGCGAAAGCCGCACCGGTTTGCCCGCATCACTAAATCATTCTCTTCGTTGTAGCCTTTGCCATAAGCTTCATCGAGTAGCCCAAAGTCGCTCAGAACGCTCCACTTGATGAGCATGCAAAACCCAACAGCAGTCGGAACGTAATGATACTCGGGAAGAAAGTGGCTAAGCTGAGAGAAGATTTGAAAGCTTTGCTCGGGTGGCAGGTGGTTGTGTTCCGGTTGCACAGGTAGCGAGCAGATCGTAGCGTTATTTGAACGAGGGCTGACAAACCCAATCATCGGATCGCTATAGGCCACCTTGCGCATTGCCGAAATCGCTCCAGGAAATACCTGAGTGTCGGAGTTCAACAAGAGAGCGTCAGAGCGGTTTTCCAGAGATTGCCGCATACCCACGTTCGCTGATTTCACAAACCCGATATTCCGCGCATTCTTGATTACACGCGTTGGTATGAAACGTGACAGTGCATCGGCAGAATGTTTCAGAACCTGATCGAGTTCGTCTGTAGACGTATCATCGATTGCGACTAGAGAGCACTGCAATTCCGAAAGTTCTTCCCCGCAGCGCAGTAGCGACTCAAACACCGACCGGACAAGCTGTGGATTTCTGTAGAAAGGCAGAATAATATGAGTAGGCCTGTGTAATCGGCCGTTTTGCGATATACCTTTAGATTCCGAAGCTGTATTGGCCATGGTCAAGGCTGCTCAATCCCTGTTGTCGAAGTATTAGCGTCCTGAAACGCGCGTTGCAATCGCCGCGAGTTGAAATGCAAGGTTCATAAGCTGGTATTGCGAGCACTACTCTCTCTAAGAGCAGATCGGGCACCACAGAGAAAGGCGGTTGGCAGTTTCGTTTCGAAAGCTTGAAGGTCTGCTTGAATGCTTTCTTCTTTGCCCGGCCATCAGCAGTTCCGCACTGGAGTCGGCTGTCACAACCTATACATAATAGAGCAACGAAGTTCGTATTATAGCAATCATGATATGTCTTTTATGACCCTCTTCAATATTCCTGGAGTTCGCAATCTTAGTTTATCGTCGGCCTTCTGGCCGGCTTTCGCGGGTACTGTTTATCTTCGTGTCATGGTCATTGCGAATCGAAAGGTAGAACCTTCCCTCAGTTTGTACCCGTTCAGGTCGGTGAATAGTACAAACAATCCTGAGGAAGATTGGGGTTGTAGTAAGGATCGACGAAATAACGGCTTCCCCACTTCCGACGGAGCTTCTCCAACTCTCCCGGCCGGACACCTCCCGCTCCTTCTTTCGACACCGACTCATAGTGGATCAGCTCGGCCTCCGGCACATACACCGACCGGTATCCTTTCTCTCGAAGCTTCAGCCCATAATCTACGTCGTTGTAGTTTAAGGGAAAATCCTCGCTATAGCCGCCTAACTCCCGGAACACTTCGGCCCGGGTCATCGTGCAGGCCCCTGTAACCGCAAGGTAGTTGCGAGCCACTTGAACCGACAGATAATATCCGATCTCCTCCGGCGGATGGTTGTAATACGCATGGCCGGGCTGGCCATTCAGCAAAACGACCCCGGCATGTTGAATTCTGCGATTCGGGAACAATAACTTCGCCCCAACCGCGCCGATCGCCGGCTGTTGCGAGTACTGCAACATCTGTTCGATCCAGTCCGGACTGATCACTTCGATGTCGTCATTCAGAAGAACAAAATGGTCGCCAGTAGCATGACGCGCGCCAAGGTTGATCTTCTCCGCCAGATTGAATCGCTCCGATTCATACGTCACCAGCCGGACCTTCCCGGTAAGCCAGTCCCTCAACTCGGGCCGCAAATCTCCGTTGTCGACAACAACAATCTCGACGTTCCGGTACGTCGAACGCTCCAGAATGCTGCCCACGCACATCCGTAGCAAATCGATCTCGCGCGCCTTCGTACTCCACGATGCGGGCTGCGCTCGGAATCACAATGCTGACTTTCGGCTCGCCAACAATGTCGAAGCGTATGCGATGAAATCCATGGCGAGGACCGGGCAGAACCTCGCCCGAAACGCCCGCTTCCTTCAAGTAATTGCCGAGCGCGCGCTGGGCGGCCGGATAGGCATAGTCCTTTGCATCGCCGCCCGAGGCGGTCGAAGTCGCCAGCGTTCGCCAGTGATACAGCACCTTCGGAATGTGATGGACAACCGGGTTCCTGGCCGCAAACCGAAGCGCCAGGTCATAGTCCTGCGCGCCATTCACTTCCGGACGAAAACCGCCAATACTTCGGACCAACTCGGTGCGATACACACCCAGATGGCACGTGTACATGCACGTCAGGAAATATTCGGGGGACCAATCCGGTTTGTAGAATGGATCGCTGCAGAATCCATCTTCATCGATCTTGTCTTCATCGCTATAGATCCAGTCCGCGGATGGATGCTCATTATGAGCGATGGCGACTTCAAGCAACGCGTCTTCCGTAAGCTCGTCGTCATGATCGAGCAGAGCAATGAACTCGCCCGTCGCAATCTCCAGCGCCGAGTTCGTCGCTTTCGCTATGTGGCCATTCTCAGAGCGGCAGACCACTTTGATCCGGCCATCAGCTCGCTGATACTTTTCGAGCAGTCGCTTTACATGAGGAGCGCGAGAGCAATCGTCCGCTATGCACAATTCCCAATGCGGATATTGCTGATGCACGACGGAGTCGATACAACGCCGGAGCCATTCTTCAGGCGTATCGTATACCGGCAAGAGCACCGAGATAACGGGCTTTCGGCGCATGGTGCCCAGCAGAAGCTCGATCTCGCGACGGCTACGGGTATGAGATTCGACGGCATGGCGAACGTCGATGGAAAACTCGTGCTCAGCGGTTACGCCGCGCTCGCTTGTCGCATACACCGTCACTGTTTGCGGACCCGGCGACAAGTGAGCAATCCCGGCAACGAGTCGATAACCGGACTTACCCGAGCCGGGGTATTGCGGATACAGCTCGGCAATGTCCGGCCGATTCATTCCGATTACGGCAGGAAGCAGCTTTCCGCCAATGCCCACTTCGACCTTGGCAATCCCGCTTTCCGCCACAGCCCAGCCCTGAAACTTGATCCTTTCCGATACCGGGGGAGAATTCGGAGCTGGCGAGTCTCGATGAATCAGGATCTGTTCCTGCCCACTCTTCCCGATCTTGTTTTGCAATCGGCGCTGCAAGAACGAGAGGCGCTGGTCGAAACCTAGAACCACCCCTCCAGCCCGAACCATCGTTTTCCAGATCCGGCTTTGAAGAATGCTGTAAATGTTCCGCCTCAGTTCCCGGATCTGCCCGTCCTGCTGCATCACCCTCTGGCGAAGCATTTCCCGGGCGGCGATTTCCTGGCGAAGCGTCTCTTTCAACAGTTCTACTTGTTGTTGGAGAATTTCGAACTCGGTTGGGTTTTCTGTCGACAACCGCAATCTCACTTCATCGCGATGATGGCGAAACAAGGGCCGTGTGGATGATCCGGTTGCTCATGGTCAATCCGGATGTCTCTGAAACCAAAGGACGACAAACAGCTCAGCAGATCCGCGCGACTTAACCAGTTACTGTAATCTTCACTGCCGCCGCAAAAGCCCGGATGGTCTAAACTCACCTGATATTCCTGCCGGAATAAGGTGTGGTGGAAGCCATCCACCTCAGCCGGCGCACTCGTTGTGAACTTATGGCGCAGATGGATGTCGGACTTAATTCGGTCATCGTAATAGTGCGTCCACATGTTCAGCCGATCCGTGTGCTTGGCTAAAAGCGAAATCAATTCCACCGGGTTCCGCATGTGATACAGGACACCATTGGCGAGAATCAGGTCAAAATGCTCGGGCGTCGCCTTCAGGTACTCAACAAAATCGCCGCACAGGAATTTTACCCGTTGTAAATTAAGAATCTCTTTTGCAATCAAACACTTAAGGTAAGCTCGTAGTATTCGACTCGACGGCCGTTACCGATGCTGCGCCGTACAGCTCCATCATGTAACTATGCGCGCCTTCGAGTGGCCCGAGCTCCAGAACACGCATACCCTCAACGCCGCCAAACTGCTGAATGGCATCGATAATGCGCCCGTCCTCGAACAACGGTATGCCACCCGCCTGAACCGGGACAGTTAATGCTGCGGGAAACTGCGACGCCCACTCCCCCTTAAAGATGTCGACAGCATTCTGAGCAGAGGGCGCACTACGAACATAGGCATCAAGAATACTGCCGGTCGGCATAAGTGGCCTATTCTACCAAACCGGTCGTTCTTAACCCTATAACCATTGAAAACACGGTACTTACAAGATTCAACCGGAAATTACCAAACGAACCCGAAAATCCTATAGAGACCCCAGCCAGCGAACAGGGAAGTGTGCCGCCAGGGAATTGGCAAGGCGTTCATCAGCAGTAATCAACGGTTTCCCCGACACCACCGCGAGAGCCACATACAGACTGTCATACACAGTACATTGGAATCGCGTTGCGATGGCAAACGCGTCGTCTAACAGCGGTAAGGACGGCAAGGTAGGAAATGGCTTCTCTGTCAATGCAACAAGCGCTTCTTCTGCCGCTTCTATCGAGATTCTGCCCACACGAGCCGCTTTCCAGAGAATATTGCCAAACTCCGGCCAGAAAAGATCCGGGACCGTCAGACGAACAGTCCCCCGAGAATATCCATTCAGAAGATCCAACGACTCCTCGACAAACGTTTCGTCGTCTGGCGGGAGAAACCACTTGGCGGCCACACTCGCATCGAGAATGTAAGCGCTCACCGACGGCGATCCTCGCGCTGCATCTCTTCTGTGGTGGGGAATCCTAGCTCGGTCGCCGCCGGCCTTTTTGAACGTAACTTGCGAGCGCGAGCGAGCAACTGTTTTCGGCGAGCCAGTTCCGCTGCCGTCGGAACATTCTCAGCTAACAGGGTCAGCACTTCGGCGGTAATCGATTTGCGGTGCTCTTGCGCTCGGGCACGCAACGCTTCATACAAATCGTCGGGGACGTTCTCGACATAAAGTGTCGGCATTTGGGTAACCTAGAGAAACTCTAGCAGATTCCTAGACCACCTTGCCCTGTTACATAAAGGTCGAGAAAATGTCTAATGGGATACGACTTTCACGTCGAAGAGAACTATAAGGGTCCCACCTGCTCCCATGAATCGAATATTAACCGCCACAGCATTATTGTGTCTGGCCGTGACTGTTTCCGCGCAGACCGTTCTCAATCCTGGCGATAATCTCGCGAACGCCGTCAATGCCGCCGCTCCCGGCTCAACTCTGCTTCTGAACCCCGGCACTTACTCGCTTTCGACGACCTTGACCGTCATGAAGTCTCTGACGATCAAGAACAATCAAGCGACCCGACCAACCATACAAGTACCGGCGGGAACGATTACGACAGTTCATCTCTGGTCGAGCAACATCACGCTGGATGGAGTGAATGTTTCGGGTGGCTATTGGGGCATCTACGCTGGCGATCCGAACGGTGTTCCAGCTGTGCTATCGAATATCATCATTCGGAACCTGACCATTGATACCAATCCCTCGCCCATCAACTCGGGCCACGGTGTCCTTCTGCGAGCAGTCACAAACGCTACGGTAGATAACGTCACCGTCGTGGATGCCCACGCCAACGGCATCATGGTGGATGAAGGAAGCAACAACGCGGTCATTGTTAATAACACTGTTCAGTCAACGGTCACACAGCACGCCATCGCGGTAAAGAACAGCAACGGCGTCACTGTGGCGGGCAACACGATCACCGGCTCCGGGTTCCATGGAATCATCCTCGTCGGCGCCCAGAACGGCAGTGTGATTCGAAACAACCTTTCGGGAATTAAATACGACGGCATCACCCTGGATAAAGACCCGGCTACCGGCCGCTTCAGCACCGGCAACTACATCGGGAACAACACGATTGTCTCGACAACTCGCCAGAACGGCGTCGCAGAAGGAACAGGCATCTGGCTGAACTCCGAGTCGAACGGTACTCTCGTCTATGCCAACTCCACAACCGGCGCGCCCGAGAACGGACTGACCGTCTTTAATGCAAGCAATAACCACTTTATGGGGAATGTCACGTGGGACAACTCCCAAGGCGGCATATTTATCTACGGCCCAGCGGGCCTCGGTTACAGTGTCGGACCCCAGCCGGCGTATACCGTCGTGCAGGGCAACTACACATACAATCTGCCTGTCAACGCCGGCATCAATCTAAGACAATCGAGCAACAACACTGTTTTCGATAACTTTGTGCAGGGCGCGCCTGGTTCCACAACCACGGGCGGCATCTTTCTGCAAACGACGTCGAACAACCAGGTGTTCCAGAACACGCTGAACAATCTTCAGATCGGTCTTTACGCCTATGGAGACGCAACGGCATCCTCCTATTTCTTGAACCGGCATCTGACACCGATGCAAACGTTTGTCTTTACTCCCGCAACAGTGACTCCTGATGGCGGCTCTGTCTATGGTGGCAATTATTGGGCAGGACACAATGCCGCCAATCCTTATACAAACATCATTCACAATTCGTCCGGAGTACCCAATGGCACATATCGGGATCGGTATCCATATCAGTCCGACACACTGAATCAACAGCCCTATGTCACCGTGCTCTATCCAACAGCCGGAACGATGGCCTCTATCGGCAGCCAGAAAACCATTGAATGGCGTTCGGGCGGCTGCACGTATGTCGATATCTTCTATCGGTCCTCAGGAACGAACGTCAGTATTGCAAACAATTATCCTGACGTCGGCTTCTATCGTTGGACAGTGCCGAACCTGCCGCAAGCTGCCGGCTACACCATCTACATTGATTGCAAAAACAGCGCGAATCAGTCTCTGGGAGTGAATAGTCAGTCCGGCGATTTCACTGTTGCCAAAACAGGCATTGAGCTTCTCACCCCGCAAGGCAACGAGCGCCTTTCCGCCGGGGAACAAGCGGCGGTGGCCTGGAAAAGAACGGCGGCCGTTACAGCAGTCGACGTGTTGTATCGATCCGGCTCCGGCGCTTTCACTACGGTGCTCGCCTCCGGCGTGGCAGCAGATTCGACAACGGTGACGGTCCCTGCCACGGCGACCAGCCAAGGCTCATTTCTCGTCCGAGCTTCCAATGACACCGCAATCGCCGACTCCACAGATGGCTTTGTGAACATACGCAGCGCAGCAGCTCCGCAAGTAACCGCGCCAGCCGGTCCTCTGCAAATCGGAACGCTCCATCAGGTCGAATGGACTTCGCCCGTGACTTCCCTTTATGTCGACGTCGAATACTGGGACACAACTGCAAACACGTTTCGGGCGCTCGTTCAGAATCTGCCGGATTTCGGCCGATTCACGTTCCTCGTACCGGACAAGGTCATGACCAGCACGTACCTGCGGGTACGCTTCAAAGCGTCGGCAGCGACAACCATTACGACAGCCAACTCGGGCCTCTTCAACACAACGGCAACCTCCGGAGGCGGCGTGACTACTCCGGCCACACCGGCCACCGTTTCGGTGGCTCCTGCGTCAGGATCCGGAGCCTCGGCTACTTTCTCTGCTGTCTACAGCGATGCGAATGGCGGCGCCGACATCAGCCTTGCTTATATTCTGGTGAACAGCTCCATCAATGCGGCCGGCGGTTGTTTCATCGAATACAATCGCGTTTCGAATACCTACCGGCTTATCAATGATGCCGGCGCTCACATGGTCGGGTGCAATCAGCGCAGGCCAGAGCGCCCAGAACAGCCAATGTACCCTCGCTCCGTCGGGAACGACGAGCGCCGTTTCCGACTCAAATTTGACGGTCAACTTTCCAATCACATTTAAAGCGGCGTTTGCCGGGGCTAAGAGTGTTTATCTCCTGACCACCGACGCCGGCGGCGCCAACAGCGGCTGGCAAGCGCGAGGAACCTGGACTGTAACCGGCTCCACGCCGGGTCCGGTCACTGGACAACCATCCGTGGTGTCGTTCTCGCCGCTCTCCGGTTCCGCTACGTCGAACACCTTCACCGCCACGTATTCTCATCCGAGCGGTGTGAACGGACACTATCTCGGCTATATGCTTTTCCTGCCGACACCGAACGTCGTGAACTATGTCGCTACAGGCTCTTGCCTGGTCGAGTACAACCGCATCAGCACCGGCATGCGGCTGATCGACAATGCCGGCACGGGCTGGCTCGGTGGACAATCGGGGGTTAACATCGGCACTCCCGGAGCCACGCTCGAGAACAACCATTGCACGTTGAACATTGCGCAGTCCTCAGCCTCGATCAGCGGGAACACCATGACAGTAAATGCGGTGGTGACATTCAAGCCGGGGTTCACTGGCGTTCTTGGTACCTTCCTCCAAGAGCTGGATGTTAACGGCGTTTGGACCGGTATGACGCAGTTTGGAAACTGGGTAGCTTACGCGGCTGCAACTCCAAAACCCGGTCCGTACATCGTAAGCGGATCTCCGGCAACCGGCGCAGGTTCATCCACCACATACACGATCACAACCGGTCATACCAGCGGCATCGGAGCGCTCAACATGGTCCATCTGTTGATCAGCACTCAGATCGTCGGCGGCTCTCCTTGCCAGATCGTATTCTTCCCAACCGGTAACCATGTCGTGCTCATCAATAGCGCGGGCACCGACCTCATTCCCGGATTCATTACTCCCGGGAGCAACACCGGCACGTTGACGAACGGGCGCTGCACCGTATCGGGCAATGGCATGACGCGAAGCAACGCGGCAAACAATGTAACGATCAATCTGCCTGTCTCCTTCAACACGGGAACGTTCGGGGCGCCAAGCGAGCGTATGTCAACACCTTCGATAACAACGGCTTTCTGACACACTGGCAGCAACTCGGAACCTGGACCGTCCAGTAAAGAGACGAATCCCCACGACAATGGAGGAATGGCGTGGCTACTCCTCCTTGTCGTGGGTATTCTTGAAATCTGCTGGGCTGTCGGATTGAAGTACACACATCGTCTTATTAAATGAGCCCGTATCGGCGCCGCGTATCCTTGGTTTGAAACTGGTGACGCCGGCCTGAGAACTTTCGGCTGCTTCACGCACTACTTTCTTAGCGCTGATGCCCTTTTGCGAAACAGCTCACTTTGGTCGCATTGAATATGATGCCGCGTCCCGGCTCAACTTCTCTGAGGGACTGCCGGCCTTCGAATCAGAACGCCAGTTCGTCCTCGTCCAGCGGCCCGAGCAGAACCCGCTCGTATTCCTGCAAAGCGTGACGACAGCGGGTTTGTGCTTCCCTGCTCTTCCGGTGCACGTGGTAGAACACTCGTATACGCCGTCCCTGTCCGATCATGATCTGGAGTTACTCGGCTTCACTGCGCAGCCTGTTTACGGCGCCGACGCGCTGTTTCTAGCTTTGATCGCGCTTCATGAGGATGACCCAACCGCCAATCTGCTGGCGCCGATCGTGGTTAATTTGTCCACCCGGGCCGCCGCTCAATGTGTCGACTCGGAAATGCGTTATTCCCACCGCTGCTCCCTGCTCCCGAGATTGGAGGCCGCATCATGATGGTGATGCGCCGCCGCGAAGGCGAGAAGATCCTCATCGGGAACGACATTACAATTCACATCGAACGCATCGGACGCAACAAGGTAAAAATCGCGATCGACGCGCCGCGCGAGCTCTCAATTATTGCCGAAGAAATGAAGATGGTGCGCGAGGAGAACCTGGCCGCCGCCACCGTTGACGTCGCTCTCCTGCGCAGCAAAATATTTTCTCAAAGTTCCTGATGGACCCTCGATAAGTAGTCTGAGGCGAGAAACTTAAGACTTCAAAGCCTCCTGCGGCATGATGCCGCGGACTTACTAAAAGAGGATTTTAATCAGTGCTTTCTATCCAGACGAACGTCAACTCCATGAACGCGCAGGAAAATCTGCGCATGACAACGGACTTCCAGGGGCGTACCATTTCGCGCCTGACCTCCGGCTACCGTATCAACCAGTCCGGTGACGACGCGGCGGGACTTTCTGTCGCGAACAAGTTCCGTAGTGATGTCGCCGAACTTACCCAGGGCGTCCGCAACGCAAACGACGGCCTGTCCACGCTTCAGATCATCGATGGTGGTCTCAGCAACATCGCGAAGATTGTCGATCGCTTGAAGACCTTGGCGACGCAGTCCGCTTCTTCAACCTTCACGGGCGACCGTTCGGTCCTCAACACCGAATACACGAGCTTGCTTTCGGAAATCGATCGTCAGGCTTCTGGCATTGGTCTGGGCAGTGGCGATACCAATGCGGGTCGTTTCAACGCCAACATCCAGGTTTACATCGGTGGTGGCTCGGATCAGTCCAACAGCAAGGTTGCCGTAGATCTCTCCGGTACTTCGAACCTGGTGAACTCGACCGGTCTGAGCCTCAACAGCACGTCCATTTCCGGAACTGCCGTTGCCGTACAACTGAGCGCTACAGATTTCCGTACTGGCGCATATCTCGATCAGGGCAGCAGCCAAACGTATCGTGTTGCTACCGCAAACGGCAGCACGGTGAGCATCAACGTGCAGGGCGACACTGATGGTTTGACGGGAAATGACATCGTTCAGCAGTTGAATGACGGATTGAGCGGCACGGGTTTGACTGCCTCTTTGTCCAGCGCAAACGGCTCTCTTCAGATCTCCGGTTCGGGCTCCTTTGCCGTCGCCGTTGACGCGGCCACCGGCGCAGGTACGCAGATTCAAGCGGCCATCACAGACGCGAACGCCATAGTAAATACCGGTAAGTACCGCTTCGATGGCGGTACGGTCACGGCTCTCGGCACTGCCGGGCAGACCCTCACCTTCACGCCCGCCGGTGGCAGCGCCGTTAACGTGGCCCTGCTCGCGACGGACACTGTGGCCACGACGATCAACAAGTTGAAAGTCGGACTGGCTGGCAGTGGTATTGACGTGATCCGTATTGGAAACGAGCTTTCGTTCCAGAGCGACACGGACTTCGACGTCGCTCGTAACGCATCAGGCACCAGCACGGGCGGTCTCGGAAACGTTGCGTCGGGTTCAACCGCAAGCGCCGACCGACAAGAGCCGCAGCATCGGATGTTACCGCCAATGCGTTGGCGGCCATCACGGCCATCTCCAGCGCCGTTGCGTCTCTCGGCCTCGTTCAGGGCAAGATCGGTACCGGTCAGAACAAGCTGCAGTACTCGATCCAGTTGGCCCAGTCTCAGATCACCAACTTCTCGGCCGCCGAGTCACGTATCCGTGACGCGGATGTCGCGCAGGAAGCTGCCAACCTGACCAAGGCGCAGGTTCTGTCCCAAGCCTCGATGGCCGCTCTCGCTCAGGCGAACTCGGCTCCGCAGGCCGTTCTGTCGCTTCTCCGCGGCTAGTAATCCAACGCAATAACAACCCGCCTGGGCCCCAAAAGGCTCAGGCGGAATTCTTGAGGTGAGGATATGGCCAGTACCTTGTTCAGCGGCACAAGCCGCTACAGTGCCGATTTCGTCCAGGTCATCGAACGTTCTGTCGCTATCGCGTCGCTACCGCTCACGCAGATGCAGCAGCAGCGACGTGAGAACCAACGATGAATCGGCGGCGCTCAAGACAGTCGAAGCGAAGGTCCTGGCGCTGAAGGCTTCTTTGCTCGGCATGGGAAATAGTCTCGGGACCGGCTCCTGGCAGACTTCTTCGTCCGACACCTCTGTCCTTCGGCCGTCATCGACAGACGGTGTAGCAGAAGGAACCTATACGCTGCAGGTGAATAAGCTCGGTGTTTTCTCCACGGCTGTCAGCACCATCGATCCAGGAAATCCCATTCCGGATCCCAATACCGGCAGCTTCGTAACACCCGGCAGCACAGAACTCACGTTAACCCTTAAAGACTGGGACACCGGCGTTACTACGGTGTTGGACCCAGCCACCATTCCAGGCGGCAGTCTCCAGGAAATTGCCGATGTAATCAACGACAAATACGGGACCTCTGTCAAGGCCGCTATTGTCAACCTGGGAACTACCAGCAGTCCAAACTACCAACTGTCTCTTCAGAGTGTCACCCTCGGTAAGGTCGCAATCCAGGTAAGCGACGGAACTCGCGACCTGATGAATGTCGATCTCGACGATAATGCCGATCCATCGCTTGGCGAATTGGTGGAGTACAAGGTCAACGGCGCTACGGTGACGAGCAATACACGGACCATCACTGTCGCTCCCAATTTGACAGCTGAGATACTTTCGGCGCAACCCGGCAAGAATGTCACTCTCACTGTGGGCCGAACAGCGCTCGCCTTCAGATCCTCGCTCTCTTCCTTCATCAGCTCCTTCAATACGGTTCTAACGGAGCTGGATCAGCAATCGTCCGGAACATTACGCGGAAACAGCATTCTCTCCACTATTCGAGAGCAGCTTCGATCGGCAGTGAACTCATCGCTCTCGGAAGGATTCGGTTCGATGGCGAACATCGGTCTTGAGTTCACAAGAGACGGCCAACTTTCGCTCAACAGCACATTGTTTGAGGAAGCCACAGCGGGCAAGCTCGATAGTTTGCAAACAGCAATCGGAAGCGCCACGACTTCAGGCTTTCTGAAAGTGGCTACCGATGCGCTGAATGGAATTGAGGGCGAGAACAATGATGGAATCCTGCAGTCTACGATTCAAACAGTGCAAGACAGTATCGAATCGCAGGACGCCTTGATTGCCGCTCAACAGGCGCGCATCGATCAACTCACCAGAGATCTTGAAGCGCGAATGGCGGCCGCCGATGCAATGATCGCCCAGCTCGAACAGCAAGCGACTTTCTTCAACAATATGTTCGAGGCCATGCGTGAGAGCAGCAGGAACTCGTAGCCTATGATGATCAGCGGCGTAAATCACCATAAACTCGCGGGCGAGATCCAGCGGCTCATTCACGAAGAGCAATATGCGCAAGCTCAGGAGTTATTGCCGACGTTCGCGCAGGCAGTCGTTGAGGCATGCAACGAGACCGGACAGGAGCAGGAGTTCCTGCAAGCCAAGAAGTTCCTGCAGTCGGCTGTAGTCGCCGTAAAAGCGCAGAGCGTTCATTACGGAATGCAATTGGAAGATCTAAAACACCAGCGCGCCTATATAGGAGCGCAAGACAGAAAGACAAGTTTCGATATCAGTGGTTAGATTCTCCACCGTCCGTCGCCAAGACTGACGGCCCTCTGACGAACCCGGGCGCGGGATCCTCCGAAGCCGTGTCCGGGTCTTTTTATACTGCTGACGCCACCACTCGATCGTATCGAGCAAGCCCGACTCGAGCGTGTGCTTGGGCGTAAATCCCGTCGAACGCAATCGGCTTACATCCGGGACCAGTTGCGCCGGATCCGTTGACGAAGCCGGCACTGCGTCTAACTGCAACAACTCCGGTCTTCCGATCAACCGCGCAATCGTTTCGACGACATCGCGCTGCGTAACCGCTTCCCCTGACCCGATATTGACGCTGCCCTGAACATCGCTATCGAGTATCGCTACCAGCGCCCGAGCCACATCCTCAACGTGAAGAAAATCCCGTACTTGCCGTCCATGCGTTGTCGCCGCCGTCTCGCCTCGCAACAACGAGGTGATGACGGACGACACCAGCTTTCTCTCCGGCTCCCCTGGACCATACAGGAAGAACACGCGCGCCCATGCCGAACTCACATCCATTTGCCGGCACATGGCCGCCTGAAGCACGGAGAGCGCATACTTGCATGCGCCATACAGAGTCGCTGGTTGGCACGGTGTTTCGTCCTCAACACACACCTCATGGCCAGTCTCGTATTCAGCACATGTGCCGGCCGTTACGACGCGCCAGCCGGCATGGCTCGCAAACTCCCGCAAGAGGGCAATCGACGCTTCCACCCATCGCGTGTTATCGGGCGACGTCCAGAACTTCCCATGTTCCACGTACCATGCCAGATGCAGGAGATGAGTCGGCCGCACTGTCGAGATCACACGCTTTATCTCGGAGGGTTCTAACAGATTTGCCGTGTGTACCGTACAGCCCGCAAGGTCGATGGGGCGGACATCAACCGCATGAACTTCGAACCCGCGCTCCAGCAGATACGGAACGGCACGACGACCGATAAACCCACCCGCGCCAGTGAACAGAAGTCGTTTCATTTCTAATCCGAGGGCACCCAAGGGCTCGTTTGAAAGTCCGGGTAAGCCCGGTCCTTGCCAGATAGAATCGGTTGCGCCAATGGCCATGCGATCCGGAAGGCCGGATCATCCCAACGGACCCCGTCACTACATTCCGGAGCGTACAATGCGCCCATCTGGTAGAACAGTTCAGCATTCTCCGTCAGGGTTTGAAACCCGTGGGCGCAGCCTTCGGGAATATAGAGCGCGTCACGATTGTCTTCTGTCAGCTCGAACGCCTCCCACTTTAGATACATTGGCGAGTTCGGCCGCAAATCGAGAATCACGTCATAGACCGATCCACGAACACAACGGACCATTTTTATCTCAGGTTTGGGCGGCCTCTGGAAATGCATCCCGCGAAGCGTGCCGCGCGCCTGATTGTAAGAGATGTTGCATTGTGGATAGCGGGTCTCTAAGCCATGATCGGCGAACTCGCGCTCACAGAATGACCGCGCAAAGAAACCCCGATCGTCCGGCCGCTTTTCGAGCTCGATCCTCCAGGCGCCAGGAATGCGCGTCTCTATAAACCGCACTCAAAATACCTCGATCCGCGGAATTGGAACTACGAATTGCCCACCCCATTCGCGGATCGCCGCCATCTGTGAGGAGATCTCGTCGCGGAGATTCCACGGCAGGATCAGTACGTAGTCGGGCTTATCCTTAAAGATTCGTTCCGGCGCGCAGATTGGCAGATGTGTGCCGGGAAGAAGCTTCCCTTGTTTGTGTTCACTTCTGTCGACCGTATACTGCATCAAGTCGGGACCGATGCCGCAATAGTTCAACAGCGTATTGCCTTTGGCCGGCGCTCCATAGCCGGCAACACGCTTGCCTTGTATGCGTGCGGTTTCGAGGAACTCGAGTAGATCACGCCTGATGCGTTGCACCTGCTCGGAGAAGCGTGTATATGTTTCGAGGCTCTTCAAGCCTGCATTCTCCTCGGCTGCACGCAACGCTGCAACACGATCGCTGATGGGTTTCGTCATATCCTCACGATGCTTTGCGTAGATCCTCAATGATCCGCCGTGTGTCCACAACTCTTCTACATCGAAGACCTGCAGTCCGAACCGTGTCAACACCGCTTCGACCACCAGCAATGATAGATACGAAAAATGCTCGTGATAAATCGTATCGAATTGGCCGTGGCGGATCTGCTGCATGACATGAGGGAACTCAAGCGTGATTACGCCGTGCGGCTTCAGCAAAATCTTCAAGCCTTCCACAAACGAAAGCAAGTCCGGGACATGCGCGAGAACATTGTTCCCTAGCAGCAGATCCGCTGCGTACCCTTCAGACCGCAACTGGCGCGCCGTATCCGCGCCAAAGAAGATCTCTTGGGTGGGTATGCCCTTCTCGCGCGCAACCTTCGCTACATTCTTTGCGGGCTCGATGCCGAGCACAGGAACACCACGATCGCGAAAGTGCTGCAGTAGATACCCGTCATTGCTCGCGATCTCGACAACCTGTGATTCCGTGCCGAACCCAAACCGTTCGATCATCAGGTCTGCATACTGCCGCGCGTGTTCGACCCAAGCGGGTGAATACGACGAGAAATACAGATAGTCAGAGAAAATCTCGGCGGGACTCTCAAACTCTTCGAGCTGCACCAGCAGGCACTTGTCACAGACGTACGCATGCAGCGGATAGAACCGTTCGTCCGTGGTCGAACCCTCCGGCTCAACAAAGCTATTGGCCAGCGGCGACATACCCAAATCAGCAAATGTGCTTGTCAGAGGACTCGCGCAGAGTCTGCAGGAAGACATGCGGGAACTTTCACAATAACATCCGAGGATCTGTAATGGCCTACGACAGGTCAAGATAAAGACATTCGTTCGCTTCCGTAAATCGTTGATTTCAGATAGTTCTTGACCGGGCAAAAAATAGCGGGCGAAACTATATTCATGGACCGCCAGCAAGTCATAGCCACGTTGCGCGACTACGAACCGGAGCTCAAGGCTATCGGGGTGCTGAGCGCGTCCGTGTTTGGATCAGTGGCGCGTGATGAAGCCGGGCCGGATTCCGATGTCGATGTCGCTGTCCGGCCCGATAACGGGTTTTCGCAAGGCGGACTTGATTACTTCTGGCAGTTAGAGAAACTTCAAGAGCGTCTGTCCCTGCTGCTCGGCTGCAAAGTCGATGTGGTTGCGGAGCCGGTGCGCAAAGAGCGATTAAAGGCGCAATTGACAGAGACTGCGCCTTCTCTCCTCGCAAAGCGCCGCGACGGCTTCAGGGGATAGGTCGACAATGCACAGTCGATCTTTCGCTACACCGAAGGCATGGACCTTGCGGAGTTTGAGGAAAATCGATTGGTATATGACGCGGTGGAACGCTGTCGGGCGCACTGTGAGCCGTCGTCAAACTGGGCGACAGATCGGCGATGATGCCTGCGTCAGCCTTCAAGGTTCTTCGTTGGTAGCTACGATTCCATTGAGGAAGCCAAGCTGCTTCGACATTCGGCTTCGTCCCTCTACGGCGCGGCGCCTTCGTCCCTTCAACGGTTCCCGGGAGAATGACCTGATAATGGCGGCTATGCCGGTCTGGATCAGATCGCCCCAGTAACCAGATACCAGCCGTGTTTAGTTTTGATGATTCTTGACCGCGTAGAATCGCGGGCGAAACTGGATGCATGGACCGGGAGCATCATGCGAGGCTCCGCAGCGCGAGGTGACGCAAGACCAGATTCCGATGTCGATCTGCTGGCCGCGTTCGATGAAGTCGGTGCCATCCCTCCTCGATGTCATTCACATCGAGAACCGGATCGCCGATTTGCTCGGTTGCCGTGTCGATTTGGCCGAAGAGAGATTTCGTCAAACCGCGGTATTCAAAAAAACCCAGCGGCTGAGGTTGTGCGTGAACCTTCTAGTGACCCGGCACAACGCTTTCAGGACATCATCGACAACATAGCCCGGATCGAACGGTTCACTGAGGGCTTGAACTTTGAAAGCTTCATTGAGAATGAAGAGAAAATCTTCGCAGTACAACACGCGTTACTCATCATCAGCGAAGCGGCGGTGAAGCTGGGTGAACTCGCGACGGAACTCTGCCACGATGTTGACTGGCGGGACATTCGCGGTATCGGAAATCGACTGCGGCACGAATACCACGGCATAAGCGTGGTGCGCCTGTGGGGTATCGTTGAAAAACATCTGCCGTCGACTGAAGGCCGCTGCACGATGTGACTTCGCCTTGCAAACACTTCGAGAGGAGAAACGACATGAGACAATTTCACCAACCTAACTACCGAACAGGCCGCAACGTCTTCCCTCGTGAATACACTCCGATCCAGTGATTCGCAAACTGCAACTTGTCATCCAGCTTGACGACAGGCATATGACACTCCGTGCAAGTCTGGCTCGCGATAGCCGTCTTATGCCGAACGCCCTCATGACACGACGCGCACACTCTTGAATACTCCTTGGCAGACCGCGACACTGCCTCGTGGGGCGCATGGCATGTAAAGCATGACATCTTCCCCGAGCTCTTAACAAAACATCGGCTTTGCGCAAAGTATAGCGGTTGATGACGAACGTTCCACGCGTCATTCCAGTTCGTCGACTCTTCGGTTGAGATCTTCCGGTGACAGGCTCCGCACAGATCATTCACTTGCGTCCCATTCAGGCGCTTGGGATTCGCAATCGCTCTCTCGAACGCGCGTGCTCTTCCCCCGGTCCATGACAGCTTTCGCAACGCACACCCGTCTCGAACGGCGTAATCGTAGAACCCGGCGCAAGTTTCAACGGTCCAGTCGAGTGGCACTGAAAGCACCGCAGTATCGCGGCATCTGGATCGAACGTCCGGTATTTCGCTCCCCGCAGTCGAACTGTGACCCGGTGTCGCTGCCATCTGTTTCGTCCGCGCATAGTAAGTCAGTCCGTGTTCGACATAATGCTCATCGTCAAGACGGCTGACAAACGTGACGGCCTGGTCGCCTGCGCCGAAAGCCCATTCCCCGGGCTTTCCTGAGAACAATGTTGAGAGTGGATGATCGGAAGTTTTCGAGAGAGAACGGGCGTGCCCCGACTTCGATTGTTGGGAATACTGCTTAGGATGACATTTCCCGCATACAGCGGAACCACTGTACTGGCCGGCTGCCGATGCAAGCAGCAGCGCGGCCAGTACAAGACTACGTATTGCCACGAATCAACACTAACGCGTTACCAAATCAACCTGCCGCTGTACTGAATCTGACGGCCAAAGACACCTGCACGCTGCGCTGTGACTTTGCCGAAAGTGGTGGAGGTGACATTGACGTCTGGATCTGCCCCGGTGAACCGGTTCGTCAGGTTGTAGGCTTCGCCGCGAAGTTCGAACTTCAACCGCTCGGTGATCTTGAACTCCTTGGCGAGCGTCGTGTCGATGCTCACATAATTCGGGCCCTTCACGCTGTCGTACTGTAGCGGGTTCGTCCGCCGCGTGAACGGTACGAGTTGCTTGAACTTCGATGTATCGAACCAGCGGTCCATCGTCGGATTGTCGATACCAGGATCGCCGTCCACGATGGCTCCCCCATACCTGAGATACAGTCCCGTGTTGTAGGTGAACAAACCACTGACTGCCCAGCCACCGAGGAGCCCGTCAACGATTGCATTCGCCCCACTCATGAATGGCCGTCCTTTGCCGAATGGAAGTTCATAAATCGCGGCGCCCGTGAGACGATGACGCGCATTCCGCGCAGGTTGCCACGTTGGGGTCAACGTGAAGTTATCCTGCTCGTCATAGAACTCTTCGTTACGCTCACGATTGTAGTTGTAGCCGACAACCATGTTGAATCCGTTGGCGAACGGTCTCTGGAACTGCATCTGGAGAGCTTTGTAGTTATTGCCAAAACCTCCCCGAAGCGCTTCGGTTAATGCGCCATATTGCGGATATGGTCGCAAAAGCTCCCTGACCGCAACCTGGCGTTGTGTGCCCAGCTGGCCCGGGAATTTGTCCTTCGGCAGAATATTGAAGAACGGATTCGCCACCGACTGGTTGATGGCGTTGCCCTTCGCATATCCGATCCTCGGATCGACCTGATTCATGTCGTAGTTGTAGGGCTGGCTCCGACCTAAGTTCATGAAGAACGTTATGTCTGCCAGAATGCGGCCCGGCAACTGCCGTTGAATACTTACGTTGTACCGGTCATTGACGCCCGGTGTGAAGTTCTGGTCATACCATGTCGTAGGAGCGCCGAGATTCGTATAGCGGCCGAAAGTCTTGCCGGTGACCGGGACCAAGCCGCCTGGGAATGGATCCGACAACACTTGTTGCGGAACACCCAACAGAGGCGCAATTGTTGTCGATGTCGCATCGAATCCTGGATACTGTACGCTGCCCAGAATGTCCAGGCCTTGCGTAAGCGTCGCTGGGATGATGTAGCGCGCAAAGCCTACACGCAGGGCCGTATTGTCGTTGATGCGCCAGGCAAGTCCGATACGCGGCATGAACAAACCCTTCGGAGCATCCCACGATCCACGATTATCGGAGTCCGTAAACACCCATGCGCCGTTGTATATAGGTGCAGACGTGCGCAGCGCAAGAGCTTCTGCCGGCAGCACCGGCGCGCCCGCTCCCTGGAATTCCGGGATCGGATCCGTCAGATCGAGAAAACGGGAAAGCCTGTCCTCCGGATCGACCATTGCGGTGAAGAACTCGTAACGCAGCCCGAGATTGATTGTCAGGTTCGGTGTGATCTTAAAATCGTCGTGCAGGAACAGACCCGTATAGTTCACGTTTGGCCGCTGGATCGGGATCGAGCTGATGGTCGAATTCTGATCCAATGCCCCAAGCAGGAATGTCGCCCATGCGTCACCATTGCGAGCCGTGTTAGGAGTCGTGTATGTTTCCGCCGTTAAGTCCGGACGGAAGTCAAAGCTCATCGGCCGTGGTCGCGCCGCTTCAACGATCTCTTTTCGAAACTCGCCGCCAAACTTAATGTAATGACGTCCAAGGCTCTTGGACATCTTCGATTCGATATTCCACGATTTCGGCTCCTGGTACCAGTAGCCGGTCTTTCCGAGCGTCGTCGTGGATGCCGCGCGCACTGTCATTCCCGGATAGTAGATATCCGGCAAGTCATTAAGATATGGCTTGTACCAGGGCTTTCCGGGCCAGAACTTCTCGAGATCGGCTTCCGTCAAGGTCGCGTCCGGCACACCGAACGAATCGACAATTGCGTTATATGCGCCGCGGAAGTTCAATACAGTGGTGGGATTGAGTGTATGGACAACGTCACCCGACATACTGATCGAGTGCCGCTTTGATCCGTCGACAGGCTGCGCCAGCGCGCCGCCAGTGAAGTCGTCCCATCGTGTGAAGGTCTTGAACTGGTTGTAGCGTCCGAAAGCCTTCCAGCTGTCATTGATGTTCCAATCGACGCGATCGGAGACATTCCAATACTTGAAGCGGTTTGCATAACCGGTGAGAAAGTTGTTTACGCCTGTCGGACCTGTTCCCGGCCCGTTCGGCTTCCACATGTCTCCGAGAATCTTCTTGGAAGTCGGATCGATACGGTTCGCCGGAATGATGTTGCCTGCGAACGGTTGGCGAGTGATGACACTCCCGTTCGTTTGCGTGGTGTTCGGATCGTAGATCGTTCGTAAGCCGCCTTCGCGGTTCAGCGATCTGGAAAAATCCCCGGCTGCTTCGAGGTCCGTAGGCATCGTGTAGAGGATGCTCCTCGGCTCATTGGTTCTCCAACCTTCATAAGAGAAGAAGTTGAATAGCTTGTTGCGCAAGATCGGATTGCCTTGCGTCACACCCCACACGTTTTGGCGCGTCAGGTTCTGGCCGCGTGTGATGCGATCGGCCAGCGCATTCAGTTTCGGATTGCGGCCAAGGTAATACGCCGTCCCGTGAAAGTCGTTGGTCCCGGACTTCATCTGCACACTGATGACACCGCCGGCGCTGTGGCCAAACTCGGCGTCGACTGCATTTTGTTGCAGATTTACTTCCTGTACAGCATCCATCGGAGGCGTGTAGCTGGACTTCTGCGCGGTCATCGACGGAGCGCCGTCCAGTACGATGTCATTCTTGCGATTCGTGTTGCCGCCGACATCGAACTCGTTTGCGGACCAGTGATGGAACGGACTCTGCTCATTGGTTGAGCGAACGACCGTTGCCGGATTCAGCGCAACCAACAGAAACGGATTACGCGAGATGATCGGCAGCGAGTTCGTCATCTTCGTATCGAGCGTCAAAGCCATCGTGCTCGTGTTGAATTGCACTGCCACTGGCGTTGCTTCTACCGTCACCGTCTCACGTGTGCTGCCTACCTCTATGGTTGCGTTAACAGTCACGTCGCCACGCGCTTGCACAAGAATGTTTTTCTGAATAAATTGTTTGAACCCCGTCAACTCTATCGTCACGGAGTAGTTGCCCGGTAGGACGTAATCAAAGAGATACTTACCGTACTGGTCTGTTGCCTTCTGCGCGGTCACACCCGTGTCTTCATTACGAAGCGTCACGTTTGCGCCGGCGACAACAGCGTTTGTAGGATCGATGACTGCGCCTTGCACCTTGGCCCGCGTATCCTGGCCAAGAGCTGAGAAAGAGGAGAGGACTGCCAATGCACCCAAACCGCAAACAATGCGGGACAACATCGAACCACCCCCTAGTGGAACGTTCAACTGCCTTCGCGAAACATCGCTCAAAGCGTGGGCATATTTTGACAGAGGTTGCAGGTAGGGTCAAGTACACCTAATAGATGAGAGCAAATGATTTACGGCAGTCGGCGGATTGTGTTGGCGGTGTCTTATGTCCTAGCCGGCGCCCAAACAAACAAAGGACTCAGGAATGACCTTGCCGTCACTCTGCCGGATGTCGAAACGCACACCCCAACCCCATTCGTCGTCGCCCGCTGCATGACGGATCATCAATTCGCATCGCCATACGGCTTTGCCATCGGCCTCTGTGATGCGCGTCGTGATCGAATTGCGATCCTCGGGCTTTTCCAATTCTGAAAGGAAGCCGCTTAGGTAAGCTCCAATCGTTTTATCATCGGCATCCGTCCCGACGTTCTTACAACTCGAGTGAGCACTCAACGGCACGGCATGACTCGCCAGAACAGCTTCGATGACGTCTTTACGCTCGGGCGGCTTATGCCGGACCGTGAAACCTGCCGGGGCATTGGAACGTTGGCACGCTGCCAATACGACAAATGCGGTGATCGCAATCCAGCGCCACTTCAAGGCATCTCCCCATAGAACATTGCATTGTTCGGTTTCGCGAAGTGATTCTTAAACTGCGCGGGCGTTTGCTTTACCACCTTGTCCTGAGAATTCGAGTAATGCCAAATGTTCCCGTCAACAAAAATACCGATGTGCTTCTTCGGCACATTAGCCATCTTCTTAGTGAACACATCCACATTGCTCGCCTTCGTAATGAATATGAGACAAGGGTTGATGTCCTGAGGACGATTCTCCCAGAAACCCACACGCTTACACTCCGGAAAGAGTTCCTGCACGCGAAGACTCGCGGGCTCACCTGGCCCGCTCACCATACCCCCGCAGGTGAAGCCAAATTTGTACTTCAGGACATGGCTCACGAAATGCGCGCAGTGGTTATCATTCGCGTTATGAAAGCCGACCGGGCAGATCGCCGATATATTCTTCCCGAGAAACTGGTCGAGAGTTGCTGCCGTGATCATCTGTACACCCCTTCAAGAATGTAAGCGAAGAAGGAGCGCCTGACATGACACGCTTACGACGACTTGTCGGCCGTTGCAATGCAGGCAGCCCTTGCATACTGCTCTGTATCGACCAAACCTCCTAACCAGGCAACCTGTTCCATCCGGGAAGCCGTTCGAAGCTGCGCGGGCATGAATGCGCGGAAGGCTGCGTTTCGTCCGAACAGACGTTCCGTCAGCCGCGCTTGTGTCGGCAGCTTTGCGCTGGCCAATACTTTTACGTTCGCGCCAGTTGCCTGACTGCTGGAGCCTGAGACTCTAGCCACTACCGCGTGATCTCCGTCCGCCAGTGACGCCGGAATTCTGACGTTGATCTGGTAGAGACCAGGACCAACAAGACCCGCCCACAGCACCTCAGCCGCTGTGCCGCCGATGGTCACGGTCACGGGATTCGTAGTCGGATAGGCTCCTGAAAAGACAACGCCGGGGTCGCTCGGAGAGTTGGTGGGACCGAAGCCGGTCCCATAAAGGGCGATCAAGTCGCCTTGTCCCACAGCGGCAGTTGTTGTATAACCCGTTTCTGCTGCGCCCGTTCCGTTCACGACTGCGCCGTCCGGATATCGAACCGCCCGGACATAATTCGATAGAACGGAGAGGCCGGGAAGGACGGACGACATCGTCGCCGTGACTGAGTTGGAAGTTCCGGCCGCATTCGTCACGGCGATAGATACCGACCCGGTTGACGTATCTGCGGGCGCGAGCACATTAATCTGGGTAGCGCTTACATACTGAACGAACGCAGCCTTGCCGTTAATCTGCACGCTCACACCTCCGAGCGTCGTCGGAATCGCATTGTTCACCAGATCAGAGCTGGCAAGGAGCCTAGTTGCCGACGCGAAGTTCGTCCCATAGATGCTGATCCAAGACCCGGGCGCAACTCCTGCGGCGCCGCTCACTGCATTTGCCACTCCGCCTGATGTGATAGCAGGCGCGCTCGCTGCCGCTACTTGAAATGCCGCTCCGATCGTAATCGTCGAGGCATACCCGGAGCTATTGTCCCCGGTTGTCGTTGCCAGCATGCGGGTTTGATTTGCGACCCGATAAACATTATCTGTTGCATTTGTCGTATCCCGCGAACCTGTACGGGAATAGGCCGATGTCGCAAGAACAGCATTATTGATGGCTTCGTCGAAAAAAATCTGCGTAACGAAATTGCTCAGAACGGTTGTGCCGGAATACGTCCGGACTCTCATGTGGATGTGGATGGTCCGACTCGTATACCAACCCGGATAGATGGTCGTGAATGTTGCCTTTCCGTTTTCGTCCGTGATCTGATAGCCGCGAAGAAACTTCTGTCCGCTGGTATTGACGTTCCCTGTTCCACCACCCGGATTGTACGTAGGCTCATCCGAATAGATACCCTTCGCATCGCAGTGCCAGATGTCAACATATGCGCCAACCAGCGGAGTACAGCCGCTACTACTCAGGTTCTGAACGTTAATCGTAAGAGTCAGAGGGACGCCTTCGCGAGCCGTTCCGGTCGTCGGATCCGTTCGTATATCGGAGCGGAACAATTTCTCATCCACCCAATACGGCCCCTCTGTGACTGTCGGAGTAGTTGGAACGCATGTGATCGTTCCTTGCGCCTCGATCGTCCGGTTCCACGCGGGAATGAAGAACGCCGCAGCGCCTGCTTTCGCCAGAGCTCTTAATGTGGTTCGCCGGTCAATCCCAGTATTCTGTTCTTCCTGCATGCCATCCCCTTAATACCTGACTCGGCGTCACTCCGCGCCAAAGCCAGTTGTCGTATGTGACGACAGGAAGGGAAGGTGTGTGTCAAGCGATTGTAAAATCTATTGCCCGAACTTCAGAACAGACTTTCGTAACGTTCGATTTGAGCGAGTGTCACCGTGTCCATCTGGTCACCGGCAGCGAAGCGCTTGTACCATTCGACCGTATACGACAACGCTTCGTTCAATCGAAGCCGTGGCTGCCATTGAAGCTTATGCCGCGCAAGTGTCGAGTCAAGAGTCAATAGGCCTGCTTCGTGAGGTCCGCTATCCTTCTCTAGTTTGACCCTCGCATCACCGCCCCATAGCTCCACAATCTTCTCGACAACCCGACCGACCGGCTGGACATCAGCTTCCCATGGGCCGAAATTCAGGGCTGGAGGGAGGTCACGCCGCTCGAATAGCCCCTGCGCGTACTGCAGATATCCGGCAAGCGGTTCCAGCACATGTTGCCAGGGACGAATCGCCTGCGGCCTGCGAATGACAATCGGTTCACCTTTCAGCAATGCGCGCATGCAGTCTGGAATCAATCGGTCTTCCGCCCAGTCGCCGCCGCCGATCACGTTACCCGCTCGCACACTCGCAAGCCTGGTGTCTCCCGTCTCAAAATACGAGCGCCGATAAGCAGCCGCGACCAATTCGGCGCAGCCCTTGCTGCTGCTATATGGATCATGTCCGCCCATTGCGTCCGTCTCGCGATAACCCCAGAGCACTTCGCGGTTCTCGTACGCTTTATCGCTCGTGACATTGATCACTGCGCGGGCGCCGCCAAAAGCTCTCACCGCCTCGAGAACATGAACGGTACCCAGTACGTTTGTCGAGTAAGTTTCCACCGGCTCGCGATAAGATCTTCGTACCAAAGGTTGCGCGGCCATGTGAAACACGACGTCAGGCCGCGCGGCAGCTAAGCTCGATCGCAATATGTCGGGATTGCGGATGTCAGCTTCTATGCTGTCTACCCGGCTACCTAACTTGGCGGCTGTGTACAAGTTCGGCTCTGTTGGAGGTCGAAGCGAGAATCCGGTAACATGCGCTCCCATGTTGGCTAGCCATACAGATAACCATCCGCCCTTGAATCCTGTATGCCCAGTGAGAAAGACCCGTTTTCCGTGCCAGAACGCTCTATCCATAAAATCAGCCGAAGTGTAGCATGTGCAATTTTGCCGGTCCTAAGCGTATAAAGTAGAACAGCCGATGAGACACTTGATTATTGCTTGTCGCTTTGAGGAGAAATTAAAGTTTATGAATATATCGCCTACGTGGCGAGTTGTGGGAACTGCCCTGCTCGCATCTTCGATTTTCGCGGCGCCAGCGGTTCGTGCCGGAGCCGGCGTAATGCCGGTCCGTCAGGAGCTGCCCTTGGTCTTCGAGCCGAACCACGGCCAGACCGACGCCCATGTCCAGTACTTATCTCGAGGCGGCAGTCATGCGCTTCTCTTGCAGCAAAGAGAAGCCGTTTTAGTCCTCCGCTCAAAGGACAACCGTACGGAAAGTGTCCGCATGCGCTTCGATGGCGCCGGAGACAGTCAGATCAAAGCCGAGACGCCACTCTCTGGCCATAGCAACTATCTCATCGGAAATGACCGGTCTCAATGGCAGACCAATATCCCCCACTTTGCGAAAGTTCGTTATCAATCGGTTTATCCAGGTATTGATCTTATCTATTACGGCAATGAAGGGCAGCTGGAGTACGACTTCATCGTCGCTGCCGGCGCGGACCCGTCACGCATCCGATTTCGACTTGATGGCGCCAAGAATCTCAGACTTGCGTCAAATGGTGATCTCATACTGGCGCTTGACCGTGGAGAAGCGCGGCACCACAAGCCTGTGGTCTATCAGGAGATCGCCGGCGTTCGCACGTCGGTCGATGGCCGCTATGTGCTTCGGGGAAATCAGGTGTCATTTGCGCTCGGCAACTATGATCGAACACAACCATTGATCATCGATCCGATTCTTAACTGGGGTGGTTATATCGGTGGTCTGTCGGCCGATGCGGGGCAGGCGATCGCAGTTGACGCGCAGGGCGCAGCCTATATAACGGGACAGACTCAATCCGTAACCGGATTTCCGCTTGTCAACGCCTTCCAAAGCACTCATGGCGGCAGCGCCCCCATCATAACCGATGCCTTTATCACTAAGATCAATTCCGCGGGAACCGGTATCGCTTACTCAACCTACCTTGGCGGGAACGCTGTCGATACCGGTAGCGCGATCGCTGTCAATACTGCCGGAGAAGCTTTTGTCACGGGTGACACGAACTCCACCAACTTCCCGACTGCCAGTCCACTTCGCGCGACTCTCTCAGGTCTTGTCGATGTATTCCTCGTTAAGTTGAACGCCTCCGGCAATGCCTTGCTCTATAGCAGTTATCTGGGCGGCTCGGCGACGGAATCAGCCAAAGGCGTCGCTGTAGACGGAACCGGAGCAATGTATATATCCGGATTCACGACATCGACGAATTTGCCGAACCTTCTTGCCGGACAGGCATTGAGTGGGGAGACCGACGGCTTTGTCATGAAGCTGACGTCGACGGGCCAGCAGGTTCTTTTCAGCACATACGTTGGTGGTTCATTGCTTGACTACGTTCTTGCGATGGCAGTCGACGCGAACCAGAACATCTATGTGACCGGCCGCAGCACTTCTACCAATCTTCCTCAATCCGGTGGATTCCAAGCCGGAAATGCGGGAGAAGATGACGCCTTCGTTTGCAAGCTAAACAGCGCCGGCGCGCGTGTTTACTGGACCTACATAGGAGGCGCGGCGAGTGATGCCGGACGCAGTATCGCAGTCGATAGCGCAGGCGCCGCCTTTGTCGGTGGTGACACGTCCTCCACAAACTTTCCGGTAACTGCTGGAGCCTTTCAAACCACTTTAGCCGGAGCAATCGACGTGTTTGCCGTAAAGTTGAATCCGTCTGGCGCATCCCTTGACTACGCGACCTATATTGGCGGATCCAGCTCGGAACTAGGCTACGGTATCGCCATTAACTCGAGTGGCCATGCGTACCTTACGGGGCACACTGTCTCCCCGAATTTCCCGGTCGTCAGCTCCATCAAAGCATCGGAGCCGGGCGCGTTCGATGCCTTCGTCATCAAGCTGGCTCCCAATGGCGCCAAGGCTGTCTACTCGACGCTGGCCGGTGGCTCAAGCGCGGATACCAGCAACGCCATCGCGGTCGATTCCCAGGGCAGCGCTTATATTACCGGCCTTACGCTGTCGACGAATATCTCAACCATTCCCGGCAATGCTTTTAGCGGATCGCAAGACGCGTTCTTCATGAAATTCTCAGACTGCTCGATCCTGCTAACTCCGGCGTCGGTTTCGCTTGGCGCTGCCAGCCAGCCTGGAAGCTTCGCAGTCCAGCCACAGCAGTCCGGGTGCCAATGGACAGCATTTACGACCGATCCGTTTATTCAACTCTCCGGAACAACAAGCGGATCCGGACCAGGAACCGTGAACTATACGATACAAGCGAACGGGGGAGCACAAAGATCAGGTTCCATCGTGGTTGAAGGCGCGTCCTTTACCATCACACAGGCAGGCTCTGGAACAGCGCCGTCAAGCGCGCCCTACACCATTGATGTCGTCCCTGCCTCCGGCAGCGGGAATGCAACAACATTTACCGCGCGATATGGCACTGCTCGACCCACCGGCGCATTGATCGAACGGGCGTACATTCTTATCAATTCAGCCATCGGCGCGTCCGGCTCATGCTTTATCGAGTACACCGCATCCTCCAATACTTTCCGGCTAATCCAGGACGGCGGCGTGAACTGGAACACCCCGGTTGCGCCCGGCGCGGCGACGACCACCAGCAATAGTCAATGCACTCTCAATGCTGCGGGCGCTTCGGCAACCTCGTCCATTCCGACCATGGCCGTTTCGCAGCTCGCTCTGGTTCTACCGGTGACGTTCTCTTCTTCCTTCACAGGACCCAAGAACATCTACTTGCTCGCTGTCAATGAAACCTATGGATTGAATAGTGGCTGGGAACAGAAGGGGACATGGAGCGTTACACAGCCTCCTCCGCCGGCAGGTCAGGTAGGCGTTGGAACATTAACCCCGTCGAATGGATCCGGGGCATCGGGAACATTTACCAGCACATTCACGCACGCCGGTGGTGCAACGCAACATTATCTTGGTTACACGCTGTTCCTGCCGACGCCGAATGTTGTGCGCTATACGGCGACTGGCTCCTGCCTTGTGGAATACAACCGCATTAGCCACGGCATGCGATTGATCGATAACGCAGGCACAGGCTGGCTTGGTGGAGAATCCGGCATCAGGCTTGGGACTCCGGGAGCCGTCCTCACGAACAATCAATGCTCCGTCAACGTGTACTCCGCTCTCGGAAATGTGAACGGAAACACCATGACGGTACGATTCGACGTGAACTTCAAAAATGCAATGGGACCAGTGCTTGGGACATTCCTTCAGGCGCTTGACGTGAATGAAAATTGGACTGGAATGACGCAGATGGGGAACTGGTTCCTTCCCGGCGCTCCGCAGACCCGACCAGGTCCGTCGATCGTCAGCCTGACGCCAGCGGCGGTTACTGGTTCATCGGCGACATATACAATGTCGGCGACGCATTCTTCCGGCGCGTCCGCGCTGATCATGCTGCATCTTCGAGTCAGTGCGGCGGTTGACGGTCAGACTGCCTGTCAAGCGGTCTATTACCCGAGCAACAACTCGCTTAACCTGATTAATGCCACGGGCACGGATCTTGTATCCCCAGTCAGTGTGACCGTGGGCACGGGAACCACTCTGTCGAACGGCCTGTGTACGATCAACACGGCCGGCGCAGCTTCCAGTCGCTCAGCTGGTGTCGTGACGGTGACTCTACCTATGTCGTTCAATCCTTCTTCTTTTGGCGGCGCGAAGAAGGTTTATTCCGTCGCATTCGACAATACGGGATTGTTGACGCACTGGGTACAAGGCGGAACGATCACGATTCAGTAGCGCTTGTTATGTAGTAGAGCGGCCCGCTTCCCATGGCGGGCCGCTCTGTTCCGCATGTTCACATACAGAAAGCATGAGAACCATTCAACTAATCATCACCCTCATGCAAGTTTGTTGCGACGCCGAGTTCGATGTCGCGAAATCGGGCTGAGTTTGAACTGAAGACCAGGTTGGTTCAACCCTAGAGCCGGTTTAGCTGATAGACTGATGCGTTCCTGCCCATAGCTCGGAATGCACATGAACAATCTCCTGTCCGCTCCAGAATTCTCCGGAACCCTGGATCCCGCTGTAGAAACACTACTTGCGTCGATCAAATCGCAGGGCTTCCCCGGATGGGCGTATCTCACCATCGAGCAGAGTCGCTCCATGATGTCGGGAATGCGACCATTGGCCGGTGAGCCCGAGCGGGTAGGACATGTTGAGGATGTTCTCATTCCCGCTACACCGGATATTCCAGCCCGCCTATATTTGCCGGAAGGCGACCGCCCATTCCCCGTAGTCGTCTACTTTCACGCCGGCGGCTGGGCGCTTGGCACTTACGATGACATTGACACCCCCGTGCGTGCTCTCGCAAACCGATCAGGTTGCGCCATATTGTCCGTGAACTATCGCTTGGCGCCAGAGCACAAGTATCCTGCGGCCGTTGATGACGCTTATACTGCGGTGAAATGGGCGAGCCGCAATGGCGAGCAGTACGGGTTCGATGGTCAGCGGCTAGCGGTGATGGGAGACAGCGCCGGAGGGACCTTGGCCACAGTGGTGTCGATGCGCTCCCGAGACGAAAGTGGTCCGGCAATCCGTTTGCAGGTCATGGTTTACCCGGTGCTGGACCACGATTACGAGACCGATTCATATCGGCAATTTGGTTCGACCTGGGGCGTGTTGACGCGAACCGATATCACCTGGTTCCACTGCCATTACGTGAGCCACCCGGATGAATTGGACTTGCCGTATGTATCACCACTGAGGTCGAGTAATCTTACAAGCCTTCCAGAAGCGTTGATCATTCTGCCCGAAGCCGATCCGCTTCGTGACGAAGGACTACGGTACGCGGACCGGTTGCGACAGGCAGGCGTGCCGGTAGAAACGCGAGTGTATCCGGGGATGGTGCATGGCTTCTGGCAACTGGGTGGCGTGATTCCGCAAGGGCTTACTGCAATTGACGACGCGGCTCGTCTACTCCGGTCACGTTTGACGTCGGAGTCGGTTACCACCCCAAGGTAACGCTCACACGTTCACCAGTCCAGCGGCGCGCCCACAGCTCTATCGTGCGGAGGGTATTTCGGCAATAATGGACCGGTGTACCGTACGCTCAGCCTATTCGTTCTCATCGTACGCGCCGCTGCATCCGAGACTATTTCCGATGCGGATCGAGCTTACCTCGTTTCTCACCTACAAATGACCCGCGAATTCGTGCAGGACACGACCCGGGGGCTGACAAGTGAGCAGTGGGTGTACCAGCCACGGCCGGGCAGTTGGTCTATCGCACAGTGTATTGATCACTTGGCGCGGACCGAGGAGTATGTGCTTCGGCTTGTTCGGGAGCGTCTACTTACATCCACCGCGCCCTTGCTTGGAGCATTTCCATCAACAGCGAAGGACAGAAAGGCGGTGATCGAGCAGCCTCGGCGAATGTCAATGGTGGAGGACGCTTTTATCCTCCGATGGATGACCGACCGAACGCCAGCTGTAGCCGTACCTGTTGATCGTCGCCCGCCGATCCAAGAAATTTCTCCGCGCGCGTCGATCGTCGAACCACGTTCGGCTCTTGATCATTTTCTCAATGTGCGGGCTACCACACTTGAATACATTAAGGTGACGAAGGACGACCTACGGGGCCACTTTGCACAAGCGCCTATGCCGGAATTCCCGAACATGAAGTTCAGTGATGCTTACCAATGGCTCTTGCGTATGTCTGCTCATACAGAGAGACACCTCATGCAAATACATGAGGTCCGCCGTAGCGACCGCTACCCTGTTGGGCGGTGAAAGTACGCTAAGTGGCACTGCTTGGGGTTAAGCACGCATGGGCGTTGGCGCGTTGTGGCGTGTCGCGTGTCCAGAGTTGGCGGGTTAGCTCTTTGGCGTGATCTTTGCAGCGAACGACTGCGCAACGATCTTTCCGTTCCGTACAACAAACGTATCGGTCGCGGCTTCATAAACATTGTCTGCTGTCTCGGCGCTCCAGAGAACATACGCGTAGTCACCATCGACGCACTGCTGGTGCATTGCGAACGACGCCCCGGGCTTCGCGAATTCCGAAAAGAGCGCCTGGAAAACGGGTTTCATCGCGTCGGGGCCCTTCAGCGCACCGGCAGGCACAAACAATACAGCATCTGATGAGTAATCGGACAGAATGCTTTCAAGGTTGCCTTCACCGAAGCATTTCAGGTGGTGATTGAGAACATCGCCCGTAGACGCCATCGGCTAAACTCCCGGATCACGGTTGTTCATAGAATCAACACTGACGTACGTGCGTGATCGTAAGGATCATAGCATCATCACTTGCGAGATGCTTGTGTTAAGGCTGTCTGAAGTTTCCCGCCGCGTTATAGGAGTCACTGGCTGGCAACAAATCTGTCTCCGGTAACACTGTGTATACCGACCCGGCGCCGAAAGATAGAAACTCTTGTATTCTGATGCGGCCGTTACGTGTACACTTGTAGCCCTGATGACCGTCGAGGAGAATACATGAGCAGTGTAGTACTGATAACCGGGGCGAGCACAGGCTTTGGGAGGGATGCGGCTGAAACACTTGCGCGGCGTGGCCATCACGTATTCGCAACCATGCGGGACGTGAACGGACATAATTCCGAACATTGCGAATCACTCCAGCGGCTTGCGAGTAGCGAAAACCTGCCTCTGCACGTGCTGGAACTGGATGTCACCGACGAAACGTCCGTGCAGAATACGGTTCTGCGGGCGCTGGAGCAGGCGGGTCGGCTTGACGTTGTGATTAATAATGCAGGCTTTGCGGGCCTCGGCGTCACAGAAGCATATACGCCTGAGCAGTTCCAGCAAATCTTCGATGTCAACCTCTATGGGGTTGTTCGCGTGAATCGTGCCGTTCTTCCCTCGATGCGGAAGCAACGAAGCGGATTGCTGATTCACGTCAGCTCGGCGGCTGGAAGGGTTGTTGTTCCCGGCTTGGGCGCCTACTGCGCAAGCAAGTTCGCGTTGGAAGCGCTTGCGGACGCCTATAGGTTCGAGTTACAGCCATTCGGCATTGAGTCGGTTTTGGTGGAGCCGGGGATCTATCGCACACCCATTTTTGACCGCCTAATGCAACCGGCCGACGCAGAACGTTTGCTCGACTACGGCAGAGCGGGAGAGTATGCTGAGCGTGTTCTGGGCGTTTTCCAAACCGCACTTGCCGCCGCCGATGCGCCAGGGCCTGAAGAAGTCACTCAAGTCTTCGTTCGACTTGTTGAGATGACGCCTGCCCAGCGTCCATTCCGAACTGTCGTAAGTGCCCCTCTGGTGGAACTGCTCCAATCCTACAACGCGACTGCTGAGCAATTGCGTCCCGCTGTCGCACAGATGTTCAACGTTCCTGAACTCGCTGGCCCCCAGCGCATTGCGGTTGCAGCCGAATAGCGAGGCGATATGCGGGAATCGCACCGCGTCTCGCGGGGGCGAGGCCCTCGTAGGGTATGCCCGGCGTACAACTCCGCGTTGAGCCCAACGGCTTCGGCATAGCGCTTCACGACCAGAGCGACATGACAAAGCCACCCTCCTGCATTTTGCCGTGCCGGTTACATTGCTCGGCCCTGTGTTCAGGCTGCCGCACAAACAGAGCCGATATTTGAGTTGGCGGCCGGACTACAAGGTGTATGGCTCCGCGACGAACAATCGGGGATCGAAGTAGAACGGACGTGGTTCGGTCCAAACTAACGCGACGTAGGCGGTGTGACTCGGGTTGAGTAGCACGTTGAACTCTTCTGGGATCACCACAGAGGGCACTCGAGTACTTAGGTGCTTACCATCCTGTATCCAGGCGCTACCAGTCGCTTGGCAGGATTCGCTCTCCGCGACATGCTAATGTCGATGCCGTGATCTTTTAGCAGATCCGTGTAGTCGTTGCTGGCATACTGCGAACCACGATCGGAGTGATGAACCAGACCCGGATGGATTACCCGGCGTGCGATAGCCATCTGCACTGCCGCTAAAGTCAGTTCATCCTCTAACGTGCGATCCAGTGCCCAACCAATCACCCGGCGTGAGTAGGCGTCCAGGATCACCGCCAAATATACGAATTCGTCCTGCAGCCGGATGTACGTGATATCGGCCCGCCAGAGCTGGTCAACGTTGGTCAGCACCATCTCGGGAGCCAGGTTCGGATAAATCTTGCGTCCGTGGTTGGAGTTGGTCGTCACCACGAACTTCCGCTTCCGCACGCACAACAGATTGTCCTCTCGCAGGATCCGGTACACGCGCTTGGCATTCACGCTCCAGCCGCGACGGCGAAGCTCAGCCGTGATCCGCGGCCGGCCATAACTGGGCCACTCCAAAGCAATCCGCTGGATGGCGTCCCGTAAGTCCAAGTCTGTACGAAGAGCAGGCTTGGCATCTTCATCGAAGCGGTAGAAGCCAGACTGGCTGACTCGGCCCAGTTCCAGCATGCGCTTGATGGTCAATCCCCTGTTGACCCTCACTTCTTCTTTGACCTTCCGGTAGACGGCGGATTTCCAGTCAACGCCTGCAGCATCCGCTGTTCCTCGATGCGCTGCAAGCACTCCTTCAAAAAATCGATCTCTAGCGCCTGTTGACCAACCTTGCGCTCTAACTCGGCAACACGCCCTTCCGACCAACGGTCCTTCCCGTTGCCGGGGAACGCATTGCCCGGTCCCTGCCGAAACTCGCGGCGCCAGCGCTGCAGTACATTTGCGCTCACCTCCAACGCACGCGACGCCTCCGCCATCGAAATCCCTTGTTCCAGCCGCCGGACGGCTGCCAACTTGAACTCCTTGGTGAACTTCCTACGCGACAACCCCATGACTCAATTCTCCATTCGATGAATTCTGCTCCGATGCTATTCAAAGTGCTGACGTCCAATGTTTCGGGAGTGTCCGGTAACTCGGCCTTCGACCAAACATAGTTGCGTGGCAACTGTCCTTTATCCAGGTGAACGAGCACTTCCAAACACGCGAGCGACAGATGTCCCGCTGTGTAGAGCATCGGAATGCCTATGGAGTTCCACCGTCCGCCGGCCAACATCGCTCCGGTGTAGTCTCCAGCCGCCCGCGCGGAGCGGTGCATCCGATAGATTGTCACTGAACTCAGGAGAAAACGCCGTAGTCGATACGAAGGAGAACCTCGAGTACACGCCTTTGTTCGGCGGTGTCGCCGCTTTCAACAAGGTCTTCCGGAGTCCGGCCGTCAAACACGTCACGAGGTGTCTTCATCCAGCTACGAGCTTTGGCTTCTTCACCAAAGACCTCAAGAGCGCGATTCCAGATCGCGCTAGCATTCGGATGCTCGAGCTGCGCGGCGAGTTGTTCAGCCGAGGTTGGCGTTGGTCCGTGCAGGCCTTCCATGGTTTAAGCGTAACCCGAAAACACCTCACCTAGCCAGAGTGTAGGATCGCTGTAGCGGACCAGGCAGAACATACAATCCCGCATTGTGGACCGAACTCACAAGTCAGTTTAAGTCCTGGGTAATAGCCTAATTCGACGTGTGAACGACTCGCTTCGGCGGTAAGCCATACAGTTCTCGGCGGATACGCCGCCGTTCGGTGTCCATCTGCTCGGGTGTGGCCCCTCGTTGCTTCAGCATATATTCCGTCATCGCCATCGCGACTTCCGCCTCTCCCGAGAAGATCAGGTCCGCTCCGGCGCTTCGCATCGCCGTCACCTGCGACAGGAATGCGCAGCGGACCAGGACACGGATCTCCGGGTTCATCCGACGAGCCAAGCCAATCAGCTCGGCCGTTTCTGGGGGAGCAGGAGGCGTCAAGACGAGGCCGATGGCCGTAGGCACTCCTGCTTCGCGGAGGATATCCGGGCGCGTCGCGTCGCCGTAGATAGCGCGGATGCCCTCCTGGTTTAGACTGCGAACGGTTTTGATGTTCAGTTCAATGACGGTTGGCGCGATGCCCTGCTGCCGCAACAATCGGCAGACTGTCTGCCCTACAGGCCCATAGCCAACAACCACGGCTCCCGGACCTGTCGGCGGTCGCTTTTCATCTTCAAAAAGACGCCTTCGAGGAGTCATCATGTGACGCATGAACCTGATACGCGTGAGGCCGCTCTCAAGGATAGGCGTTATGCGGTACAGCAGAGCGTTGATCGTGATGGACGCAATGGCTGCGGCAATGAGAGAATCGCTTGCTCCCTCCGGCAGGATTTGTAGCTGATTGCCGAGCGTAGCAAGAATGAAAGAGAACTCGCCGATCTGCGCCAATGACATGGCTACTCGCACGGCAATATGCCCCCCGGAGCCCGTCATTAGGACGATAAGGAAGGCGACTACGGGCTTTAACAACAGTACGATCACCGCCGTTATTAAGACCTGCAAGGGATCCCGGAAAAGGTGTTCCGGGTTGAAGAGCATACCGACTGAGACAAAGAACAGCACGGCGAAGGCGTCGCGCATCGGCAGCGCCTCGGATGCAGCGCGGTAGCTGAACTCGGACTGGCCCACAACTACGCCGGCGAGAAAGGCGCCGAGCGCCATTGAAACGCCGAAGGCAAGACTGGCGCCCACCGATATACCTAAGGCAATGACAAGCACCGTGAGCGTAAACAATTCGCGGGACTGCGTTCCCGCCACGCTCGAAAGCAAGCGCGGGATGAGTCGCCCGCCGGCGCCAAGTGTTAGTCCAGTCAAAGCGACCAGTTTTACGGCTGCCCATAACAGCGCGACGGGCAAGCTGCCTTCTGCGCGAGCGCCAAAGACAGTAGGTAGGACGACGAGAGCAAACACTGTGAAGATGTCCTCCACAATCAGCCAACCTACGGCAATGCGGCCGGCTTGACTCTGCAGATCGCGGTTGTCGGCGAGAACGCGGGTCAGAACTACGGTGCTCGCAACCGAGAGGCTGATGCCGAAGAGGATGGCCCCGGGCCAAGGAAAGCCAAAGCTGCGTCCGGCCGCTATACCAATGCTCGCCACGATTGTGATTTCGCAGAATGCGCCCGTCAGCGCGACGCGCCGGACAGCCAGTAGGTCCTTCAGATGGAAATGTAGCCCGACGCCGAACATTAGCAGGATGACGCCGATCTCGGCGAGCTGCTGCGCGATCTCATGGTTCGCGATGTAGCCAGGGGTGTAGGGGCCGATCAAAAGTCCGGCAAGCAGGTATCCAACGATGGATGGTAGCTGAAAGCGAAGCGCCAGGAACCCGAATACTAAAGCGGCCGTGAGACCTGCGGTGAGCGTAAGGATTAGATCTAAGTTGGCCATGGCGGAGCCCTTTCAGGATACGGGTCGGTTGGAGCGGAGCTATCAACCGTTCGCAGGCATCACGACAGCCTGGGTGTGTGACCAGGAAGTAACGGATTGTCCCACTGTAAAGCGGTTTCGTGGGGCCGACGAGTTACAGGTGTGCTCCGCTCGATCCGCGAATCGCCTCGTCCGTCACCCATGCAGTAGCGAGCGCGGTTGCTCCGGAAGAGTGCGGTTCCTTGCCTTCCAGCACGGCTGACACGAAATTCGCTACACACGGATAATGCAGGTTCTTATGCGGCGGCAATTCCTCCCTTCCGCCTGGATAAATCAGGACGCCTGAGTTCAGGGGGGTCATATCAATCTCGCCATCTGTACCTCGGATCCGGAATTCGTCCCGCAATACGCGCGAATGCCAGCGAACATCGATGACTCCCCGAACGCCGGAATCATACTCGACCATTACGGTCGCGTTGTCCTCCACGGCGTACTGATGAACGGCATTGGAAATATGTGCCGTGGCCCGTAAAGGATTGCCGAACAGGTAGTTCATCAGGTCAATGCGATGGGAGGCGATGTCGTACAACGGTCCATGGCCGGCCATCGCGGGATTGACGAACCAGCTCCGCTCATCTTCAGGACCGGGGCAAAACCAGTAGTGCGAGGTAGCCTCGGCAAACACCGGTTCACCGATCGCTTTTTGACGGATCAACTCCAGCGCGCGAAGGACTTGCGGATACATGCGGCGATAGTACGCGATCCCCAGGATCCGGCCGGTCTGGTTGGCTGCGCGCTGCATTGAAAGCGCCTCGTCGTAGTTCATGGCCATTGGCTTCTCGCAGAGGACATTCCGCCCTGCGCGGAGGCTGGCGATCGTCTGTGGCGCATGAAGGAACACGGGGCTGGCCACATACACCGCGTCGCATTCCTGTTCAGCCAGCGCGGCGTCCAGAGAGGTCCAGCACGGCACACCGTAAGGCTCCGCCTTCGCCGGATTTCGTGTGACGATGCCTGCCAAGTTGCTGCGGGGCTCGGCTAGGATTGCCGGTAGCACTCGCTTTGTTGTAATGTCTCCCACGCCGATCACGATCCAGCGAATCGCCACAGCAATCAATATAATCACGACAACTTCGTCGTCGACGTTTATGCTGGATTTTGGCCCAGTCACCGTAGGGGCCGATGGGTGAGAGATGGCAAACGTCAATCCAACGTCTACAACGATCGACCAGTATCGGGAAGCAAAGAGCCAGTACCTGAAACTAAAGAATCAGGCTAAGAAAGAGTTGGTCGCGCGTTTCAACGCGCTGGCTGCGGAGTTGCTGCAAGTGCAACGGGAGTTGCTGGAAGATTTCGGCGAGAAGATAAGCCTGCCAACGAAGTCGTCGGCGCTGAAGAAGCCAAAACCTCCGGCTGCGTCTTCGACGACCGTTGCTGCCGCTGTGCCGAGTCCCGTTGACACAGCCAAGGCTGCCTCGTTGACCAGGCAACTCGACAAGCAGAAGAAGAAACTGGAGGAGTTGAAAGCGGTTGGCAAGCCTACCAAGGCGGTCGAAGATCGCATTTACGAACTCGAAGACGAGATTCGCCTGTTGCAGTAAAGCTGCGCCCGGCGGCAGCGGGTTGAAACAATCAGCCTGTGCCTAGGCTCCGACTTTGCGTTAATGCCTTCTCTGCTTCGGCTACGGTGGCGTATCTGGTAAACACGTCCGAGACTTTGCACATCCGGAACAGGTCCCAAATTCGATCGTTCAGGCCAGCTAACAGCAGACGCTGGAGCCTTCGTTCAAATGATACGTAGGCGCCGATGATGGCGCCCAAACCGGTGGAATCGATATACCGGACAGCCGTCATATCGAGCAGAAGCGTGCCAGCTTCGCTTTGCCGCACGGCATCATCAAAACCGTGCGTCGTTTCGGCAGTGAGAACTCCATTAAGGACGATGATCTTCTCGTCTGGGTACTTGCCGTCTCGAACTTCCATCGCGAGTTCCCGACCCATTGTCGGACGAAGTTTATCACGTGCGAGCATGGC
>CAWJQP010000042.1:0-27762 GCA_963844855.1 Bryobacteraceae bacterium
GAGCCCAATCAAAACCTTGCCCTCAGTTCCCGTCCTGCCCCCTGAGTTCCCCAAAAGTATTGATTTCATTCCCCTGGATTCCCCTCAGTTTGGTCACAGAATTGGTGACAGTTGCCCCGGATTCCCCTGGGTTCCCCATCAAATTGGTGACAGATTTGGTGACATTTTGCACGCTTGTAGTCAACGCTCGGGTTGCGCAGGCTAGCTTGCATGCAGGCTCTAGTATCGTTTGACGCCGATATCAGAGTCAAGCTCGGACGTAGATGCGTTTGAACCCCATCTCCCGCGACATAGAAACAATAAGGTGTGCAATTTGAAGGAAGTTGACTTCGACAATCGAGGTTAGAGCAAGGTGGCACCAATCCCGAAACCACAAAGACCTGAATGTCAACAAAACACAGCGGGCCCGGCCGCGACGGAGCCGGACCCGCTTTTGCGGTTACCTATCAATCTCCTCAGTGTTGCCTTCAGTGTCAGGGCGTCGTTCGGCACGATCCAGCTTGCCGATAGTATCGGCGCGAACTTCGACGATGCGATGCTTTGCGCCATCTCGTTCGTACTCGCGAGTGCGGACCGCGCCTTGTACCATTACGTACGATCCCTTCGGCAGCGTTCGCGAGTATTCGGCAAGCTGCGAGAACGAGACGACTCGATGCCAGTCTGTGCGACTGTGCCAGTTTCCGTCGGCGTCCTTCCAGGATTCTTTCGTCGCAACCGAAAGCGTGGTCACGAGCGTGCCACTCTGCGTGTAGTGAACGTCGGCATCACTGCCTGTGAAACCGATGATCGTGAGTTGGTTCAATGTGTACATGTAAGTTCTCCATTTCTGCTGCCCGTTCGTTCCGGGGGCAACCGAAAAGCGAGCGGCCAAGCTCCCAAACGAGCCGGAGTGCATTGTTGGAGGTGCCGGCGTTTTGGTTTCTGGTAAGTTCAGAAACCTGCTGGAGGGACCGACAAAGCAGAACATAGGCGAGAGCCGGGCGCGCGGTTCAAGCGAAGCCGGTGCCCTGGACAAAGCCGGGCTGAGAGGTGGAGACGAATGGACAATGAACAACGGAAGATACGATTGAAGACAGCAGATCCAATCGCCAGTGAGCTTTTACATGGCAATCAGCGTGTGCACAGATGATCTGATGATCTCACTGTAAGAGCAGTTGCAAAGCTGTCAGCCGACGTTTTGGAAGCACGGCCGCCGGTGTGGATTCCGGGCGATGGCGATAGCGATTCCGCTGATGTCGATAACGATTCCGAAGTGATGTCGATAATGATTCCGACGCGATGTGATCAAAAACCGGTGACAGATCGGAAGGTTTCGTTGCGAAGTTGCAGTAAGGCAGCACTGCGGCCGTGCAGAGTCGATCACGAGTGAACCTGCGTTACGCGGGGATACCGAACAATTCGGCGATAAAGAGCGCTTGACCGACGGCATCGGCTTTGGCCAGCCATCTCACTCTTCCTTTCCGAATCATCTGGACTGCTTCGATGCCCTGCAACGTCCGCCATGCGCCTTGAAACGAGCCGTAGCCTTTGGCGAGCCAAGCGCGTTTCTTCACGGTTCGGTGATCCTGCTCGATCACATTGTTTAAGTACTTGCATTGGCGTAACCGAACGCGAGGTGGCAGCCTCCCTTCAACCACCAACGCTTCGATTGCTGCCGGATATGCGGGATTCTTGTCGACGTTTATGACCCGCGGCATTGGATTCCCAGATGCTTCTATAGCTTGAAGCAGGAAGCGTTTGGCTGCGGCCGTGTCACGCTTGGCTGTCAGCAGGAAGTCAATCGTTTGGCCGGTGGAGTCAACCGCGCGGTACAAGTATCGATCTTTACCCTTAACCTTTATATAGGTCTCGTCTATCCGGTAGGACTTATTCGTCCGCCTCAGATGCGGGCGGCAGCGCTTGTTGATCTCTGGCGCATACGCCTGGACCCACCGCCAAATGCAGCTGGCATCCACTTCCAGACCTCGTTCCGCCAGCATCTCGGCCACGTGCTCGTACGCCAGCGGATAACGCAAATACCAACGTCCGGCCAACAGGATCACCTCACCCGAGTACTGACGTCCTTTAAATGGATTGGCCGGCGTGATTGGCATCGACTTACCCTATCAGCCCTCGGCACGAACTTCGCAACGAAACCCTCATCACAATACCGCAGCATTCTCCGTAGCCTTTGCTGAACTTTCTGAAGTTCGATCAACTGCTCATTTGAGCGCTCGAGCACCGATAAGAGGTTGGGACGGAGACTTTCCCACGCACGCTCTCCGGAATCGATTACCTGCAAGAGATCTCGGATATTAGCCAGAGTGAGCCCGACGCGCTGCAAAGATTTCACCAGGCGAATGCGATCCACTACCACCGGTGAGAACGTCCGGTATCCTGAGGGGCGCCTCGGTGCTCGCGGAATCAGGCCGGTGCGCTCGTAGTACCGAACCGCATCAACGCTGACGTGTGCTGCATGCGCAATCGCGCCAATCGACAAACTTTTAGTGCTCATAACACCAGTGTGCTTGACTCTGGACTGTACTCCAGGGTTGAGAATCTCAGTTGAGCCTTTCCCACGTGGGATTTAGTGCTTTCAAATTCCCACCTCGGCGAGGATGAGGTAAACCCAATGAATACGACCGACAGCAACATAGAGGCAGTGCTCAACATCTTCCGCGCTATCGAAGAGCGCGAGCCGAACGATCGGAACATGCAACCATTCCTTCAACTTGTGCAGCCCGATGTGGAACTCTGCTGGCCTCCATCGCTTCCCTACGGGGGCACCGCGCGCGGATTGCGGCAACCCGACCCTTCATGGGCGGATATCTGGGATCCATTACAGCCAACGGCGACAGAACGACGCATGAACCCGCAAGTGATCGCAGCGAATGATCGGAACGAGGTTGTGGTCCTGTATTGCCAGCGGGGTGTCAACAACCGTGGCGAACATTTCGAAACTCAAGTCCTTGGCGTTTACGAAATCCGCGAGGGGAAGCTGTCGCGTGCCCAGATGTTTTACTTCGACGAAGCTGGTACGAATCGGTTTCTGGCGACCTTAGGGCAGCAGTGCGATTAGCGAATTCTTCGGCGGGAAACTGAGGAGCAATGCGTGTTTTCTTACTGGGCGCAACGGGTGCGCTTGGAACGCAGCTCGTTCCACAGCTCATAAGCCAACGTCATACGGTGACCGGCACCACCCGGTCACCTGCGAAGGCGAATAAACTGACCGAACAAGGGGCTCAGGCCGCCGTTTTGGACGCGCTCGACCGAGAAGCTCTGATTGAGGCGGTTCAAAGGGCGCAACCGGAGGTTCTCATCCATCAACTGACAGCAATCCCATCGCGTCTGGACATGCGGCACTTCGATCGTGAGTTTCAATCGACGAACCGATTGCGCACGGAGGGGACGGACAATGCGGTGGCGGCCGCCCTAAGGGCCGGTGTTCGGCGGATGATCGCGCAGAGCTTTGCAGGCTGGACGTACGCCCGAGAGGGTGGTCGGATAAAAACAGAAGAAGATCCTTTCGATCCCGCCCCTCCAGCCGAGTTCCGGCGTACCCTGAAGGCGATTCAGTATCTGGAGCAAACGGTGGGTGGCGAACGCGGCGTTGAAGGCATGATCTTGCGCTACGGCGCATTCTATGGCCCTGAAACTTCTCTCGCCCGGAACGGCACCCATGTCGAGGACGTCCGTCGACGTAAGTTCCCGCTCGTCGGCAACGGCCAAGGAGTATGGTCATTCATTCACATCGCCGACGCAGCGTCCGCTACCGTGGCAGCGGTGGAGCGTGGGGCACCAGGTGTCTACAACGTAACGGATGACGAACCAGCCGCGGTTGCGGAATGGCTGCCGGCCCTAGCCGCGGCGGTAGGAGCACCGGCGCCGCGACGTGTGCCGGCCTGGTTGGCCCGGATGCTGATAGGTCAGCATGCGGTCACGTTGATGACTCAAAATCGAGGGGCCTCCAACGAAAAGGTAAAACGCGAGTTGATATGGAAGCCCGGCTATCGTACTTGGCGGGAAGGCTTCGTGACGGGGCTGGGCTGACTAGACGATGAATCTCCACATACTTACGTGGAATGTTTGGTGGCGGCACGGTCCCTGGCAGGAGCGGCAGAACGCCATACTTAATGTGCTGCGGCACGCCGAGCCGGATGTTTGCTGTCTCCAGGAGGTCTGGAGCGATTCGGACAATAATTTGGCACAGTTCATCGCCAATCAGTTAGGACTGCACTGCGCGTTCTTTCCAACTACGAACCCTGCTTTCTACCAGCGCCAGCTTGTCTGCCCCGGCATTGGCGTTGGCAATGCAATTCTCTCGAGGTGGCCCCTCGCTCGCTTGGAGTCCGAAGCGCTGATCCCGGGCAACCATGAAGACGAGGGCCGATTGATCGCCTTCGCTGAGACCGCCACGCCATTCGGTCTCCTGCCTGTCTTCACGACCCATCTGAACTCAGGCCTTACCGATTCGGCTATTCGCGTCGTGCAGGTGGCTCAGATTGCAGCATTCATGAGTCGGCATCCATCGCAAGGTCTTCCCCCGATTCTCGCCGGCGATTTTAATTGCGAGCCAGACGCCGACGAGATCCGAACCATCGTGGGGCGCAGCAAACCGCCACAGCCCGGCTTCGGAATGCGAGACGCCTGGCGGTTGGCGCGGGCGGATGCGGGAGCGACGTGGAGCCGTCAAAATCCCTATGTAGCCAGGACTCCACAACTGCCCGACTCGCGCATCGATTATGTGTTCATCGGATATCCGCGACAGTCTGCTGATCTGGAAATCTTGACATGCGGCTTGGTTGGAACCAGCCCAGTGGAAGGCATTTGGCCGTCCGATCATTTCGGCGTGAGCGTAAGCGGCTCTGTTCGTGGGCTAGACGAGACGGCACCGGAGCTCGACGAAAAGGGATAGGCGCTCAGCTTGTTTACACGAACGCAGACGCGCGGCAAAGTGTCTAACCTAACAGGCTGCTGAAAAGCTAACTCGGGCGGCGTTTGGCGAACATAGAATCAATAGCTTAGGCTCCCATTGGCGCTTTTCAGCAGCCTGCTAAGCCGCTTTGGACCGGCACTGTTAAGAATCGGGTTTGGGTATTCGGTCTGTGCATCTATACCGTATGGTCCGATAACCGGATCTTGTTGAATGCACGCGATCGAGGCAGTTCACCGAGCCGAGGATAATGATCTGACGAAATGCCGACAGTCCTTATAGTAGATCCGTTTCGGTTTTTGCTCATCGCGCTTGCTGGATGGATGAATCAACGCCAGTTACAGATGATCGAGTATCTTCGCGAAGAGAACCGGGTGCTTCGCGAACAACTTGGAGAACGCCGGTTGCGGCTTACAGACGATCAGCGGCGTCGGTTGGCAGTCAAAGCAAAGGACTCGGACGAAAGCTTCTGGCTGAGGTGGCCACGATCGTGACGCCGGAGACAATGTTGCGGTGGCACCAGCGGCTGATCGCTCAGAAATACGATGGCAGTGGAAAGCGCGGCCCCGGCCGGTCTCGCACGGCCGCCGAGATCGAGCAAATTGTCGTTGAGATGGCGGAACAGAATCGCGATTGGGGATACCGCCGGATTCAGGGCGCATTGTCAAACCTGGGACACAAACTCGCTCGCAGCACGTTCGCGGATATTCTAGTGTCCTGTCTCGAATAAGAGTTTACAATTAAGCCTGGCTGCTCTACACTGAGTCATGCCCAGTGCAGCTGCTCGGCTGGCGGTGACCGAGGACCAGAGGCGGGAACTCGAACTGTTAGTTCGAAACGGCAACTCATCCCAGAAGATGGCGCTCCGGTGCAAGATTTTGTTGCTCGCGCATCAGGGTGTAGCCAATGCAGGTATTGCAGACCAACTGAAGATCTCTCGTCCGACTGTGCTGGCGTTACGCGCCGCGTTTACGAAAGACGGACTCGCCGCCGTCACTGGAATTCGCAGGCGTAGGCGTTCCCCGAAGGTTTTAACGGGAGAGCTGGAGCAACGCATCCTGAACACGACTCTGCAGACGCGACCTGGGGACGGCAGCACTCACTGGAGTGTACGCACGCTTGCCGCTCACCTGCGGGTATCCAGATCAATCGTGCATCGGGTCTGGCAACGCCACGACGTGCAACCGCACCGAGTGGAACGTTTCAAGCTGTCCAACGATCCGCGGTTCGAAGAGAAGGTCCGCGATATTGTAGGCCTTTACCTGAACCCTCCGGATCGTGCGCTGGTGCTGTGCGTCGATGAGAAGAGCCAAATCCAGGCGCTAGACCGCACTGCGCCGATTCTTCCGCTGCGTCCTGGGTTGCCGGAAAGACAAACCCATGATTACAAGCGTCACGGCACGACGACTCTGTTCGCCGCATTCAACATCCTCAACGGCAAAGTGATCGGCACGTGTCAGGAGCGTCACCGCAGCCGCGAGTTCATTCGGTTCCTAAACCATCTCGAACGGCAACTTCCAGAGGATCAGGAAGTGCACCTGATCATGGACAACTACTGCACACACAAAAGTGCAGAGGTCCAACGCTGGCTCAGGCCGAAACGGCGGAACCGCTTCCATTTCCACTTCACCCCGACCAGCAGTTCGTGGCTGAATCAGGTTGAACGGTTCTTTGCGTTGATCACGGGACGAATGATCCGTCGAGGTACTTTCCACAGTGCCGACGAATTGGAGCAGGCGATCTACAAGTGGCTAGCACAATGGAACGGCTCACCTGCTCCGTTTGCCTGGAAAGCCTCGGCCGACGTCATCCTCGACAAGGTTCGCCGCTGTAAAGAATTAACCAGGACGGGAGACTAGAGCGGCACGGTATCGAGCCGGCACCGAAGCGAAGTCGCAAAACGACGTGGAAGGAATTTCTGACGCGACACTGGGAAATGATCGTGGCGGCCGACTTCTTCACCATCGAGGTCTGGACCGCCAAAGGACTACAGCGGTTCATCGTGCTATTCTTCATCGAGCTGTCGACTAGACGAGTGGAGGTCGCTGGGATCTCGGCTGCGCCGAACGGCCTCTGGATGAGCCAGATTGCCCGGAATTTAACTGACTCGGTAGATGGTTTGCTCCTGGGCAAGCGCTACCTAATTCATGATCGGGACCCGCTGTTCACACACGAGTTTCTGAGCACGCTGAAGGATGCCGGCATCGAATCAGTGAAGTTGCCACCGCGGAGTCCCAATCTGAACGTCCACGCGGAGAGATTTGTGTGCAGCATCAAAGAATCATGTCTGGAACGGCTCATCCTCTTTGGTGAGAGTTTCGCTGCGGACGGCTATTCAAAATTTCGTCGCCCATTATCACTGCGAGCGCAACCACCAAGGCTTGGAGAACCGACTCATTCAACCGGAAACGGAACACCTCGCAAACACGGGTGCGGTTCAGCGCCGGGAACGTCTGGGTGGCATGCTGAACTACTACTACCGAACAGCAGCATAAACACGGCGGCGACCATTATTACTACCGGAAGTGCGGTTTGTGTAACGCCCTCTTACCGCCGAAACCAGCCGCACGTGTTCTACGGCTCATAGCACGATGTCGCCCTACGCAGTGCGTGCTTTGCGCATTCAGGGCGCAGACCGGGTATTCGGGCCATACATACGGTGCGTTGCATCGCATCGAGATTGTTATGGGAAATCGGCTTGGTTATTCCTTGACCTGTTCCGCTATAGCGCGCAGCTCCTCGACATGGCGCAGAAATGCCGACCGACCTGGCCGCGTCAGGCGATACCGGGTCTGCGGGCGCCGGCCACGAAGCGCTTCTCCTCTGAACGTAGCCCGCCTCAACCAGCTTGATCAGATGTAGACCGAGATTTCCGTTGGTGGCGTCAATTGGGCTTGGAGCGCACTGAAGGTGATCCATTCAAGACAACCAGTGCGAGTTTGGCAGGCGATGGTGGTCGACGCCGGCGAGTCTTCCTTTCCTGATACAGGGCGAGTTGCCGTCGTAAGAACAGATTCTCTGCAATGATCTCCGCTCGAGAAACGAATCAGATCCCGAAGCACCGCTAATACGACAACGATCAGGGCACGCAAACAGATCTCCTACGCAGCCGGAGCCGTCAGTAACACGTTAACGCAGGCAGTCGTTAGACTCGCACGGAATTCCGGAGGACAGCCATCTTTCCAAGGAATCTATTTTTTCCGGAGGACACTAAGATGAGTGGTTAGCAAAGGACGATATCGCTGGGCAGGCCGCGTTCATCGGACGCCTCCTCGGACTGACGACCGCGTGAGCGCCGAGACCCACTGCTTCCTTTCACGCGCTCGATTTTGCAGTTGCAATACATCCGAATCGGCAATTTCCGATCTATCACTCAGATCAGAATTTACCAAAGCGACAGCTATTATCATAGGTCTATGGCTGTTCGCCTGCCATTATTGGTGTTTTCCGTCGTATCTATCCCTACCCTCTGGGCAGAGGAAGGCCTCGATTTCTTCGAAAGGAACATCCGTCCGGTTCTGGCGACGCGCTGCTATGCGTGTCATAGCGCAAAGGTCGCAATCGCCCAAGGTAACTTCTTCGCAGACACCAAAGATGGCACTGTTGCGGGGCGGTAAGTCCGGTGTGCCCGCCATCGTGCCAGGAAAACCGGAGGAGAGCCTGCTAATCAAGGCAATTCAGGGGGCGCACAAGGACCTGAAGATGCCTCCGGGCAAGCCGCTTCCTGCCGAGCAGGTTCAGGCCTTCGTCGACTGGGTAAAGATGGGAGCTCCCGATCCCCGCACCGGAACCGCGCCGGTCGTGGAGAAGCCCGCGTACGACTGGAATGCCGAGAAGAAGCACTGGGCTTATCAGCCCGTTCGAGATCCTCAGCCGCCCGAAATCGCCGATGCGCGAGTGGAGCCACACCGCGTCGATCGATTCATAAAGGCCAAACTCGACGAGAAGGGTTTGCCGCCGCTGGCTCGCGCGAGCAAGCGCACGTCTGCTTCGCCGTGTTACGTATGATCTTACCGGCATGCCTCCGACGCCCGAGGAAGTGGATGCATTTATTGCGGATAGCTCTCGCCCAGGCGCTCGAAAAGGTAGTCGACCGGTTGCTCGCTTCCCCCCGCTATGGCGAACACTGGGGACGTCACTGGCTGGATGTCGTGCGTTATGCCGACACAGCGGGCGATGCGTCGGATTACCCGATCCCTGAGATGTACCGGTATCGCAATTACGTGATCCGGTCCGTACAGCAGGACAAGCCGTTCGACGAGTTCCTGCGCGAACAGATCGCGGGCGATCTCTGCCGCACAAGGACGATGAGGATCGCGCCGAGAAGCTCGCCGCGACGGGCTACATTGCGAGCATCGCGCCGATTCGGTCAGACCGACGGCGAGTTCTATCTCACGATCGACGACACGATCGAGAATCTTGGCAAAGCAGTGCTTGGCCTCTCGACGGGTTGCGCCCGTTGCCACGATCACAAGTTCGACCCGATCCCGACAAAGGACTACTACGCGCTTTCCGGGATTTTCAAGAGCACGAAGTATCCCTGGGCCGGCCTGGAGCACCATCAATATCTCGACGGTTTGCGGCCGCCAAGGCAGCCGATCAGGAGCGGATCGACAAGCAGCAGGCTCGCATGGTGGACGCCTATCCGCGTCGTGAAGAAAGGAAAGGGCAAGGACGAGAAGGCCCCGTCGAGCAGCGGCTGAAATACCTCGAAGCCTCTGCTGAGCTGGCCCGGATCCGCCAGAACTGGCCCGACATCCCGATGATCTACGCCGTGCGCGACACCGAGCCGGTCAACGCTGCGCGTGATGGTGAAAGGCGATCCGAAGACGCTCGGTCCAGAGGTGCAGCGTGGCTTCCTTCAGATCCTCGGTGGGCAGAAGGTTCCGAAGGATCACAAGGGGAGCGGCCGCGACCTGCTCGCGCGGCTGGATCACCGATCCGAAGAATCCGCTGACAGCTCGGGTGATGGTGAATCGCGTCTGGCTGTGGCATTTCGGCCGCGGGCTGGTGAACACGCCGAACGATTTCGGCAAGCGTGGCGAGACGCCCACGCATCCCGAACTGCTGGATTACCTGCCATCGCGGTTCATGGAAAGCGGATGGAGTCTGAAGAAGCTGCATCAAGCAAATCGTGCTGACACGAGCCTACGCGACGGCGTCCGGCGACAACGAGGCGAACGCGGTGAAGGATGCGAAGAATGAGTATTACTGGCGCTTCGACCGCCGCCGATTGTCGGCGGAAGAGCTGCGCGATTCGATGCTGCAGGTCAGCGGCCAACTCGATCCGACACCCGGCGGACCGCACCCGTTTGCACCACGCGCCGGTTACGTGTTTACGCAGCACAATCCATTCGTGGCCGATTTCGAAAAGTTCGCGAAGCAACAAGCGAAGCGTCTATCTCTTGCAACAGCGCTTCCGCCCCAATCCATATCTCGATCTGTTCGACGGCGCGGATGCGAACAGTGCGACTCCCGCGCGCGTCAACAACAATACCGCGCTTCAGGCGCTGTACATGATGAACAACTCGTTCGTTGAGGCGCAGTGCGTCGCGCTGGCGGCTCGAGTCGCGGTGGCGGAGGAGACTGCCGCTGCGCGGATTCGATTGGCCTACCGGTTGCTCTATGGGCGCGTTCCTACGGCGGCGGAAGCGCAAATGGCCACGCAGTTCCTGCAGCAGTACCGGGCATCGGGTAGCAGTGTCGATATGGCGGCGGACGAGCGGTCGCGCTCGTCCTGGACGGGACTGATGCGCGTGCTGCTCAGCAGCAACGAATTCTTTTACGTGGATTAACGAGATGAACTGGAATCGAAGACAGACTTATTCATTCGTTATTCGCCGGATCGGCATTGTTTCCGGCGATGCTGTCAGAGCTGCTTAGCCGAGACGGACGATCCGCTCGCGCCCCGAAGCGCCGCACTTTCCAGGTAAGGCGAAGCGCGTCATCTTTCTGTTCATGACGGGCGGGCGTGTCTCACGTCGATTCGTTCGATCCGAAACCGGCGCTTGCGAAAGCGGCTGCGGACGGGAAGAAGGGCGACAAGAACGTCCCATTCATGGGATCGCCGTGGGGTTGGACGAGGTACGGCGCGAGCGGTGTCGAGGTAGGCGACCTGTTTCCGCAAATGGGCGGCATCGTCGATGATCTCTGCATGATTCGGTCGCATGACTGGCGATCACAACGATCACTTTCAGGCCACCATGGGCGTACATACCGGTTCGGTGACCGTAAAGCGCCCGAGCATCGGAAGCTGGGTCAGCTACGGGATGGGAACCGAGAACCGGAACCTTCCTTCGTTTGTCGTCTTGGCACCGTTTCTTCCGTATGCAGGCGCGCAGGTGTGGTCGTCCGACTTTCTGCCGGGTGCCCATGCCGGTACCCGTATTAGCGGCGGTGCAGAACCGGTCGCGGACCTGCACCGTCGTGCACCCACGGAGAAAGCACAGGAACTCGAGCTGGATTTGCTTGCCAGATATAACAAACTGCACCAGCAATCCCGCCCTGGCGACCCGGCTCTCGCGGCGCGGATCAAATCATTTGAGACGGCGTTCGGGATGCAGAGCGATATGCCGGAAGTGTTCGACTTCTCGAAAGAATCCGATGCGACGCTGCAGTTATACGGGTTGCATCGCGGTCAGAACACAGGCTTCGCATGGCAATGTCTGGTGGCACGGCGAATGGCGGAGCGCGGAGTGCGATTCATCGAGTTGATCGACACCGGCTCGAATAAGAACTGGGACTTCCATACAAATATTTCGGGCATGACGAAGCTCGCTGAGAGTGTCGATCTGCCTATTGCCGGCCTGATTAGAGACCTGAAGTCACGCGGCATGCTCGATGACACTCTCGTGGTGTGGACGACGGAATTCGGGCGCACCCCATGGGGTACCCCGGAGAGTAAAGGCCGCGAGCATTACAACAAGGTATACAGTTCCTGGCTCGCCGGGGGCGGAATCAAGCCGGGTGTCGTGTACGGCGCTTCCGATGAACTCGGTATCGGCATTGCGGAAAATGGAATGCACGTGCATGACTTCCACGCGACAATTCTGCATTGCCTCGGCTTCGATCATACTAGGTTGACTTATCGCCACGCAGGCCGGGACTTCCGGTTGACCGATGTGCATGGCGAGGTTGTGAAGTCGATTTTGATTTAGAACATAACTACCAAACAGAGCCAACTTGCGGCGACAACAGCCAGTCTGGTCGAGTCTCCGAGTCCTGTCCTCCGGAAATATTCCGTGCGAGTCTAACGACTGCCTGCGTTAACGTGTTACTGACGGTTCCGGCTGCGTAGGAGATCTGTTTGCGTGCCTTGATCGTTGTCGTATTAGCGGTGCTTCGGGATCTGATTCGGATCGGGTTTCGCACTCGAGCGGAGATCATTGCAGAGAATCTGTTCTTGCGACGGCAACTCGCCCTCTATCAGGAAAGGAAGACTCGCCGTCGTCGACCCAAGTCGGATTTCGAAAAATGCCATTTCTGGGAATCGTGCAGCAGCGCTTCGGACACTCGGTTCGGAACATTCTGAAGCAAAGCCGCCCGAGTCATCACCGGCCACTCCGCGACTGCAGCTCGAGTGCCATGATTCGGTGTCGGTCTCGTACATATAGGCGCGATTCGGCCAGCATCGGAACCGTCCAGGCGTTCGCTCGAAGCAATTGGGCCTCCCCAAGCACCTTCATTCCGGCCGGGGAGATACTGGCCATGGCGACCGTTCCATCATCATCGACCACAAAAACAGTGCTCTCTGCCAGAACAAAACTGGCTTTGGCAAATGCCCGGTCCTGCCATAAAACCTTGCCGGTTTTGGCCTCAACAGCAGTCAGAGGAGCTGGTCCGAAATCCCCGCTGGAACCGTAGACAACGCCGCCGCTACATACCATGTTGGTGTGGTGGACCCGCAATCGCTTATGGTTCCAAAGCTCCGTGGCACTGACGCCGACGCGTATGCCACGGGCGCCTCCATCGTAGCCGGACGAGACGACCAGAACAGAGCCATCTTCACACCATGCCGGAGTCGCAGCATTGATGTCGTACATTGTTCGGTGGGCAACTGTCCAGAGCAACTCGCCGGTAGCCGCGTCCGAGCCCATTACTTCCTTCGCCATAAAGCTGACGATTTGGTCGCGCGACTGCGCGCGGATCAGAATTGGGGACGAATAAGCATTGTCCATGTCCCCTTTCGACCACAACACCGTCCCGTCACTTTGACGAAACGCCATCAGCGCACGACCAGGACCGCCGACCGGAACGACCACGGAGTCCTTGTATGCGAGCGGGCTCGCCGCATAACCGCGCTCCAGAAAAGTTCCTTTGTGGTCAGTCCATAGGTCACGTGCCCAAAGACGCTTCCCGGTGCTCCGGTCCAGCGCGACGAGTTGGGCCATGACGGTTGTGATAAAGATGCGGTCGCCCACGATCAGCGGCGTCGAGTGTGGCCCTGGACCAGCCTCCAAGTTCATGCCCGAGCGGTGCGCAGCATCAATGCCAGTTTCCCAGACCGTTTTACCGGTAGCAAGATCGAGCGCGATGACGACATCCTGTGAACCTCGCCGATACATCGTGTACAGGGTGTTGGCGGACATCAGCATAGACGAGTAACCTTCGCCGAGATCTCGCGCCCACACCTGCTTCGGTCCCGTAGCAGGCCAGAGAGGCGCCTGCACTCCGCGCGCTAACCGGAAGTCTCGCGCCGGGCCGCCCCACTGTGGCCACTCTGCTCCTACCGCAACAGCGCCGAAGATCAAAACGCAGGCCTGCAAGAGGCGCATCTAGTCCTGATGATACATGCGTCCTGTGAGGCAGCGTTGCCTCGTCCTGGCACTGCCGCAACTGGCCTACCTTCATTGCAATTCGCAAGAACTTCGCGTGGAGGGAGCGATTGAATTTCGTGACGGTTGGTTAGAAGCTTCGCGCTATTTGTTTTTGTAGATGGTGCGGTAAGGCAGCGGGAGAAATCCGCCCGCTGCACCAGCACCCGCGCCTACCACCGTAAGTGGTCCGACATACATCCAGCCAGCGCCTTCGTTCGCGCAATGCGGGCAGACCGCGACGCCGATTGCCAGCCCGACACCGGCGCCAATCGCAGCGGCAAGTACCCCATTTCTCAGGCGGCGCGAAGGATCAGCAACGCGCACACTTCGAACGTCCCTTCGCGTGACAGAGTGCTCGCCGGATTTGGAGCGTATTACCACCACGGTTTCGGTCGCGGAAACTAACGTCCCACGGAAATTCTCGGATTGTCGCGCCTGGACCTCTATTTTGGTATCCGGGGGGATCCGCTGAACGGATTCCCAACCGGCAGAGAAGGCCACGCGGGCAATCAAAAAGAAAAGCAGCACTTTCATTTCAACGCTCCTTATCCATCACGTGTCGCTCACGATGTTGTGCCCGCTGTAAATAGCACGGAATCGAAGCAATAGAGCTCATCTTTTCTGATGAACTAAGGATTCTCAAAGAGGTGGTCGCCTCTCCTCTCGAGCCGAGCGGTGCTGAACTGATGTAACCTATAGTCCGTAGCGTAGCGAACTCGCTACACTCGTCACGAGGTCAGATGCGACCTTTCTCGATCATCTGTCTATCCTTGACCTGTATACAGCTGGGGATACCCGGCCCGACAGAGATTACGTACGAGCGCGATGTCGCTCCCATTCTTCAGAAGCGTTGTCAATCCTGTCACAGGCCTGGTGAGATCGGTCCCATGCCGCTGCTGACGTTCGAGCAGGCGCGTCCCTGGGCGAGGGCAATCCGCGAAGCTGTAAAGCTTCGAAAGATGCCGCCCTGGTTTGCCGATTCGCAACACGGGGTATTTCGCAACAACCGGGCGCTGCAACCCTCCGAGGTGGACACGCTGGTCCGCTGGGTGGACGGGGGCGCTCCTCGGGGCGATGCGAAGGACGCGCCTCCACCGGAGGAATTTGTCTCGGGTTGGCGCATAGGAAAGCCCGATGTCGTTTTTGAAATGCCCAAGGAGTTCCATGTACCGGCGGAGGGCAAAGTCGAATACCAATGGATGATGGTTCCGACGGGTTTCACAGAAGATAGATGGGTGCAGGCGCTGGAAGTCAGACCGGGTAATCCTGAGGTCGCGCATCACGTGGTGGTCTACGCGCGAGAGCCAAGCTCAACGTACGCGCAAAACTACCCGCGGAATGAATTCTTCGAGTATATCGGCGAGATCCTGCGGACGCCGAAACGCAAGGGTCGTACGATGATCTCCTCGCTTGATGAGCCGGATCATCTTCAGGTTTGGGCGCCGGGGGCAGACCCCGTGGTTTTCGAACCCGGGACCGCGCGGCTTATCAAAGCCGGTTCCGACATCGTTTTCCAACTCCACTACGCGACAAGGGGCAAACCCGGAAAGGATCGTAGTCGAATCGGGCTCGTCTTCGCGAAAGAACCGGTGAAGCAGCGTGTCAAAACAGTGGGAATCACCAATAACGCAAAGATTCTGATTCCGCCCGGCGAATCGAATTATAAGGTCCGCGCCCGCGTGGAAGTGATCCGGCCAGTCCGCGTGATGGCGCTCATGCCCCACATGCATTTTCGCGGCAAGTCGTTCCGGTATTCAGTCCGATATCCCACCGGTGAGTTTGAGGTGTTACTTAACGTGCCGCAATACCGGTTCCACTGGCAGACAACATACTACCTGGCACAGCCGAAGGTCCTGCCCGTGGGAACTGTTGTAACCCTTGATGCCGTGTTCGACAACTCCGCCAACAACCCCGACAACCCGGATCCGCAGGCAACCGTGAAGCAGGGTCTCCAGAGTTGGGAGGAGATGATGGCCGGAATAGTGGAGGTTGCCTTCGACCCCGCGGTGGATGTATTGGACTTCTTTAGAGACGCGCCGCCCGAGATATCGTCGCGCTGAATTTCGATTGCTTCAGGTTGGTTGATAACGATCCGCACCAACGTCCCACGGTCGATTCGCTGGGTTCGATGCGGGCCCATTCGTTCATGCCCGGAGCTCTGTCTCGAATGCGTTGCCCGAACGCGACTGCGCAATCTTCTTCGGATATGCAGGCCTGGTAAACGGATAGTACGGAGGAGTAGACATAGTATGTTGTCAGAGCGATGCAACAGGAAAATAGTGGCTTGAGTCATTGACCTGACGTCGTTCTCCGCAGTAGAATACCGCGACGGCGAGGAAAACATGAACGTCCGCGTGTTTGTGTCCTTGGCGATAGGCGCACTTGTGGCCGAGCAATCGTTTGCACAAGTATCCACTGGAACGATCACCGGCGCCGTACTCGATTCGAGCGGCGCGGCAGTCATTGGCGCAACGGTCCAGGTTGTGAATGAAAATACGGCCGTCCAGATAACGACCTTGACGGACTCCTCCGGCAACTACATCGCCAGCCGTCTCTTACCCGGCAAGTACCGCGCTGACGTGACGATGCCCGGATTCCAACCGCAATCGAGGGTCGGGATTGTGCTCTCGATTGATCAGACGATCCGCGTCGATTTCAGCCTTGCGCCCGGGGAACAAAAGCAAGTAATTATCGTGATGGATCGGGCTGCGCAGATGCTTGAGACATCCACTTCCAGCCTGGGCGAAGTCATCGAGGAATCGCTGATCAAAGAACTCCCTTTGAATGGACGGGATTTCAAACAACTGATCGGCTTGACGGCCGGCGCCCAGCCTGCTCCCTCAGGAGGCTTCGCAGCCGGGACCTTTAATATTAACGGCACGCGCGGCGAGGGCAACGCCTTTCTTGTGGATGGTCTGGATGTCAGTTCTTTTTCCTCCGGCGACACCATCCGCGTAGTGCCTTCGCTTGAGGCGCTGGGTGAGTTCAAGATCATCACGAATAGCTTCTCGGCCGAATATGGCCGCAGTTTCAGCGGGGTCGTCAGCGTGCATGTGAAGAGTGGAACAAACGATTTTCACGGCTCTCTTTTCCATTTTTTCCGCAACCGTGTACTCGACGCGCGGAACTTCTTCGCACAGCAGAAACCGCAATACAACTTCAATCAGTTTGGCGGTTCCATCGGTGGTCCGATCCTTCGGAACAAGCTATTCTTCTTCACGGATTATCAAGGAACGCGGATCCGCCAGGGATCGCCCCAACTGATGACCCTTCCCACGGTAGCCGAGCGCAACGGGGACTTCTCCCATCTGTTGCCGGGAACGGTCATCTACGATCCGCTAACAAACCCGCGCGCTCCGTTTCCGAATAACCGCATCCCTCTGGAGCGCTTCGACAAACCTTCCGCGTTGATGTTCTCGCTGCTGCCGGAACCGAATCAGGCAGGAGTCTTCAACTACTTCAAAACGGTTGGCCGGGTGCAAGATCAGAATGACGTCGATATTCGAGTTGACTATCTTCTCGACTCGGTAAACCGATTCGCCTTTGTACACACAATCCGCAACGGGGATTCGGAAACCCTGCCCATCTTTCCGCGCCTGAGCGGGCATCTAATCACGCCAAAATCCCGCGTCAAGCCGCGCAGCTACTCGCTGAACTACACACGGACGATTGGATCGCGGGGTGTCAATGAACTGATCGTCGGCTACAAGAGAGACCACTTTTTCGGCCCCACGACTGAGGGGATGCAATACGAACCCGATGCCGGTGTGCCGTATCTGAACACTTCTCCCGACGATGAGTTCACCACCGGCTTCCCGATGTACCAGATCGCCGGTTATCAGCTGTTCGGCGGTCCAGCGGGAGGACCGTTCGTGCAGGTGCACAATATTCCGCAGTTAACGGAGAACTTCTCGTGGTCCGCCGGCCGCCATTTTCTGAAGGCCGGGTTCTCCTATCGTGGGCGCCAGTTCAACCTCGCGCAGAGTGTCTGGCCGCGGGGGCAGAACGTGTTCAACACTCTTCCGACGAGCCTGGGCTCAGTTGGCGGACACTCCGTCGCTAGCGCCCTGCTTGGCTACCCATCGAACGTCACTCGCAATTTTCAGCCGCCCTGGGGAGAACGGCTGAAAGAATACGGGTTTTATTTTCAGGATGACTTCAAAGTCAACAGACGCCTCACACTGAACCTCGGACTTCGTTATGAGTTGTTCCCGCCCGCAACGGAGTCTCACGATCGTGTGGCGAACTTCGACCTCAATACGCGCACCATGATCCTGGCGGGTGTGAACGGAAACTCGAAGAGCTTGCTCGAGCTGGACAAAAACAATTTTGGTCCACGCATCGGTTTTGCCTACTTGCTGACCGAGGATGGCAATACGGTAATCCGCGGCGGATATGGCATCGGCTACGTGCTTCTGGTCAATGCAGGGGTTGGAACGGCCAACACGCGCCTCACCACCCAGCAGCCATTTACGGTCAACTTCTCGGCATCGGGCCTGAACTATCCCGAAGTGTCGCGCCGCGTCTCCGATGGCCTGCCGCTGCCTGCCATCGGCGATCCGTTACGCCCGACCGGCGATGTTGTGTACATTCCCGCGAACGAACCCACGCCCTATACACAGATGTTCAACCTGAACATCCAGCGGGCGCTGCCTGGAGGATTTCTGGCAGACGTTGCGTATGCGGGCTCGCGAGGCGTCCATCTCACCGGCCAGGTGAATCTCAATCAAGCCCCTCCAGGGCCGACTGCGGCGGCCCCGCGATCCGTCATCACACCGAGCCTGAATATTATTCAGCAATTGAGCAATCATCAAAGCTCCACCTATCACTCCCTGCAGACGAAAATCCAACGCCGGTTCTCCGGCGGTTTCTCGCTTCTGGGTTCCTATACCTTTTCGAAATCCATCGACAACGGATCGTACGTAATTAGTAGCAGCAGTTCTTCGAACGCGTATCCGCAGGATGCACGCAACTGGGATGCGGAACGCGGATTGTCCGATTTCGATTTCACGCACCGCCTGGCGGTCAGTTACCTCTACGAGCTACCGGTCGGGAAGGGAAAGGCCTTTGGCGGCTCCATGAATCCGATCCTCGATGCCATCATCGGCGGCTGGCAGATCAATGGGATCACCACCCTGCAGAGCGGGCAGGTTTACACCCCGAATGTCGCCAATCAGCGGACCAACGCCGGTCCAGGCGGCGACATCCGCCCGCATCGAATCGGCACTGGCGAACTACCGTCCGACCAACGTACGGTACAGCGCTGGTTCGATAAGTCGGCCTTTGTGGTCCCGGTGTTTGAATTCGGCAATTCGGGTCGCAATATCCTCCGCGGTCCCGGCCTTGTGAATTTCGACTTTTCGACCTTCAAGGACTTTCAATTCTCCGAGCGGATAGGATTGCAATTTCGCGCGGAGTTTTTCAACATCTTCAACCATGCGAACTTCAACAATCCCAATCGTGCCGTGGACATTCCGGCCGGCGGTACGATCACGTCGGCTCGTGATCCGCGGCAAGTACAGCTTGGGCTGAAGCTCTTGTTCTAATATGGGGCGACGTTGTCAAGCTTTATGTACAGCCGGGTTGTGGTGAAGCAGTGAAGAACTGAGTTGTCCTCCGGAAATATTCAGCGCGAGTCTAACGACTGCCTGCGTTAACGTGTTACTGACGGCTCCGGCTGCTAGGAGAACTGTTTGCGTGCCCTGGTCGTTGTCGTATTAGCGGTTGTCGTTCATCAAAACTGCATTCGTGCCAGTTCGAGGCGCGGTCTTTGGGCGTGAAAAGACAATCGTGACTGCACGGTAGCGCGACGGCAATTGATTCCGTGGGCTGACCCGGAATCCAGGACGCAGCAGTGTGAACTCACAGGGCCATCGGACCGGAGAACGAACCACGCGCGCCGTTTACGCCGCTGCTGACCACGTGTAGCGATGATGAAGACCGCCGATTCTCGGCTCCCGTTTGGTCAAATTACTCAGGCGGTGCGGGAATAGTATCGGAGCAAGCCGCCGAGCCTCGCATTGCAACGGACGGGTCCATCAACTAGCGGCTGATCTCGTGTGGGGAAGAGAAGGACGTTACCCTTTCCTTGGTGCGGACGTTCGCTGTGATAGTGCTCCGTGAATTCGGTCATTGCACGCTTCAACGAGCCTTCGCCGAAAAGGATTAGCTTCCCTAAGCATTCGTCTTTAACAGATCTCACCCAACGTTCCGCAAACGCGTTGAGATTCGGACTCTGCGGCGGAAGCCGCAAGGGCTTGGCACCAGCCGACTGCAGTGTCGCGGAAGGATGCCGTGAACTTCGAGTCTCGGTCGTGCAGAACGTAACGACATTGCTTCAGACATCCGGAGCTCGCATAGGTTGCATTGCGGCCGATCTGCAATATCCACTCTTCGGTTGGATGTTTCGTGATGCCGCCGATGGTCACACGCCGTGTCTCCAGATGGATGAAGAATAAGACGTAGTATGTGGCGAGGCCGCGCCAAGTGAGCACTTCAACTGTGAAGAAATCGATGCCTGCGAGAACGGCCATATGCGCGGCAATGAAATCCTTCCACGTCGTGCCCTGGCTTCGTTTCGGCGCCGGTGCAATGCCGTAGCGCCGAAGAACGTTGCCTACAGTCTGGTCGGAAACAACATGGCCGAGATTCGCCAATGCTCCAACGATGCGATCATAACCCCAGCCGGAATTCTCTTTTGCCATCTGGAGAATCAGGTCGGTGACTTCCCGGCGGATCCGCGGCCGACCCGGGTAAGAACGGAATCTTGAGCCGTCAAACTTCTTGGCTATGAGCCGGCGATACCAAGTCAGGATCGTGTCGGGCTTTGCCACACAAGCGACGTCTTTCAGTGCCTTGCGGCCGAGTCGTTTGCCGATCTCGGCGAGTGTGGACCTCTCCGGATCGGTGAGCCGCAACCGCCGCGATAGATGCGCTCGAAGTATGCGATTCTCCGCAGCCAGGTATTCATTCCGCAAAAGCAACTCTTGATTTATGAGCCCAGTGACATAGGCCAATACGCGTGCCCAACTGTTGTCCTTCATCCCGGCTGTCCATCATCGCAGGTGGATCTGCTGAATATTTTGACTCTTCGACGACCACGCTGTTTGCGGCTCTGAATGTCCTGGAAAGAACGGTCATCGCAGACTGCCAACCGAGACATCGCCACCAGGAGTTTCTGCGATTTCTGGATCGCATCGATGCCTCTGTCGCCGTCGGTCTCGAAGTCCATTTGGTCCTTGACAATTATGGAACGCACAAGCACCCACAGGTGAAAAGCTGGCTGGCAGACCGACCGCGGTATCACGTACACTTTACGCCGACCAGTTCCTCCTGGCTGAATCAGATCGAACGCTGGTTCGCCGAAATCACGCGTAAACGGATTCGTCGCGGCACATTTCGCACCGTACGTGACCTGATCAGGACAATCAAGGACTATGTCCGGCACTACAATCGCAATCCACAACCATTTCAGTGGGTCGCCAGTGCCAGCAAGATCATTCGTAAGGTCTATAAATATAAAGAGACTTTAGAAACAGGAGACTAGATGACCAGGCGAAACTCACCGAGGTCACTTCCTGGTGGAATGAGCTGTCAGGCTCGGGTGCTGAAGGAGTGGTGGTGATAAAGCCTATTCACTTCGTCTCCAAAGGTAGGCGCGGTCTTGTTCAGCCCGCGGTGAAGTGCCGGGGGGAAGAGCATCTCCGGCTGGTCTATGGACCGGAGTACGATTCGCACGAAACCGATTGCGGTTGATTGACCGCGAGGCACTCGCAAATCGCCGTAATAAACACCGACGGGTGTTAAAGCAATTTGCTTTATCGATGGAAGCGACCGAGCGCTTCGTTCGGGGAGAAGCCCAAACTAGCGTCCTTGAATGCGTCCGCGGAATAGTCGCACTTGAAACGAGGGAGATCTAACGACTAGGGCACCAAAGTAGAAACGTTTAGGCTAAGCATGTTGTAAGTACCCGTGGCATCTTTGGCCCGCGCCCGCCGGGTAAGTGTCGCAGGAAACTTTTGTTTTCGGGACTGGTCTACTGCCGAGGCCGTGGAGAGCGCTGTAGTTCCGATGATGGGAGCCTACAGGCCCGCACTCAGACGGCACAAGTGTGATTCGGGGCGGGGCGTCACCATGTAGCGTCCTGATTGCTGGCGCTTGAGAAACGAGAAACCAAGACGGCCTGAAACCAACGCGATGTGTTGTCATCAACTGCACCATCGATGATCATGTCGGCTTGAGCAGATCTTTGAGGCGATCGCGGACATCCTCGCTGACGAATCGGCGAGCGGAGATTGCATCAGCGACGGCGTCTGACAATTCGTAGGCCGGAACTGCGGTAAACGCACTACTACTTCGATAGAAAAATACCGCGCCCGAAGGGCGAACGTCCAAAACCGCAGATACTGGATCATTCGGTGACCTTCCAACAGAGGTTCCGACACAGAGCTGAATTCCTCTGTTTGCGGAGGGTCTTTGTTCTTTGTCGGGTTCCAGAAGTGCATCTAACACGAAAGCTCCGTAACGGTATTCGCGTTCATACCGAGATCTCATTCTAAACTCCGGCGGCGCAAAGTAATTGCCAGTGTCGATGGCACGTAACTGGCGTTCGTGCTCACTCTGATCGCCCACATAAGGCACTAGGCCGGTCCCCGTATACCAAATTGTCGCCGCGAGTGAATACAAATCAGACACAACGGTAGCCATGCCCTCTAATTGCTCGGGAGCTGCATAGTTGAGCGTGCCGACCGCTACTTGATCTCGCAAGTGAATGGGCCAAGCAAACGAGCAGTCGATCAAAGCAATGTGAACTGCCTTGTCCCTGACTGAAACCAAAACATTGCCTGGACAGATGTCTCGGTGTATCACTCCCGCCCGATGCAGTTGCGTAATCGCCGAAAGAAGCGAATTGTACATCGCACCCAATAAATTCCCAGTCACAGACACTCCACTCCGGCGCATCACAGCATCCAGCGGCACCCCCTCTACAAACGGCAGGACTTCCTCGATGTATTCACCCCCGTCACGGACGCGCTCTGGCGCAACAACAACTGCAGCAACACCTCCATCGTAGCTCCTGAATTGCTTCCCAGCTATCTGACTAAGCGCCGCCCAACTACAAAGATTCTTTTCGGTGCGCTTTGTGAGCACCGGCTTTCCACTGACCGTTGCGATGGTAATCTCTCCGTGCAGAGTGCGGCTTACATGCGTCGGAGCGATAACATCCGCACCGACGTTGATCGTTGGCCATAGACGCCATCTTGGGCTTCCTTTCCCGCCATGGTTAACTTCCGCCGGATTTGCTGACTGCTTAGATTGCGCTGACATGTGGGCCAGTAATGACTCGACGTGTTCATGCTGTCCCTCGGGATACCAAATGACACGAATGCCAAGATCTGCTAAAAACCGATCGCGGGCTGTGAAGTCGGAACGCTTTCCGAGGGGCAGCACCGCGTATTGGACCAGCGTCCGCGCTTCCAACGCCACTTGGCGTAGCACATGTACGGTTCGATCAGCTCGGAGACTGCATCCAACGAACAACACTGGTCGATTCTGTAACGCCAGTCTCAACACCAGCGGAAGGGGCCGCCGGAAATCGATTTTCGTTGGATCTTCACTTCCATAGAAATCGGCATACTGGTTCAAGGTCAAGATGCGGCTGGTCGGATCTTCCCAGTCGCCGTGGAGTTTGAGAAGTACACGCTTGCCCTGCTGCAATATGCGAGCAGCCACTTCTATATTGCTACCAGATCCAATGAAGTCGAACGGGATATTGTTTGAAGCCGCGCCACGTTCAAGCAGTCGGTCGAAGTTCGTTGTCAAAACTGGACCACGTGCGATTTGCAACACATGGAATAAGCTTCCGCAATCAAGGACGCCAGGAACTGCCGTGAGATTGTGATCGCCAAAGGCGTCCTCAATTGCATCTTCAAACCGGCGCCAACCGCGAACGTTTACAAGAGTCTCGGCAGCCGTTTCGAAATCACCTTGCTCAATGAGGGTTCGAACCTCGGTTCCAAGTCCGGCAAGTGATGCTTGAGCGAGTATAAACTCACTCCATGTTGGGAGGCCATAGGGTGCTGACAGACCGGCTCCCACTAGGGGTATCACTCCGCTAGGAGAACGTAACTGACCAGTAAGTGACCGCAGCACAGCACGGTTGTCCCCAAGTGAAACCAGCTCAGAGGGCACGTCAGCAGCAGCCATGCGCCTCATGCTACCACTACATGCGCGGATCAGGTGAGGGTGCGCTTCGCCGCTAAGACAGGCGCCACTGCATAACTCCGTGCCGTTCTGGCCAGCAACTTATGCGACGGGCGGTTCCGACGGGAACACTTCAGGGTTCGCGAGATTCTCCGGAAAAGGGAAAGGCCGACTCCCCTCCTTGCGGAGGAAAGCGGCCTGACTTCGACAGTTAAACAATCGCTGTCAGGGGTTGTTGACAGGTCGCCCCATATTAGAACAGGAGCTTCAAACCTAGCTGGACGGTGCGACGGTCGTTATAGCGGGTTCCGTTGACTTGGCCGAAATCGGCGGCTCCCACCATGACTCCGGGAAGCGCGAATTGAGGAGTGTTGGTCAGATTGTAGAACTCACCTCGGAACTGGGCTCGAACGTGTTCCAAGATAGTAAAGCTTTTTGCGATATTGATGTCTGCGTGGTGAGTGCCGTCTGCGCGAAGGTTGGGTACCCAACGAGGCGCGTTCCCTAATGTGAAAGGCGCCGGCGCGCGGATGGCTGTGGTATTGAACCACACTTCGGGACGGCGTTCCGAGACCTCAGCGTCTTTAAGATCGGCGATCTGGGCATTCACAATGCCGAAGCCATAGGCGCTCAGGGTGTTCGGTGCTACCAGGCGGAGCGGCGTTCCGCTGGTGAAGCGAAGGACGCTCGAGGCTTCCCATCCGCCGACCACGGCGTTGATGGCGGGGTGGATGTTAGCTCCGAACTTGCGGCCCTTGCCAACCGGCACTTCCCAAACCAGAGCGGTGACGAAGCTTTGGGGGACGTCATGAGCGGAGATCGAACGGTCGAGCGAGCGGTTAGTGTAATCGCGGAAAGTGTCGGTGACAATCCAGCCCTGGTTCTCCGAGGCGTCGTCGATCGCCTTAGAGAATTGGTAGCTGGTCATCACGGCGAGGCCGGACGCGAAGCGTTTATTGAACTTGATGTAGAGGGCATTGAAGCTGGACGAAGCGCCAGGGGTATCCCCGGAAAGGTTCACTGACACGAAGTGGGGATGCGGGCGGAGCAGGCGGTGACGGGGCACAGTGCGTCCAGAAAGAACGCCGGTTTGGAAGACGCCGAAGAAGGGGTTGGCGACTTGGTCGTTCAACGCGTTGCCCAGGGACAAGTATTGAGACGGCAGTTGATTGGCGTCGGGGGTTGCGCCGAAGTTGAGCTTGCGCCCCACGTTGCCGGAGTAGCCGACTTCGAGCACGCCGGAGCGCCCGAGTTCGAACTGTAAGTCGAAGGAGTAGTTCTGGACGTATCCGGTTGGGTGGCTTCGCTGGAAAGCGATAGTTGCCGAACCGGTTTGCGTGAGTAGACCTAGCGAGGAGCCGACAGCCTTATTCAGGCCGTTGGGATACGGATTGGATAGAAGATCCTGGGGCGTGATTCCGTCGCCGCCACGGGTGTTGACCCAGTTCGTGGCGACAGAAAATCCGTCCGTGCCGGCGGCGGGTCCGCCTTGCGTTGCCGTTCCGAAGCCCATGAGGTAGAAGATGCCGTACCCCATGCGGGCGACCATTCGATTGTTGATCTTGTATGAGATGCCTATGCGCGGGAGCGAGATCCATGTTGTCCGGCTCGGTCTGGAAGCGGTTTTCAGAGTCGACAAAAACCAGGCCGCCGCGGAGATCGAGGCCGGTTTGCTGGCTGAGCGGGTTGGAGGCACTGAAATCAAAGTAGTTGTAGCGGTCGAACCGCTCGGTGGAAGGGCGTTGCAGTTCGTAGCGCAGGCCGAGGTTGACCGTGAGTCTCGGGCTGAATCGCCAAACGTCTTGCAGGTACACGCCGTAGTAGCGGCGGGAGGTGGCCGGGACTACCGTGTTGGTGACGGTATTGTTCACAACAGTGACCCCACCTGCGGCTCCCGTCGGCAGGCCCGTGCCCAGCAAGAGAGAAGCGACCGAATTGCCGGATGTCGACGAAGACACCTGCGCGATGGGGCCAGATGTCATGCCGCGATCAAACGCGAAGTCGGTGGACCGGATGTCGATCGAATTGAGCCTCACGATTTCGCCGGTGAAACCGAATTTAAGCGAATGCTTGCCCAACTCGCGCGTGGCGTTTACTTGGAGGTTATCAGTCTGACGGGGGAAGTTAAGCACCCGCCCATTGGAAAGGGTTGCGTAGCCGAACAGACCGAACTGAGGCAGGTGGGGAGAATCCAATTGTGAGATGAGGGAAGAGGGGAGCCCGACGTCTGTGCCGAGAACACCATCCCTGAGCGGGAGCGGCAACTGCTCTTCACGCCAGCGTCCGCTGCCTAGTGTGACGTTGATGACCCAATTGGGATTCGGGACGAACGTATTGCCCCAAGTGATGTGATGCCGCGGCTGATCGCCTTCGTTGCCGCCGTCGGCACCGGTACCGAAAAAGCGGGGGGTTTGACGTGTTTGCCAACCTTTGGTGATGCGACCGTACATGGTGTGCTTTTCGCTACGGGCCCAGTCGATGCGGACGTCGAGGCGTTTGTTGTTGGTGATTGAGCTCCCAGCACCGAAGAAGTTGTTGGCCTGGGTGATGGCGTTGGTGGGGGCAGCGTTAGGTTTGGGATAAAAGGAGAGTACCTTTTCGCCAACCGGGTCCCAGCGGTTGCGGGGCACGATGTTGCCGGGGAACGGATCGCGGATGGAGGCGCCGCTGCCATCGGGTCGCGTAGAGAAGGGATCGTAGATTTGCGAGACGGTCCCGTTGGCATTGCGGCTTTCGGAGAAGTTGCCGACGCGCTCGAGTTCAGTTGGGACAGTGGTGAGGAGGGTCGCTGGGGAACCTTCGCGAAGGGCTTCATAACTGGATAAGAAAAAGAGCTTTTTGCTTTTCCAGATAGGGCCGGATACGTTCGCGCCGAACTGGTTGCGCTTGAACTCGACGCGCGGACGACCCAGGCGGTTATTGGCCCAGGCGTTGGCGTCGAGGTTGTCGTTGCGGAAAAATTCGAAGACCGAACCATGGAACTGAGCCGACCCGCCCTTGGTGACGACGCTGACAACGCCGCCGCCCGATTTTCCGAATTCGGCGTCGTAGGAGTTACGGGATACGACCACTTCCTGGACGGACTCGACAGAGGGGGCCGCGAGCAAGGCACCCCAGTCGCCGGATGTAGCGGGCACGCCGTCGACAAGGACTAGGCCGCTCATATCCCGCCCGCCGTTGAAGGCGAAGCGGGCTTGATTCTGATCACTGGAGTTATTGGACTGGCCAACGCTCATCGAAGTGACGCCGGCCATGGCGTGAACGGCGACGAAAGGGTTGCGGGTTGAGGCGGGAAGATTCAGGATCTGGTCGCGGCCGAGGGTGTACGACTGGTTGGCGCTTTGGGTGTCGAGCTGAATGACAGTTGCCGCGACTTCCACCGATTCAGTCACCTGGCCGAGAGTGAGCTGGACGTTGACCTCGCCAGCCTGATTAGCGCGAAGCGTGATATCGGAATTGGTTACCGTCTTGAATCCCGCCACCTCGACTGTGAGCGAGTACGTTCCCGGCAGGAGTTGCGAGAACACGTACCGGCCCTCCGCACTTGTGGAGGCTTGCCGTGTTTCGCCGGTATCCGCATTGACCAGCTTGGCGTTCGCGGAAGCGACAACGGCTTGATTGGGGTCTGTGACCAAACCGGTTAGGCTTGAAGTAAATGCTTGCGGATAAGCGTTGGTCGTCCCTAGGAACAGGGCGGCGAAGGCGATTGCGGTGTTTCGCATCGGTGCTTTCCTTCTGGCTGTGGTCTGGGTGCCGCGGTGCGTCGCCAGAGGCGTACCAGCCCGGTTAGTTGAGCAGTCCGGGTAATTGTAATACTCGTGGTTCTGGATT
>CAWJQP010000043.1:0-99563 GCA_963844855.1 Bryobacteraceae bacterium
CGTAATCAGCAGGTCGCCGGTTCAATCCCGGCGGGTGGCTCCAAACTAGCTGAAAACACGCCAGTTGTGAGTTCGAGAGAAGTGAAAGACCTGTTGATGAAGCATCAGCAGGTCAAGGAAGCAGAAGCTTCATTTTTTTCAATACAATCCCCCTCGTGTCCTTCATCCCCTGTTCGCGACCTGATTAAATTCAGTCGCTATCCTTATTCCTATCGGTAGACACTGTCGCTTGGGCAGACAAAGTCGGCCCCACCACTTACCCGTTTACAGACAACATTTCCGGGCGGGCTGGTGAGTTGAAGAAATGAAGCGTCGAGGCTCGGTGTGCGAACCCCGAGCCCCGACGGACAAGCGATGTATGCGCGCGTGCTTCGATCGCCAATCTACACAAGCCGCCCTGAAAAGTGAGCTCTCGCGCGTAGGACGCGAAATGCGCGCTCGGATGAAAGAGGCCGTAATCACTCTACAGGCATACTTGCGCGTTTCGCTTTCCTATCGATCGGCTTGAACTTGCTTCCGAGTGGAGGGACACTGATCCTCATGCGAAATTACTTTGTAATTGCTCTTTGTTTCATCGCAGTCCTGATTGTGGCCGTGGATATTATTTCTACTTCGACCGCAGACGGCGAAGGCTCAAGATAACAGCGCCGCGATGCTGAAGATCCTGAGGGTCACTCCAGGTCAGAAGTCGCGGATCGGCGGCGGGTCGTCGGCTTCAGTTGTACATCGCAGGAATGCTTCGTAGCCGTCCAGTAGCGGACACTCGCAGCTGCGTAGGAAACGAAGGGAATCATGCACGGTGTGCGCGCGGAGACGCGGAGACGAAAACGGGGGAGCGCTCGTGATGCCTGCCGGTTTGGTAAGACTTAAATAAGCATGAGGAAGATGTCACTCTTAGCGGGAGTAGTTGCGGTGAGTAGCTGTGCATGGGCGCAAACCCCAACGACTTATGTAGAAACATTCGAGAAGGGCCCGGGCGGATGGATCGCGAATCGACGCGACCCGCTTCCCATCTTCGACGGTGTCGCCTATATGTTTGGTCCCTGGTATCTGGATAGTCACCACGCCCCTCCCGGTGCCGGCTATCTAAACATGTTGATGTATCTATACACGAAGAGCGCCAATCAAAATGAAAAGCTCGGAGGTGCCAACGGTTTTACGCGTGGCAACTATTCCACTGCTCTTACCAACGCCAAGGTCTCGCTCCGGCTTCGCGGCGACATGGATCTGCAAGGCGCCAAGATGGTGGTTTTGATTCAGGCAAAGACGGCGAAGACGACCGCTAACTTCGTACTGACTGGCCAGCCGTTTGAGATCAGCCGGCAGTGGACAGACCAGACGGTGACGTTAACGCCCGATCCGAAGCAGTGGACTTGCCTGGGTGGCCGTGAGTCCAAGAAGCATCAATACGGATGCGATGATATCGATACTGTCCTCAAAGATGTCAATGTCGACATCATGTTTGTTCTTTTTCCTTTGAATGTAGTTTCTGTGAAACCTGTGTCGGAACCGCACAAGCTGCGCGCGGGTCAGGACTACCCTGAAGAACCGAGTTATGAAGTCTGGCAAAAATACCTGCCAAAGGGCCTCATTATGGTCGACACCGTCAGGATCGAGTATCCCCGATAAGATACTGCATTCCCTTATAAGAGGAGTTAGTATGATCCGCTCAGCGGCTTTCTTGCTATTTGTAGTTGCCGTGCTTTCGCTCAACGCCCAGGTGGCGTCGCGTATCGCTGGCGTCATCGTTGACAACAGTGATGCGCCAGTGCCGGGTGCCGGTGTGACGCTGACTCAGACGCGAACCGGCGTCACGCTTTCCAGCACCACGAATGAATCGGGGCGCTATTCTTTTCCCAATCTGCTGGTCGGCGAGTACGTCGTCGCGGCGGAGAAGCCGGGATTCAAGAAGGTAGTCTCGGAGCAACTGAGGCTGGACGTCAATCAGGTGATCGACTTGAACCTGCGTCTGGAAGTGGGGGAACTCTCGCAGCAAGTCGAAGTGTCGGCCACCGCTGCGTTGTTGCAGACGTCCGATTCCCAAGTAGGTACCGTTGTCGAGAATAAACAGATTGTGGACCTGCCGCTGGCGGCTCGAGACTTTATGCAGCTTTCCTTGTTGGCCCCGGGTGTAGTCGAATCGCGAGATAACATTCGCCACCAGGCTTCGCGGGGAACGTGGCAGGGATCGTTCTCCGTTCATGGACAAAGCGGCAAGTATAACCAATACATCTTCGATGGCCTGGTGGGTAAGGAAGTTCAGCATCAGACGAATATCTTCGCTCCTTCGATTGATGCGATTGAGGAAATTCGTGTCCAAACCTCAAACTACTCGGCCGAGTTTGGTGGCGAGGCTGGCGGCCATATCAACGTTGTGACTAAAGCGGGAAGCAACCAGTTTCACGGCGCGCTGTGGGAATTCCTTCGCAACACGCAGCTGAATGCACGCGAAAAGTTCGCCGACCGGCGGGCTCAGCTAAACCGGAACAGCTTCGGCGCGGCGGTGGGTGGGCCGATTCAGCGCGACAAGACTTTCTTCTTTGGAGCTTGGGATTCGATGCGGCTTCGGCAGGGCTATACGCAGAATACAACCGTGCCGACACAGGCTTTTCGGGAAGGGGACTTTTCGGCACTTCTGTTGCGAGACGCCTCCAATCCCATGCCAATCGTGCTCTATGACTGGACGACTGGTGCGCCATTTCCCGGGAATATCATTCCCCGCAGCAGGCTGAATGCCCTTGCGCTGAATTTCCAGCAACAGTTCATTCCCCAGCCGAATCGGGCCGGCCGTGGTGGAAATCGTCCGATTGACAACTATCAATCGCTGGAGCCTCAGGAGACCGGGAACGATCAATTCATTGCGCGCCTGGATCATCAGATCAACGCTTCGAATCGAATCTATGGGCGCTACATCATCTCGGACACCGATACGCAAGCGGCTCCGCCGTGGCCGACGTTCTCGTACAACTTCAAGATGCGTGGACAGCACGCCGTGTTCAACTACACAACCACTCTCAGTCCGACCACTCTTTACGAGTTTCGCGGCGGCTATAGCCGCTTTCGGCAGAATGATCTGACGGAAAGCGCCTTCACTCGCAACACCGCAGCGGAGCTGGGTCTCAAGGGCGCCTGCGCCGATCCGCAATGCTGGCACGCCCCTACTTTTCAGATAACCGACTTCAGCCAGTGGGGCACGCCGGCCGGTCGCAACCAAGCTTCGACAACGGAAGGTCCTCGCGGCTGGAAGAATGAAATCTTTCAGATTCACACCGGCTTCTATCTAACCCGGGGCAGCCACATGATTAAGGCCGGCTTTACGGGATACCGTCATCGCGACACATTCCCCAATGGCCTGCAACCCGCTGGAGTTCACACCTTCAATGGGCAGTGGACAGCAGGCGCAGGATCGAACGGATATGCCTTGGCCGACGCGCTGCTGGGCCTGCCGCGGCGGATTCGCGCTTCGATTGATATTGTCGATCCCAACTATCGTAATTCGCACCTGATGCCGTGGGTGCAAGACGACTGGAAGATCACGCGCAACTTGACGCTGAATCTTGGCTTCCGATACGAATGGATGGGAAGACCACAGGCCAAGTACGATACCATCGGCAACTTCTACATCAAGGCCCCGGGGCAGGCCGTGATTATTACGCCGCAGGACACCGGCAGTCCGCTGGTAGAACCGCGTCCGAAATCACTCGGCCGCAGTCTGCTAGAGAATGACAATAATAATTTCGCTCCGCGATTTGGGTTTGCTTACCAGGCTTCGGATAAGACCGTGGTGCGCGGCGCCTATGGCATCTTCTACCAACGCGACACCATGGACTACTGGATCCTTCAGGCATTCAATCCGCCGTTTGTCCGAACGGGCGATGTGACGCTAAGCGTGAATGCGCAGTCGATCCAGAACTTCCCCGTGGACGATCTCACGCCGGTTGTCAATTTCGTTACACCAGGTTCGAAGCCGGCTCCCTACGGCCGCAACGTCGACTGGAAAGAGGCGTACGTCCAGCAGTGGAATCTCTTCATTGAGCGCTCCCTCAGCCGCGACCTGGTGGCAAAAATCGGCTATGTGGGGAACAAGGGAACAGGCATCCCGCGCGACTACTATCCGAACGAAGGGACTCCCGCGGCGGGCGATATACAGTCGCGCAGGCCCTATCAGAATCTGAGCTCCGTCCTGATTCGCAACTCGGACGGACAAGCTACCTATCATGGACTCGAGCTGCTGGCGGAGAAACGTTTCGCCGGCGGATTGTCATTTGTTTCCGCTTACACATTTTCCAAAGCAATTTCCAATCAGACGTACCTTGACCTCTGGTATGGCGGTAACAACAAGAGCCGGTCGCCGTTGAATATCAGCCACCGCTTCTCGAGCTCCGGCACCTGGGACATTCCCTATGGACGAAGCCGGCGATGGGGGACGCAGTTGCCTGCTGTAGTCGATGGCTTCCTTGGCGGCTGGCAATTGGGTGGGATCTTCGTTGTTCGAACGGGCTTTCCATTGACGGTTACCAACGGCGCGTTGGGTGACATTGCCAACGCCGGAGGAATCACACAGGTTCCCAATCGAATCTCGGATCCGAATCTGTCAGGCGGAGATCGAACCGAAAACGTGTTCTTCAACACCCTGGCATTTACGGCGCCAGCCCGCTACACACTGGGGAATGCGGGAGCGAACATCATCGATGGACCCAACTTCTGGAATTTGGATGCTTCCGTGATGAAGATTTTCCGGGTTTCGGAAACCAAGGTGTTTCAGCTTCGCGGCGAGTTATTCAACGCCTTCAATCATCCCAACTGGGGAGATCCGGGGTTGGGCTACGGCACCGCAACGTTCGGGCGGGTGACGTCTACCAGCGGCGACCCGAGAAATGCGCAAATTGGTCTCAAGTTTCTGTTTTAGCCGGGGCAGATATTCCATGCAAAAGATTCTGTTGCTCGCCGGGTTCCAGCTTCTCATAGCCGCACTGGGACAGGCTGCCGATTGGAAGATCGGCGTATCGAAAGTCAACATCAACCCAACGGAACCGATCTGGTTGGCCGGTTATGGTAATCGCGACCGTCCATCGGAAGGAGTCATTCAGGATATCTGGGTTAAAGCGGCAGCTTTTCAGGACGCTACGGGCGCCATCTCGGTGATCACGACGGCGGATCTTGTGGGTCTCGACAAAGACACGGTGGAGATCGTCAGCCGGCGCGTGAAGGAACGCCACGGCATTCCTCGGGAACGCCTGGTGTTCAATTACTCGCACAATCACAGTTGTCCGGTCACCAATGGAGTGCTGCCGCTTTACTATCCGATAAACGACCAGCAGCGAGCGGTGATCGATCGCTATTCGCGGCGATTGCACGATCAATATGTCGAGGTGATTAGCAAAGCGATCGAATCTCTCGTCCCATCGACACTAGAGTTCGAGCAGGGTCTGGCCGGTATCGCCGTCAACCGGCGGCGCGCCAGACCCGGCGGTCGCAAACTACCGGGCCCCGTCGATCACGATGTTCCGGTGATGGTGGCGAGGGACGAGGCTCGTAAACCGCGTGCTATATTGTTCGGTTATTCGTGCCATACGACGGCGCTATCCGGTTATCAGATCAATGGCGATTATGCCGGCTATGCGCAAGCCGAACTGGAGAAGGCGTTTCCCGGCTCGGTGGCATTGTTCGTTATGGGTTGTGGCGGCGACGCAAACCCGCTTCCACGGATCATGCAGGTGACGACGCCGGAAGCGGTGGAACTGGCTTCGATGTATGGAAAAATCCTGGCTGCCGCGGTGAAGATCGTGATTGGCGCTCCGATGAAGCCCATCAGGGGGCCGCTGAAAACAACCTATGGGATCGCTACTGTTCCGTTTCAAAAGCCGCCCACGAAGGCCGAACTCCTGGAACGCCAGAAAACGCTGAATGGGAGTCAGCGGCGCTTTAACGACTACCTGCTGTCGGTGTTGGAGAAAGAGGGCAAGCTCCGCGACAGCTATCCGTATCCGGTCCATGCGTGGATGTTTGGTTCCGACCTTACGTTTGTCGGACTCACCGGCGAGAACGTGGTTGACTATTGTCACCGATTCAAAAAAGAATACGGCAACGACAACACCTGGGTAGCGGGTTACAACAATGAACTGCTGTCCTATATTCCATCTCTTCGCGTCCTGAAGGAAGGCGGCTATGAGGGAACCGAAGGTATCTATGAATACGGTCTGCCGGGCCCGTACGGATATGCGATCGAAGAAGTGATCGCTCAGAAAGTGGAGGAACTGGTTCGGGAGGCGCGCGAGCAGGTTTCGGCGGCGAGGCCGTGACCCGGCGGCTCTTTCTTGCGACGGGATATGCGGCCGCGGCGAAAGCCGTCGAAGCGCCTGTCTATGAGGACAAGAAGAATCTCCTCTTCTACATCGACTCGAATGGGCGAACTCGTCCGGTGCGCACACCCGCCGATTGGAGGCATCGCGTCATTCACCTGCGCGCGAATATGGAGCGCGTGATGGGGTCGCTTCCTCCGAAGAGCACCGAACCTATCGATGTGCATATCATCGAGGAAGAAAAGCTGGAGCACTATACGAGGCAGCGGGTAACGTACGTGCCCGAGAAGAACGACCGGGTGCCGGCCTATCTACTAATTCCTCATCAGCGCTATGCATCCTGCCCGGCAATGATCGGTCTGCCCGGCAGTTCGAAACCCGGCAAGGATGTGCCGGTTGGGCTGGTTCCGGATCGGCCGGACCAGGTGTGGGCGCACGAACTGGCGAATCAGGGCTTCGTTTGCCTGGTGATCGATTATCCGCTGGTCCATACGCGTGAATACTCCACCGACCCTTACGCGATGGGCTATGCGAGCGCCACCATGAAGGGAATCGTCAATCACCGCCGCGGTGTCGATGTCCTGCAATCCCTACCCTATGTCTCGCGAGATGCGATAGGGGTCATCGGCCATTCGCTTGGTGGCCATAATGCGCTGTTTTTAGCCACTTTTGACGAGCGCATCCGGGCAGTCGTTTCGAGCTGTGGCTTCAATGTATTCGCGAAGCACGCGGGGGGCGATATTCGGGCCTGGTCGTCGCGTCCTTACATGCCCCGCATCAAAACGATCTATGGCGACGATCCAGCTCGACTGCCCTTCGACTTTACAGAGGTGTTGGCGGGACTCGCTCCTAGGGCCGTGTTCGTCAATGCTCCTTTGCATGACGAGCCCGACTTTGAAGTATCCGGCGTTCGCGACTGCGTTACGGCCGCAATGCCCCTCTATCGGGATGTCTTTCACGCGTCGAATAAGTTGATCGTCCAATACCCCGACGCCAAGCACGAATTCCCAGCCGATCAGCGGAAGGCTGCTTACAAGATGCTGAATCAGACACTAGCGTCGAACGTTCGCTTGTAGCAACCGGTTTGAGCGGGTTCCGTTGCGAAGTTTGGTGAACGAGAGCTGATACGGTAGAGCGATGCCAATCACGCCGTCCAATCCATTTAAGGGACGTCAGTACTCGGGTGACGTTATCCTGTTGGCGGTGCGTTGGTATTTGCGATATCCGCTGGCGTACGAACACGTAGCCGAGCTGTTGGGCGAGCGAGGTCTGGAAGTGGATGCCAGCTGCATTTGGCGGTGGGTTCAAATCTATGCGCCAGAAATCAATAAGCGCTGCCGTCCGTATCTGAAGCCGACGAACAAGTCCTATCGGGTCGACGAAACGTACATAAAGGTAAAAGGCAAGGATCGGTATCTGTACCGCGCCGTCGATTCTACTGGTCAAACGATTGATTTTCTGTTGACGGCCAAGCGTGACGCCGCTGCGGCGAAACGCTTTTTACGGAAAGCGATCGATGCATCTGGCAATCCGATGCCGCGAGTCATCAACGTTGACAAGAATCCCGCCTATCCAGTAGCAATGGAAGGGATGATGGCGGAAGGGACGCTAACACGTCGCGTCCGCTTGCGGAAATGCAAGTACTTAAATAACGTGATCGAGCAAGATCACAGAGCTGTGAAGAAACGCATGTGGCTCGCCAAAGGCTACGGCTCGTTCCTAGGCGCGTGGCGGACGTTGCAAGGCATCGAAGCAGTTCACATGATTCGAAAAGGAAGAGTGAGACGACTGGCCAAAGCCGATTCGGTCGGTCAAGCGCGCTTCATCACCAAACTATTCGGTATCGCAGTGTAGCCTAATTTCCTTCCGATCGATCTCCGCGACCATGTGATGCTTAGAGTGCAACTTCGCAATAAAACCCTCGGGTCCCAGTCTTGCTTCTGCACGGCATCGGCCAAGGCCTTGTCTTTCAAGTCCTTGTGCTGGGCCAACCACTGCTGGAGCTGGACTATCTCCAGAGGATAGGTGGACGCGGCGAGCATCTGGGCCAGCAGGGGATCAGGAAAGAGCGCGATGGGCGCCACCAGGGAATCCAACTGGTCGTTCGGAATTTTAGGCGCCTCAGCTTTCGGCGCCTCGGCTTGCGGGGCTTGCGCATACCCGACCGGGGAGTTGGACACCAATAGAAATACGCACAGCAGCGATAACGGGCCGCGGAAAGCGCCGAATAGTGTCGCCTGAAGTAGATTCATTTTAATGGTGGTATCTCCCACTTGGAGTCGTCCTTTAGCGGAACAATTCAGAACGCGCTGAACTGACAGCGCTATCTTTGACGTTTCACCAGAACTCAGATGCTGGCCGGGCGCCGGAGTGCTAATTTGTTTCATCATCATCGTGTCTCCTTGCTGAACCTCCAATCCATGCAATAGATAGCTCTCGAATTTTCTTAGACCAAACGAGCCACGACATGCGTCACAGCCTGCAAGTGCATCATGATCGTTTTGGAGGGTCCAATGAATTTGAATCAGGACGCCGCGAGACTGCAGGAAGCTCACGAAACCGAATGGCCCTTGGAGAAAATGGGGTCCTACCTAAGCGAGCGGCAGTGGGGGACGGTTCGCGAGGAGTACAGCGAGGATGGAAAAGCGTGGGCTTACTTCAGCCACGATTAAGCCCGTTCGCGAGCGTATCCGAAGGATCAATCCTATGAGTAACACCAAGACCATGCAGGCTCTTCAATTTGTCGGCTACCAGAAACCATTCGAGTTCCGCGAGGTGCCCGTTCCGGAGGCTGGGCCAGGCGAAGTCATCATCAAGGTCGCGGGAGCGGGCGCCTGCCAGTCCGATCTGCACGCCATGGAGATACCCGAAGGCAAGCTCACTTTCAAACACAGCATTCCATTCACGGTCGGACACGAACCGGCCGGCTGGGTAGACAGCATCGGTGCCGGCGTCGAGGGGTTTGCCGTCGGCGATGCGGTGCTAGTCTATGTGTTGCAAGGCTGCGGATACTGCCGCAATTGCCTGGTGGGGCGAGAGAATTACTGCGAAAATTGCGGCTTCCAGACGCCGGGCAACGGCATCGGCTACGACGGGGCGATGGCACCCTACATGCGGGTGTCTGCGGCAGCGCGCCATCTGATTCGTCTCGGCACGCTCGACCCGCGCAAGATGGCGCCGCTGGCTGATGCAGGGGGAACCTCCTATCACTCTGTCAAGCCCTTGCTGCCGACCCTGGTGCCTGGCACAACGGCGGTGGTGATTGGGGTTGGCGGGCTTGGCCAGATGACCATCCAGATTCTGAAAGCCCTGACTCCTGCGAGGGTAGTTGCGCTGGCTAACACCGAAAAGAGCCTGGCTTTTGCCAAGGAGTTGGGCGCCGATGAAGCGCTACCGTCTAACCCGGAGGCCGTGAAGAAGGTCCGGGACATGACCGGCGGACGCGGCGCTGACGTGGTGCTGGACATCGTCGGCATCAACGTCACGCTGCAAATGGCGGCCGAGATGGTCAAGCGTTTAGGGATCATCTCCATGGTCGGTCACGGCGGCGGGGTTTTGCCGTTCAATAACCGGAGCGTGCCGCTTTGCAGTTCTGTCGTGGCACCTTATGGGATGGGCTTTCAGGACCTGATCGAAGTCGTCGAATTGGTCAAGGCGGGAAAGATCCACACAGTGGTGGAGCACTTCGCGCTCGATAAGGTGATGGACGCCTATCAATTGATGCGTGAGGGCAAGCTCAAGGGACGTGCCGTCATGACACCGAACGGGTGAACTGGAACGCCTCGTCCGCGTCAGAGCGTCAACTTTGTGACCGCACACGGCGGTTTCTGCCTGTATGACCTGGTGGCCTACGACCAGAAGCATAACGAGGCGTACGGACACGTCAACACTGATGGTGCGAACGACAACCGGAGTTGGAACTGCGGCTGGGAAGGGGATGTGAACACGCCGGAGGAAGTGCTCGCGTTGCGCTGCCGGCAGGCAAAGAACTTCTGCGCCTTGCTTCTGCTCTCACCGTGCCGGAAGGCGGACCGTCCGAATGGCGGCGCGCCGTGGACACGTCGAATCCTAGCCCGGAGGACATCGTTGAACGCGGGAAGGAACCCAAACTGGAAAGTGCGAGCTATCCAGTGCGGTCCCGTTCCGTGGTGGTGCTGCGAAAGGAGCGCGCGTGAGATGAAGCTTGCAGTGGCAACATCGAGACCAGCCTTCGATTTCGATAGCCGCTCCAGTGGCATCCTAATACACGTCACTTCGATGCCCGGTCATCTGGCGCGGGCGATTTCCGTTCAGAAGCCATCCGCTTCATCGATTCGTGAAGGAATGAACTGAAGCTAAAATTCTCGTTGTCCGACCTCAACTCGAATGAGGAATGAGGCTCTCCAGCGAACTCGGAATGATTCACTTTCAAGCAGGAAAACGCCTAGACCAAACCTAAAGGACACTACACAATGCGAAAAAGCCTCCCGAAGTCCGACGGCCGCATCATCAGTTCCACTTCTAAAAAGCTCACCAACACCCGCAGCGCCCCGTCCACCGCGAGCGGCCCGCTTGAAGCCGGCATGCTCCGCAAAATCGACGCGTGGTGGCGCGCGGCGAATTACCTATCTGTCGGCCAGACATATCTCTACGACAATCCGCTCCTCAAGGAGCCGTTAAAGATAGAACACGTGAAGCCGCGTCTGGTCGGCCATTGGGGCACGACGCCGGGATTGAACTTCATCTACGTGCATCTCAATCGCGTTATCAAGGAGCACGACGTAAACATGATCTACATCATCGGTCCGGGTCACGGCGGACCGGGCATCGTGGCCAACACGTGGCTCGAAGGAACCTACAGCGAAGTCTATCCGAACATTTCGCAGGACGAGGAAGGGATGAAGAAGTTGTTCAAGCAATTCTCCTTCCCGGGCGGCATTCCGAGTCACGTTGCGCCCGAAACGCCCGGCTCCATACACGAAGGTGGCGAACTCGGTTACGCGCTCAGTCACGCGTATGGTGCGGCGTTCGACAACCCCGATCTCATCGTGGCGGCCGTCATCGGCGACGGCGAAGCGGAGACTGGTCCACTCGCGACGAGTTGGCATTCGAACAAGTTTCTCAACCCGGCGACGGATGGCGCAGTCCTGCCGATTCTGCATCTAAACGGCTACAAAATTGCCAACCCTTGCGTGCTCGCGCGCATCAGCCACGAGGAACTGGATCAACTGTTCCGCGGCTACGGCTACACGCCGATCTTCGTCGAAGGCAGCGACCCGGCCAAGATGCATCAATTGATGGCCGCCGCGCTCGACCAGGCCATCGGGGAAATTGGGCGTGTTCAAACCAGGGCGCGCGCAAGTGGGAACCGCAGCGTCGAGCGTCCGCGCTGGCCGATGATTATTCTTCGCTCACCGAAGGGCTGGACATGCCCGAAGGAAATTGATGGCAAGCGCGCCGAGGATTCGTGGCGCTCGCATCAGGTCCCCATGGGCGAGATGCACGAGAAGCCGGGGCACATCAAAATCCTCGATCAGTGGATGAAGAGCTACAAGCCGGAGGAACTCTTCGATGCCAATGGGCGCTTCAAACCGGAATTGGCCGAACTAGCGCCCAAGGGCGAACGGCGCATGAGCGCCAATCCGCACGGCAACGGCGGGCTGCTCCTGCGCGACTTGAAAATGCCCGACTTCCGCAAATACGCCGTCGAAGTGAAGAAGCCCGGCGCCACCGACGCCGAGGCTACACGCGCGATGGGAAAGTTCCTGCGCGATGTGATGAAGCTGAACCTGGAGAGCAAAAACTTCCGCCTGTTCAGCCCCGACGAAAACAATTCAAACCGCTGGCAGGACGCGATGGAAGTTACGAACCGCGCGTGGATGGCGGACCGGTTCGATTACGACGATAATCTCGCGCCCGATGGCCGCGTGATGGAGATGTTGAGCGAACACCAGTGCCAGGGCTGGCTGGAAGGTTATCTGCTCACAGGACGTCACGGGTTCTTCTCTTGCTACGAGGCGTTCATTCACATCATTGACTCGATGTTCAACCAGCACGCGAAATGGTTGAAGGTGTGCAATCACATTCCGTGGCGCCGGCCGATCGCTTCGCTGAATTACCTTCTGAGTTCGCATGTCTGGCGGCAGGATCACAATGGGTTCTCGCACCAGGATCCCGGCTTCATTGATCACGTCGTGAACAAGAAGGCCGAGGTGGTGCGCGTCTATCTCCCGCCCGACGCCAACTGTCTCCTCTCCGTCACCGACCATTGTTTGCGCAGCCGCAACTACATCAACGTGGTAGTGGCCGGCAAACAGCCCGCGCCCGCGTGGCTGACGATGGACGAGGCGATCAAACATTGCGCCGCCGGCGTGGGCATCTGGGAATGGGCCAGCAATGACAAGGGCGGCGAGCCCGATGTGGTGATGGCGTGTTGTGGCGATGTGCCCACGCTCGAAACACTCGCGGCGGTGGATCTTATCCGCCAGCACATGCCGGAACTGAAGGTGCGCGTCATCAACGTCGTGAACCTGATGAAGCTCCAACCGTCGAGCGAGCATCCACACGGCCTGAGCGACCTCGATTTCGACACTCTGTTTACGAAGGACAAACCGATCGTCTTCGCCTTCCACGGTTACCCGTGGCTCATCCATCGCCTTACCTACCGCCGCACGAACCACAAGAACCTCCACGTCCGCGGTTACAAGGAAGAAGGCACTACGACGACGCCGTTCGACATGGTTGTATTGAACGAGATGGACCGCTTCCATCTCGTGCAGGACGTGATTGACCGCCTGCCGCAACTCGGTTCGCGAGCGGCCTACGCGAAGCAAGCTATCCGCAACGCCCTCATCGAACATCGGCACTACATCAACGAGAGAGGTGAGGATCATCCATTCGTCCTCGGCTGGAAGTGGGGCGAAGAAGGTCCAGTTGAGAGGCGAAGTTCCACCGAAGCCGACAACGTTTGAAGCCGTGAATGATAAAGCTGCCACCGAACAAGACCCGGAACGTCGCCACCATCGAACCGGCGTCGAACACGCCGCCGGTCCTTGAGCAGATGATCGGCGCCGGCATGAACGTCGCACAGCTGAATTTTTCCCACGGCGAATTCGAGGCGCATCCGTGGAACATCGAGAATATCCCTGCTCGGAAAAGGAGTGTCAGATCATCGAAGGCCACCTGGTGCCCGACCATGTGCACATGTGTATCGCGATTCCACCCAAGCACCCGGTTGCTTCTGTGATCGGGTTTCTGAAATGGAAGAGCGCCATTGCTATCGCCCGTCTCTGCGGCAAGGAACGAAACTAATACGGGCGACCATTTCTGGGCACCAAGGCCGCAAGTTTACCAGTGTCAATCGACCGATTTGCAGGGTGGTTGTGCGAACGGCGATTGGATGGACTCTGACCGTTGAACTGTACGGCTAGCTCCCTTCTATTCCTTTCGCCGAGTCGACCAACCGTCACTCGAAGGCGAAAATTCGATTCCAATGGTCGGGAGGGTCGAAATCCTCACGCTGCAGTAGTATCTAAGTAAGCCACCGAGCCTTTCTTCGCAACGGACAGACCTGTTCGTCGGATTTTTTGTTTCCTCTCCAGTTGGGAAGAGAACGACGTTGTCCTTTCCTTGGTGGGGACATTCGGCGTGAAAATATTGTCCGAATTCGGCTAGCGCACGCTTCAGTGAGCCTTCGCCGAACAGGATCAGTTTCGAGAGGCAGCTCCTGCTTCACGGATCGCACCCAACGTTCTGCGAACGCATTCAGATTCGGACTTCGCGGCGGCAGTTCAGCGGCTCAACGCCAGCTGTCGTCAATGTGGGCGCCGATTCAATGAATGCACCGGAGCAGCCTTCAATCGTCTCGAGTTCCCAACCGATATCGTGTTCCAGGTCGTCGTCTTTCGTCTCCTATTTAAGCTCAGCCTACGTGACCTGGCCCGCATGTTTCTGATCCGGGGCTATGATTTCACTTACGAGACGGTCCGCGATTGGGAAGGACGATTTGCTTCCTTGTTGGCTGACCATCTGCGTTGGCTGACCATCTGCGTTGGCTGACCATCTGCGTCACAAGCGTAAGGGAAAAGGTGGAAGGCGCTGGTACGTCGACGAAACGTATTTAAAGGTCAAAGGAAGATGGTGCTATCTATACCGTGCGATCGATCGCGATGGCAATCTGGTCGACTCAATGCTTACTCCGACTCGGGATATGGCAGCAGCGCAGCGCTTCTTTCGTAGCACTCTCGCCGTTACTGATAGAGTTCCGGGACAAGTAACCAGTGATGGGCACGATTCGTATCGGCGTGCGATTCAGGAAGTGCTCGGCCACAACGTCGAGCATCGCCGCAGCGCTTACCTCAACCGGCGCATCGAACAAGATCATCATGGAGTGAAACAACGGTACTATCCGATGCTGGGCTTTGGTGCTTTTCATTTGGCGCAACGCTTCTGTCGCGCGTTCGAAGAGCTGCGGCAATATTCCCGTCCGCGACGCAAAAGAGGGCAATTCATATCAGCCGCTCGAAGCAGACGCCAGTTTGTCACGAGGGTGCAGGCACTTGAAGCGATGTTCGTCGCCGCCTAATCAGTAGCCGATGAAGGAGACCTCTGGTTACAGTAGCTCAATCTGAGATCGCCCTGAAATCTGACTGTGTCTCCCGTAAATTCCGATCAGATTGATAAATTGGAGTTTGTCGCTCATCCTTCGATTGCCACTCGGGCACTTATTCACCGCGCTCATCGTCTCACTTGCTGCATCGTTTCGGAGCCGTGCGGCTCTTCAGTTGGAGATTCTTGCCCTGCGCCACCAGATCGGAGTCCTGCAACGCTCTGTGAAGCGGCCGAAGCTGACGCCTGCAGATCGGCTCTTGTGGGCATGGCTGTGTACGGTCTGGCAAGATTGGAAGTCCGGGGTCTTCATCATGCAAGCCTCTACCGTTGTGGGCTGGCATCGCAAGGGCTTCGGTCTGTTCTGGACGTGGAAGATTCGCCGTGGCAAGCCTGGCCGTCCCGCGGTGCCGAAGGAGGTTCGCGAGTTGATTCGAACGATGAGCCGCGAAAATCCTCTCTGGGGAGCCCCACGCATTCATGGTGAGTTGCTCAAACTCGGCATCCAGATCGGCGAAACCAGCGTGGGCAAATATCTGGTCCGTGGTCGGAGGCCACCATCACAGACGTGGCGCACTTTCCTCGAGAATCATTTGAAGTCGATGGTGTCAGTTGACTTCTTTGTTGTGCCGACGATCCGGTTCCAGATCCTCTATGTATTTCTGGTCCTCGCACATGAACGCCGTCGCGTCGTGCACTTCGCTGTGACCGCCCATCCGACGGCTGAGTGGACTGCACAGCAGTTGCGCGAAGCCTTTCCCTGGGACAGCGCGCCACGCTATCTGCTGCGGGACCGAGATCGGATCTTCGGCCAGGGCTTCGTCGAGCAAGTGAAAGCCATGGGAATCAAACAGGTGCTTTCGGCACCGCGGTCACCCTGGCAGCGCGCTTATGTAGAACGTGTGATCGGTACGATTCGCCGGGAGTGCCTGGATCACGTGATCGTGTTCAACGAACGCAGTCTACGATTCCATATGCAAAAGTTCTGCGACTACTATCATCGGAGTCGCACGCATCTGGGCCTGCAGAAGGACACGCCAGAGACGCGCCCTGTCCAGCCACCGGAAGCTGGCCCGATCATCTCCATTCCAGAAGTTGGTGGTCCGCATCATCGCTACGAGCGTCGCGCCGCTTGACGGATGAGGCGAAGCCGAGCGACCGAGACGGCCTCCGTAATCCAATCAGACTGGCTGCAGCCAAGCCGGTTGTGGAGGATTCGGCGCCATGGACAGTTAGCGAGTCCTGCATATAAAAGGATGATTCAATCGCCCGCAGCGGTCTACGCGGACTTGATAGTTCCTGCCAAAACGGGTGAGTTCTGGCCGGGCCCGAAAAACTCGCCGATGGGATTTCCGAGATGCACAGTTGGTGCAAGGCACCCGCATCGCGACCATTGCCCGCAATCTTCGCGTGTCGCGGTCGTGGGCGGGTCGCGCGAGGCCAATGCGCCGCAAACCCGTCTCATGCTTGCCAGCATGCTCAATAACCGCGCAGAGAGTATCGCCCGACTGATCGATCATGCGTTGGATGCCATTGATGACGCGTTTTAAGCCTTGAAAATATCGATCACAAATGGTCGCGTATGCCCACGCAAGAGTCACATCTCGTTCGGGAGCCTGTTCGCTCCCGCCCTGGCAGTTTTGTTGCCACCGCTGTGGGTCATCAAAACTCAGTCCCGCGCGCATGCTTCACGTGGCCAAGCAAGTTGATAGGCGCTCGATAGTGGCAGCGCGAGTGTGCGTGGTTCAGCGGGCAGCTCCATAGCTGCCAATAACGGGTTTGCCTGGAAACGTCCCCGGAACCGTCTTGCCCTCTTGGACAACGGGCACTCCGTTGACAAGTACATGATCGATTCCCGCAGAGAAACTCAGTCCTTTCTCGAATGTTGCGGTATCCTTCACATGCTCGGGATCGAACACTGTGATGTCCGCGTCGGCGCCCAGACGCAGCCGTCCCTTATTCTTCATCTGCGGAGCGATTGATTCGAGTCGGCGCGCAGGCATGATGGTCATCTTCGCGAGCGCCTGCATTAACGTCAGTACCTTCTGTTCGCGAGCGTAGAGACCTAGCACTCTCGAGAATGTGCCAGCACCGCGAGGATGCGCACCGGGAGCATAAGGCATTCCGTCTGAAGCCACCATCACAAATGGGGCTGCCATGGCCCGCTGAATCCACTCGGGCTTCATCAGATGCATGATGACGACGCCACCCTTTGTGCGATATTCGGTGAAAGTCTCGCGTGTGAGTCGCTCGCCGGTTGCGACCCACTGCAAATCACCGTACGAAATGCCCAGGCGTTCCTGCCATCCTTCATCAAACATAGTGGACTCAAGAAACGTTGAGGCTGCGGTGTAGGGATACGCCTCCGTTGTGATATCGAGCCCACGTTTGCGCGCCGATTCGATCAATTCCAAGACCACCGGAAGCGCAGCGAGACTCATACTATTCACGTGAACAATGTGCAGTGAAGCGCCTGTCGCGGCAGCGTCAGCGATCACTTCCTGCATGGCGTCTACATTCATCGAACGCACGTGCGTAAACAAAGGGACCTTCCAGCGCTCGGCCATCTGGAACACCCGGAAGATCTCTTCCCGAGAGGCGGCGGGATAATACTGGTGCGCCACGCCGAGACCAAGCCCACCTTCGCGCAGGCCGCGCTCCATCATCGCGGCAAGCGCTGTGTACTCTTCCGGCTGACTTAGGGATTTATAGCGTCCTTTGTATCCAATCTCATTCCAGCGGACGGTAGATCTCTGCCACGCAGCAGTCTCCGAGGCGAACTCGGAAAGTATCATCACACGCATGGCACCGTGCGAGGATGTTGCTCCGAAGTTCAGCATCGACTTGTTCTCGCGGCTCTTCAAAAAGGTGCCGACGGAGGGAACTCCAACCTCTAGTTCCAGCGCGGTAGTCACTCCGTCGTGGGCCTGGTATTCATTTGCCTCGTTCGTCTGGCCGTGAGCATGAAGGTCGATGAAGCCGGGGGCCACCACCCGTCCGACGGCCTGCAGAGAAATCTTGCCGGCAAGCGGCCGTTCCGAGACTGCGGCAATCTTTCCGCCACGAATGCCGATGTGCCGTACTGCGTCAAGCCCGCTTTCGGGGTCCATCACTCGGCCGCCGACAATCACAAGATCATACTGAGAGACCTGGCCCTGGGCGCCAAGCACCGAGAGCAGCCAAAAGAGCGGCAGAATTCTCGTAGCCTTCATGTGGATGTCATTCTAGCCCAGCGTGCTCGGGCCCGCCGGAATCGCGAGGGGCTGACAATGTCACCACTGATGCTTGCATCAGGCGCAGTGTACGCCGTCCAGGAAATCATGTTATTTCGTGCGAGCACGCAGCACAGCAAGAGACGTTCACGAAAGTATATTCATCGGTCGTTTTGTATAGGACCGCAAAGCCTCCGCGTAGCGAACTCCGCACGTTGCTCCGCGATACCGCGCGATGGCTTCCTTCATTTCCTGCGACGGGTCGCGAATCTCTGGATTGTACGGCTGATTGCGCACGATCGCCATCAACTGGCCGAGCCATTCCTGCGCTAACGGCCACTCTGGGGTGACGTCCACGAATGTATCAGGATCGAAATCTATTGTATGACGCGGACCGTTGTCATAGGATTCCATTGCGAAAACTAAAAGCAGCACAGGAAGGTTTGATTGAAGTCGATTACGCGGTCACACCAAACAACTTGTTGATGAACTTCGCCTGACGAACCGCGTTGCCCTTCGGTACCCACCTTGCTCTGCCTTTCTTCACCATCTCCATTGCCTCGATGCCTCTCAGCGTTCTCCATGCTGTGGGTAGGGAACCGTAGCCTTTGGCCAGCCATGTTCGGCGTTTTACGTTTCGGTGACTTTGCTCCACCACATTATTCAAGTACTTACATTGACGCAGGTGACATCTCTGGCCGATTGTTCCGTTTGCCTTCAAGTCCTCGACGGCACGCGGATAGGCCGGGTTCTTATCTACATTGATGACGCGTGGCATCGAGTTGCCTTCATTCAGCAACGCTCTGCGGAAGAATCGCTTGGCCGCTGCCGCATCCCGGCGATCCGTCAGCAGGAAGTCGATCGTTTGACCTGTCGAGTCCACAGCTCGATACAGGAATCGATCACGACCTTTGACCTTGATGTACGTCTCATCCAGCCTCCAGCTCCGGTGGTTTGCTTTAGATGGCGCCGACAACGCTTATCCAACTCCGGCCCGTAAACCTGGACCCATCGCCAGATGCAACTGGCATCAATGGACAGTCCCCGCTCATTCGCCATCTCCGCCATGTGCGTGAACGAGATTGGGTACCGCAAGTACCATCTCACGCACCACATAATGATGTCCCCAGGATAGTGGCGCCACTTGATCGGATTCGACGCAGTAATGGGCAACATTCACCTTATCAGCCTGGCTCGCCCCAGATTTTTGCAATGGAACCCGATGAACTCCTCCAGGACGACGAAATTTTTATTTCGTACTGTTGTATAACGCTGCGACTTGATCGCGTCAGCGCACAGATATACCATGACCATGACGTATTCCGCCTAGGTCTTCAGATGAATCGACGCACGTTTTTGACCGCTGCTCCGGTACTGCTCGGCGCCGGAGGGATGGCCGTCGCAGACACACCAGCCCGATCGCCGGCCGTTACTCGACCGCGCGCCACTTCGGGAGACGCGATTGAGCCTGATTTGGGAGCAACGCATCAGGATCACCGTGGGTCCTGAAAAGGCGGACATAGTGGGTTCCGACCACCGGTTAATTCAAGCTGCTGTCGACTACGTCGCTGGCTTGGGGGGCGGAACGGTACAGATTCTGCCAGGCACGTATCGATTCCGAAACGCTGTTCAACTGCGCTCCGGAATACGCATCGTAGGCAGCGGTGTGGATTCCGTTTGTATCAAGGAACCATCCGTGAATGCGCTCCTTTTGGAGAACTCTGACTGGTATGACCAAGAGGTTACGCTTGCGAATGCGGCAGGTTTCGAAGTGGGAGACGGAATTGTATTGCGCACAAAGAACCCGAATAACGGAAGCGTCGACACCTATAAACGCACTTTGGTGGCTCGCAGCGGGAAGCGTTTCAAGCTCAACCAAATGCTGGTGGAGAATTTTTGGACCAAGGAGGGCGCCTCGGCGTCGACTCTGTTCGCGCTTTTCGACGGATTCCGTGTGTCGGACGTCGCGATCGAAAACATCTGCCTGGATGGCAATCGAACGAAGAATGAGTTTCTGAACGGCAATTACGTAGGTTGTATCTTTCTCCGCGAAAGCAATCGCATCAATTTACGCAAGGTGACGACTCGCAACTTCAACGGCGACGGGATCAGTTGGCAGGTCTGCCACGATGTGCGCGCAGAGGATTGTCACAGTCATGGGCATGCGGGTTACGGCCTTCATCCGGGCTCGGGTTCGCAGCGAACAGTGGTGACGGGTTCCAGGCTGGAACAGAATGACATCGGGTTTTTCTTTTGTTGGGGCGTCAAATGGGCGCTCGTCGAAAACAACAAGATGATCGATAATAGGCGCTTCGGAGTGTCGATCGGACATAACGACACCGACAACGTAGTCCGAAACAACGAGGTTCTGCGCAGCGGGAAGACTGGGATTTATCTGCGACAGGAACACGGTCCGACTTTCGCTCCGAGCCGCAATCACATTGAAGCCAACCGGGTCGTCGACAGCGGCAATGAGAGCGGTATTGCTGTCGATATCGAGGGCGTAACAGAATCGGTTCTGCTGAAGAGCAATGTTCTGCTCGAGACGCGGCAGTCAGCCAGCCGCGTTGGAGTGCGAATCAGTAAGGATGCGAAGCAGATTGCGCTTGCAGAGAACAGCATTGATGGGTTCTCTGCTGCCGTAGTGGATCTTAGCAAGTAGGCGACTGCAAAGTTGGATTCAGTCCAGCGACGTGTCCATGGCGAATTAGCAAATGGGCTCAATTTGATGGATCTAGGTGCTGATACGATTGCCGGGATGCGCGACTCCTCATCCTGTGCTTCGCCAATATTCGGTCCGCCTGTAATCGGTTGACTGTGAGGTGGATGGAGCGAAAGAATCGGACACATGCCGGTCTTCTTATTGTTGATGTTTCGATTCCTCCGACTGCTCCTCAGCGGCCATCAGGTCGTTGCCATCGAGAACACAGCGCTCCGAATGCAAATAGCGGCATTTCAACGAAGAAAGAAGCGCCCGGTTCTGACGACCTTTGACCGGGTGTTTTGGATTACGCTTCGCAGCTTGTGGTCCGATTGGCGACATCCCCTGATGTACATCCAGGCCGACACGGTCGTTAGATGGCAACGCGAACGGTTCCGAAGGTTCTGGGCGCGGCTGTCGAAGCCGCGTTCCCGTCGTCGAGGTCGTCCCGGTACCGCCACAGAACTCCGCCGATTGATCGAACAAATGGCCGCGGCCAATCCGTTGTGGCGCGCGCCCAGGATTCATGGCGAGCTCAAGATGCTCGGCATCGACATCTCCGAGCGCACCGTGTCCCGCCTTCTGCGAAAGCTCCGCCGGCCGCCTAACCAGACCTGGAAGACTTTCCTGCACAACCATGTCGGGCAAATGGTATCGACCGACTTCTTTACCGTGCCGACGTTCACGATGAAGGTGTTGTTCGTATTTATCGTGCTGGAACATGGTCGTCGCAAGGTGCTGCATTTCAATGTGACCGAGCATCCGACCGCGGCCTGGACGGCGCAACAGATCGTCGAGGCATTCGCCGATCGAGAGCCTGCCCGTTATCTCATCCGCGATCGGGACAGCATTTACGGCAATGAGGTTCGGTTGCGCATTAACTCGTTGGGAATGGAAGAAGTCCTGACCGCACCTCAAAGTCCGTGGCAGAATCCATACGCTGAGCGGCTAATCGGCTCCATCGAAGGGAGTGGCTGAACCACTACATCATTCTGAATGCGCGCCACCTCAAAAGAACGCTGTCTTGTTATTTCCGCTACTACCATAATTCGAGAACCCATTTGAGCCTCGGCAAACAATGTCCGTTCCCTCGACAGGCGTTGAGCGACGGAAAGATTGTTGCATTTCCACAACTCGGCGGACTCCACCACCGTTATGAACGCCTTGCTGCATAGCAGTTTATATCCGGATCGATTGTTGGCGAACGACAGGTCCGGCGTTAGTGTGATGACGATCGAGGCGCGCCCATATACCGCCGGTCTCATCATCGCGATTGAACTTTGTGTGTGGACCCGGAACCGAATTCGCCGTCCGCGATTGGGACGGCGCTTTCAGGCGAGAACAAGTATGGTCTGTCTCCGTTTCAACTGCACCGGTAGCGGTTCCCGTGGCTCCTGACATGCAACCCGCCGCCCGCTGATGTTGTCCTTCTATTCCCGCTGCCCTGGAACACCCTCAGGGAAGCGCCATTCAAGCCCCGCTACCGGAAAGTGCGGAGGTCGAATCGTTGCCAAGCATGTTCGAGCACATAGGCCTTGCCGCGTTACCAGTTTCACCCGCCACATTTCGATTCTCTCGCTATTGCTTAAGCCACGCGTGCACTTACCGCGCGGTCCCGCACATTCGCGTTGTCCAATATCCTGCTGACGTTCTCTGGAGCGTAAAACTCTGATGGAGCCACCGCGCCGGTAATCATGCCCAGGAATCGGCTCGTTTGCTCTGCATTGCGGGGCAGAGCTTGTAATATGGTTTGCACTTCAGGAGCGGGTGGCTCGAGAGACGCAAACGCGGCGTTCAGTTCATAGATTTCCTTCACTGCCGCGTTGCGAGCGATCTCATATTGTTCCATCGCCGTGCCCCATGCTGCTACGCCCGAGAAAACATCCCTCAGTGCTTCAGCCAGCAGTCCGGAATCGTGCAGCGCGTCGCTGATGCCTTGTGCAAGCACCGGATCCTTGTGGTAGCCCGCGTCACCCACCAGAGCCCAACCTTGTCCGTAGGGCTTTCGGTAGTAGTTCGGCACATAACCGGTTCCGAAGAAGCGTTCTTCACGCCGGGCGCTCAGGACCTCTTCTTTGAACTCCGGCGCGGCGTTAAGCGCGGCTAGATAGTGACGCTCGATGTCTGTCTTGATTTCCGGAAACCGCTGTTGCGGCCACGCGACGGCGAGGCAGGTTAAGCCATCATTCGTCGGAATCGCTCCGAATGTGCTGTGCGGTCGCGAGTAAAGTCGCGGCCGGTCTCGCGGCAGCCCGCTCCAGTACGAGTAATACCAGCATGCAAGAGGCGGCCTTGAGTTGTACTCGAAAGGTTTTACGGCCCGTGCAACGGTGGAGTAAAGACCGTCAGCACCGATAACAACCTTGGCGTACTCTGTTACGCTCGCCCCGGATCGGTCACGACCGCGAATACCCGCGACTCGATCTCCGTTGAACAGGATCTCCTCAACCGTGAAGCCGTCGCGCACCTCCGCGCCAGCGCCAGTGGTTGCAGCTACAAGCATGGGGTCGAGTTTCGTTCTGCGCGGCGCATACGCGTAACGCGCGCGCCCCACGGCGGGTATTGTGCCTGTCAAGCTGAAGGCGCCGAAATCGAGAGTCAACTTGCCGACCGCTGGCGCACCGAGCTGACTTATCGCTTCACCGAGCCCCCAGTCAATCAGCCGGTTCACACCACGTTGCCAGACGATGTGAGTTGAGATCGTGTCGCTCGGGAAGATTGTACGATCGACAATCAACACTTTAAAACCGTCGCGAGCCAAAAGCATGCCCGTTGCGGATCCTGCAATACGGCTCCCGACAATGATGGCGTCATATGCCATAAACGTCTGCCATAAACGTCCTCCTTAGTTCAACGCGCAAAGCGAGGCCTCGCGCGAACAGGAGACGGCAATCGCGTCCGGAAAAGAACAGAGTGGTCACCGAGTTTCCGGCGCAATGCGACTGTATAATTTCATCAGCGGCGTCACCGAGACTCCGTGCACCAGCGTTGAAACGGCAATCGCGGACAGAGTAAGGCCTACGAGCGGCTTCGCATCAGACTCCGCCATCCCATGCCCCACCGCGTACATCAAATAATAAAGCGAACCGATGCCGCGGATTCCAAACCATGCCATAAATCGTCTTTCGTAGCGCGCCGTGTCTGTGCCCAGAAGCCCGATTGCTACGGACACGGGTCTGACAACCAAGAAGAGCAAAGGCAAAAACCAGGCTGCGTGACTTGGGATTAGGGTCCAGGACAGCATCGTCCCAATCATCACGACGACAAACAATTCTCCGATCCGTTCAAGTTGTTCATTGAAATGCAGCACTGCTTCGGCCATTACCGCTGGCGCTTTGACCGGATCTGTTGCCAGTTCGTCCGTGCGTTGTCCCGCAGCGTCATTCAGGGCTGGCTGCTCATTTGCTTTGCCGTGCATGTGTCGGCGTTCCACTCTGCGTAGCGCAAGGCCCGCGGCAAAAACCGCCAGAAACCCATAAGTGTGGCTAATCAGGGCGATTCCGTAACAGATCCCGATCAGCCCCATGGCCAGAAAATCATCCAGGCCGGTGGCTTCTCGATGCTCACGGCGAAGGTAGAGTACGATCTGGCCAACAGCCGTTCCCAGCAGGGAACCGATCGCAAGCGCTCCTCCGATGGCCCACACAACGTCGACGCCCATCCATTGGAGGCCGAACGGGCCGATGTCGTGCAGACCAAGCAGACCCAGCCCGAGCATCACGAAAGGAAACGCAGTGCCGTCATTAAGGCCTGCCTCGCCAGTGAGGGAGAAGCGCAGAGGGTCGTAGTCAAAGGGATGCTCTACTTGCACATCGCTGGCTAACACCGGGTCCGTCGGAGCCAGGATTGCTCCCAGCAAGACACCGGCACCCCAGGACAATCCCATTCCGTAAACGCCTGCCACAGCGATCGCGACCACGGTCAAAGTCATTGAACCGAATGCAAGCCGAAGGGGAGCTCGCCAGCGGTTATCGCGAAGTGGTATTCGCAGTTTCAGTCCTGCTGTGAAAAGCGAAACGATGACGGCGACCTCGGTTACTCGCTCGATAAAAGCTGCCTGCCGGATCAGGTCGATCTCGACAAGGCCGGAACCGTGCGGTCCCAGACCGTAGCCTACCGCCAGATACAGCATGGCCGTGGACAAAGGCAGGCGCTTCACATACGACCCTACCAATGCAATGCCGAGAAGCAAAACTCCGATTATCAAAAACCAAAGGCTGACTATATTCAATGCGTAAGTTGGCGATCCTGATAAGCCAGCTTACCCGGGTCGTGCTCCGGAGTGTCACCGAACCAAGTGATACGGCCACTCCGATGGGCCCGATGATCTTTGCCATCCCTGGCGAGCTTTGCTGCCGAAGAGCGCTGGGGCACTACCGGTAGAACCGTGGCGGGCAAGCTTTTGCGGTTGCCGCCGCATCTGTTGTCTCTACGCAGACGATCTTCATAGTTCGAGCCAAAGAAACAACAAAAACGCCATCAATCCTATACATATGAATAGGACCGGAGCTCTCGTTCAAAGGTCCTTATCGCGAATGCCCCGGGCGCCGTCAATAGACAATTCGAGAGTTCGGTCGGCTTTTGGGTCGAATTTTGCGAACTTAGAAACGGGGCTTGGCAAGCGGCGGACGCGGGTATGCGGTGTATACTACGGCGAATCCTTACGACATGGATCGCAAGATTGGGCCGCCAGCACCAGATCAATGAACCTGAAGCTCTTCGCAGTCGTCGTGTTTCTGATTTCCTTTTTGATTGCCGAGTGCAGCCGGCACTCATCGCTTCCCGCGGTTGGTTCGCAGGAGTATCGCGGGCAGTGTCGCTCCAACGTCTGCGGGCTCGCGCTTGGATCACCGCAGATTCTGCTGCACGAGCGAAGCTGTTAAACGGGAGAGAACCGCAGATTCTTGGCTCCCCATTTCTCTTTCGAACTTACGCCCGGTTAGTAAACAGCGTGGAGATAAGTCATTTGTTTATAGCACTCGTTGGATCACAACCACGACTCGGCCCTGCTGGGTGCGGACTGCCGATCTGCAGCTGCAGCGGTGTATGCTGCACGCTGTACCTGAAGCCGCCACAGCCGAGGGGTGTGAGAAGCTTGCCTCTGCGCAGACATGCAGGACCTGCAGACCTGCGCCGCTAACTTAGCGGCACCATGAACTCGTTCATAATCTTCTCTGCCGCGATCCTCGCCCTCGCAGTAATGATAGAGATGCTCGTCGCGGCTGTCGTCGTAGAGCATCCGGTTCGATATAGCCAGTGCCTTGCTTCGGCTCGTGCAGACCGATAAATCTGCACATCTGCAGGACCGGCGAGTTGGGACGTCCTCAGCTGACAACAGCGCCGAGCAGCGTTCAGCGCGTCCGGCATGTTCGAAGCCTTACATGCACACAGACAGAAAGCAGTCATGAGCTTCAATTCCGGTTGGTGAAAACGTTGAAGTTATCTCTCGGCTGTTAAATTATGGGTCGTTAGTTCGAACGCGAAACGGGGAGGCACCTTTCTGTGGATTCTCTGGTAAACACCGGGTAGAACCCTGCAGATGCGGTAGCACTTCATGCGTCCTCAAGACGAGCCTGGAGTGAAATACCACCAGTCTCGAGTGCCATTCGCACCACCAGTCCCCATAGCCCTTCCAACTTGTGACTTTGCCCCCACGCAAAGTGAATACGTGAGCAATAGGCGCGTCGATCTTCGCTCCTGAGGTTCGCACTGTAGCCGTGTATTGTCCCTGCGTAACGACAACATCACCCGAAGCGATGTACCCGTCAACGGTTACGCTGCCGCCGATCGTGGTTTTTCCGATCGCTTTGAAGAAATCGGCCCAATGACAGAGCAACTTAGTTAGTGCTTTGCTTGGCACCGGCTCGGTTTTCCGGCTTGTTGAAAAATCATGGACTCAGGCGCCTAACTGCAGGCCGAAATCGAAGTTCTCGGCGGTTCGAAAGTTGGCATTCAAGGTTCACGCAAAGGGAGGGATCACACCTAGGAATTTCGTTCGTGAGTGAATCGATAACAACCCGCTTTAGCGACTCTTCTGCGGAACCTCACCTGCCGCCCTGGTAATGGTGCGAGCGGCATCCAGGTATTCGATCCAGCTCGTCATCATTTCATCTTCGCTGCGATCGCCCCACCGGATCACCTGTTCCGGATCTGGGTTGGCGGGATTGTTCGGACTGTTGTCGTAAACGAACGTCACGATCATCCGGCTGCCTTTCTCCACTAGAACGGGCTTGCGGAACCGGTATAGAAGCTGCCAGTTGAAGTCATAGCGCGGCACGTGCAGCAGCGTCTCGCGGGCTCCGTTCGGACGCACCACTTCGTAACGCGCAACCTTGCCCCGATAGTGCATATGCGGCGTGATCGAAACCAGCAGCTTGTCCGTCTCGAATTCATAGCAGCGCTTCACTTCGTGCTTCGCCGCTTTCGCGGGAATCAGGAAATAGCGGTTTCGGAGGTCGAACCGCCGCATCGGAGTGGCGGGCGGGCGGGAAGCCAGGTAAAAACCTACACGCGTCCGGTCGGACTGGGGTTTATCGACCTTCGCGTAATGGACCTGAAATCGCAGCTTAGCTCCGGGCGGTATCCATTTGGCTGTCGCATCGCCGAAAATATCCGCCGGCTTGCCCGGCAGCATCGCCGTGAAAGATCCCTCTTCGAAACCGCTTAAAGCTTGCAAGCCCGGCGGCTCGCTGGCGCACGCATCATCCACGACCGGCGCGTCCATTTTGAGCCTGGACAGTCCGTCCCGAACCTCCCAAAAGCTTCCCGTCTGTGGACGAAACGCCGTTGTTTTTTCCGGTGCCGTTTCCTTTTTGTCCACCATGACGCTCACGTGTACGTGATGCACGATCTGCCGATTTCCCGGCAGAATCTGTGCCGCCCGAATCCATTTCCCCTCGGTGAAGTTCGTCGGTACGGTGAAATACTGGTACACGTCGTTACCCGGCGGCACACTGAAGTCTTCGCCGATATCGAACACAATGTCCGGCTGTCCGAACTGCCAACCGTCATTGAACGTCGGCTTCGGCGGCAGATCTTCCGCTTTTCCCTCGGGCGCCCCGCTATCCACCCAGGCCTTGATCGTTTCAAGCTCCTCGGCAGAGAGTCGCGGATCGTTGGCAAAATGTCCGATGCTCGCATCTGCAAACCAGGGCGGCATCTTGCGCGACAGCACCGCCTCGCGGATCGATTTCGCCCATGGCCGGGTCGATTGGTAATCGAGAAGCGACATGGGAGCCATCTCCCCCGGTCGATGACAACCGGCACAGCTCTTATAAAGGATCGGCGCCACGTCTTTGGTGAAAGTGGGCCCCGCAAGCAAGTTGGCAGCCGCAAGCAGGCTGAGAACCGTAATCCGCATGTTTTGGGCCCTCCCGAGGGACGGAATCTTCGCTTAATCGTACCTCAATCGCGAGGTGTGGAGTACACCTCGACGAGTATCCTCGATGTTGCCGACGGCGCGTGGCTCCATCCGGCTAGCGCACAGCCATGCCGTCTAGATTCTTGGTTCTTCGAAATCAGCTTTCCACCCTAACCACTTGCCAGTACTAATCCGAACGGCACTTCTCAACAAAGGCGACTTTTCGTCAACATGGATCGGGGCGGCGGACTCTTCAGCGGCTGGGACGGCTGGGATTGTTTCCCCCAAACTCACAATTTCCTTCTCGATGGTTGTCCTCTCACGGAAACGCCCTTCTGCACAGCGGTTACTGTACACGATTGTGGCTGATACCCCGACGTTTTCCAAACTGCAATAGATGTCTCTCGGGCACGGGAAACACGTTAGCTACCATTTTGGGACAGGAGGCCAGACCAATCCGTGTCGTCCTGCTGTTGGATTTGCGAACGGAAGTGAGGCGACCTCGAAAGGGTTTGCCGGACCAAGTCCATCAGATCATTCACTCGATAGGGCTTCCGTAGGAAGTACTTGATCTTCCCTCCCAGTCTTTCCTCGGCTACGTCCTGGCTGTATGCGCTGGTAACGATCAGGCTCATGTCGCGTCGTAGACGCCTGGCTGCCTCGAAGACCGTTCTGCTCGGAGTTCCGGGGAGCGTGATATCCAGAAAAAGGATATCTATGGGACTCTTATGCGCTCGAATTGCTTCCAACGCCGCAGACCCGTCGCTTGCCTCGATGACTAAAAAACGTGCTTTGCGCAGTAGGTTCGAGATAGGTAGCCGCAGTGAATCTTCATCTTCCACAATCAGAACGGTACCCTCGTGCGAAGGACGCGCGGGCTGCGGCTCCTCGGCGGGAGACGTTGCGCTGTGATCCGCCACGACGGAAGTGCGGGTACAAGGCAGCAGTATTTGGAACGTCGTGCCTTTGCCTGGCTCGCTCTCAACGCGAACTGTCCCACGGATACTCCGAACGGTCCCTTGGACCACTGCAAGCCCCAGGCCGTGACCCACCGATTTGGTGGTAAAGAACGGGTCGAACGCCCTGGCCTGCATTTCCTTTGACATGCCGCAGCCGGTGTCGGAGACTTCCAGTTTGACGTAATCGCCTTCAGAGATATCTTCCGAGAGTGAACCCAGGCCGATCCTGCCCCATGGTCACGGATTCTGTGGTTACACGGATCACGCCATCGCGCTCTCCAATCGCGTCCGATGCGTTCATGACGAGGTTCATAACAATTTGTCGAAGTTGTCCGGCATTGGCTTGGACAGCTGGAAGATCCTTGCCAAGATAGGTCCTTAGCATGGCATGCTTCGACAGCGAAAACTTGAGTAACTCGACCATCTCCTCTACGATTCGCGAAAGATCGACCGCATTGAGAACTTGAGTCTCCTGTCCGGCGTAAATCATCAACTGACGGACGATCTCGGAGCCGCGGATCGTCGCATCCCGGATCGCCGTTAGTTCTTTCTCAGGATACGATCCGGCGGCCGACTCCGCCAGCGCCAGTTCCGCGTGCGCCAGCACTCCACCCAGAAGATTGTTGAAATCGTGGGCGATACCGCTGGCTAGCGTCCCAACGCTCTCCAACTTCTGCCGTGCGAGGATCTCCTCCTGGGCGCGCTTTTGATCCGTAATATCCTGTGTTACACCTACCGTACGAATCACTGCGCCGCTATCGTTTCTGACCGCGTTGAGAATCGTGCGCACACACCGCAGCTCGCCGTCTGGCCGGATTGTTCGGAACTCTATATCGACAGGTCCATCACTCGAACGGACTTGTTCGTGGGCTTCCAGGAATTTCGACCGGTCTTCTGGGTAAACGTAATTCAAGAGATCCGAAAAGGTCGGCGGAGCATCGTTCGGCAGCCCGTGAATTCGAAACGTCTCGTCCGACCAATAGCGCATCGCCGCTCTCCACGTCTCGTTCCCAACTTCCGATCCTGCGCGAGACGCTGCGCGTCTTTGAGCCGGGTTTCGCTGCCCCGAAGTCGTTCTTCGATCAATTTCCGTTCGGTCACATCGAGGCAGGAGCCAATAAATCCGATGAACTCGCCGTGTCGGTAACGCGGCACCCCGGTATCCACTATCCAACGATATTCGCCGTCAGCGCGCCGCAGCCGGAACTCTATCTGGAAAGCGCGACGGGCGTCAAAGGACGTGCTGCAGGTGCTGAGGCAGTGGTCCAGATCTTCGGGATGCACACTGCTGATCCAACCCTCGCCGAGTTCCTGTCCCATGGTGTGGCCGGTGAAATCCAGCCATGCCTTGTTAAAGAACGTGGCAAGCTTGTCTGGGCCTGATACCCAGATCATCACGGGTGCCATGTCGGCCATATTCCGAAAACGCTCTTCGCTCTCACGCAGAGCCGCTTCGGCCTGCTTGCGTTCCGTGATGTCATGCATCCCCACAACAGCGCCGAGCTTGTGACCCCGATCATCATAAAAAGGGCGGCCACTGGCCAGCAGGTGGCGCAGCAGCTGACCCTTGACCGCGATTGTCATGCCAACATCGTGAAGATGCTCTCCATTGTGCGCGCGCTTCAACGGGATAGACTCGGTAGCAAGAGGGGATGTGCCGTCAGGGCCGAAGAGATCGTACTGAGAGGACCACTGATCGGGGGGCAGCTTCAGTGCGTCGATTCCGTGCCATTCTCGCGCCGTCCGATTGAACAGGACAAGATTGCCGGCGTCATCACACGCCACGACACCATCGGAGATGTTGTCCAGCACGGCTTGGATGAACTCGTTCTGGCTCAGCAACGCCTGTTCGGCCTGCTTGCGTTCGCTTGTATCCCGAAAAACGCCAACCAACATACGTCTTCCATCCGCGGCAGTGAAGTGGCTGGAGGCGATCTCGACCGGGATCCGATGCCCGTCTTTGTGCAGGACCGAAGCCTCCGTCAAGCCCGGAACCGGCGCTTGCTTCTCGAAACCGCGTCCGAGCGCTTCCGCCCCTTTTGAGGAATGCAACTCAGAATAACGAAGCAACCGAAGTTCCGAGAGGCTCCTACCACATAAAGCTTCCGCCGCGCGGTTCGCGTCCACGATCATGCCTGTGTCTATTTCTGCGATGAATATGGCGTCGCGTACGGCGTTCACAACATCTCGATGCTGGATCATCGATGCCTCAGCTTGTACTCGTCTGGGTCTAACTGAGAATCGAGCCGTGACGTGCCCGAAAGCCGAAAGTGCTCAGGAAGGCTCCGGCTCCGTTCCCTACTGTGCCACCGAAACATGCAGATGTTCACCGCCCCACGGTAACACTGACCGTATGGGAAGGGCCTCGTACCAAGATGGAGGCCGGGCGTCCTCCTCCTCAACGGATAGCATTGTCTAAATTTGCATGGTCTGTCGCAACACGAGACAGGCGGGGATTTAACTCGGGGGCGTCTTCTACGAATCGCGCGGTGACAGGTTTGCCTGGCTTCGTTGTTTCGTTTTTCTCGAGCGTTAGCACGATGTCACCGGATTGCGGTTAAATATCGGCCTCGGAAGCGTTTGATCTGTTCAAGGCCAGGCCGCTTCGATAGCGTACACTCGGACGGAAGAATTCTGAGCGTCTGGTGCAGGCGGTACGTTCCCCCAAAGCCTTGACAACTTGCTTCGAGTGCGTAGACGTCGTCCGAATTGTCCGACAACGGTATCCAGATAGGGGCCGATAAACGCCGCAGGGTCTCGCGATCGGCTGGTGCTCGGCCCTCCACGATGTAAAGACATCAAGCATGGAAGCACGCTCTGCCATCTTCGGGCAAACCTAACGCGGGACGCGCTACTTTTGACCGTTTTTATCCCGCTGTGTTCTACCTCTGCTCAGTTGTTACATGAATGGGCACCCGTGCAGATAACAACTGCAACGAAGTATGAAGCTGGAGTGCCGACTGAAAACGGGCCTCACAGGGCACTCGGCTCGCCGCTTGGCGCAGGGGAGGTTTCGACTGCGACCTCGCCGGCACCACGACGATGTCCGCTGTGCGGTCGATGCGCCGTCCGGTGGGAATGTCGACGCGGTGTGTTTTCGCGTTCATTAACTTAACCAATAACGCCAGGATTTTGAAAGTGTATCGGGCTGGGCACCGATTCTTTCGGGAGGTCAACCATCACTCTAATGGCCCGTTCTTGCGGGCGAGCACTGAGCAGCCTTGCTCTTGACTTCCCCTCCAGCTACTATCCCCTTGATGACAAGATTGTTTCTGTGTTTGATTCTGCTTTTTCCGGCGGCGGCGCAGGAGGTGGAGATTGCGACTGCTGTAGCTTTCACCGAAGGCCCCACGGTGGATCGGGAAGGCAACGTTTATTTCAGCGAGATCATGTCGCAGCGGATCATGAAGCTCGGCAAAGATGGGGTCCTCTCCACGTACCGGGAGAACAGCAACGTGGCCAATGGTCTGCTGGTCGATCCGCAGGGAAGGTTGATCGCGTGCGAAGGGGCCTTGTTCGAGCGGCACGGAGTGACCGTCCAGGGCAAGCGTCGGGTGACCCGAACGGACCTGAAAACCGGAAAGATCGAGATTCTCGCCGATAGCTACCAGGGGAAGCCGTTTCTGGGACCGAACGATGTCACCATAGATGGTCAGGGCCGGCTCTACTTCACGGATCTTGCAGGCGCCGCCGTCTACCGAATTGATGCACCGAACAAGCTGGCCCGCATTCTGACTGCGCCGGATATTCAGCGGCCCAACGGCATTCAGATCTCACCCGATGACAGGAAGTTGTATCTCATCGAAGCCAATGGAGCCGAGGGCGGCGCGCGTATGATCCGCGTCTATGACCTGAAGCGTGATGGGACCGTTGGCAACATGAAGGTGCACTACAACTTCTATCCCGGACGGAGCGCAGACGGCATGAGCATCGACAGCCAGGGAAATCTGTACGCCTCCGCAGGATTGCACCAGCGCCGGGGAACCCCAGAGACACTGGATACGAAGTGTGGAGTCTATGTCATTTCGCCCCAGGGCAAGCTGATCAGGTTCATTCCGATTCCCGAGGACACCATTACCAACAATGCATTCGGAGGTCCGGACATGAAGACCCTCTACATCACGGCCGGAAAGACCCTTTATAAAGTGCGGACGGAAATCGCCGGTCTGCCTCGGTAGGTTGGGGCGGTGATGAAAAACACACCTTATGAAATGCCGTCACGGCCTATACCGAGTCTGCGGATTCCGGCACAAAGGCCAGCCGAAAATGCTCCAAATTCGCGACAGGCGTTTGATAGGTCCTCGTACCACATAAAGGCTGCAACCAGCGAATGATGTCGGCCACCTGCGGATGCTCCGCTACATAGCCGTTCAGGCTGTTGCAAGGCCCAGCTCTAAGCTAATGCTGAACCTGCTCACGGAGTTCGAGCACGAGCTGATCGCTGAGCGCACCCGGGCAGGTCTCGCCCGCGGCCGTCGGGAGGGTCGCATCGGCGGCCGGCACCCCGTGGTGATCGACCGCACCCGAGCCGAGGAGCTGGCGGCAGGAGGTCTGGAGCAGAGAAAGACTGGCACCGAGCTGGGAATTTCTGCGGCCACGGTGAGCCCCATTCTGCGGAAGGCCGCATGACGAACGAGGAACTTATCGCCCTGCGGTCGGGAGAACTCGCTCTCATGTTGGGGGCCAATTTTAAGGCCGTGTCGGTAGCGGCTCGCGCAGCTGCAACACCGGTACCGAAGTGAAGCCGCCGGTGGCACTGAATCGCAGGCCCAGACCGGTGAACCCTTCGCCTCCCGGACTCAGGAACTCAATGGTCCCCTGCTGCCCTGCGAGCGATCGCACCCGTTCGGCGATAACGAAAGCTATGTGTCCTTCGGGAGGCAGCATCAGCCGACTCTGATCTAATTCGACGCCGTTTTCATTGCGTGACCGCATAATCAGATCTATCTGCCTCTCCCTCGGGTTGACGAGCGCGATGCCGGTTGCCGCCCCATCCCTGTTGTCGAAGGGCACAACGATGCTGGCACTAACACCGTAATCGACCGGAGCAATCGCCTCCACTGTCCGCCCATCTGGACCTTGCTGGCGGAAGATAGCCGAACCCGGGATGAGCCTGGGGCTGCGCACCTCTGCCGAGCCGGTTACTGTGCTGGAGCCGGCAGGTGCCTCCGATTCAATCACGAGCGTTGCCAGCGGCTGAATTGTAAGGCCGACCTGCGGTGCCGTTCCCGTTTGCCGGGCTCCGCCTTGCGTGATGACAAGTGGAAGTGATAAGGGCGAGCCATCGTCCGCGCGAAAGAACACTGTGACCCGGGTTTGTGCGGAGGTCGTATTGAACAGCGTCAGCGTGGTTTTCCAGCCTCCACCGGACGCGATCTGACTAACAAAACCGCGCCCAGCGGCGGCTCGGCCGCCGGCTGTGCGCATATACTCATCGCACTGATCAGAGCCATCCAAACAAGTTGTTTCATCACATTAGGTCTCCTTCTCTGCACTCATGTCCGGCTTTCACGCGTTGGAGATTCCGCGGATCATTCGCGACAGGCAGGATCGCGGTGCCCGCGGGGAGCAAGACGGCAACCTGCGCCGCTTGACCTCAGCCACTCAATTATGGAAGCGAGACTCCCATGCGATGTCCGCCAACATAGTGCCTCGCAGGACCCTCGCGAGGTGCTCCGGGATCTGGGTGACAGAGAATCGCATCCACAGCGCAGTTGGCGAGAGTGCAGCAACTCACACGCGGTCGCCGAGGCGTACCTCAATGCCACCGTCCCACAGCCATGACACCTCCACATTGATCTCGCTGTCGTAGATTTTCTGGAGTTCGGCGGCTAAATCAATGACGTCCTGTCCGTGCCAAGGCGTTTCTCGACCGCGGATACAAAGTGGTCTCAATCGATGCTTCAGAAATGATGGTAGAGAAGACCGCCAATCTGACGGGCCAGCCCGCTCAGTATATGCGCTTTGATGAACTGCCATTCGCGGCGGAGTTCGATGGGATCTGGGCCTGTGCTTCGCTACTGCACGTACCTCGACAAGACACAAAAACCGTCTGGTCAATACTCCTCCGGGCGATGAAGCCTGGCGCCGTTTGGTACATGTCGTTCAAAGAAGGCCTGCAGGAGGAGATCCGCAACGGGAGGTGTTCAACGACCAAACTGAGTCATCGGTGCGAGCCACGGCTGGTGTTTGCTCAGAACTGCAACGTCTGATGCTGTGCGGTTGCGATATAGATGCCCGTGACCAGTACGGCCAAACGGCACTGATGCTTGCTGCAGTCAAAGGTTCTCGGCCCGTGGTGGCGTGGCTGGTGGAACATGGCGCGGCACTCGATCCCACGGCAAAGTACGGTCTCAGCGCCTTAATGCTTACGGTAGTCCGAGGACACATCGAAGTGGTGCGAGAGCTCACAAAGGCCGGGGCCAACCTGAGTGTGCGCGGAACCGGCGCTTTTTCTGGCAAGACAGCTCTCGACCTCGGCCTGGCTCGGAGATGATCGAGATCCTCCAGTCTGCCTGCGGAAACAAGGGGGAAGCATGAGCAACATTCATTTCAAAACGACACATTCATGGAGCGCCGCTCGTGAAATGTTGGCGTTCGATCCACTTAAACCCGAGTACACTGCAGGTCTTCGACTTCACTGGCTTCGCATTCACGTTTGCGACCACAAGCTGCGTGAGCTTCCGATTGGCGATCGAACGCTCGAAGCCCATTTCGGGGACTTCGTGATCAGTCAGGCGAACAAAGGCGAAGCCGAAGCCCGACGCCTCGCATTGGACATACGGTATGGCAGCGAGTGTACGGAGGCGCTAATAGCAGGGTACCCGGCGCGCGTGTACGAACTCGGGCCAGAACCGGAACCGGATGATATCGACGGCCGTAGCCCATCAGTTGTGACCTGGCACGATGCGGGGATGTTTTACCTGATTGCTAGTGACAGGATGTTCGTGGCTGAGCTCGTCCAAATCGCTCATTCGCTCTACGCCACTGGACAGCGCAGTCCGCGCTCTGCCCGGCGTCGTGACTGATGCAAGGCTGTGTGAGGGCACAACCGAAATAAGGACGCTACGTTCGGCCCATCGCGAGGCCTCTAAAACAGTCCACCGTACGGAAACCAACCCCGAACCGGCGGACGAAAATTTGCAAGACGGTTACGTCTTGTTTTCGTGTAGCGCGAACTGTCGCAGGCCCGAACACTTCCGATGGGTAGGGCCTCAACTTCCGGGTAGCGCGTAATTCATTCCTATCTGCTGTTTGATCGATTATCGGTTTATCGCGCAAAGGCACAAGGCTCGATCGTGAAATGGCGATCAAGGTATTGCCTTCAGCGTTGGCGCAGGATCGGGGAAAGGCTGGCCAGAGCCGAGCGCGAAGCGAAAGTGCTGGCTTGGACCATGATTCGCGTCAATCAATGGAGAGAAGCCGTGTTATCTTCACTTGCTATGGACCAGAACCTGGCTGAAGAGATGATGCGCATGATGACCGGCGGAGTAGTCGCACAGTCGATTTCGGTGGCAGCCGAACTGGGTATTGCCGACCAACTTCGCAGCGGCGGCAAGAGCAGTTCTCACTTGGCCACTCTGTTGAACGCCGATGAACAGAAACTGCACCGCCTGCTGCGCTTCCTCGCCAGCGTGGGCATATTCCAGGTAAACACTGAAGGGGCATGGCACCTGACCCCGCTGGCCGGGTTCCTCCTCAGCGATGCCCCGTATTCCGTCCGCGCCGGCGCCCGCATGCTGGGTAGAATGTCCGCTACCTACCCCCATATGACCGAAAACGTGCGTACCGGCAAATGCGCCTATAACCTTGCATTCGGCAGGCCAATCTTTGAAGACCTGCTTGGCAAGCCCGAAGACGCCATTATCTTCGACGCTGCGATGAATTCCTTCCACGGCGGCGAGACTGAAGCCGTTTTGGATGCCTACAGCTACGAAGGGATCGACCTATTGGCTGACATCGGCTGCGGTGCCGGTACGGTAATGATGGCGACACTGAAGCGCTACCCGGCCCTGAGGGGCATGCTGTTCGACCAGTCGCATGTTCTCGAAAGGACCGCCGATAACGTTCGGGGCGCGGGATTCGAGGGCCGATGTGAAATGCACGCTGGTAGTTTCTTCGAAGCGATTCCGGCGGGGGCGGACGCCTATAGCATGCGCCACATTCTGCACGACTGGCCCGACGATCTGTGCGTGCGGATTCTGGTCAACATCCGCAAAGCAATACCGGCCGACGGAAGACTTTTAATCATCGAAGCCGTAGTGCCCGAAGGCAACGAACCGTCGATGTCAAAGCTTTTCGACATGTTCATGATGATCCTCCCCGACGGCAGGGAGCGGACCGAAGCAGAATACCGCAATCTGCTGTCGGCGGGCGGTTTCAGCCTGCGCAGTGTCACGCCGACGCTCTCACCAGTTTCAGTGATCGACGCACGGCCCTCCTAGAGCAAATGACTTCTGTCAAGTGTTCAACCAATCACTGCACCTCTACTTGATTTCCAGGATGAAACTGCAACTGAGGGACGGACCTTAACTTCGCGTGGCCATCTCTCCCTTACACGAACCCGCATCACCAACCTAAATGGAGAGTGGATCGTCGGCTACTCGGAAAGTGGGCAAGTTGCGAACGGGAGTTCGGTAGGAGGCCTCTGACGACGGTGATACGGCCTTTTAGAACGGACAGGCCCGTGATCGGTGCCGGACTCGCGGAACCGGAGCATGTTCAGCTGAAATCGGCGCCGGCTCATCGTCGCCCAATAGCATCTGGTGCGGCACGGCGGAGGATCAAACGCTTCTCGAAGTTGTAGTCAGCCAGCGAAATTCGCCCGGCTGCCACTCTTGAGGAACCGAAACACCTCCAGGTGCCAGCAGGCTGCATACTCGATCGTGTGGCGGAAACGGTGGCCCAGCGTCATCAATTCGCTCACCCGCTCATTGTTCTTCTTAATATGACTGTCCCAATCCGCGATCTTCGGTATTATTTCGACCGCAAGATCGACGTCACTGGGCCTATCAGTATCCGGGTTCAACATGCTGCCAAACAGGGCAACCCGAGTCACCCGTCCCAGATAGTAAGGGTCGCTGTTGACGCGGACGACGCGTTCCATGAACACGGCTAATGCCCGCTCTGCCGTGGCCCGCGTCAGCCGTTTGGAGGCGGTGGCGGCCGTGAATGTCATGCCCGCCGGACGCATCGTCCAGGTGTCTCTCTGAAGCTTTCGGATCAATCCCTGGGTGCCGAGCTCTTTCGCAAGTTCCGGGCCTGCCCCAGCGGGGAGACCTGCGGCCGCCTCCAACATGCCGGAGCCCCATACGTCGACGTCCCGCAGTTTCCGCAGCGCCTGCCGAACAACAAGGATAGGGTAGCCGGCTACCGTTGCCTTGGAATCGACGCGCATTTGGATCTAGCATAATCCCCTCCCCCCACCGCCGCACTGCCCACTGGAGCGATAATCTGCCTGGAAAAGCCACATTCCGGAAACGCCACTCTTCGGGCACGAGCCGGTTAGAAATCAGCCGATGCGCGGCTTCGACGTAGCCGATCCAAGATGTGAACCGACCTATGATGGCAGGCGAGCCAAACCGTTCACGTTCAAGTTCCGTCGTTTAGGATTAAATGGATTCGGCAAACACGAAGTGAACCCAGTGCGCTGGCGTCAGATCGAAGATCTCTATCACCGGACGTTAGGTCATGCGCCCGAACATCGCGCGGAGTTTCTCGCAGGAATGGACAGCGAGCTTCGTCGTGAGGTCGAGCAGTTGCTGGCGCAGGGTCACACCCCAGCCTTCGTCGAACCCTCTTCACAGTTGACGGAGGCAATGACCGCAGGCGCAGTTACGAGAGCAAAGCTCGGGTCATATCAAATCATTTCCCTTGTCGGTAAGGGTGGCATGGGGGAGGTATTTCGCGCACACGATCCGAAACTGGGCCGTGACGTTGCCATCAAGACTCTTCCTGCAGCATACGCCTCCGAGAGGGAGTGGCTGGCGCGTTTCCGACGCGAAGCACGTGCCCTGGGCGCTCTCAATCATCCCAACATTGCGGTGATCCACGGCTTCGACGAGTGCGAAGGCGTGCACTACCTGGTCATGGAACTCGTGTGCGGGGAGACACTGGCAGAACGCTTAGGAAGCGGCCCGATTGCCATCGAGGAGTCGCTGCGGTGGTGCAGTGAGATCGCCAGCGCCCTGGCGGCGGCGCACGCCAAAGGCATCACGCACCGGGACATAAAACCGGCCAACATTAAGATAACTCCGGAAGGGCGCGTGAAGGTATTGGATTTCGGCTTGGCGAAAATAAAACCGCTTTCCTCTACCGCAGCGCGACCCGATGAAGGCCCCACCGTTACTTGTGTGACGCACGCCGGCATCGCAATGGGAACGCCGGCTTATATGAGTCCGGAGCAGGTGCGTGGGGGTCCCATCGATTCACGTTCGGATGTCTGGTCGTTCGGCTGCCTTGCATTTGAGCTTTTAAGCGGTACGCGGGCCTTCGACGGAGACAACAGTGCGGACGTTATCGCCGCCGTATTGACAGCTGAGCCGCGTTGGGACGCGCTGCCTCCGGACGTCCCCACACTTGCGCAGGACCTGATACGCCGATGCCTTTGTAAGGACGCGGACGGGCGGCCACCGAACATTGCCGAGGCGCAATCCACGCTCGAAGTGGCGTTACACGCTCCCGCTTCACCGAGCAGCCCACTGCAGGTCGATCGAGCATCCGTAGCTGTCATGCCCTTTCGCATGGGCGGCGGAAGCCCCGAGGACCAGTTCCTCTGCGTCGCACTAGCCGACGCGGTGATCCATCGCCTAGCGTCGGTGGGCAAGTTGGTTGTGCGGCCTCTCGCAAGCGTGCTGCGGTATAAGAATTCGGAAGCGGAATGGACGCGAGTTGCATTTGACCTCAGTGTGGACGTAGTGGTCCAGGGCGCAATCCACAAGATCGGTTCGAAACTGCGCGTTCTCCTTCAAGTACATTCTGTCAAGGACTCGATGCTTCTCCACGCGGCTAAACACGACGGTCACGTTGATGACCTGTTCGCTTTGCAGGACCGCATCGCTGATTCCGTATCAGACCTGTTCGTCCCACGGGAGAGTAGGGCTGCGGAGCTGGCAGGCCCTCCGACACGGAATCCACTTGCATATGAACTCTACCTACGTGCCGTCGATCGGCTAGTGCAGATGAGCAAATTCGACGCCGAGATGGCGGTCGAAATGTTGAACCAAGTCATCGATCTCGACCCGAACTTCGCTGACGCGTGGGGGCGGCTCGCGCAGTCGTATACACTGATGGGCACTCTTTTCGATGTCGATGCGCCGTGGCTTGAACGCGCCGAACAAGCAATCGCGCGGACGCTCGAGCTTGACCCGATTCATGGTGACGCGCTCTGCGCCCGTGCACAGATCCTGTGGTCTCCGTCGCGGGGGTTCCAGATCCGGGCGGCGCTCCGGGCGTTGAACGCTTCGCTGAAGATAAATCCTGCTCGAGATGTCGCGCGGCAGTACCGCGCCGCGATCCTTCTTCATCTCGGTTTTTACGAAGACGCCGAACGCGATTTGATGCAGGCGCTTCTTGCCAATCCCGGATACGTCCTGGCAGGGTTGAGCCGCGGGCTTATTGCGCACTATCGCGGGGATTACGACTCGGCACAAACGTGTTTTGATCGCGTCCTTTCGCTCAATCCGGGCGGCGTGCATGCCAATCTTGTGTCCGCGCTTCCGGCAATCTTCATGGGTCGCTTTGATGTTGCGCGCGACCGACTGCGCAAAGCACGTCAGGTGGTTCCGGCAGAGCCGGAGCTGACCGCGCAAGAAGCTCTGATTCTCGCTGGCGAAGGCAACTTCCGGCAGGCCGAGGACCTGGCCGATGAAGCGGTAGCGTGTCCGAGAAGTCTCACGCACACGCATCATACCTGGCATGATTCGGCTGGAGTCTATGCATTGTGCGGCAAGCCCGAGAAAGCCGTACTGCAGTTGCGACGATGTGCCGAACAGGGGCTGCCTAACCGCAGGTTGTTCCAGAGTGATCCGCATTTGCGTAGCTTACAATCGCACCCTGCGTTTCAATCGCTGGCCACACAGCTTCGCCGCGACTGCGACAAGTACGAGGAGGAGTTCGGCCTTGTCGCCGAATCGCTTTAGGGAGCCGACGTGAATCCACAGCGACTAACTTCTTGCACAACCTCGCGCTTCACTCCTGTGAAACGGCGCTACCGGAATGTAACCGCCGGAACGCGCGAAACAAACCCGTCTCTCCTGGCCGGAGAGCAGAAACGGGTCATGACGTGTAACGGCCATTGCTGAGATGCGGTCTAACCGATAGGTCTCCCGTGACCGCGCAGGTTTTGGCGAGCAAGCTTGAGAAATAGCCATATCATCTACGATCACCGACGAAGATACTCAGGTCGCGCTAACGCCGACGTACTGCATTCCTAGGGACAATGGCCGGTAACGGCCAGACATCGCGGGTTTGTCCGGCCAAATAAGACGTGCCGCGAGAACCGCCGCTGGCCGGAGCACTAGTCATTCTTCACCGCGCTCCATATCAGAACATCACCTTCAGACCGAGCTGAATGTCCCTGTTTTCCGTCGCGGTCGCGGGTATGTTTCCAAACGCGGGAGTTCCGAAAATTGCTAACGGGTTGCTGAAGTTGGGCGTGTTGGTGAAGTTGAAGAACTCAGCGCGGAACTGGACCTTCGCTCGTTCGCGGATGGGGAAGTTTTTCACCGCTGAAAAATCGAGATTAAACAGTCCTGGTCCCTGCATAAGGTTTCGGCCCGCGTTGCCATACTCGAAAACTCCCGCTGGCGGAAGTGCGAAGGCGCTGGGATCGATGCAGCCGACCAGGTGTTCGCCGCCGCAATTATTGCTCGGCTGTCCCACCAGGTTTGGCCGGTAGACGCCACCGCTGGCTGTATTCGCGGTATCCATGGCAGTGCTGACGTTAAACGGTATGCCTGTTTGTACGACCAGCGCGCCGTTCACTTGCCATCTTCCGAGCACCGCCCGCAGCAGGCCCCGCGATTTGGAAAAGAACGGCAGCTCGTAGACGAAGCTCAACAGGAAGCGGTGCCGGATGTCCCAGTTGGAGTTGCCGTAGTCGGCGCGCCAATTGTACGGGTTCATCGGCGTGCCGCCTCCATTGGAATCCGTGCCTACGTCCAGTGTGTGTGCCCAGGTGTAGCTGCCGCGCAGTTGAACCCCGCGCCGCATACGCTGCAGCACGGAAACACTCAGGGCCTCGTAATTGGCAATCACGTCGTTCTGGATGGTCCGGATCTGTGTAAAGCGGGGATTCGGACGGCGCGGATTCGGATTGCCGGATCCTGGCAGCGGAGTGTTGTTGAAATAGTTCCGATCCAGGTGCATCGAGTGCGAGCCGAGATACTGAACCTCAAGCCCGGTGTCGCGCGCGAGCTCCCGACCATATCCGAAGCTCCACTGGTTCATGTATCCCGTCGGCAAGTCCCAGTTGACGGCGACGGCATTGGGCTGCGGTGGCACGTTCGCATACGCCGGAGGTGTGGGGTTAGCCAGCGAAAGCGTCGGGATCGCCGGGTCCGATATATAAATGGTTAGCACGCTGAAAGGCGGATTGAGACTGAGGATGGTGAAGCTGTTCGCCTGGTTGGGATTGTAATAGACTCCGAAACCCGCGCGCAGTACGCTCCTGTCGGAAATCCGAAACGCCAGTCCGAGGCGAGGTGCCCAGTTCTTGTGGTTGGGGTTGATCAATCGAAATCCAGGTACCGGCGGGTTGGATGGCACGAGAGCCGTCTGCTCGGGATTCAGGTTGGAAGCATATCCGTTCACGGTGTATGGAACCGTCGGCAGTTCATAGCGCAGGCCTATGTTCACGGTAAGCCTGCGCGAGACCTGCCACTTGTCGAGCACAAAGAAGCCGTCGCGCCACGCTGCCACCAGAGCAGGGACCTTAGGTCCTGGTGTGATATCGACCTGCTGCAGTCCCAGTACAAAATCCGCCGCTGCGTAGCGGGTAAACTGGCCGGTAAAGTTAAAGGTCCCGCGCGGATTGGCGCCTGCCGTCCGTCCCGTGACGAGCTTGCGAAACTCCACCCCCGCCATCACATTGTGTTTTCCCCTAATCCAGCTGATTTGTTCGGCCGCCTGCCAGGTTTTGTCCTCCTGGACCTCGTTGGTGCCACCGTGTCCGAAACCGATGAAACCAGCAATATTGAAGTCCGGAATACCAGGATTGTCGAACTTCACGTCTGCATCGAAGCCCGGAATGCCAAGTTGCGCGCCGGCATCCCTCAGTCCGTTCCTATAGAAGTAATTCACACTCGACGCCGCCACGTGCTGGCGCCCGATACGTACCTCATTGATCAGGGCGGGTGTGATCGTGTGCGTCCAGCCGGCCGAAAAGTTGTCGCTGAGCATGGTTGCCCACGCCGCGTTAAACGGATTCGGAGAGCCCGTCAGCAGCTCCATGTTCTGTCGCTGATATCGAAAAAACAGGCGGATCTGATCCCGCAAATTCTGATCGACGCGATCCACGGTCTGATCCGTATTGTTGTTGTTGGGCAGCGACGTAGAGTAGTTATTCGCGACACCGGGTGATCCCGGCGCCGGATAATACTGTCGCAGTTTCTGGACGGGGGCCGACAGTCTGGTGGCTGGAATGATGTTGCCCGGGAACGGCAAACCGTTGCCCGCGGCGTCACGATTCGCCGGGTCACGGATTGCAGTTGGAATCTCAGTAAAGTTGCCCTGGAACATCAGCGGCGTAATCACGGTTGTTACGATCGCGGACTGGCGGATCTGCCGAAGACCCTCATATGACCCCATGAAAAACGTTCGATTGCGCCCGTTGTAGACTCCTGGAATCACGATCGGACCATCAAGTTCGAATCCGAACTGATTCTGCCGCAGTGCCGGCTTTTCCGCCGAACGCGGCAGAAAGAACGGTCTGGCGTCTAGCACATCGTTGCGCACAAACTCGGCCAGGTTTCCATGCAGCGTATTTGTGCCCGATTTTGTGACCAGGTTGAGATGCACACCCATATAAGCGCCATATTGCGCACTGTAAGTGCCCGTCTGCACCTCGAGTTCCTGAATCGCTTCCACCATTGGACGTGTGGGCGTCATCGTGATCATGTTATTGACGATGCTGATGCCATCCAGCGCGATGCTGTTCTGGATTTCGCGAGTTCCGGCGCCGATGAAAGCCTGCCCCGCGCCGGCGTTGGTAGGCTTTAGGCCCGGAACCACGCCCGGAACCGTGATCGCGAGGCGCAGCGGATCGCGGCCGTTCAACGGCAGATCGGCTACATGACGCATATTGATGATTTCGGACACGCCTGCCTCATCCGTTTTGACAGGGGCCCGCGTGCCGTCGACAGTAATGGTCTGCAAAACGTCGCCGATTTCCAGAGCTGCGTCCGTGCGTACAGTCTCGTTGACGTCTATCTCAACTTGGGTTGCCTTATATGTTTGAAAACCTGTTTTCTGCACCGTGAGTTCATACTTGCCGATACGCACGAACTGGATCGTGTAGTTTCCCTCGTCGTTTGTCGTTGTTTTCCAGGAATCCTTTGTTGCCGTGTGAGTCGCGATAACGACTGCATTGGGAACACTGCTCCCCGAGGGATCCGCAACGGTTCCGACCAGGGAAGTGTTGCCGGCAATCTGCCCGAAAACGAGCGCGCACAATTCAAGCAGAAGAATCGCGAGCCACAAAAAGCGTCTCATCGTATTTTCCTGCGTTCGAGCCAGTATAAGTTATGTGGCGCGAACACGTTGTTGCCGCGTTGCCACTCATGGCAACGCCTGGCTGGGTAGAATCATGAAGTGACTGGGACGCGTCTCCTCCATTTTGAGGTGTTGGAAAAGCTGGGTGAAGGCGGCATGGGTGCTGTGTACCGCGCTCTGGACACCCGTCTGAAGCGGCACGTCGCCATCAAAGTCCTGCCGCCGGACAAACTTTCCGATCCCGATCGCAAACGCCGTTTCGTTCATGAGGCGCAAGCGGCATCGGCGCTAAATCATCCCAACATCGTCACCATCCATGACATCGCCGCGGACGATGAAGCTCCGTTCATCGTAATGGAACTGGTTTCGGGCCGCACGCTAGCCGACTGCGTGCGAGAAAAACCACTGCCGCTTTCTGAAGCGCTTCGCTACGCTGTCCAGGCCGCCGACGCGCTCACCGCTGCGCATGCCGCTGGTATTGTTCACCGCGATTTGAAACCCGGGAACATCATGATAACCGGCAACGGTGTCATTAAAGTGCTGGATTTCGGATTGGCGAAGTTGACCGAGCGCGTCGAAGCCAGCGCATCCACCCTGACTGTCACGCTCGAATCCAATACGGCTCTTGGCGTCATCGTCGGAACGGCGTCGTACATGTCACCGGAACAGGCAGAGGGGAAAAGCACGGACGCACGCTCGGATATTTTTAGCTTTGGCGCCGTGCTTTACGAAATGTTGAGCGGCCGGCGTGCTTTCACGGGGGAATCGCAATTGTCGATTCTTAGCGCCGTGCTGAACGGCGAGCCGAAGCCTCTGCTGGATCTGACGCCCGGGGTGCCCGTGGAAATAGATCGCGCCGTCAGCCGGTGTTTGCGCAAGGACCCCAACCGCCGGTTCCAGACCATGGCCGACTTGAAAGCGGTGCTGGAGGAGGGGCGCGAAGAATCTGACTCTGGACGGCTCGTCGCAGGCAGGAAGAAGCCGGTCGGAACGCGGCGCTACAAGTGGTTCTGGCCCGCCATCGCCGCCCTCTTTCTTTTGACCGCGGTCGGCACGGGAATGTGGATCCGCGTGCGAACCGACGCGCCTCGACCCAGGCTGATTCCGATCACCAGCTTTCCAGGAATTGAAAGCAGACCCTCACTCTCACCCGATGGCACGAAGGTCGCCTTCGCGTGGAATGGCGAGAAGGAAGATAATTTCGACATTTACGTCAAACAGATCGATGGTGAGGGTTTTACCCGGCTGACCACTGACACGGCACCGGAAGGAATGCCCAACTGGTCGCCGGACGGCCGCTCTATCGCTTTCTCCCGTTTCGGAAAGGACCAGGCAATCATGGTCATGCCGGCCATTGGCGGTCCCGCTCGCAGACTTCCTGAGAATCGATCCCTCTATGGCTGGACTCCGGATTCCAAGTCGCTACTCATACAGGGCGATGATGGAGTATCAGGCTTTATCGGCATCTTTTCGATAGAGAGCGGCCAGGCTCGCCAACTGACGTTTCCACCCAAATCGGCTCCCGGTGACGATGGTCCCGCTCTGTCGCCCGACGGAAACACGGTGGCCTTTTTTCGTTCAATCGATGCGGCCACATCAGACATCTATACAGTCCCGATCGCTGGTGGTCAGCCACGCCGAATCACAAGTGTACTTGATCGAGGGGCGGGCCTGTGCTGGACCTCGGATGGAAAAGCGGTTGTGTTCTCGTCGGACCTCGGAAGTGGGTTCCGGCTCTGGCGAGTGCCTGCGAACGCTTCGCCAGACCAGGCGCCCGCACTGGTGGAATTCGCCGGCGAAGACGCGATAGAACCTCACATAGCCGGATCCCGGCTGGTGTACACCAGGCGCCACGTCCGCACCAATCTCTGGCGAGCTGCGCTCGAACGCAAGCAGACTGAGCCAACCCGCCTGCTCGCTTCCACTAGGGCGGAGTCTTACCCGGCGTATTCGCCGGATGGTAAAAAGATCGCTTTTCAGTCGGATCGCACCGGTGCCAGCGAGCTATGGGTCGCGACCGCGGAGGGTGAGAATCCCGTCCGCCTCACCACCAACCTTGCTGTCACTCATGGCCGCCCGGTGTGGTCTCCCGACGGCAAAAACATCGCATTTGGCGCGCGCGGAACGGGTCAAACGGAGCTGTATGTAATTAGCACAGACGGTGGTGCACCGCGCCGCATCGGTAAAGGTTTCTATCCTCAATCCTGGTCGCGGGACGGCAAATGGATTTACGGCCTGATGAATGTGGGGACCCTGCAAACGTTCAAGATCCGTGCCGAAGGCGGCGAGCCGGTGCAGGTCACGCGTAACGGTGCTTTTCATGCGCAGGAATCGGCGGACGGCCGTTATGTCCTCTATACGAAGGTGCCCAATATTAGCGGCACCGTGCCGTCGAGTTTCTGGAGACTGCCGGTGGACGGAGGCGAGGAGGTTAAGCTGAACGACGGCATCTATGCCGAGCGCTGGCAGCCGGCCGAAAACGGCATCTATTTCGTGGACTTCCAGCAAGTTCGTACTCGCGAAAAGACTGTGTACTTCCTTGACATTCTGACCAGGGAAGTCAAACCTGTTGCGGTCGTGACCAAGGCAGCGAGTGCCCTCCCAGGTTTCACAATTAGTCCCGACGGCCGTTGGATCATTACCACCCACGCTGAGCCACCCATTGCAGACATCATGTTGCTGGACAACTTTCGCTAGTCTCAAATATCCAAACGAAGAGCCGACTTGTAACATGCGTCCGCACCGGAGGTACTCCAACCTCAGCGCTCCCCGGACGTCCGATTACTCGCTGCTAACCGGGTAGCGATCAGCATCCGGCTCGGAGATCTCTATACTGGAAATGCACTGCTTTACCAGCAATGGAATGCTCCGACAGTCTACTCTGGCGTACAGTGGCTTATACAGAGATTAACCGGAAACGGCGTTCGAGGAAGCTTCGCCGACGGCTGCGTGAAATCCGCCGACGTCAAGTTGACAATGTCCTTCCACGGTTTCCGGTATGCTCGTTTCAAGTGTCCGCGACACCTATCCTTGACCTCCATCAAGCCCCGCCAGAACCACGCAAGTTTAAGTTTTGGCGTTATGTACTGATTGGAGTCACTCTCGGAGCGGCTATTGCAACTATAAAGATTCTCGAAGAGGAGAACATCATACCTGCATGGGATCCGCCGACATTCCCAGCATTCAATGGGTTGCTGCTCCTTCCTGCCGTCTACCTTGCCATAGCTTTCCACGAAATTGGTCATCTTCTCGCGGGCAAACTGGTTGGGCTTAATACGGGCGGTATCTCGGTGGGGGCATTCGTCCTTCTTAGGTCTGGCAAAAAACTGGGTGTTTCGATTTGACCGGGATCTGTGGCTCAGCGGCGGTTCCTTCAAACCGCTCACGGGCACCGTTCGTTTCCGCCAATTCCAATATGCGTGGCTCCTGGCCGGCGGACCTTTTGCGAGCGTTGTCCTTACCATAGCGTGCGGGTTAATGTGGGTGCAGTATGGCGGTGGTGCCTGGTCTTGGATCGGCACTTTTTTGTGGGCGTCGCTGTTCATCGACGGTTTGTCATTGGTTCCATTCTCCGCCGGTTTGCAAAAATCGGACAGCGCGTTACTCTTGCAATTTATTCGATATCCCGAGCAAGCACGGTCCTGGATGGCGCTCCTCACGCTTCAAACGGAAGATGCAAAGGGAGTACGCCCCCGTGAGTGGGATCCACAATCGTTTGAGCAGATTCTGATGTTTAATGCGTCTGCGAATGAGTATCTGTATTGCCAATTCATGGCTTATTACCGACGGCTGGATGAGGGCTTGGAAGCCGCGGCGTTGGAGCACCTGGAAAACGTGCTTGCGGCATCGGCGCGTGCGGGACGGGGATTACGATCTTTGTTATTCCTTGACGCGGCGTCTGCGAGCGCGTGTATTCGAAAGCAATCCGCCCAAGCTCGTATCTGGCGTGATAGGGCTTGCAAGCTGCGGAAACCGGAGTCACTCGATGCTGTTGATGCAGGAATTGCCATGTGTGAGGGCCGCTTCGAAGCGGCACTGCAACATTGGGAAGCGGCAAAGGCGCACTTTCGCCGGCGGAAGCTCGACTCGGGGATCATTCGGTTTGCTTTAGAGAAATGGACGGAATACGAAGCCGCTTGCAAAGCTGCTCTCATAAGGACTCCAACCTAGGCTTCGACAAGGCACTGACAAGTTAACTGATTTATTGATCGTATCAGCAACTCAAAAACCACCGCATTCAGGCCAATTTGGCAATTCGCCATGGACAGGCAGCGCCGATCGTCAGCGCGGTCGCAATGAGAGAACGGGTCAGGAAAGTCATGCGCCGTAAACTAAGCATACGCATATTCTCATCAAAATGAGCCTGGGAAGGCGAGCGAAGTAACGCTTGTTCACCTGATTATCTGGTCGCGGCCGGCCATGTCTTCTTTCGCAGTCGAAGGGACACAGCACTTGAAGCTCTGGCTTTGCGCTCAGCAGGTCGCGGTTCTCAAACTCAACCGACTCCGACCAACACTGAACCGCCTAGATCGTTTCTTCTGAACTGCCTTACGAAAATCTATAGCCGCGATGGTCGGATATTCTGGGTGATCGTGAAGTCGGAAACTATCGTCGGCGGGCAGTTAAGCGAACGCCAGGATCGTCGCCGATCGCTTTCATGTCATTCGGTTGATCAATCAGCACGTCGTGGCCTGCTGGTTGGTAGGTCAATATATTCATCCAGCCCGTGAGTAGTACCGAAGTAAACCGACGAGACGCTGCTTGCAAACAATCGGCGTTTCCGAAGGGCAAGTGTTGGTATTGGCAGGGAATAGCAGCAGGTTTCGTTTGCCCTGATGATTTCGCTCCCCATGGTAGTGCATGACATATTGAGCCAGAGCTCGTAGAAGTGAGGTCTCACCGAACAGGATCAGCTTCGACAGGCACTTCGAGCATCTTCGGCGTGCGTTGACCCAGAAACGGCGCAAACTCACTGCCCATTTCTGATACATTCCCACCGGTCCTACGGAATCTGATAGCGGCCTTCAGAGACAGCAACCGCCTTTCTGATTTGAATGCTCTGGCCATCCGCCGCGATTTGAGCCGGGCACTCCGGCCAGATCGCGCGAATGGCCGTCAGCCACTGTTCAAGCATGGCGCGGAACCGCCGCGGGCGGCTATACTCCACGCACCCGAGTTGGTTCGCCAGGCCGAAGTCGCCGAAGATCGGGATCGTCTCCCGTTCCTTCGATTTGAAGCAGCGGTAGCTGAGCCACATGTAGAGGTCGAGCACGGCTGGGGCGGCCGCGAGCAGCTTCACCGCCTCAAGATCGTTCGGAACAGGATGCGCAAGGATTTCTTGGTAGAAGTCATCACTTAGGACAATCACGTTTTCGAACTCCCGTGAAATCGGCCGTTGGTCTGGACTCCGACTGTACCAGATCTGCGCCTCCCGCATGAAGTTGAAGCGAGAACGCTGAATTACCTTTGCGGAGCCGTTGAGACTATCAGTCCCGAAAAAGATAGTTGCTCCGAAGACGCGTTCGAATGCGTCGACCAGCCGACGGTACTCCTTGCCCCCGGTTTGCATTCCAAATGTGTACAGCATCTCAGCGGCCGTGCGGAAGCGGATCGTCTGACTTTTTTGCTGAACCGCCAGGGTAGCCAGGAAGATCGGTACGAGCCGGTCTTGACCGAACGGCACACCGAACTCTGGATGACCAGTCACGTGGAGAACGAACCGGCCATTTCGGCGTTTATACAGCAACCGGTTTTTTGGAAGACGACGGACCGGAAGGCCGCACAAGACGAACGGACGCGAACTGAAGCAAAGCGTCTGACTAGCTTGGTCTCGGTTCTCCCGGACCAGTTGTATTCGCTCGACTTGCTTGAGCTTTTGCTTGGATACAATCAGGTCTTCGCAGGTCTGCCGAAGGACAGAACTCGCGCGCTGAAGACCCGGTGGATGCGCCTTGCGAGAAGTAGTTGGTCCATTGCGCAGCAAAGGTGCCCTAGGTAGCGCAACCTGTTCAGAAACCTGTTCAACTAACGCCGCAATGCCCGACATAGGCGCTGAAGGATGTACATCGATGCCTGTCTTTTCTACGATTTGCGACTGTAGTGTTGTTTCGTAATCAGCAGGTCGCCGGTTCAATCCCGGCGGGTGGCTCCATAATCGATTGATTGCACGTGACTTACTGGTTCCTGCCCAAGTCTGATTCAAACGGCCTGTAGTGGTTTCGATCGCATGGTTGCGCGCTGTTCGCCGAGCGGCCTTCTCATAGCTGTGTACTCGAACGCGCAATCAACACCTTACGGGCTGTTCCTTCCTCGAAGGGTATGGGGTCGGCTGATCCTTTTTCAGCAGGTCGCCGCCAGGTATGTCGATCGATGGGGAGGGCTGGCGCGACCCCTGCCAAGCCCCTCTGAGCGCGCGCCGAACTGGTGTCGCCTGAACCCTTCGGCACTTAGTAAAAGACTGAAACGGAAACCCGACGTTCCTTGAGCGATTCGACTCGATCCGGCGTATCGGCCCTATCCTCGCCGTGCGGGAAGATCCGGTATTCAGCTTTCGAGCCGGCGTCGCCCATGAGAATTTCCCGCACCTCCTCCGCTCGCTTCTTCGAGAGGATTCGGTTGCTGCGTGTCGCCCCTTTCGTGCTCGCGTACCCGTGGAGATTCACGGATATCTGTCCTGCCACAACGCGGTCTCGTACTGAGCCAGGCAGTTTGTTCCACCACAGGCTCAGTTTGTCGCGCTCCGCCTTACTCAACGTCCACGATCCGGACGGCGAGAAATAGACCAGTGTCCACGAAGGCTTCAGGACGGCAGGGCCTGGCGGAGCTTTCCGAGGGCAGGACCCTTTGAATATTCCTCCAAGCACCGAGTCATCCTCGGACTCGATGTGGAGTTTGGCAGACCCGTCGGCCCGGACGAGTAAGTGACCCCAGAAACTCACTTCAGACGAACCGTGCGAACGAGATTTCCAGCGGCCCGCGATCTTGAAGCGGATTTCAGCCACTGAGCCTGCGGAGTCATTGCACCCGCTCGAAAACTCAATCGAAAACCTGGCGTCGCTGTGATGGATCGGAGTGGAACTGTCCGCCATCGCTAGAATCTGGACGTCATTCAGATCAGCGCCGTTGTAATCGAAAGACAGGAGAAACCAGAGCTCCGAACTCCCGCGGTTACCCCAGAAGCCTTTGCTATCTAGAGCGATGATCTGAAAGTAATATTTGCACTCGCGAAAGGGCGGATGAGCGGGCGCGCTCTTGCTGACACAAGAGGCGACCGGCGCCGTCAGTGACAAGGCGTCACCGAATGTGCGAGGCTTTTCAACGGCCGGTGGGGCCTGTCCTTCCAAAATCGGAGTTTCATTTTTGTCCTCGGCGGGATCGTCATCGCCGGGCCATGTTTCTGCAGACTCTTCGCCAAAATCGGAAGCCTCGGATTCTTCGCCGGTCGGCTCAATAACCCACGAGGTGAGATCGGGAATCTTCACTTTAAACTTGTACTCGACCGGGCCTCCCTCTATAGTTCGACTTTCCGTGCTTCCACTGGCGTCCGCCTGTACCGGCCCAAGGACAATTCCAATCTTTCCTTCACCGCGCAAGGTCTCTTCCAATGTCGTCTGGCCGCGCGACCACACCTCTATCTCATTCGCTTTTTGCGCGACTTTGAACATCATGGTTGGGCGGGTTCGTTTCCATTCCACGCTTCCGCTTAAGTCACCCAACGCCTGACCTTTGGCGCGAAGCACGCCCCCCGGGAGCGGGTAATAGTCGGGGTAGCCATGCAGAACCAATGTTCCTTCAGCAGGAACGATCACACGGGGAAACGTCAATACTCCTGTCGTTCCGGTCGAGAGATTCGCGATCGGCCCCGACCCGAGCATGACCTTCTCGCCCGTCCGCGCGTCAAGGATGTATCCGGTGAGCAAATAGTGCTCCATCGGATTGCCCAGATAGTTCAAAACCCGGAACTGGATATTGGTTTTCTTCCAGGCGCGCCCTTCCTCAAACTCCTCGGACTCAAACTGCTGGGAGTCAAACTGATAAAGTTCAGCCGGATCGTACTCGGCTTCCGCTGCGGCAGGCTCATCCGTGAATTCTTCCTCAATGGCCGGTGTATCGCCATCCTCACGGATCCACTTCCTGACTTGGTCCATCACCTCGCGAGTCACCCGCACGACGGTATTCGAGTTCGCGCCCGCTCCGGCTGCAATGCCCACCAGGCGATACGTGCCCTCCGCGGTCACCCAGACCGGAGAGCCGCTTTGTCCCTTGGTGGTATCCGCCGTGATCCTCATCGTGCGACGGTCCGGCATCGCGCTATGCAGCATGCCCGCAGCGCACCAGAGTTCTTTTCCACCCTTTCCTTCCGGATAACCGGCAGTCACTGCCGCTTTAGCGTTGAGAGTTGCGGGTTCCGGAAGAGCGATGATCGCGTTCTGCCCGCAAGTGGAACGTCCCCAGTAACACAGGGGCTTGCCATCCAACCTCGGAAACGCTTTGTCTCCCACGCGATCGTTGAGCGTGAGCAGCGCATAGTCCCAATCGAGATGATCTTTCGCCTGCGGGTTATAGCGTCCGGCTATCTTCGGCTTATCGGAAACTGAGTAGGAGCCGAATGGCGCATCCTCGTCATTCAGGGCGGGGATAACTTCCAATGAGTAGTTGTAAGGATCGACGAACTCCGGATAAACGACATGCGCCGATGTGAGCACATGCCGGGCTGAAACGAGCACGCCCGTTCCGCCGCTATGATACCGGCCTTGCTGGTCAAGAACCGAGATCTTGCAGATCCATCGCCAAGGTACGGCATCGGTCTTACTGATGCGCACGCGGTTGTCGCCGTCGATTACTCCGCTCTCGCGTTCTGAGAAAAGACTGTCCTCCAGCTGCTCACGCGCCTCCATGTCCGGCTCCTCCGGAAACTCGAGCGCCCCTTGAAAAGCGCTCTCCGACGCAAGCATTGATGCGCGCGAGCCCAACTCTTCCCCGGTGTCTTCGGTGAAAAGCTCTTCGATCAGAAACGGAGAATCAAACTCGTATCTCGTGTCCATTACTAACTCGCCGTGACCCTTCGCGCCTTCATCTCACGGCCGGTGACGATGGACCAGTGGCGAATGATGTTCCGCATCGCCGCTTCGAGCTCATTCCCTTCGGTGTACAAGCCTTCCACCGCCTCAGCGTTATTGAGAATGCCTGTCTCGATCTCGATCAGGATCCTGGAGGCGTCGTCCGCAATGTCGAAGTAGCTCTTGGAGAGGCCGTGGGCTGGGAGTCCTACACGTTGGGCGACCTTGAACAACCTCTCTTCCGGGCTGGAGGCTTGCGCCCGGAGATCCTCGATAATCGGCAGGTTGCTATCGACGGTCAGATGGAACCACGACATCATCGCCGTGAACACGAATTCTTCCCTGCCGAGGTTGCCCGATTCCCTGCGCGTTCGGAACATGTCGAACAACTTTTTAGCAAGGTCGGCGATCTTAGCGTCATCGGTAGGATCGGCCCCGCTCGCATTAGTGAAGTTCTCGATGCCGATCCACACCTCGCGCAGGAATTCCTCGAAGGTCGAGACGAACTCGCTGTTCGCCGTCTCCGCCTTCTTGTATGGGTATGGCTTGTTGTCTTCCATCCCGTGATTCAGCTCCATGCCGAACAGCCGCTGATAAGCATTGCGTCTGGTGGAGTGGATGTCCGGACGGATGTGGCTGTCGATCGCGGTGATAAAGAACGGAGGCGAGTCCCGATAGAACAGCTCCTCCGTTGCCCGCAACCATCGCTGCGTGTCCGCCGACGCCGGCACACCGATCCTTTCGCCGTGCAGGAACTCGTCCACAACCCGTCGAAAGATGTCATAGATCCGTGTGTTCTCGATCATGAACGCATAGATCAGATGGTCAAATAGAATCCCGTCACGGCCAAACGTGCTCGACTCGGGATTGCCTTCTGTCTTAAGATCCCTTTCAATTTCGGCCACGGTCGGCTCCGGCGGTGTCACATCGAAGGCCGCTCCACCGAACCACGTTGTTCCGAATCCGTTCAAATCACTTCGCCGCGCGGGATGGCCCAGGGCTTCGTCCTGATTGTTGGATCGCTCGTCCCATGCGAGTTCCAGTAGTGCGCTTAAATCCGCCGGATGCAACCGCATCAGCTCCTCCGCGCCACCCGATATAAAACTGGCAAACTTTCGAAACATGTCACCTTCTTCCTTGTCGCCTTCTCGTCCCTGCTCCGCCGCCGATTCCGACGTTCTGAGGTTCCACACCCAAGGCGATGTCAATCTCTCGGAATATTTCCACCGCAGTAAGAGCGTCTCCTTCGAGAGCCTGTGTAGTCTGAGTACTCTGCTGCCGTTTGACCTGATCAAGAATCGACGTCAACATCTCGACCACGTTAGCCGTCGATCCATTACTGGTTATTGGCGCATTCTCTTGCCTTGCTTGCATTTTGTTCGGGTTTTCTTCCATGACAATGGTTTCCTTTCTCATGACACTGATGTCCTCGGACTCAGCCTCAACCTCAACCTCGGTTCTGATCGTTACTCCTAATAACTCGGCGATTTTGCGAAACATATGCGCTATGCCGCCTGTGCTGCGCCGCCCAGTCTGAGCATCCATTCTTCCTGCCGCTTCAGGATCTCGACGGCGCGCTCCGGCGCTGTGGCGAGTCTGAGCCCGCTCAGCGCCAATAGCCGCAATGATTCCGTCCAAACCCAGTGCGTCGATGTATAGAGCGCGGCGCCGAGCTGGCGCTCCATGTCTTCCAGCGTCTCGGGCTTCACTCGGTCCGGGTTCACGAGTGAACTCAATGCGCGCCCACCGAAAGCCTTCATCGGTGTAGTCAGCGTGATCTCCACGATCCGCGGTAACAGCGGTAGCGATTCCCTGATCAACTGCGCTATCTCTTCGTCCGCCGGTTCGAGCGGCTGTTGATGAACCCAGGCGACCGCCATGCCGTCCCATGGACCAGCGCCATAGAAGCTGCGGCACATTGCCACTCCCAGAAGCACCCGCAAGTACGCGACAGGATGGGGATCTCCCGGAATACACCGGAAAACCTGCGAAGGCTCGCCTGCCAGAACGTCGTGCAGCGCCGCCACCGACGCGTAACCTGTATGGACAAAAGCGTGCGCATCCGCCGCGATCTCCGGAGCCCAGCTTGACCACGCGTCAGCCACAAACGACGGTGTGGTTGAGAGCCCCTCCAACAGCGCCGAAGCCAATTCGCTATTCCAACCGGCGATGTGATGACACTGATGACCCGCCTCATGAATCAGGGAAGTGGGACGATGCAGATTGTGCCGCGTGATCTTTACGGCGGCGACCGGACTTTCTGACCCGTCCCACAACCGCAGTCCGGCCTTCAGAATCGATGCGCCGATGCCTGTCTCCTGATAAGTGAGCACGATCGGGACCTGCTTGCCGATCTGATCGAGCACCATTGCCATGCTGCGATGCGCCAGGCTATCGCACGCCCGCAGTTGCGCGCCGATCGCCGGACTGGTGCGCGTGTTGATCGCGTCAGCATAAAAGTCAAGCGTCGTCTCTGTCCGGAGATACTGACGCCGGAAATCCAACAGCCGTCTCCGGACCGCTTCGAACTCCGCGAGCGAGTTCGCGGAGTCAAAGCAAGCCTTCAATGATGCCGCCTGATGCTGCAGCCGGTCGATTGACAAAGCCAGATGCCGCCGGATGGTTACACCGAGATACTGCTCGAGGTTCGCCCAGGATGCCTCGGACGCCAGGTCCGCCGGCCTCTGCAGCCGCGCCGTGGCCGCAGCCCAGTGAGCCACCTGCCGGCAGAGTTGCGCGCGGATCGAAGGTATAAGATTAGCCATTCGAATACCCCGGAACCACGTCGATTTTTATGTCGGGTGAACCGTCCGGTATTTTGAAGCTCGCGACTGACGGCATGCGTCCCTTCAAGACCCGCCGCAACACATCCAGCCCAGGTGGGTTGGATACAGTCGCGATAAGCGTCACGCCATCTTCGGGAGCTTCCGCGGCCGCGACAAATTGAGGCGCCCGCGTTTTCAGAAACTCGACCAGCCCTTTGAGCAGCCATCCCCGCAGCAGGGCTTGAACGCGGCTCAACACAAGTGACGGGATCCGCTTCAACGCTCCCCCAAGAGCTTCTTCCGGAGTCACTGTTTCGTGGATGATCCTGAGCCGGCCGCGGCCGCCGCGCTTCAGCGCGTGGAGCAAGCCACGATCCACCAAGCCTCGAAGGATAGCGAGTGTGCCGCCGGCGTGAGCTTTCTGCCTGAGCCGCACTGTAGTGGCTTGCGCCTTCACTTCGCTGAGGTAGAGACAGGCTCTTATCTGCCGCTTTGGGAAGTCGAGAATCAGCTTGAGGCCGCCCGGGCGCCGCATCCTGGTTCTCTTGCGATGGTCCCTTCGCAGCACCGGCTTCGCGCCCGGAATACTCAGGTAGTAGAATCGCTGCCCCGGCTCAGTGTCCATGCGGTCCTGGGGAGAGTCCACTTCGCGTCCAAGTCCGGGTTCTCCGAGGAGCGCCCCAGCCGCCGCCGGTGTTAGCGGATGGAGTTGACCATATCCGGCTTCATTATTCGTGCCGAGTCCCGGCGTGTTGACTTCCAGCCGCGCAATCTCAGGGAGCATAGTCCCCGGAATGCTCTCAAAGAGATGTACATCCGCTTCGAAGTCGTGTCCGGAGGGCATGCCAAGCTGATCTTCCAGGAACTCTGCCAACGACGTGCCGCCAAACGATTCCACCATTCGGGCCTTGTGCGGCGAAATTCTCGCGCGCACAGTCCGGCAAAACTTTTTATAGCGGGGCTTGCGCGGCGGCGTCATCACCCACATCCCCTGAATGGACTTCGATTCCCGAAGCTCCGGACGCTTTGCATACACATCTTCGGGAAGCACCGGAGGAAGATTCGCTGCGGCGGCCTGCTCAAAGGCGTCAACTGTGAACGCTTCGAGCAGCTCTTGGTCCTCCAGAACGTAGTCGGGCAATGCTGCAACATTGCGCATCGTGTCTTCGACTGTTGCGGCGACCGCGGCGTCAGCTGCGCGCTCCTCGTCCTGAACCGTTTCGAGATTCAGTAACCCAAACCCCGCATCCACCATGGCTCGCGACAACTTCTTCGCGTTTTTGCGCCCAACAAACTTGCCTATCAGCTTCGCCACTAGCGGCGACAAAAATCTTACTAGTTGCTTCCGCAAACCGAGCGTCTTCACCACTCTCGACAAAACGGGCAGAAGCGCCGGTATAAAGTTTTCAACCAGGGGTGTTGGATCCTCACCATCTTTGAGCCGGCTGAGTTCGTTGACGAACCGCTCGCGAGCCTCGTCAAGATCCGCCACCGAATCGCGGTAAGCTTCGCGCGACTCTGAAACCGCTTGCCATACTTCCAGGTCGCGCTGCGTTTCGTTCGCAAACAGGAGATCGGCGAGCTGCTCGTTAAACTCGAACTGAATTTGGGAGACGTTCCCTGCCGGGTCTTCTGCGTGTTCCGAATACTCCGATCCTTCCACTTCTTTCTTCAGCAGACCCATACGCCTCGCCAGCCTCCGGGCGACGGGCCGCAGCACTTTCGGGACTTTGTCGATGGCAAACTGCAATACGCGCTCGATGAGCGGCTTGACGATTGCCTTTAACTGGAGAAAGAGCGGTCCGGCGACGACGGACAGGCCCTTCTTTGCAAGGTCTATCCCCTTCTTGGCGACCTTCTTGAGGGCATCGCCAATCTTGCCAAAGAAGTTCTCGAAACTCGGACTCAGCTCAACCGCTGGGCTGTACTGCTCGAAGAGAGTGTCAACGTCTCTCTCGGTGAGGCTGGCAGCGTCGGTGTTTCCCAGCCGTTCTGCCAGCGAGTCGAGGCCGCGCTCGAGTTCGCGCGTCAGAGGTTCGAAGTGTTCCCGCAGGAGCCGCTCCGGATCAAGCTTTCGCGTAACCGTGGAATAAGTAGTGAACTGCTCTTCGTGAAGGGCAGCTGCTTCGTTGACAAGCTCGAACACAGCCTCATCGAGTTCTTCATCGTAGAGCTGGTTGAGAAACGTGCTGTATTCCTCGACATTCGCATTCGCGTCGTCGTCAGATTCCTCCGAATCGTAGACCGCCAGAAATGGCGTGCTGGCGACTGGCGGACCGGGAAGGAATGTAGGCTGCTGGGTTGAATCGGCCCCCTCGGAAAAGAAGCTTGGCATCTCGAGAAAAGCCGTGGGGCTACCGTTGGTCGTTGACACTCGTTCTTCCTCCTCTCTTTTTGCGGACTGTTTGGCGCCTTCGCGGGCCGTTGCCGGACTTGCCGAGCAACGCCCGGCTACGCCTTACGGCTTGCCTCGACCTTCGCGCGCGATTGGCGCCACCGGCCGGACGAGCGTGCCCTCCATCAGGATTGAAGTCTGCCCGCTGCGGTTATCCACAACTTCCAGGGTCGCCAGAAGTGGACACGTCCCACGACCCGTCAGCTCATCAACAGGTCCCGTGACGGGGACGACAGCTTGCGCATGGATCGCGGAGCGAGTGCCACCCGGCGGCAGGTCCGAGTCCGCGTTGAGATCGAGCGAGCGGCTCTCGCCCGGTTTCACCGACACAGAGTCGCTCTTCAAGACCTCGCCCTGGGCATTGGTAAACGACAGCGTGACGGAGCAGACAGGGGCCGTCGTTGGTATCGGCAGTCGCGGGTTTACGACGTGCCATCTTGCCGTCTGCCCGCGAGTGATACCCACTGCGCCGGATGCATAAACATGTTGCGCCAATATTTCGGCGATTGGGGGCTGAGTAGTCGGTTGCATTTTTTGGTTATTCTCCTTTGTCTCTGGCCGGCTGCGGTCTTTTTTGCCGCATGGCGGCGCGTTCCGAAATCGATCGTAGCCGCATTGCGACTGATAAGTCATTGAAACTGGTTGAAGATTCCTGAAGATTTCTGCGCTGCGCGCATCTTAGAGGCAAATCAGGGGTTACGAGTGGCGGACGGAGGCGGAATTATTACTGTTGGATTAGAATTGAGCCGAATATTCGGCCCAAAACTGTTAGAAGCGGGATTCCTTCGAGTAGAAACGGCGCCCAGTCGCGCGTCCTCTTATGAGAGGGAATCCAGGTGAAGACTCCCGAATTTCTCTGAGTACCTCCGGCCATGAGCATCCAAGTGCTTCAAGCGCGGGACTTCGGTCCGTTTCGGATTGATTCCGCGCGAAGACTGCTCTACCGGGACGGAGCCATTGTCGATATTCCTCCAAAGGCATTCGCCGTATTGCTCGTATTGATCGAGCGGCGCGGTCAGGTCATCGGCAAGCAGGAACTGATGGATGCCGTCTGGCCCAACGTCGCAGTCGAGGAGAATAACCTCGCGCGCAGCATTTCGACGCTACGAAAAGCACTGGGCGAGAAATCGGGCGAACACCGTTACATTCTCACCGTGCCGGGCAGCGGGTACAGCTTCGTAGGCGCGGACGATGCCGCTGAAGAAATTAACGGAGCCATCCCCGGCGAACGACGAGGATTTCGCAGCAGGGTTGCGGGCACCCGTCATGGACTTGCGGATGGATTTGGGCCGCTCGCGGTCCTTTGCATCGCGGTCTTGCTGTGGGTCTCCGGGAGCACTCGAGCGGTGGACAGGTTCGAAACCGTCCGATTCAAGCGCATCTTTACTACCCAGCGATTTCCTCAGGCGGGATTGTCTCCGGATGGAAAGCACCTTGTTTACGCGGCCGGCGAGCGTGGGCAGGAAAGCGTCCGCCTTCGCCGGATCGAATCGGGCAGCGAGGTGGAGCTGCTGGCGGGCTCGAACCGTTCTTATAGTGGCTTTACCTTCACCCCGGACGGGCGCCACATCTGCCTTCTCGAAAAGGCCCCGTCCGATCCCACCAACATATTGGTTACGATTCCAGCCTCCGGCTGCTCGAATACGCAGAATTGCGGTCCGGGCAAAGAAGTAGCTCGTGAACTGGACTCGCCTCCCTCAGTGTCGCCCGATGGTTCCCAAGTGGCGTTTGTGCGCGAAACGCAATCGAGTGAAAGTCTGCTGATCCGGCGATCGCTGATCGACGGCCAGGAATCGCGGCTGGCCGTCGCAAAATTTCCAACTTTCTTCGATTATCCGGTGTGGTCTCCTGACGGACGATCCATCGCATACACGGAGGTCACGCCAGACGGAGCATCACTGCAGGAAATCGCGGTCGAGAGCCGGCGCTCCCGCAGGATCGGCAGCCGCTGGCGGCATATTCGCCGCTTTGCATGGCGCCCGCGGGGCGATGGTTTTTTGGTCAGCGCAATCGAGCCCAGGTCAGACAGCTACACGATTTGGCAAGTCGCCCGCGGCGACGGCTCCGCCAAACGGATTACCGAGAACGTCGATTCGCTTCACAATGTAATTCTGTCGCCTGACGGAACCCGCGCACTCACTGTGGCCGAGCGCTCCCTGTCGGCCCTGTGGATCGGGACCCCCGGCACTCAGGAAGCCGATCAAGGAGCTTGGCGGCAACTTCTACCGCCTTCCGAAAACGTTGCCGCGATATCGTGGGCAGAGGACGGGCAGATTCTGCTCGAACGTAAATCTGCGAACGGGCGATCGGTTCACCTCGTCAGTCAGGATGGGAAGGAGCAGGAAGAACTCCTGGCTCCGGGGCCCTATCATAACGTCGACCTCTGCCCCGACAAACGCAGAGTGGTCTATTACTCCACACGTCCCGAGGGATCCGGCCTGTGGGTTACCGATTTGCGCGCCTCGCGTTCGAGCCGGCTTGTTGCCCTCTCGGCGGAGACCTTTGCCGAGTGCCTGCCGGACCAGCGTTCCCTCTGGTTTGTTTCTCAAGATCCGCAGTGGTGGCCTGGACTCTGGAGCATGCCGATCGACGGAGGCAACCCGAAGCGAATCCGGGAGCGGTTCGGAACTCGATACGCGATTTCTTCCGATGGCCGTTGGGCCGCGTACTTCGATCACCAAGGTGTCGTAAGCCCACAACGGAAAGCGACTCAAATCGTGGTGGACTCGCTCGAAGGCAAGGAACCTCCCAGGCGATTCAACGTGGCCCCTACTGTCGCGACAAACGTTCCGCTGCGATGGATGCCGGGCGACGCCATGATAACGTATGCAGACGGCGGAAGTGGTATCGCCGAGATCTGGGGACAACCGGTAACGGGCGGCGAGCCGAGGCAAATCACAAGTCTTTCCGGTGGGCTCATCAGCAGCTTTGACTGGTCTCCCGACGGGAAGAAACTCGTGCTCAGCCGTGGGATGCGATCCTTCGACCTTCTACTTCTGGAACTCGACCGATAGCGAGTCAGTACGATTATGCTCAATAACTCGAACAGGGTCGCGAGTCTTACCCGCGTCGAGCGTGGGGCAGAAGCCCCGATGGGCTGCATGCGTTCGATGCTGATACTAGCCGCAGCCACTACGCCTAAAGCTTTGAATAGCGGAAAGCTTGAATAATTGAAAACGCGGCCAGTATTTTGGCCATACGGGGATCGTGCGTCGATCCATGATCTGCACGCCACGATCCCGAACCAACCCGGCATCGCCCAAAAGGCGCTGACGTACCGCTACGCGGACCGCGACTTCCGGTTGACCGATGCTTTCGGAGACGTTGTCACCGGCATACTTGCCTGCACGCGACCGTTTACCAATCCAATCGCGCTCCGAGCAGCCCGTTTCGCGGACCCGCCAAATCGCGTGTCTGGATTGCTCGTATGGTGCCGACGGCAGCAGGCGCTGAGATGTTCAATGACGGAATATCAAAGTTCGCGTGATTGAACAGGTTCGTGAAGCTCACCTGCACTCGGAAGAACATCCGTTCGCGTATCGGAAAGGATTTGAATAGTGCGGCGCTCGCTGTCTGGCGTCCCGGTCCGACGATGATGCCGCGGCCGGAGTTGCCGAACCGCCCGGCATTCGCGGGAGGTACGACGAACGCGGATGCGTCGAACCAGCGGTCGATGGTGCGTTGATCGCTCGGCAGGTTCCCGTCGCCGATTCGATCCGGTATGCCGCCTACCACCTGCGTGTTTGACGGGTCCGATCCGGTGAACGACGGCGTCAGAAAGTCGCCGGTCTGTGCGATAAACGAACCGCTCAATTGCCATCCGCCGAACACCACGCCAGCGAAGCCGCCATCGCTCAAGAACGGCTTGCCGCTCCCGAACGGAAGTTCCCAGATCACCGTCGAGATGAAGCGGTGGCGCGGCGTGTACTGAGCGTTAGCACGTTCGCGCCTGCGGTCGAAAGCGTTTTCGAGGGTTGTGCCGCCCTCGACTCCGCCGGTCTCGTCAACATCGGTGAGATTCTTTGCCCACGTCCATGCCGCCATGTACGACAGGCCGCTCTGCCACCTCCGCTCGATCTGCGTCGAAAGTCCGTGATAGATCTGATTGCCGCCATTCTCGCGCATGACGATGTTCCGGTACAGAGGAAACGGACGGCGGTTCTGGTTGAACGCAGTGGTACTCGGCGCGGGCTGATTCACGTTCCGACCGTAGACCAGACTGGTCGATCGCGATCCGATGTACGAAATTCGCAGACCCGTCGAAAGCCCCAACTCGCGCTCGATCGTTAGGTTCCATTGCTGCGCATACGCATTCCTCAAGTTGAGGTCGAGACCGGTAACGTCGACATTGCCGGTCGTACCGGCTCCGAGAAACGGACGCTGGAACGTCAGCGCAGGCGTGTTGTTGGTTATGGTGTTGACGAAACTTTCGGTCAGCGAGAACGGGCCACCGTAGAGAGGGGAGAATACATCGGCGGTGAAGTCGTCGTTGTAGAATCCCCAGCCGCCGCGGACCACATTTTTAGTGCCTCCGAACGGACGCCACGCAAATCCGAATCGGGGCTGAAAGTTATTGAGATCGCCTTTGCGCAAGGAACGCTCAGGGAAGCCTGCGGTCTGCGGCAGTCACGATCGGGATTTGCGACGGGAACAGCGGATTAACGTATTGGTCGATGATCGTTTGGTTGGGAACGACCAGTCGGCCGTTGGCGGGATCCACGTTGAATATAACATCGCGTTTGTCGTATGCGGGCTGATTGTAATCCCAGCGCAACCCGTAGTTCAGCGTCAGGTTCTGACTGACTTTGTAATCGTCTTGAATGAACGCACTCACTGTGTAGAAGCGCGCGTAACGGCTTGGCCGCACATAATTTCGTGAGGTAGTCTGGGGAACGCCGAGCAGGAAATCCGCCCATGCATTGCCCGAAGCAAAACCTGTGAAACTGTACGACCCGAATTGCGCCGGCTGTATTGCGTTGTATTGCTGCGGCCGGAATTCGAACCCGCCCTTGATGCTGTGCCGGTCACGGATATACGTTAGCTGATCGACGAACTGATACGTGTTTTCAGCAGGCGCCTGCATCGCGAGCGGAGCAACGGTTGTGAATCCTACTATGCTGACGCTCGGCACGTTATAAACATCGGGCGCCGGCTGGAGGCCCTGAATACCAACCATGTCGACGAGTTCCTGCCCGAGGAGTTCGCCGCGCGCGGCGTTGTAGTTGCGAGCGAACCCGAGTTTCAGCTCGTTGATAAGCCGCGGCGTCACGGTCCACGTATCGGAGATGGCAACCTGCCGTGCCAATCGAGTTTGAACGCGATACCCGACAGAAGTAGCCGGTAGCCCCCCATCCACTACTCGGGGTGAAGATTCTTTGAAACTCACTCGACCATAAAGATTGTTATTCGTCGGAGACCGCATAATCCAATCGGACGTCGAATTGATCGTGCTGCAACTGTTGCGGCACGGTCTCACGATAATTCGCGACTGTAGAGGTCAGGGGCGCCGAAGTTGGGTACCGGATAGAACCGGTCCTGCCACGAGACGGAACCGCCATAGCGAAGATTGGCGGGAATGACGTTGTTAGCGAACGGCAGGCCGGTAAACGGGTTTCGTAGCGCCAATCCAGTTACCTCGGAGAAATCACCCGCGCGCATTCGGGTAGTGGGAACGTTGGGATTGATAGCTGCGGCTTGCCGCTGCCGCTCGCCTTCATAGGTGCCGAAGAAGAATAGCTTGTTGCGCAGGACGGGCCCACCCATCGAGGCGCCGAAGTTGTTACGAATGTTCTGGCCCAGCGTCTGTGCGAAGAACGACCGCGCATTCAAAGCGGCGTTCTCGTGATACCAGAACAACGCGCCGTGCAGATCGTTGGTTCCGCTCTTGGTAATCGCCGTGATGTTGGCGACCTCGCCGAACTCCGCCTTGTTATTAACGATTTCGAATCGCACTTCCTGTATCGATTCGAAGCTCGGTTCGGCAGGCCCGATCGAGTTTCCGAATGCCGGCGAGTTGGAGCTGATTCCATCCACATTGAAGTAGTTTTGGCTGCCGCGCGCGCCACCGAGGGAGAAGCGGGAACCGCCTCCCTGGCCGCCGGTCGGTGTCAGGAATACGTAGCGATAGAGGCCTGAATCGCCTGTTCCGCTGACGGTTGAGCGAATGTTCAGCGGCAGATCGTTGAGGTCTTTGGACGTTTTCATTGCCGCGATCGATGCTGAGTCGGTCTCGATCACAGGCGCGGTTGATTGAACAGTGACTTCAGTTCCGACCTCACCCACGTCGAGCTTCAGATCGACACGGACGACTCGCAACGCTGTCACGTCGATGTTCTGAACGATTGCGGTTTTGAAGCCCGCGGCCTTAGCAGTTACGCGATATCTCCCGGGATTCAAATTTGGGACGTCGTAGGTTCCAGCCTCGCGTGTTGTCGCGGTTCTGGAAACATTGGTGCCTTCATTTGTAATTACAACTTCGGTATTGGGCACAGTGGCTCCGGTCGGGTCAGTGACACGTGCCTGTTACTGTGCCGAACGTCGCCTGCGCAAACAAGGCAGGCGAAAAGGAAAGGAGAAGAAGGAAAGCGAACATCTCTCGCATACAGCCCCCTTAGCGGATCTGTGTTTTTCGGGATTTGCCGTTCCCGGCGCGTATTTCCAGTATGGCGGAATAGCAGATAAAAGTGGAGGATCATTTTACGATTAGGGTGACTGTAATTCGATATACTTAGCGAATCGACCCGGTAAATGCGATGCGGCCGGCCTTTCTTTTCTTTGCTATTTCGATGTTTTCCGCGCCGGGCTTTGCGTCCGATCGCACGGTAGCCGAATGGGTATTGCGCATCGGTGGATGCGTCAGCTTCGACGGCGCGCGCACGCCAGTCTGGAACGTACGCGACCTGCCGGATCACGACTTCAAAGTCACCAGCGTGAATCTCGTTCCCGTTTTAGTCGATCCCCCGGAATTCAAACGATTGGCGGGGCTTGCCCACTTAAAGGAACTGTACGTCTCGGGTCGCTCGTGGCACTCGATGCCGGTCAGGGTTTCACGTGACTCGTTGAAAGTCTTCGGGACTCTCACGACTCTCGAACGCTTCGTTCTTAGTCTGCCGGTGCAAACCGAGATCCCGCTCGACGATGACTCGCTCGCGGGCTTGGCGACGTTGGTCAATCTGAAGGAACTTCGTCTCGCGCAGACGATTGTCAGAGGGCGAGCGCTTGTGCCCTTCACGCAGCTCAACTCTCTCGATTTAGACCATACACGCCTCGATGACGCGGCAATGCGCAATTTGCAGACGATGCCGAATCTGACCAAGCTCTACGCTCGCGACACGATGATCATGGACGAAGGCTTGCAATACCTGAAAGACCTTCGTCAACTCACGGAGCTAGACCTGTATGGTACGAAAATCAGCGATGCGGGTATCGTCCATTTGAAGGAATTGAAGAATCTTCGAAAGCTGAATCTGCTGGGCGCTAATGTCACCGATGCAGGCGTCGAGGTTCTCACCGGGCTGACGAATCTCGAAGAACTGAATCTGTATCGCACGAAAATTACCAACGCCGGTGTCGAGAAGTTGAAAACACTCACGCGGCTACGCGAACTGGACCTCAGGTACACGCAGGTAACGCGCGGCGGTGTCACTGCGATCGCGTCCGCACTCCCGAAATGTCACGTGGAGTTCATTGATGCGTTCCTCGATGCATCGGGCGCACAATCAGCGTTACCCAAGCCGGAGGGTTCCGGAGCGGCTAGCATCGCGAAGTGGATTGAGCGCCGCGGCGGCAAGGTCACGATGGACAGCGGCATTGTCCGCGAAGTGTGGATGGTGTCGACCGGGCTCAGTGACGCGGAACTTGGCAATCTAGCTGAGATTCTCCCTACCGTCAAGAACCTTAATCTTCAGGCGACCGAAGTCGGCGATGTTGGGATGAAGCGGCTCGCGGCGTCGTGTTCCTTGGGAGAACTGGAGCTTGCGTACACGACTGTTTCCGATGAGGGTTTGCGCCTGCTCTCCAACTGCAAATCGCTCCGCAGTCTCGGCCTAAGCTACACGCTTGTACACGGGTCCGGGCTTCGGGCATTCCAGTCGCTCGAAGAGTTGGATCTGTCCGGCGCGGCGATCACCGATGAGGGCCTGGCCGAACTCGCGGGTTTGAAGAAGCTGCGGCGGCTGTCACTGAAGTACTCGGATATCACCGACGCAGGCCTGCAGCAGTTGAGTGCCATGCAGGAACTGAGGCGGCTCGATTTAACGGGCTCCGATGTCACGGATGCCGGTCTGCAACATCTCGGAAAGCTGACTGCGCTCTCGGAATTGTTGCTGAGTCATGGACGCTTCACCGACAAAGGACTGTCGGCGCTGACCGGGCTCACGAATTTGAAGCGCCTCGAGCTTGTGCGCACGAGGACCACCGATGCCGGCCTGACCGCGCTCGCTTTGTTGAAGAGTTTGACGAGCCTCAATCTCGACTACACAACTGTGACTGATAAAGGCGTATCTGCGATCGCTATGCTGCCGAATCTCGCGGAACTGCATCTCGATAGCGCGACAATCACGGACGCCGGGGTCGAAGCATTGAAGGCGCTGCAGGGGCTGAAGGTCTTGAATCTGTACCACACGCTTGTGACGGAGGCCGGCTATAAGACGCTAAAGAGCGCACTTCCAAACTGCAAGATTATATGGGATCGCGAATCGGGGCAGCCGACGCGCAGGGGAAGTTGATGCGAGCTCTGATTCTTATCCTCGGTTTGGTGGTCGCCTTCGGTGCTGAACTGCCCAAGTGGATCGAAGAGCAGGGTGGGCGTGTCGAGACCGATGCCCGGTCACGAGTGACTGCAATATGGTTGCCCTTCGGATGGGTTACCGACGCGGATCTTGATCCAATTGCTGCGTTGCCGGATCTTCAGACTCTCGATCTCTCGCTATCGCTCGTGAGCGACACCGGGCTTGAAAAACTTAAGAATCTTCGAAACGTGCAGGACCTGAATCTCTATTCGGTTGAACACATCACGGACGTCGCGATCGCCTATTTGCGTGGATGGAAGAAGCTTCAGCGGCTGAATCTTCGCGGGACCGATATCACCGACACGAGCGTTCAGTATCTCGGAGATTTGACGTCGCTCAAATCACTCGATATCAGCTATACGCAGATAACTAACAACGGCATGGAATATCTCGCCGGGCTGCGTAATCTGGAGGAGTTTTCGGTCGGCGGAAACAAAGTGACGGGCGCAGGTTTGCGGGTACTCAGGGCGTTGCCCCGGCTGACGGCATTGAATCTGAGCGGCGGTCAAAAGCGGAACTCGGGAACGTGGGTTGTGACTTTGACAGATCGCGACATGGATGTAGTAGCCGACCTGAAGCAGTTGCGCTCGCTCAACCTCGCCGGGATGCGGATTACAGACGTGGGTATGACGCAACTCGGTGCACTGTCGCAACTGAAATGGCTCAATCTTGGCCGAACTCAGATCAGTTCGAAGGGGCTCGGCACCCTGGCTGGTCTGAGCAATCTCGAGGAGTTGAGTTTGTGGAGCGCGAAGCGGATTGATGACGCGGCGGGACCGGCGATAGCGTCGCTGAAGAATCTGAAGATTTTGGATCTCGCAGAGACGGCGATCGGCGATGCGGGGCTAGCGAGCCTCACCGTCATTCCTGGACTACAGAAGTTGTACCTTAGCGGATCACGAGTAACCGATGCGGGTGTACAGGCGTTCCTGAAAGAGCGGCCTGATTGCAAGGTGTCGTGGAAATGAGAGTAAATCGCGGTATTTGCTGCCTTTGTTGCGGTGATCGTTGCGGCGACGCAGCCGGCGGCGAACGGAAGTTTGAGACGGCTGACGCACAGTCAGTACAACAACACGGTTCGCGATCTGCTTGGCGACAATACGCGCCCCGCTGATTCGTTCCCGCAAGAAGACTACGTCAACGGCTTCAAGAATCAGATAGCCGCACAGGATATATCGCCGTTGCTTGCGGAGGCGTACAATACCGCAGCCGAGCGTTTGGCGAAGAGCGCGTTTCTGGGTGGTACGGACACGAATCACCTGATCCCTTGCAAGCCGACGGCGGCCGGTTGCGCCGACAAATTCGTGCGGTCCTTTGGACTTCGTGCGTTCCGCCGTCCGCTGACAAACGCCGAATTTCTCAGGTACAAGGCGGTTTTCGCGAAAGGGGCTACTCGCGGACGCGACTTTCTGTCGGGCGCACAACTCGTCATCGAAGCGATGATGCAATCGCCCAAGTTCCTGTTTCGTGCCAGTGGATCCGGTCCACATGCCATCGCGACGCGGCTTTCGTATTTCCTCTGGGACACGATGCCGGACGAAGCGATGTTCAACGCTGCGGCTGCTGGGGAACTGTCGAACGCCGCGGGCGTCAACAAAGCAATCGAGCGGATGATTGCGGATCCGCGCGCTCGGGAGGCTTTGGACGAATTCGCCGCGCAATGGCTGCGGTTCGACCTTGTGCAGACGGCGGTAAAGGACCGCGCGCTGTATCCGCAGTTCTCGCCGGAGTTGGCGATCGCAATGACGGAAGAGACGAAGCTGTTGATCGCCGATCTCGTTTGGAGCGATCGCAACTTCATGGACCTCTTCACTGCGCGGCACACGTATGTCAACTCGGATCTCGCGTCGCTGTATGGTATACCCGCTCCGAAGAACGACTTCGACCAAGTGTCGTTACCGGAAACAGCCGGACGTGCAGGCATACTCGGGCACGGGACCTTTCTCGCACAGACAAGCAAGCCGGGCGAAACTTCGCCGACGGTCCGCGGCTACTTTGTTCGCGAGCACTTCTTCTGCCACCAGGTACCCGATCCGCCTCCGGGAACAAACAGCAACCTGCCGCCATTGTCCGAAGATCGTCCGCAGACGAACCGTGACCGGCTTAACGAGCATTTGATCAACCGGACCTGTGCGCGGGTGTCATAGCCTGATGGATCCGATCGGCTTCGGGTTTGAAAAATTCGACGCGATCGGAAAACGGCGCGAGAAGCAGACCATCAAGTTCTTCCCAGATCGCAAAGCGAAAGACCAGACTCCCAAGACGGTGACGCTCGACCTGAATACGAGCGGGAAGGTTTCGGGTCTGGCGAACTCCGATTTTCGGACGCCTGTCGAACTCGGGCAGATTCTGGCGAACAGCCGTGATTGTCAGGAGTGCATTGTGAAGCAGTTGTTCCGGTACGCCTACGGCCGCCGCGAGACCGACGCCGACCAGAAGATTATCTCGGGAGCAAGCGCGGCTTTCCGCGATTCCCAATTCCGGTTCAAAGTTCTTATCATGTTCTTAGCGAGATCTCTCGCGCTTCCGGCAACGGAGGGTAGCTAAATGCCATTCAAACGCCCATCGCGACGCAGCTTTCTTGAAAGGCCTCGGACCTGCAGGAGCGCTCGTGCGCGTCGGCCTGCCACCGCTCGAGGCAATGTTCAACTCTCATGGCACGGCTTATGCTGCGGACGCGGCGAGCTCACGTATTCCATCACGGTTCGTGCTTTGGTTCAATGGCAACGGCGTCCCCGAGAGATACTGGATTCCGAACGAAACCGGGCGCGATTACCAGTTGAGCCCGTGCCTTACGCCGCTGGCACGTTTTCGGGATGATTTTCAGATCATCACGGGTCTCGACAATCCTGCTGCGCGCCATCCTGGTCCCGGTAACGATCACCATCGCTCGATGAGCGCTCTGATGTCCGGAACGCCTTTCACCGGCAGGGGCGCGGGCGGGGCGTCAATCGACCAGATAGTGGCCGGCAAGATCGGCGGCAATTCGCGGTTTCGCTCGCTGCAGATCGGCGTATGCCAGGAATCGCACGGCGAGAGCATCCACCGGAACATGAGTTGGGCCGGATATGAACGGGCGCTGCCGCCCGAGATGATCCCGCACAACCTATTCGATCGAATGTTCGGCACGAAAGAGCAGAGCTGGATCGAACGGAAGAAGAGCGTGCTCGATGCTGTTCGCGACGACTTCAAAGAGATGAACGCGGCGCTCGGGAAGACGGATCAACAGCGTCTTGACGAGCACCTTGCTTCCGTTCGTGATCTCGAACGCGCGATCGTAAGCCTTCCGCCGGAGTATACGAAGGTGCAGGAGCCGGAGATCGGCGGCGATGTTCGCGATTACCCCCGTATCGCAAAGCTCCAAAGCGATCTGCTGGTTCACGCGCTCGCATCGGGGCAGACACGCGTCGCGACTTACATGCTCACGAAGTGCCAAAGCCTCGTCCGGCTGCCCTGGCTCGGATACACAACGCTGCGGCACCACGACTACACGCATACGAATGCGGATTCACCGCAGGCGCAGCGGATCCTGCGTGACATCTGCCGATGGCACGCTCAGGAGTTCGCGTATCTGATCGGTCGCCTGAAGGCGATTCCGGAAGGCGACGGCAACATGCTCGACCGCACCTGCCTCCTGTATATCCACGAGCATGCCGAGGCGAACATCCATAAGAACAATGGGCTGGTCGCGATCGTTGCCGGGCACGTGAACAAGATGGTCACGGGCACGCACACAAAGGTGACCGGGTCCATGGGTGACCTGTACCTCGGCATCGCGAACGATCTACTGGGTGTCCGTCTCGACGGATTCCCCACCTCCTCACGGAAACTCGAAGGCCTGGTCTAATGGACCGGCGACAATTTCTGCAAACGAGCGCGTTCGCTTCGCTCGCGTCCGGAGACGTGTTTGCCGCGCCTGGTCATCTCGAACAGATGCCGGACATGTTGCTGGCATTTCTCTCGCGCCGGTTAAATGCGCTTGCAGAGAAGTGGGACGGGGAGCGCGCTAAGATTCGATCCGGTAACGATGTCGAAGCGCGGAACCGTTTTGTGCGCGAGAAGTTTCGCGAGATGGTGCACGGGTTCCCTGAGCGGAATCCGCTCGCGCCGGTGATAGTCGCGAAACACGAACGTAACGGCTATCGCGTCGAGAATGTCATGTTTCAGAGCCGCCCGAATTTCTGGGTGACCGGGAACCTGTATATTCCGACGAACGGCGCCGGTCCGTTTCCGGGCGTTATATCGCCGTGTGGGCACTATCCGATGTCGCGGATGGAGCCGGAATACCAGGCCGTATACATAAACATGGTCAAGGCCGGATTTGTTGTGCTGGCCTACGATCCGATCGGGCAGGGTGAACGGCGGCAATACTGGAATCCCCAGATTAATCAGACTGAAGTCGCCCTCTCGTCTACATACGAGCATTCGATGCCCGGACAGGTCTTGCTTATGATGGGCGAGGACCTGACGCACTACCGTATCTGGGACGGCATGCGTGCAATCGACTATCTGGAGACGCGGTCCGAGGTCGATAAATCGCGCATCGCGTGCGCCGGGCATTCCGGCGGAGGCACACTGACGCTGTTCATCAGCGCTCTCGATGAGCGTGTGAAGTGCGCGGTCGTGAACGAGGGCGGAACTTCACACCGCTGGCCGTTGGATATTCGCCCGGGAAGTCGCGTCGGACCGTCTGACGTCGAACAGAATCTTTTCCCCGCCGCAGTGTACGGCGTAGATCTGTGCGATTTGCACGTCGCAATTGCTCCTCGGCCATTGATGGCGATGATCGAGGACTACAATCCACGGTTCGATCGAGCCGCGGAACACATTCGCACTCGTTATCAGCAACTCGGAGTGCCTGAGAAGTTCGCTACTGAACAGGCAACGGATCCGCACGCGTGGACACCGAAGCTACGCATCGCCGCGACGGATTGGCTCAGCCGCTGGATGTATGGCCGACCTGGTCCCAAGTCCGAACCCGAGTTCGCGATTGAGCCGGCAGAAACTCTGTTCTGCACCCCCAACGGGTCGCTGCGCTACTCACAGCAGGGCGACAGCATTTTCTCGATCATCCTGAAGAAGCAGGCAACGCTACCGCTGCAGAGTTCTCGTACGAGCGCCAGTCAGATTAAAGAGTTGTTGCACTATCGCAAATCCGACGTTGCGCTCGATGCCCGAGTCAAGGTGACCACGCCACGGAAGGGCTATTCGATCGAGAAGCTCGACTTTGTGTCCGAGCCGGGCATTGCCATTCCGACCTGGGTGTTCGTACCCGATACAAAGCGAGAAACATATCCTGCGCTTCTGTTCGTGAATGAGGCCGGCAAGCAGGCCGACGGCATGGAATTCGGTCTATACGAGCAGTTAGCGCGCAGCGGCAATCTTGTTGTCTCTGTCGACGTACGCGGGATCGGCGAAACCAGACCGCCCCACGAAAGCTCCAGCAGCCGGATGAACGAATTCAGCCATCTGTTCGACGTCGAAACTGCGATGGCTTACATGACGTGGTTCATGGATGAGTCACTGTTCGGGATGCGCGTTCAGGATGTCGTTCGAAGCGTGGACTATTTACTTAGCCGTCCGGATGTGGCGAAGAACGATTGGAGGCTCACTGGTAAGGGAGCGGGCGCTCTCTGGGCACTTTACGCCGCTGCACTGGATACACGCATTCAGGATTGTAGGTGTGAGCGCGGGCTGATCAGCTATGCGTCGCTGGCTCGCACCGATAGATACATCCACAATGCAAGCGTTTTCGTGCGCGATGTGCTGAAGCACTTCGATCTGCCACAGGTTGCGGCGACCGTGGCTAATCGGCGGCTTACTTTCGTTTCGACGGTGGACGCGATGAAATCGCGCGTCGATCCAGCGGTTGTGCGGAGCGTTTACCGCGACACTTTTGCTGCGTACCAGGCTGCCGGGGCGGACGGCCGGTTCAGTATTGCGTGAAGAGGCCGCCTGAAAGGCGGCCGCAGGCTAAAAGCCGCCCCACCACCAGCACAATCAGTATTTGGCCATCCTGGCTTGACTCGGGCCCGGCAACGTATATTCAGAAGCCCGCGCTGGAAGCGCAGTGCCACGGACGCGGGCAACTGCTTCAGTCGGCGGTCGATGATCTCCACGGCATACCGGTTGTTTTGATGAGCGGAGGCGAAGGATGCGAACGCGACATAAATCGGTGTCGTTCGCCATTATTCCGTCCACCGATTAAGAGTTGACTTTGAGAGAGATGGAGGTGAACATCGGGACAAATGGCAGCCTCCTTCATCCTGTGTATTTTTCGATTCTTCCGACTACTTTTGAGCGGTCACCAAGCCATGGCGATTGAGAATGCCGCTCTCCGGTTGCAACTCGCGGCATTCCGTCGGCAACGTAAGCGACCGGTCTTGACGATTATTGATCGAATGTTCTGGATCGCTCTCCGCCGCTTGTGGTCCGGGTGGCGACGTCCGTTACTCTATGTCCAGGCTGACACTGTCGTCCGCTGGCAACGCGAACGGTTTCGCCGATTCTGGGCCCGGCTGTCGAAATCCGATCGCCGCCGGCGAGGTCGGCCCGCTACGGCCGCCGAGATTTGCCGACTGATCGAACGAATGGCGGCCGCCAATCCGTTATGGCGTGCGCCACGGATTCATGGCGAACTGAAGATGCTCGGCATTGCGATCTCCGAACGCACCGTCTCCCGAATGCTGCGAAGGCTTCGCCGGCCACCTAGTCAGACGTGGAAGACCTTTCTTCACAACCATCTCGGTCAAATGGTGTCCATCGATTTCTTTACCGTGCCGACGATCACCATGAAGGTGCTGTTCGTGTTCATCGTGCTGGAACATCGACGTCGCCAGGTGTTGCACTTTAATGTGACCGAACATCCCACCGCAGCCTGGACTTCCCAACAGATTGTTGAGGCTTTCGCCGAGCGAAATGCGCCGCGGTATATCATTCGCGATCGGGATGGCGTATACGGCAACGAGGTTCGTCTGCGGATCTCTTCGCTGGACATGGAGGAGGTACTCACCGCGCCTCAGAGTCCGTGGCAGAATCCGTACGTCGAACGCCTGATCGGCTCGATACGGAGAGACTGCTTGAACCATTTCGTGATCTTCAACGCCCGGCATCTCAAGCGAACGCTCACATCGTATTTCGTTTACTACCACGGATCCAGGACCCATTTGGGGCTGGACAAGCAATGTCCAATTCCACGACCGGTGTCGAGTATCGGAAAGATCATCAAGATCCCCCAACTCGGTGGGCTGCATTATCGTTATGAACGCTTTGCTGCATGACCAGATGCCGCGTACGCATTATTGGCGAAGGACAGGATTTGGTGTGCATATACGACTGCCGGCACGACTTCCCATATAAAAACATATTTCATCGGGAGACAGCGAACCGTTCGCGAACCTCTGTAACATTCTTATTTCTGGCGAATGCGAGTAGACGTCTTCATTTCCGCATCTTGTTGGATTCTGAGAAGCTTCGAGTTTTCGGACTATACGCGATCCATCCTTCACGCCGCTGACTCTTGATGAAGGCTTCGGCAGCTTCGCGTTGCGCATCGAGCGAATTAAACTCCTGCTCGAGGCCTTCCTCCGTCGATTTTCGGGTGTATATTGCACAGCGGAGTCGCGGGGATGATTCCGTCGGAAGATCCTGATTACTTTTCCGCACGGTTCCGTTCCTTTCGCTCGTCGCCTGCGGGGCGCGTAAGCCCGAAGAACGCCAAGCCGTTCCAGCGTGTACCGGTAACCGCAACGGCGATCGCGCTGAGCGAAGCGTAATGCCGGTTGTCATAACGGAATCCCGTTGAGAGGACTTCCACTAGAATGCTCCGGCCTTTCCACTTGCGGCTGAGCAAAGTTCCAGGCAGCGGTAAGCGACTATCCTGGTCCCGATTCCCATCTGCTGGCGTCGTCCGAACCTGCTCGCCGCCGATAGTAAAGAAGTCTCGCGGCGCAACCGTTCGCAAGTCGGCATCCCGCGCGATCTCATTGGCTCGCCCGCGTGCTCGTTCGGTGAGATCGCCCTCAGCCAACGCCCGCAAACGCCAGGCGATCCTTCGGAAAAGATGCTCTCGATGACGAGATCGTGTTTCTTCTTGAAATACCTCCCGAAACTTCTCGTGCAAGCGCGCCAAGCTCGCTCTACGCAGGTTCTCAATTTCCATCAGTACCGCAGTGTCCACAGTTCTTTTCCTCTTTGAATGGCCGTCAATCACAGTTCCATGAACGCTCTTTGCCGCCGCACAAGCAACTGCAAAACGAGTAGATTTTTCGACGCCAATATACCTGTCCAATCCTTGCGATTGCCTCATACTCAGTTCATGGCAAACGCACCTCGTGCTTTTCAAGAAGCGATTCTGTACTTCTCTGATCCGGTCAATTGCCGCACGTACCTCATGCCTCGACGCTTTCATTCGCTCTTGTGACGCGTGATCCGGGAATGAGGGTCGGCTCGTTCGACGGCCTTCACTCCGCCTGCGATCTCCTGTTTCCAACGTCTCCGCACTTCGTCGTCGCCGTTTGCTTCCTGGACTATCGGATGGTCCGGGCTAACGGTCATTGCCTCCTCGGCGATGTTTGGCGATGATCGCGCGCATTGAAAGGACAAGGCTGACGCGGTCCTCGTCTGTTGCGGCAACTTGGTCATTGTTAGCGCCGCATCCATCTCCCAACTGCGGGACATCGTAGCGATTCCGGCTGCGGGAAGCAGTCTTGATGACCTACAGCTTCGGATCGGCGCATAATCATTTCCATTTCACTCCATCGCTCGTTCACGGGAGGAGCGGGTGATAGAATCACGGCCATCCGGAGGTTGTTTATGCGTACCCTGACTAGACGCGTGTGTGTGTGGATGAGCTCAGTACTCCTGGTTCCGGCGTTGGTCGGTCAGACTTTTACTGCCAACGTGACGGGTGTTGTTTCAGACCCGGCCGCCGGCGCAATCCCCGACGCTAGTGTCCGGCTGGAAAACGTAGGGACGCGTGATCGTCGTGAGGTGAAGACAGGACCGGAAGGAAGATTCACGTTCTCGCAACTTCAACCCGGTGTGTACGAGCTTCAGGCTGAAGCAGTTGGATTCAAAACGTTCGTGCACCGCGGGATCAATCTGATTGCAGGGCAGTCTGCAGCCGTGAACGTTGAAATGCAGATTGGCGCGGTCTCGCAGCAGGTGGAAGTAAGCGCACTCGTTGTTCAGGTCGACACGCAGACGGCCAACCAGTCGGTCACGATGTCGCGCGACATGGTGTTGAATCTTCCGACGAACCTTCGAAGTCCGTTCACGATGGTGCACGCCACCGCCGGCATTACGGCCCCTGCCACGGGCATCTCCCAATCAACTGCGGATCAGAATCAGGATCGTTTTGGTATGAATGGCGGGCGCAGCACGACTACGGGAGTCATGATCGATGGGGTCAATGCTTCGGCCGGCAACAGCTGGAATGGTCTGCTCATCTCTCCCGCAATCGATTCGGTCCAGGAGGTGCAGGTCATTCGCAATGCGTACGACGCGCAATTCGGTCGCTCTGGCGGCGGTATGGTGAGCATCGTTACCAAAGGCGGCGGTAACGAATTCCATGGCACTGTCTTCGAGTTTCTGCGGAACTCGGCGCTGGATGCGAACTCGTGGGCAAACAACCGCGGCAACGTTATGAAGCCGCAGTTCCAGCGAAGTCAGTTCGGCGGAAATGCAGCGGGACCGATCTGGTCCTCGAAGCGGCTGTTCTTCTTCGGTGGTTACGAAGGTCTGAGACAGGGCTCGCCGAGTACATCGACAGTTACACTTCCCACTGCTCTCGAACGGCAGGGTGATTTTTCACAAACGTATAACTCGAACGGGAGTCTGTCTGTTATCTACAACCCGTTCTCGATACGGCCGAACCCGAGTGGAACGGGATTCATTCGCGACGCATTTCCGGGAAACAGGATTCCGGCCAACCTTCTGGACCCAGTAGGTCTGCAGGCGGTGGCTCTGTATCCTGAACCTACAGGTCCGGGTGACTCGTTTACGCATGCGCGCAACTACATAAAAGGTGGCAAGGGCACGACGATCAGTGATCGCTCTGATATTCGCATCGACTGGGCAGCGAGTGAAAAGTACACAATGTTCTGGCGCTTGTCGAAGGCTTGGCGGCAGGAAGGGCGGCCGCCGGACGGTGTATGGCAGTCGCTCACGGGTACGGGTCCTATCAGCGGGAATCCACGGTACCAGGTTTCGCTAGCCAACACCTTCCTGCCGGAGCCGACATGGGTCATCAATGTGATCGGGGCCTTTGGAAGCTGGACCGAACGGCAACGTTCGCCTACCTATGGGCAGGATGGCACTGATATTGGATTGCCTGCGTCGTTTGTGAGCCAGTTGGACGTCCCGACGATCCCGCAGTTCACGATGGGAAACTATTCGAATATCAGCCACTCCCGTGAGCTCAACCTTATCAGCCGCGTTGCCAATATTCAGGTGAACGCGACGAAGGAACTGGGAGCCCACAGTCTGAAGTTCGGTTTCACGCGCGACGCGAGCATCAGCACCGGCGGCGGCTTATTCTCGGCAGATTTCACGTTCTCACGAGGAATGACGGCCGGGCCAACCGCACAGCCGAACAGCACGACATCGGGAAATGAGATCGCTTCGCTGCTTCTGGGCACTGGCGCGGGCGGTAACGTACAAAAGCCTGCGCTGTTATCGATGACCCGGCTGTATTACGGTTGGTATTTTCAAGACACGTGGCGTATCTCGAAGAGGATCACGATCAACCCTGCCCTGCGGTACGAGATGCACCGGCCGGCGACAGAACGCTACAACCGGTACAGCAATTTCGCTTATGACGTGGAGAACCCGCTCGGCAGCCAAGTGGGCATGAACCTGCGAGGCGGGCTGGTGTTCCTGGACGAAGACAACCGATTTTCGTGGAATCCACGCTATATGGATTTCGCTCCGCGGTTCGGCATGTCGGTTCAATTGACGGAAAAGCTCGTACTGCGCACGGGATATGGTTTGTTCTATCCGACGCAGACCGGGACAGGCGATGCGACCGGCTTCTCAGCTACCACTCCGTGGACCTACAGCCAAGGAGGCGATGCTATAACACCTCAGGACTTGCTGCGAGATCCTTACCCCAGAGGATTGGTTCCCGCACTGGGTAATTCGGCCGGATTACGAACTAACCTGGGCCTGAGTGTCGGAGGCTATCAGCGCGATCATCCAAACGGCTACATGCAGAATTACAGCGCTGATTTTCAGTACGACCTGGGTAAGTCTACCGTTATCGAGTTTGGCTATGCCGGACATCAGGGGCGCAAACTGGTTTATGGGGTAACCCTCAACGACAATCAGCTGCCCACGGAATTACTGGCGTTGGGTTCACAGCTTGATTCCCGCGTGCCGAATCCATTCTTCGGTTACATCACGAATGGCAATCTGGCCACCGCCACCCTTCCCTACCACCGACTGCTTCGTCCTTACCCCCAGTTCGACGCGGTCAATCGCAACGGCCAGACTTCCGGCGGCAGTTCGAGCTACAACGCCATGCTGTTGAAACTCTCCAAGCAGTTTTCCGGTGGCCTCATGCTGATCAGCAGCTATCAATGGTCCAAGGCGATCGATAACATCGCTGAGACGGAGCCAAGTCCCGGTGGAGCGGCGGACGGGTTTCGCGACAACCGCAACTTCCGTATTGAACGGTCTCTTTCTGCGCACGATCTTCCGCACAGCTTTGTCAGTGCGTTTGTCTATGAGCTTCCGGTTGGCAGGGGGAAGGCTCTGGGCAATGACATGAACCGTGTTGTGAACGCGATCATCGGCGGCTGGCAGACATCGGGAATTGTGCGTTTGTCGAGCGGTTTGCCGGTGCGGCTAACAGCTCCTAGTCTTATCAGCCAGTACGGCTTCGGGACTCAGTTGCCGAACATAACCAATGGCGCGGATGTTCAGGTGGAAAATCGCACGCCCGAGCGATGGTTCAACACGTCCGCCTTTTCTGCGCCGGCGCCTTATACGATCGGAAACTCGCCTCGCCGGCTGACGGAGCTCCGCGCGGACACACAGAAGAACATCGATTTCTCATTGGCGAAGAACTTCCGCTATGGAGAACGACTTCGAGTGCAATTCCGCGCTGAGGCATTCAACATGACCAACACGCCGCAATTCGGTTGGCCGGATACGAGTTTTGGAAGCAATACGTTTGGCGTGGTCAGCGGCACAATGAATATCGGACCGCGGAACATTCAGTTCGGCCTAAAGGTAGATTTCTGATATGGAGCGACCTGTCAACCCCTGAGTGCATCTGACAGTTTAATTCTGGAAGTTAGGCCGGCTTTTCTCCGTAAGGAGGGGAGGCGGCCTTTCCTCTTTCCGGGGGACCTCGCGGATCCTGAGGTGTTCCCGCCGGAGATGGGATGAGATGGCCTGGTCGCATCGAAGTGCAGTAATCTCGGCAATGTTGATTACGCACCGCAGTGCAAAGGAGGCCAGGATTGAAGAAGAAAGACACTCGCCATAGCCTGAAGCAGAAGTCAGTCCGGGGCATGAGAGGGATAACGATCGGATTGGATCTCGGCGACAAGACCAGCCGCTACTGCGCAATTGACAGCAATGGTCAAATAGTGAGCCAAGGTGGGGTGGCCACGACCCGTACAGCTATGCGCGAGAAGTTCAGTGGGTTGGAGCATTGCCGGATTGCATTGGAAGTAGGGCCGCACTCCCCCTGGGTGAGTCGCCTGCTAGCAGAATCTGGGCACGAGGTAATCGTCGCCAATCCCCGTCAGTTAAAGCTGATCACTGAAAGCAGCCGAAAGTGCGACCCTGTCGATGCAGAGACGCTAGCGCGATTGGCGCGAGTGGATCCGGTGCTGCTTCGGCCCATTCGTCATCGAAGCGAACATGCGCAGATGGACCTGATGGTAATTCGAGCTCGCGCTGCATTAGTGGTGGCGAGAACATCGCTGGTTAATACTGTGCGAGGACTCGCGAAGTCCGTGGGCGAGCGACTGCCCAAAGTCGACGCCGAGGCTCTCGATATAGAAGATGCGAAAGCACTGCCGGATGCCTTGCGCGAGGTGCTCAAGCCGATCTTGCAAAGCATAGAGCAATTGACGGTCAAGATTAAAGCGGCCGACAAAGAACTCGAGCAGATCGCCCGGACTCGTTATCCGGAAACCAAACTGCTGATGCAGGTCAGCGGAGTGGGAACCTTGATCGCTCTGACGTTTGTGCTGACAGTGGAGGACAATACCAGATTCCGCAAGAGTAGGGATGTAGGTTGCTTTCTTGGACTACGGCCGCGGCGTGCTGACTCCGGCGAACACCGGCCGCAACTGCCAATCACCAAAGAAGGTGATGTGTACTTGCGCGCGCTTCTCGTCCAGGGGGCACACTGTATTTTGAGCCGGCAAGGGCCGGACACGGACCTGAAGCGATGGGGTACGCGAATCGCTGGCGGCGGAGGGAAGAATGCGAAGAAACGAGCAATTGTCGCGGTAGCGCGGAAGCTGGCGGTATTGTTGCATCGACTGTGGACGACGGGCGAGGTCTACGAGCCGCTGCGGAATAGCAACACGCATCCCGTTGCTGCATAGAAGATCAGGTTTGTTTCTATTGCAGATCGCCGAGTTCGGGTGACTGCGGACGTGGCGGCGGAGCCATTGCTCTGATATTCAGACAATGAGCTCGAGCCTGGAGATGGCAGCACCCGACAAATCGAGGACCCCAAAAGGCACCGGGCAAACCAGAGTGCGGATGGAAGCAGGGCGATACGGCGGCTACGAGCGAAACGGCCAAGACTAGGAACGATGATCGTTGCTGAATAACTACTTGATGAAGCGACAGCAGCGAATCACTTAGAAAGGGTCAGGAGCTGATAGTGCGATAACACACGAGGTTGAAGGATGTCTCAAGAGGAGATCTCCCTTCGCCTTCCTCGATTTTACGTAAGGCATTGGCCGGAGCCCGTCAAGGCTGATACGAGCGCGCCTTCGGCGCGGCCTTGACCGTCTCCGATCCAATGCCCAAGAATCCTGGGAAGAAGGCGAAGGGAGCAGCGCGAAAGGGGTTGACACGCCGGGCCATCTCATGGAAGCCGCCCGTCGCATAAGTTGCTGGCCGGAACGGCGCGGAGCAGGCAAGGGCGCGCCCGCCTTTGGCGCGGCGAAGCAAACCCTTGCCCGGCGAGCACCGTTCTGGCACTTCGAGCAATCTTGGACGGGCGGCGTAGCGGGAACACATTCCCGTTGGTGAGCTTTGAGCATTTCTGGTTAGGACAGCAGAGCCGATAACAGCGCAGTAGCTATCGCGACGATTGATCACTCTGATATTCGCGGATCGGAACCGCATGGACATGATCCGTCGGGAGCCTGCCTCGGACTGAGCGCGCGGGTTGGGGCCGGAGCCCGTTCCGCATAGAAAATAAGGAGGGTTCTCCTTTTCGTGGGCCCTGCACTGTCATCGGCTTTGCTGTCCGGGAAAACATCTTTGTTGTTGTTTTATGCCGCAGTTGCGAGCTTCTGCTTTTCTTCCGTGTTCAAAGCAATCGCCCAGATGAAGCCGAGCAGCTCACGCCCGACCGCCGTCACGATTTGATTCTTGTTCTTGCCACGCTCGGCGAACTTTCTGTAGCGCTTGTGCAACCGATACTGCGCCTTCCAGGCGATTTGTTTCACTTCGTCGCTGAGGGCCAGAGACTTCTGTCTTCGGAGCAGAAAACCTGTAACGTTCGGTCGATGTTGGTAAGCCCATGCCGCCTCTACCAGAACTCTCCGTAAATGGGCATTGCCTGTCTTAGTGATGGAACCGCGTTGCACTCGATTGCCGCTCGAGTGCTCGCGCGCAACCAGTCCGCTATAGCCCATCAACTGTCGTGGACTTTCAAATCGGGAAAGCGAGCCAAGCTCAGACACGATGGTAGCCGCGGTGGTTTGCGCCACTCCGCGCAAGGCCTGCAAAGCCTCAATCACCGCCCGGATCTCTGGTGACGCTTGCTGAATTGCGTCATCGATCGCCTTCTCGAGTTTCAGGATCCTTTCGGCAATGTGCTCGACTTCGTGCAGATAATGTTCCAGTGTGGCTTCCAAAGCCGGCTGGTCAAAATGAACGTTGGTCTTGATCCATTCCAGATGTTTCTTGGTCCAGGCCTTCATTCCCTCCGGTCTTCGGCCGTGACGTAGCAGGAATTTGCCCAGCCGATGCCGTGCCTTCAACTGGTCTTTCTTGGCCGCTTCCCGAGCCCGTACCAGATCCCGCAAGGCCTCATGCGCGGCATCCGGCACCCAGACCGCCGTTAGTTCGCCGGCTCGATAGCAGCGTGCCAGTTTCTCGGCATCGCGGCGGTCGGTCTTGACTCGATCTCCGGCTTTGGTCGGAACCAGAGTCGGAGCAATTACTTCGCACACAACTCCCAACTGCGTGAGCTGCCAGTACAGTACATATCCCGTCGGCCCTGCTTCGTAACAGACCTTGATTTGTTTCACCGGACCCAATTTGCCAATCAGTTTCCGAATCGATTCCAGCCGGTTCGGAATCACACCCTGTGACCGAACTTCGCCATCTCGTTCCGCCACAGCTACCGCGATCGTGTCCGCATGGTGTCGTTCGCCATTATTCCGTCCACCGATTAAGAGTTGACTTTGAGAGAGATGGAGGTGAACATCGGGACAAATGGCAGCCTCCTTCATCCTGTGTATTTTTCGATTCTTCCGACTACTTTTGAGCGGTCATCAAGCCGTGGCGATTGAGAATGCCGCTCTCCGATTGCAACTCGCGGCGTTCCGTCGGCAACGTAAGCGACCGGTCTTGACGATTATTGATCGAATGTTCTGGATCGCTCTGCGCCGCTTGTGGTCCGGGTGGCGACGTCCGTTACTCTATGTCCAGGCGGACACCGTCGTCCGCTGGCAACGCGAACGGTTTCGCCGATTCTGGGCCCGGCTGTCGAAATCCGATCGCCGCCAGCGAGGTCGGCCCGCTACGGCCGCCGAGATTTGCCGACTGATCGAACGAATGGCGGCCGCCAATCCGTTGTGGCGTGCGCCACGGATTCATGGCGAGCTGAAGATGCTCGGCATCCCGATCTCCGAACGCACCGTCTCCCGAATGCTTCGAAGGCTTCGCCGGCCACCTAGTCAGACGTGGAAGACCTTTCTTCACAACCATCTCGGTCAAATGGTGTCCATCGATTTCTTTACCGTGCCGACGATCACCATGAAGGTGCTGTTCGTGTTCATCGTGCTGGAACATCGACGTCGCCAGGTGTTGCACTTTAATGTGACCGAACATCCCACCGCAGCCTGGACTTCGCAACAGATTGTTGAGGCTTTCGCCGAGCGAAATGCGCCGCGGTATATCATTCGCGATCGGGATGGCGTATACGGCAACGAGGTTCGTCTGCGGATCTCTTCGCTGGACATGGAGGAGGTACTCACCGCGCCTCAGAGTCCGTGGCAGAATCCGTACGTCGAACGCCTGATCGGCTCGATACGGAGAGACTGCTTGAACCATTTCGTGATCTTCAACGCCCGGCATCTCAAGCGAACGCTCACATCGTATTTCGTTTACTACCACGGATCCAGGACCCATTTGGGGCTGGACAAGCAATGTCCAATTCCACGACCGGTGTCGAGTATCGGAAAGATCATCAAGATCCCCCAACTCGGTGGGCTGCATCATCGTTATGAACGCTTTGCTGCATGACCAGATGCCGCGTACGCATTATTGGCGAAGGACAGGCATCCCTCCACACGCTCGCCAAGATCGGAGGAGCGGCCTCGCTTTCCATTTGGGGCACGATCCCGGAATTGTGGTTCCGGAGATCCAGTTTTTCTCCTCTTCCCACCTTGCGCAGTTAAGCACCAACGCCTGAACTGGCGATGACCGGTTGTGCGGATATCCGCAACTCATCCAAATGAACACTAACACTTCGTCACCAAATTCCGGAATTACAGCTCGGACAGCTTCGCAAGAGACACGACCCGTCTCCGTACTGATAACCAAAATCGGTGAGGATGTTTAACCCGAAGACAAATCAGGCAATCTTGACCGCCCACACAAGGCTGTCCACTTGAGTAAAAGTATCGAACTTAGGAAGTTGAAATCTCTCGTCCCGAACGCGGGTTGGGCCGGGCCACGCTGGAGACGCGTCGTGTAGTGCGACGATGCCACCGATTCTAACGAAAGGCTCCCACTGTTCGAAATCGCGTTGCACAGCCTCGTACTCATGATTGGCGTCTATGAATAGGAGGTCAATCGGGGTCGTCCATGTCTGCACGACCTCAAACGAGTAACCACAGACCGCTTCGACAATGGAGGAGAGTCCGCTTTGACGAATGTGGTCCGAAAACGCCTGCTCCAGGGTTCGTCCCATCTTCGCTAAAAGCGGGGTGTAGTAGAGCCGTTGATATTCTGGATTCTCATCCAACCCGAACGGGTCTACGCAGTACAGACGCGCCCCGGGTCTTCTGGCTAACCCGCCAGCGATCATAACGGAACTCTTGCCTTGCCATGACCCGAGTTCTACCGCAATTGGCGTTCGCTCTGGCAGAACATCACGAGCGAGCATATACAATTCGCACGCCTCCAAGTCACTGAGCCACCCGGGAATCTGATTGGAGTGCCAAAGCCAGTGATGGACTGCGGATCCGGGTGGCGGTTTGTATGGACTATTCACATCCTCGGAGTTCGCACATACTGAGCCTTCTTCATGCGCATAACGTATAGTACTGTACGCGGAGCACTTCAAGCCCGGCGGGAGTCCGCGATTTGGGGGTTTCTCTTCCGGACGCGATCGCCGTCCCCTACGCGCGCGAGGGCCGCGCTTTGTTGAAACGTAAAGACTTGCGATTTTTCAAACCTGCAAATCCACAAACTTTTGCGTAATTTGCGCGAGCGCTTAGGTGCGTCCCGAAACCATATGGTTTCCAGACTGTCCCTCCAAAATATCCGGATCGATCTGTAATCATTGAGGTTGATCGACTTTCATTTACGTCTTAGGGCGGCGCGGCAAGTCTTGCTCACCGTGGTCGGCACCCTTGTCTCGATGTTGAAGACTTCGGCTGAGCTACGACTGGAGAACCTCGCCTTGCGGCAACAACTCGGCGTCTTGCGCAGGTCGGCTCCCAAACGGCTCAAACTGACGCCAGCCGACCGACTCTTCTGGGTCTGGTTGCGGAGCCTGTGGAGCGAGTGGAAATCGGTCCTGATGATCGTCAAGGCCGACACAGTTGTCGCTTGGCATCGTATAGGCTTCCGTTTGTTTTGGACGTGGAAAATCCACCGTGGCAAGCGAGGTCGGCCCAGTGTGCCGCAACAGGTTCGAAATCTGATCCGGATGATGAGCCGCAACAACCCGCGCTGGGGTGCACCACGCCTTCACGGCGAGTTGCTCAAGCTAGGCATTGAGATTACTGAACCAACGGTCGCCAAATACATGGTTCGACTTCGAAGACCGCCTTCGCAGACTTGGCGGACGTTCCTCGAGAACCATGCCAAGAGCATGGCGTCGGTAGACTTCTTCACCGTACCTACGATCCGATTCCAGGTACTGTATGTCTTCCTGGTACTTGCTCACGATCGGCGGCGCATTCTCCACTTCGGCGTGACTGCTCATCCGACCGCAGAATGGACGGCCCAGCAATTACGGGAGGCATTTCCGTGGGACAGCGCGCCTCGGTATCTGCTTCGCGATCGTGATCAAATCTTCGGCAAGGACTTCGTCGATCAGGTGAAGGCAATGGATATCAAACAGGTGCTATCGGCACCGCGATCTCCGTGGCAACGGGCCTATATCGAACGGCTCATTGGGTCGATTCGCCGCGAGTGTCTGGATCATGTCATTGTCTTCGGCGAAAGCTCTCTGCATCGTACGCTCACGACTTATTTTACTTATTACGATGAGTGGCGAACTCACTTGTCGCTCGCCAAGGACGCCCCGCAGGCCCGGAGAGTACAGCCTCCCCAGGAAGGAGAGGTGGTCGAAATTCGCGAAGTCGGTGGCCTGCACCATCACTACGAGCGCCACGCCGCCTAACGCACGATTTAGACGCACCGGACCGAGCTCTGATGGAACCCGAGCCGCGAAGTAATCAGCGGCTGCGCGCCTACTTCCGGCCGGTGCGGATTCCAAACCTTTTTGATCGGATGGATCACGTCTCGCTCCGGCATTCGGCAGCTTGGTTGGGATTATTTGTAGGCACAGATGAGCTGCGCAACGACAGTTCGAGGGAGCAATCGTCGCAAGGTAGTGGGCGACACAGTACGCTGGCCATCCTCAAAGCAAATCGTTACGTCGCCATCGGAGGATGAAGCCGCAGCAAGCACGCGGCCACATCCACACTGTTCATGAAGCACATGGTCGCCGTCTGCGACTCTTCGCAGAGAGGCGCGTTCCCGGGCGCGCATGGCTCGAGTTCAGCGCCGAACCCGATGGCAGTTCAACGGTGCTCCGGCAAACCGCACAGCTCGAGCTCAGCGGTTTTGCCGGCATGCTCTAGTGGTATTTTCTCTGGCCGAGTCACGAGCTTATGTTTCGCGGCATGCTGCGTCGTCTTGCCCCTGCTGCGATTCACACCAACCGCGAATGACTGTTTAGGTTCGAGGCCAGCCAACCGATGAGGCGAATGTAGCCTTCACACGGGGTGGACTCCGTGCTCTTGCAACACCTTGCCCGGAGGTATTTTCGTTTGGTTGTTCTCGGTGACTTCTTCCTCGGCGGCATGACCTTCAGCCGTGCGCATCCACCAGATGTCCAGTAGGGCGATCGTAATGGCGAGAATCAGCGGACCCAAGATAAGTCCCGCGGGACCGAATACGGTAATTCCTCCCAATATCGAAAAGAATGTCGGAACAGTGTGAAGCCTCAACTTGTCCCCGACCAGAAAAGGATAAAGCAGGTTGTCGATCATGCCGACCGCCAGCATACCCCAGCAAACAAGGAACATCGCTTTAATCCAGCTACCAGTTAAGAGCAGGTACAGAGCAACTGGTCCCCATATCAGCACGGTTCCGAAGACTGGAACAAGAGCTGCGATAAAAGTCACGGCGCCCCAAAGAACAGCACCGGGTACTCCGAGCGCGGCATACATGATTCCTGCCAGGAGAGACTGAACAAAAGCCACGCTCAGGGAACCATTCACAGTTGCCCGGATGGTACTTGAAAGCCTGGCAAAAAGGTGGTTTGCTTCGGTCTGCGAAAGCGGAACCAAATTGCAAAGGGAGTTCAAAGCGATTTTGCGGTCGCGAAATAGGAAGAACAACACGAACAGAGTAATGACCAGCTGCGTGATCACTGTAACCGAACCCCTTAGAAAGCCGGACGCTTGGCTCGCCAGCGCCTCTCCTACGCTTTGGAACTGTGCTGCCAAATCGAGGTTTTGCTCGCTCCAAATCAGCATCGGGCCGAGAATCGGCTGACGTTCTACTGCTGCATGCCAGCCTGTCCACGCTCCACCGGAACGCAGTTCGTTTACGTTCTCGATGCCTTTTTGCACGATGTAGGTGCCGAGAAAAGCGGCCGGAACAAGTATGAGCAGAGTTATCAACAGCACAGCCACGAGGGCGGCCGCCGTGTCGCTCTTTGCTCTGGCGCGGAGCCAGTTATATGGTCCTTGTGTTGCCACCGCCAGAGCGATTGCGAACGCGATGGCCGGAACAAAAGTTTCGATCAGGCGAAAACTGAGATAGAGAAATAGAAATGTTGAGGACGCCAGCGTCAACGTTAGGATACGCTCTCGAGTAAACCAGCCTTCTTCCCCTGACCTTATCATTTCAGTGTGACGCCGATATAGCTACTTTCATATCTTCGGCGCGCCTTTTCTCTTCCGGCGACGCGGCGTTTCCAAGACTCGCGAACTACCGCCTTGTTCAAACGACAAAGACTTGCCTGGTCGCCAAGCGTTAAAGTCACCAGGTGCAAGCGTTCACATCCCTCGTGACGCTAAGGGAAGATTCGAGGCGGGTGAGGCTGCATACGGGCCGATGCCCCTCTGAAATCTATGGTCCGCATGCTGAATGCAAGTGTTTCGTGTAGTCAGTCCATTGCTCCTGACCGATGTGAACGACGGCGACAATTGGTTGCGGTAATCTATACGGCCTTTGGGTGCAGCAGACAGCTTCTGACCACGATGGAGTTCGCACCCTGCCCTTCCTAAATAAGTGTCCGGCCGGTCTCCCAGCCATTTGAGGGGAAAGGCTTAGGGCAGGACGGCATCCCGTTTGTTCATCATTCACGCCTGTGCAAACATGAGCGAATGGTTCTAACGACTACGCTGTTGCTCTATACGGTTGCGATGTGGTGAGGACAGCCTACGCGATTCGCGCTAATTTGTTGGCCAGAGCTACAATGCTCACACTCGGCCGCTTCCGCGCTTGGAGCTGATCGAGCCACCTGCCGAACTGGTGACGGTCACGCTTGAGGCAGGCGAAAACGGAACGCGCGCCGTGACTCCGTGGAAAACTCCTACAGCCTGATAGAAATATGGAAAGAGGGCGATGACGCCCCCTTGTAGATTTGTACGAGCTTGTCAAAGGGTGGCTCAGGGGATCAGAACCGGACGTGGGAGAGATGCATGAACTCCACGAGTCGCGGCGGCCGAAGTTGTAAACGACAACAGCACCAGCCCTACCCCTTCCCTGGGTTTTCCAGCGCCACCACAATGGCCGTAGTGCGCTTCGACCCGCGCTTGCAGTAGGCGTGTGGAACCGTGCAGTCGAAGTAAACCGCATCGCCTTCCGCTAATTCGTGCCGGTCTTTTCCGACACACAATTCCAGGCTGCCCGAAAGTACATACAGAAACTCGACGCCGGGATGCTCGTGAAAATGGCTGTCTATGTCTTTCAACGGTTCGAACTCTGCGAAGTAGGAATTAAGAGCGCGGCCCGGGACCGGGAAATCCAGACTTTCGAAGTAATACGAGACGTGAGCAGCATCCTGCGACTCGGGAAATCGCAGCCGGTCTTTCTTCCGAACGATCTCCAGCACCGGCCGAGGCTCGGGATTGAAGAAATACTCCAGGCCGACGCTGAACACCATGGCAATCCGAAGCAGCGTGGGCAGGGTTGGATGCATCAAGTCCCGCTCCAGCTTTGAAAGGAGCGCCGGTGATAGCCCGGTATGCTTGCTCAACTCGAGCAAACCCATGCTTTTTCGCAGGCGAAGGCGCCGCAGCTTGCTTCCGATTGCGTACTTCTTCAGGCCGGTGGTGATGGTTTCAGTCGCCATGTTCGAGATCGTTTTCGTGTAACTGCTGTTTGCGGCAGTATTCTTTCCGCACAGGAAACACATCTTTCCTGTGTTCTTCACAATAAAACAGTTTTTCTTTAAGATCAAATAGTGGTTGGCACAGCCTGCCGGACACGAAGGAAAGGAAGAAGTTCGCACTATGAAAAACCTTGATGTACTCGCAGCCGGCCTGGTGATCGTCGGCGCGCTTAACTGGGGCCTTGCCGGCCTGTTTCATTTGGACCTCGTCGCAACGTTATTCGGAATGCGGTTCGGTGAAACATCGCCGCTCAGCTCCGTTGTATATGGACTGGTCGGTCTCGCGGGACTGTACCAGGCTCTCACCTGGAAATCGATCCAGCGCCGCTGGCACACCAATAACGTCGCGGTCCGCGCATAGCCCTGGCAGGGGATCCTGCCGCAATAGATGACAAAGAGGAAAATTAAAATGAGATTTCGTTCGACAGTTTTGCTCGCGGGCTTTTTTGCGCTCGCCCTGAGTTCGGCCGCTACCGCCGCCGATATCGTGGATACGGCCATAGCTGGAAAGTTCAATACCCTGGTAGCCGCTGTGAAGGCCGCAGACCTGGTAGATACGTTGAAAGGTCCCGGCCCGTTCACGGTGTTCGCGCCCACAGACGAAGCCTTCGCGAAGCTACCCGAAGGCGCCCTCGAAGACCTGCTGAAACCGGAAAACAAGGCCAAGCTACAGAGCGTGCTCACTTATCACGTAGTCCCAGGTAAAGTGATGTCGCGCGATGCAGTGAAGCTCAACTCAGCCAAGACCGCGCAGGGGAGCAGCATCAAGATCAAGGCAATGGACAATGGTGTGATGGTGAACGATGCGCACGTCGTGAAGGCTGATATCGCGGCCAGCAATGGCGTGATTCATGTCATCGACAAGGTGATTCTGCCGGAATAGGCACACGAATGCTTCTCCTGACCGGAGCAACCGGGTATGTGGGCGGTCGTCTTCTGCGGCGGCTCGAAGAGGAGGGGTTGCCTGTCAGGTGCTTGTGCCGCGATCCGGAGGCGCTGCGCTGGCGCGTAGCTCCCGGCACCGAATTGGTGCGCGGGGATCTGCTTCAGCCGGCGTCTCTGGATTCGGCGTTTTCAGGCGTGGACACCGCCTTCTACCTTGTCCACTCGATGAATAGCGGCCCCGGATTTGAGACCAACGAGGCGGCCTCCGCCGCCAACTTCGCCCTGGCGGCAAACAAGGCCGGAGTGCGCCGCATCATCTATCTGGGCGCGCTGGCCTCCGGCGGGCATCTTTCGCCTCATATGCGCAGCCGGTTGGAGACCGGCAACATCCTGCGCTCCGGCGCGATTCCGGCGCTGGAATTCCAGGCCTCGGTGATTATCGGTTCGGGGAGCGCATCCTTTGAACTGATCCGGGCCTTGGTCGAGCGGCTCCCCGTTATGATCACCCCTCGCTGGGTCAACACTGCCTCACAACCCATCGGCATCGAAGATGTCATCGAGTACCTTGATCGCGGGGATCCGCGTGCCGTTGCCGGAGAGTGTCACCGTTCAAATCGGCGGGAGCGATGTCACTTCGTATGTCGGGCTGATGCGCGAATTCGCCCGCCAGCGAAAACTACGCCGCTGGTTTATACGCGTTCCGTTCCTGAGCCTGTCCTTATCCAGCCGCTGGCTGACGCTGATCACACCGGTGTATGCATCCATCGGCCGCTGCCTGATTGAGAGCGTGCGCAATCCGAGCGTCGTGCAAAGTTCCACTGCCGCCCAGCTCTTCGCCGTGCAGCCGATGGGAATTGCCCGAGCCATCGAGCGGGCCCTTGCCAACGAGGACCGCCCCACGCGCCGAAAGCCGCTGGTGCGACGCGCGCGCCAATAGCGCCGGCGGATGTGCCACACTCGACGCAGGCCGCGATGTTCTGACGAACGAAAAGACGGTGCGAGTGCCCTTGCCGCCCGATCAGGCATTCTCGCCGATCTGCCGGATTGGAGGCAAAACAGGCTGGTACTACGGCAACGTGCTATGGAGAATTCGCGGGCTCATCGATCTGCTTATGGGCGGCGTCGGTATGCGGCGAGGCCGGTCCGATCCGGACACTCCGCACCCGGGAAGTACTTTGGATTTCTGGCGTGTCGAGCTTTATGAGCCCGGCCGGCGCCTGCGACTGTTCGCAGAGATGCGCGTCCCCGGGCGCGCATGGCTCGAGTTCGCGCCGAACCCGATGGCCGTTCAACGGTGCTCCGGCAAACCGCACAGTTCGAGCCCAGCGGTCTCGCCGGCCTGCTCTACTGGTATTTTCTCTGGCCGATTCACGAGCTAATGTTTCGCGGCATGCTGCGTCGTCTTGCCGCTGCTGCGATTCACTCGAACCGCGAATGACTGTTTACAAGCTAAATCGTGAGCTTTGGGTTCCGCGCCCCTTGCCCGATGTGTTCGAGTTTTTCTCGCGGGCGGAAAACCTTCAACGCATCACGCCGCCGTGGATGATGTTCCGGATTCTCAGCCCCGGACCCATAGAGATGAAGGAAGGCGCCACGATCGCTTATGCATTACGAGTGCGAGGAATTCCGCTTCGCTGGCTAACGCAGATAGAAAGATGGGATCCGCCTTTCGAGTTTATCGATATCCAGACGAAGGGACCGTACAAGCTTTGGCGGCACACACATCGCTTCTCAGAGGTTGAGGGTGGGACGTTGATCGTCGATACGGTTGAGTACGCCTTACCGTTCGGAGTGCTGGGCCGCCTGACTCACCGGATTCAGGTGGCTCAAGATCTTTCGCGCATTTTCGATTATCGAGAGCAGACGGTTCGGGAATTGTTCGCTTGCCTTGGTCGGAGCCAGTGAAACACTACGCGGGATCGGCCGAATTACTCCCCGCAAGTCGGGATCGCAACTGGAACAGGTGGTCGGCACGTTGACTTCCGCGCATAGGCCGTTTTGCGGCAACTTGACCGCAGCTGCGTTCTTTCGGTTGGCACGTATCTCTAATCCAACCTTAGCCTGAAGATGAGTAACCACTAGCTAAGTTCATCATGATCGACGCTCACAACGGATCATGAAATGGATCGCCAGTTTCCGGTATGCTCCGTTTGAGCCTTGTGGTGGGTACCGAGGTCGGTTCTAGATTGGCGCGGATAGAGCCCGCAGCTAAGTTTGACCGGGACGCCGATTGGAACAACGGATTGTTGCCTGTTTCAGAGCACGCGAGGGAGACTCATTTAATCCAGGCGTCCACCGCAACAAGGCTCACAAAAGGAGCCTCAATGCGCATAGTTTACCAACGTTGTTGCGGGCTGGACGTGCACAAGGACAGTGTCACCGCCTGCCTTTTGCTGATTGACGATGACGGCGAATTCCATGTAGAGAAGCGGCGATTTGGAACGATGACCTGCGATCTGCGTGAACTGGGTACGTGGCTGAAGGCGGAGGGGGTTGAACGGGTCGCCATGGAAGCCACGGGCGTTTACTGGAAACCAGTCTGGAATATTCTGGAGCCGCTCAACTTTGACTTATTACTCGTGAACGCGCAGCACATTAAGAACGTGCCGGGACGGAAGACCGATCAGAAGGACAGTGAGTGGATTGCCGACCTGCTCCAGCATGGGCTACTTCGCGGTAGTTTCGTACCAACGGTTGAGATCCGGCAACTCCGCGATCTGACCCGGATGCGGGCGAGAATGCGGCAGGATCTGGCGACCTACGCCAATCGCATCCAGAAAGTCCTGGAGGACGCAAATATCAAATTAGGCTCGGTTGCAAGCGACGTGCTCGGCGTCTCCGGACGTCACATGCTGAAGGCGTTGATATCCGGTCAGCAAGACCCAAAACAGCTTGCCGCACTAGCGCGTGGAAGGCTACGCGAGAAGAACGAGTCCCTACAACTCGCTTTGGACGGCCACTTCACCGACCATCACCGTTTTCAATTGATCCTGCTGTTCGATCTGCTGGAGCATGGCGAGACGCAAATGGCCAAGTTGGAATCAGAAATTCATCGGTTGCTGAACCAAGCACAATGCCGCCAGCCAGGAACGTCGTCTGGCGATGAGGCGGCCAACGCTGAGACGAACACCCTTCAGGCAGTTGTGCATCTATGGAAAACAATTCCAGGCATTGATGACCTTACGGCCTCTATGTTAGTTGCTGAAATTGGTCCGAATATGGAGCAGTTCCCCAGCGCTCAACATTTAGCGAAGTTGGGCGGGGCTATGTCCAGGCAACAACGAGAGCGCCGGAAAGCGCCGGTCAGGAAAGATCCGGAAGGGCAGCGTGTGGCTGCGCCGCGGACTCTGTCAAGCTGCGTGGGCCGCTTCACGAGCCAAAGACACGTACTTGGCTGCACTGTACCGCCGGATGATCGCACGACGAGGCAAGAAGAGAACCATTGTCGCGGTCGCACACACGATGCTTGTCATTGCTTATCATCTGCTCAAACGCCATTGCGTCTATCAAGATCTTGGCGCAGATTACTTCGACCTGCTGGACCGCCGGGGCCTGCAGCGGCGCCTCGTCAATAGACTGACTGGCCTCGGCTTCCAAGTAACTCTCACGCCCACTTCGCCTGATCCACTGCCGTCGTGAGTGAAACTATTTCGAGGGAGCTCGTATAGTCCAGAAACTCGAATAGCTTCAGATTCCAACAAGATACGAAAACGCGAGCTCCGCTTGTAAGCTCGGAACAAATGAGAACGTTACAGAGGTTCGTGAACGGTTCGCATGTTCGCGATGAATATTTTGGCTAAACGCGATCACTGCCCGCGATGCGGCTATCAAGCCATCTCTTATTACTCGTGCCGTAATCGGCATTGCCCAAAGTGGTTCTGTCAACTTAAGCAGAAAGCCGCGTCTGTGGCTACATACTGTAGCCGCGCCCGGAGTCAACAACTACGGCTAGTGGTACCGTGAGTTGGATCTCCGTTAACTTGACAATGCGCACCCAGGCCCGTCGGCCATAACCTCAATAGCTGCTAAAGTCCCGTCCACTCCGCAAGGCGGGCCAGCGACCCCGCGATGTTGATCTGAACATATCCGCGGTTCGTCCGAAACACGCTCGATGGTCGCATGTATGCCAGATTCGCCACCTCAGCCAAAATCGTCAAGTCACGCGACACGCCTGAGGCGGACGCCGCCTCCCAATTGCGGAGTGAGGCGAACTGCGACTTCGTCGAGGACCCCGGCTGTCTATCGAGTTCGTTGAGCGCCGACCGAATTGCATCGAGTTCACGGGCGACAGCCACATTTCGCTGAGCAATGAGCCGCTCCAGCCTCGAACGCCGCTCGCAGATAGTTCGATGCGAACGGTCCACAATCGCGTCGAGATCGTTCAGCCTTCGCTGAGTCAGAATAACCCGTAACCTGACTGATCCGGACACGCCGAACTTCGTCTCGAGACTCGCCGAATACTCGAGCGCGCCCACCTGGTTAAGCAACGACTTGACGCAGTCGCTCAGTCGTGCGATCTGTTCCTTAGTGAGAATCCACCGGTCCTCGCGTCTCTTCTCTTTCTCGCGCTCCTCACGCCGCCTGTCTAACGCGATCTCCACCGGGAACGAATCGCCCTTGATGGCATGCCTCTCGAAAGAAAGGATGGCAGTCCGCGCGATCGCATCGTCTGTTCTTTCGAACGCGAAATTCAGCAGGAAGCGGCGGACTAGGCTCGCCTTCAGATTCGATCGGGCATTCGGCAGCGACTCAACGACGCTATTCACATCCAACTGCGACAAGACCCGTGCTCGCTCAGGATCCAGCCGGTTGACCACCACCAACGATTCCATGGCCTCGTGGCGATCGGTCATGACCAGGGCGAGTAGAAACGACGTGATTGCGCCCTCGCGATTGTTCGCGAGGAAGTAGTTTCTCCTGAAGTAATCTCGCGCAGCCCTGAACTCGCCATTTTCGATTCGCAGCAGGGCCTCCCGGAGCGCGTAGAAATCCGCCGGGTTCCCGTCGAGTTGACCGGGCCGGTTCCGGTTCCCGTCGGTCCTTAGCTGAAGCTGCGTTGGCGCGGTACTCTGGTCGGGAACGGGCACAGTGCGAGGATTGACAAACTCGTACCCGCGGCTCTCCCCGGGCGGAAACCAGAAGTGCAGTGTCGGCGGATTCCCGAAAGGCGCCTCCGAAAAGAGGAATTGAGATTTGTCCTCGGGTCTCAGCCGTGTCGCCGGAATCGTCAATACCGTGGTATAGACGTAATCCTTTTGCTTGCTCAGAATCTGCACGACATTTGTGCCGCCGGAACTGTCCAGAGTTCGGATTACATACGTCCCGGGTCCGAGTGTCACCGGTGGTACGCCTGCGACGCTCACGGGCTCGTTGATGTTGAAGGCAGCCGGAGTGGTTGCGCTGAGGAATCCCATCGTGCTTACAGCGAATGTAAGCGCGCTGGCGGTTCTTAGGGCCATTTCAAAGACCTCCTCGTTCGCTTGTGTTGCCTGGAGTCTACCACTCTGAATACACCGTGTTTGGCAACCGCATAATGGACTGATGTTTTCGCCGCCGTCTGCGGTGACGACGGTAGCCGATGGAGCCAACAGCTATTTTAGGGAAATCGGACTTTGCAGGTCAGTGCCGCAAAGCCCCGATGACAACGAACTGGCCTGGAGGGCGCCTCTGCGGGGTACGGGGCAGAAACGCATTGAGAGAATCGGTAATCAGTTTGCGACGCGCTGGAAAGAGAGACGGGGCATGCTTCTCTAGCGGCCATCAGTACATCGCACGATGCTCGGGCGCGCTGCGGAGCGATTCTTTCGAAGACTCTTGCGCGGTCAGGGCACCGAACCACTGCGGATCATTACCGACAATTGGCGAAGCTACTGCGCTGCAATACGAACCATCTTCAGCAACGTGACTCACGATGTGGAGCGATACGCCAACAATCGAGCTGAAGTCTCGCATCAGCCGACGCGCCAACGGGAACGGCAAATGCGACGATTCAAATCCGCAGCGAACGCCCAGCGGTTTCTCTCGCTCCACGATGCCGTCCAGAATCTATTCCGAGTGGGCCAGGCACTTATTGAGATCTAGCAATCATCGGTTCTTACAATCGCGATCCTTCGCCTTCCGGCGGATAATGACCGCGGCCTGAGCTATTCCCCAAACGCCCAGCATTCCAGGCCGCAAATGCGCTTCGATCACTCAAGTTGACAATGCTGCGATGAGGGCTGCTCCGGACGGCTTGTCCTTGCGATTCCGACGTGCTTCATGCCCACCCTTCTAGGAATCGCGCTTGCAACCGACTCTGATCCAGCCGGTCTAGCTTTTCGATTGAGCGGGCACGCACGGCATAAATGCGTTAACTGATGCCGGAGTGTTCATGCTCACGGCTGCGTGCTTCCTATGCCAAGACGAAATTGAGAACACATCGTTACCGTCTCTGTTGGCTCAGCCAGATGGCATAACGGACGGCCGTCTCGCGGCGCTTCGCCCAGCATTGATCAACATCCTTCGATGCTTGGTCGTCATCATCGGTTCGTCTCAGTCTGCGGGAGTAAGCGTGGGCATTTACTCTGCGAGGAGACGATATGACAGATCGCTGCTATACGACATATCGCGTTTTCCATTCCTCAGCCCGGCTGTCCAGGGCAACGGCTGCGCTTGAACCGCCGCGCCCGGCTCTCGCCTGCGTTCTGCTTTGTCGGTTCCTCCAGCAGGTTTCTCAACAACCCGGAAACCTGAGCGCTGGCACCTCCAACAAAGCTCTCCGGCTTCGTTTGGGAGCGGGGCCGCTTGCTTTTCGGTTGCCCCCGGCACAGAGGGCATCAGAAAAGGAGAACTCGAATGTATACCTTGAATCAGCTCACAATCATCGGTTTCACTGGCATTGACGCCGAAGCTCATTACACTCCCAACGGCACACTGGTCGTAACCCTTTCGGTTGCCACCAAAGAATCATGGAAAGACGCTGATGGCAACTGGCAGAGCCGCACGGACTGGCACCGCGTTGTCACCTTCGGCAAACTGGCCGAGTACACGCGGACGTTAACGAAGGGTTCCTACGTGATGGTGCAAGGATCGGTGCGCACCAGAGAATACGAACGTGACGGCATCAAGCACCGCGTTACAGAGGTGCGCTCCGACTCGATCGGAAAGCTCGACCGTGCGGAACGTCGAGCCGAGAGTGACGGCGATCCTGAACCGAACCAAGCGTAGCGTTATCCTTCCGGGCTCGGCATCGGCCAGCCGAGTCCGGATCCTTCCCGCGGCTTTTTTGTCGGCCGCCCGCGTTTTCCACGGTATCGCATTGCTCGAAGCACTATACCCGCTTCCAACTCCAAAACACTCATTAAGAGGCAGTTTGACAAAGGATGCGAAAACTGGCTGATTTCTGTAGATCTGAATCACTGCCATAGACGCGCATAGCATTCGAGGTCGGCACGTCCGTCAGAGAGCGAATGTAGTGGGCTTCGCGCATGCCGCATCGGCTGCCAGGATTGGTGAGTTCGGCCGGATACGAAGTGACATCCGGTCCTCAGTCAGTTGCGCAGGACATTCGGGCCAGTACAGTCGCACGAGCTTCAGCCATTGTCGCAACCGTTTTCGGAAATTCCGATCACGACTGTAATTCACGACGCCGAGCTGCACTGCCAAGCCAGAGCTTCCAAAGAGTGGGATGCATTCGGCCCGTTTCGCGCTGAAGCACCGCCAGCATAGCCACATGTACAGGTCGAGGCAACCTGGCACGTTCGTGAGTTCGCTGATGACGCGGCTATCCACCGGAATAGGGTGTGCCTGAATCTCCTGCCAAAACGGTTCACTAAGACTAATGATGTTGTAGTCCGGCGGCGATTCTCTGAGGTTTTCCTCGCCGGCCCGAGTGCACCAGATGCGCAGCCGGTCGAAGAAGTGGAAACGTCGGCTGTCCCAGACCTGTTGCTGGCCGGCGGCAGATTCAGTTCCGAAGTAAATCGTACTTGTGAAGATGCGTCTGAAACCGTCAACGAGCCGCCGGTAATGCGGACCATCTTTCGGGAGGTCGAATTCCTCGAGGATCTCGGCCGCCGAACGGAAAAGAACTGTCCGACTCTTCTGCCGTACTGCTAGAGTCGACACCCAAAGCGGTATCAACCGATCTTGCCCGAAAGGTAATCCATGATCGGGATGGGCCACAACCTCAAGCTTGAAGTGCCCGTTATGCCTAATGTGTTGGAGTGTCCCAGTTGGCGGCCGTCGGATAGGCAGCCCGCAGAGGACAAACGGCCGAGAGTTGAACGAGAGGACCTGACGCTGCTCGCCCCGTTCCCTGCGGACAAGCTCGATGGATTGAATCCGCTTCTCCTGGCGTTTGCTGACAGTCAGATCTATATGGTTCCGATTGGCGATTTCGCACACTGAGGACTTTACGTGTTGCACACGCATTCAGCTGGACAGACTGGCGCTCGAATCAGAGGACCGGAAGGTTTCCAGCTCCTCCTTTCAAGTTGTGTGCAACTTCGTGTTCAAAATTCGCCGTAGAGGGCCGTGGAGGACGTCCAAGGGCAGGTCCGCCGCACAGAAACGTAATAACATACGGTTCGCACGCGAATTCGTAATCAGCAGGTCGCCGGTTCAA
>CAWJQP010000044.1:0-16658 GCA_963844855.1 Bryobacteraceae bacterium
TGAAAGACGTCCTGGTGGGAGACGACAGCATCACCATTCGCCATAGCATTTCACTCCCGACAGGCCCCTCGCAAACCACCGCTCCTCCCCCAAATCAGCCCGACGCTCAAAGTTACCTTTTGCGTAAGGGGAGTCATCAGTCCCTTGCTCGCCAACCTATATATGAACCGTTTTCTGAAGTATTGGCGGATCACAGGCCGGGGTGAGGTATTTCAAGCCGACGTGGTGAACTACGCCGATGATTTCGTGATCCTCAGTCGCCGTTGCGCGACAGAGGTACTGAATTGGACGCGCAGGGTCATGCCGAGGATTGGGCTCACGCTGAACGAAGCGAAGACCAGCATCAAACAGGCGCGCCGCGAACGGTTTGACTTTCTTGGGTATACATTCGGGCCGCATCGCGTTCGGAAAAGTGGCTGGGTGTTCTTAGGGGAGAGTCCGTCGAAGAAGAGCATATCTCGGCTGCGGCAGAAAGTGGGAGACGTACTGACGCGGAGTAACGTTTCCCCGTGGCCGGAAGTACGCGATCGCCTCAATGCAATCCTGCGAGGCTGGTCCAACTATTTCCGTTGCGGGGAACGCTACCTGGCATATCGGGCAGTCGATCATTACGTTTACGACAAGGTAAGGCATTTCTTAAGGCAACGCCACAAAGTGTCTTCGCTAGGCACCACCAGGTTCCCGGGCAGAGTCGTGTTCGGAAAACTGGGTGTGTTGCATCTACGTGATGTGTTTTGGGCGACCCTTCCGAAAGCTGACGGGTGAAATCTGTCGGAAAGCCGGATGCTCGAAATGGGCACGTCCGGTTTGATGAGCGGGGAAGGGAAACGCCCATTTGCTTACTGCACTGGGACCGCGCCCTTCCTCGACTCTACGGGCTTTGCGACGCGCTCAGGCCGTTACGCAGACGTGAATCGAGGTTCTAACGATTCGCGGACGATGAGCGCTACGGCAGCGGCGCATTCTGCGCAATCGCGAATGTGATGTTCGACGCGTGCAATTAGCTGTTCCGACGGCTTACCGACGCTATAGGTATGTAGCTCGCGCTGTGAGGGGTGGGCATCGATGGGACCCGACGGCCTCTCACCAGCTTTGCCGGTCCCAAGACCGATACGCTGGATTAGCTCCTTATATCGCGGGTCGCTGCAGAAGGTCGATCCACGGCTCCGCCAGCAGCCACACCATACAATCGGCGCGATCCCGGCGCCCTTTGTCGAGCCATCGAAATGCGTTGTCCTTATCGCCCAACTTCACGTACGTGTGTGCAATCTCGTATGCGCATACGTACCGTCGGCTGCTTATTTCTTTCAGCTCGACCAGCAACTTCTGCTTTCCGGCGATCGCCTTTGGCCGCGTGTACATGAGCCGTCATCGCTTTTGACGTGAAGCCACCATCCAGCTTCAGGGCTTTCTCCATCGACTGCAACGCTTCGTCGAACTCGCCTTTCTCGCCATGTGCCAGTGCCGCGGCTATATGCGCGAGGGCGGCGCCTGGCTCTCGTTCGAGAATTCGCCGCGATTCCGCTATGACCTCGTCGAATTGACGCGCGCCTATGAGGGTGAACGCGACATTCAGTTCGTATAGGGATAGACAACGGATCGAGCTTTTGCGCCAGACGGAGCTGCGCGACGGCATCCGCGGAGTGCCCATTTGCCGCGAGAAGATTGGCATACAGAAGATGTGCCTCCGCCGAGGACGGATTCAGATCCATCGCGCGTTTGAGATGTTTCTCTCCTGCCCGCCAGTCCCACTCGTAACCAAGTAAAACGTTAGCGAGCGAAAGGTGCGCCTCCGCGAGTGTCTCGTCCAACTGCAAAGCTCGTTCTGCGGCCGCCTTCGCCGCCGGGATGACCTCCCGGGGAGCCACGTGTACGGTCGACAAATGAGCATAGATGAATGCTGCGGCGGAATGCGCAGGCGCGTAGTTGGCGTCCTTCGCGATCGCCTGTCGCGCGTATTCAAGCCCCTGCTTCAGATCGAAGTCTCCCGCTTCCCTTATTGGCGAAGTACATGGCTCGCAATACGAGATCGTGGACCCGCGGTTACGCGCCGGTACGACGCCAGTTGCGTCTGCTCGGCGGGCGTCATCGATACGTGGATCTCATTGGCGATATTCCGCGCCACTTCGCGCTGCAGCGCCAGCACCTCGCGAATTTTCCCGCCATAGCTGTCGGCCCACAGATTCTGGTCGCGGCGCGCCTCGATGAGCTGCGCCGCGATTCGGACCTGATCGGCAGAGCGCCTGACCGAGCCGACGACAAGCACGTCCACATCCAGCTCTCGTGCAATTTCGTCGAGCGGTTTTTTCGTTCCGCGATAGCGCATGCTGGAGGTACGTGATATCACCCGGAGAGCACGGATTTTCGAAAGATCGGTAAAATCAGCTGCTCCGTCATTCCATCGGCGAAGAACTCCTGGTCGCCTTCGCCGGACTGATTCTCGAACGGCAGTACGGCGATCGACTTAAACGATCTGGGATGGCGCGTCGAACGTGTTGACCACGGGCCTACCCAGATCGCGACAACAGCTAGTGCAGCCACGGCGATCGCCCACCACACGTGCATTGATCGCTTGGATGTTACGGGTGTGGCCACCGCAGAAGACGACGCCGCCTCTAGCGCCGCCGCTACCTCCGCGGCTGAGTGGTAGCGCTGATTCGGCTCTTTGGCGAGGCACTTTCCCACGATTGTGCGGAGGCCTGGCGGCGTGCGTTCCGGAAGCGGCGTTGGGGGGTCTCGTAAGATTGCTGAACTCAGCGCGTGTCCGGAAGTGGCCTGGAACGGACGCGAGCCGGTAAGCATCTCGTGCAGCACTACCCCGAGCGCCCACAAGTCGCTTCGCTCATCCGGCGTCTCGCCTCGAAGGATCTCCGGCGCCATGTACGCCAGTGTTCCCACAGTCGCTCCAGGCTCCGTGAGGGTATCGCTCGTTACGGTGTCATCGGACGCGTGTGACGCGAAGTGTTTGGCCAAACCAAAATCGAGCAGCTTAACGCGGCCATCATTCGTCACCATCACGTTCGAACTCTTGACGTCACGGTGCAACAGCCCATGTTGATGCACGTGCGACAGCGCATCCGCAATCTGTTTTCCGTATTGGAGCGCTGTTTCGAATGCGAGACCACCGGACGGAATCAGCTGGCTCAACGGGTCGCCGTCTACGTATTCCATGGCAATGTGCGTTTGGCCGTTCGCCTGGCCGATCTCGTAAATCGTGCAGATGTTCGGATGGTTCACCTGCGAAAGCGAGAGCGCTTCGCGCCGGAACCGGCTGCGCGCTGCCTCGTCCTCGAAGGAACCCGAGGCGGGAGAACCTTCTTGAGCGCCACGTCACGGATTCAAGTGCTGATCGCGAGCGCGGTAGACGATACCCATACCGCCGGAGCCGAGCTCGGCAGCGACGCGATAATGTGAAATTATTTCGCCGATCATCCTGCGTCGTTCGGTAAGAGAATGGAGCAATTGTACCGGATTCGGTAGACTTCCGTCTGGCCGACACGCCGGCGCGAACCATGACGATTTCCGGTACGCTGAATTCTAACCGAGCCGTCGGAATCACGTCTCTGCCGCAATCTTACGCGCCAGAGTCAGGCGTGCCATCGGCGGCTCCATCCCGCTGGCCAGCAAATTCTGATAGAACTCTCCCAACGGATCATCCTTGCAGGTGCCGGCCTGCGTGGCCGCACTCTTGAAGAGATTCTTCAGATCATGATTGTGGTTGACGTTGAGACCGCGCAGCGCAGGCGGTTTCCGCCAAGGCTGCAGTTGCCCCCCTGAGTACCGGTATTCGCCGCTGCTCCGCGTCCGCAGGCCCAGCCCGCAGTAGTTCCACAGTTGGCGCTTCGTACGGAAACGATGCGGTGTTTGGATGAGAGCGATCAGAAGAGCAACCCGGATGGGGCCCAGCCGGGGAATCTGTTCAAGGAGCTTACGGGCGGGATGCTTCCGGCTTTCCGCCAACAACTCCTTCCGCGTTTCCTTCCGTATCCCCATCAAAAAATCGAGTTGTTGATAGGTCTGCTCAGCCCGGCGGCGCACGCCGGTTTCCCGCAGTTTTTCCAGCCAGGCGGCGCGATGGCGCGGGGAATAGACCTCCTGGCCGGCGCAGGGAATCGCCCAGCTCCGATATATCGCCTTGAGACGATTCATCACGCGTGTGAGATCTTTGCTGGCGGCGAGATAGCTGCGACTCAGTTCCCGCAGTGTGCGGACCCCCGATTCCCCGTGGTACACCGGCGTGAGAAGTCCCGCCCGAAGCAGGTGGCGCCTATCGTCCACGTGAATCGCCTGACTTCCCAGAACGGGGACTTCGGGACCGTGTCGGTCGGCACCCGCGGGGTTCCGGTTATAGAGACACATGCCGCACGCACGTTGCGGATTGGGGCGGACACAAGCCTTCCGTTCCTAATCAAGCCAGGCTACATTCCATAATCGTTCTCCGGGCGGAATCGGTAAACGCTGACCGACTGATCGCGAGTAATTGATTTCTTGTAGGCCCTAACTTCCGGATCGGCGTCACTCATCCACGGGTGGCGTGAGGTCTGTTGCGGTGGACCCAGCGGATTCATCCACCATCTACGCCGCTACCCTGCACGGCATCCTCAAGAGCAGCGATGGAGGAGAAAACTGGGCGGGCGCCGACAGTGGGTTAGCGGGCAACATCTACATTTCCGTTTGGACCATCACCATTGACCCTGACGCCGGCCACGCTTTATGCCGCCACTAGTGAGGCCTCTTCAGGAGTACAAATGCGGCACCAGTCATTGCGTCACACTCGTCGTGCCGAGCATTGTCGGACTTTCCACGGAATATGACTGATGACATGCTTCGGGCGCTTGCATCGGTTTGATGAGTTGCCGGCCCCCTCACCACGTTACGACCCACACCGAAAGGCGTACATATGCGTCGCGGCTACTCACGATGAGAGGCTGACATGCCCGCCCGCTCTGTCGGTGTCCGGAATAGAGTGGCGTGCACTCGCCATTTTCGCGACATCTGCGAGTCTCGGTACGTGTAAGTGGCGCCAACGTGGCGGCAATTGCCATGACACTGAAGAGAGTGCAGACTCTCTTATGTTTAACCTGCGCTGGTGTTGCCCGTGACACGCTACGGTTTCGGATCTGGGCCAAGGTATTTTAGCCACTGGCCGGCGAAGTTGCAATCGCGAACAACCGCTGCGACTGCGCGCTCCCTCAACTCGAACGCCGGGTAGTTTACGGTCTCGCAAATCTGCGGTGTACGAGATTTATATGAAACGAGTGAAAGCGCTCGGGCGCAATGCGCGTGCGAAGGCTACAACAACAGCGAAACACCAGCCGGCAGTCTGGCATAATTGCTTCACCGTGGTTGGCGAGACCGTCGGACATTACCGAATCCTCGCGCAGCTAGGCGAAGGTGGCATGGGCGTCGTGTATCGCGCACAAGATCTGCGCCTGGGCCGGCAGGTGGCAGTAAAGTTCCTTCCCGACCGCCTCGCCGGAGATGCCGCGGCACTCGATCGATTCCGGCGTGAAGCCAGTGCCTTGTCGTCCGTGAATCACGCCCATATCTGCTCGATTTACGACGTCGGAGAGGACCGTGGACTCCCGTTTCTGGTGATGGAACTCCTCGAAGGACAAACATTGAGGCACCGGCTTCGGCAAGGCAGCGTCTCGATACCCGATCTTCTCGATTGGGGCTTGCAGCTCACCGATGGTCTTGATGCGGCGCATAGCAACGGCATCGTGCATCGCGACATCAAACCCGCGAATATTTTCATAACATCCCGCAACCAGGTCAAAATCCTGGATTTCGGCCTCGCGAAAACGATATTGGTGGAGCCGGCGGCCGGTGACGCGACGCTGACGATGGCATTCGAGTTCCAAACCAGTCCCGGCGTCGCCGTGGGAACGCTCGGCTATATGTCGCCCGAGCAGGCGCGCGGTGAGGACGTCGATGCCCGCAGCGACATCTTCTCGTTAGGCGTCGTGTTGTATGAGATGGCAACCGGCCGGCAGCCTTTTCACGGCGGCACACCGGCGATGGTGCTAGGTGCAATCCTCAATCACAGCCCGGAAGCTCCTCGCTCCTGGAACGCGGATATCGGTACTGAACTGGATCGTGTGATTGCCAGAGCGCTCGAGAAAGACCGGAAGCTGCGGTATCAAAGCGCGGCGGACTTTTCCGCCGACCTCAAACGCCTCGCGCGCGACTCGGCCGCGAAGGTGGCTCCGGCACGAACCGGCATCTGGCGCGCCGCCGTCGTGGGATTATTTGTCGTCCTGCTCCTGGGCATTCTGGCACTGGCGTATTCGTTGTGGACTGTACGGCCAACGGCGGGAAACGACCTCACAGTACAGAGATTAACCGCGAATCCCGCTGAAACGCCCGTCCTCCCATCGCTGGCGCTCTCTCCCGATGGGAAGTATCTCGCGTACTCCGACGCAAACGGTATTCACCTGCGTTTGATCGCCACGGGAGAAAGCCACCTGCTTGCGCAAACGAAGGCCCTGACCCCGCTCTACTGGTCCAGCGATGCCGCTTCCCTGATAGCAGGTCGGTACGTCGGGGACTTTACGGGAACTTTCTTCCGGATCCCGCTCGTTGGCGGCATACCTCAAATGATCGGAACAGTGCTCCCATCGCCCGATAGTCGGCTCCTGCTGTCGTTTCCCAAGGACCGCGGCATTTGGGCCAAACACGCCGCGGGAGGGACGGAGCATCGACTGCTCGAGGACGGCGCTCAGTTCATTCAGGGTGCCTGGGCGCCGGATCTGCGCCGGGGAGTGGTCGCTGCATGGAAACCAACGGGTGCCGAACTCTTCACCGTGGATTTGGAGACAGGCAGCACAGTCAAGCTGCTATCTGCACAGCCGCGTCCCATCAGCGGCGTGGCCTGGCTCGCGCCTGGGCGCATCGTCTACGCGCAGGACGAGACGCCGCCCCGCAATTCGGAGTCGAACTTGTGGGAGTTGGCAATCGACCCGGGAACGGGTGCGGCGGTGGGACAGCCGAAGCGTCGAACGAACTGGCACGGATTTGCGATTCTGCACCTGGCGGCGAGCGCTGGTGGCAAGGCGATATGTTTTCTCAAGATAGAGCGCCAATATGACGTCTTCCTGATCTCGCTCCAGAATGGAGGCACTCAGCAAACGCCGCGCCGGCTGACGCTCGACGATCGCAACGATGTTCCGACTGGATGGACTCCGGACAGCCGCGAAATCCTGTTCGCCTCTGACCGCAACGGCCAGTTTCACTTGTTCAAACAAGACATTGATCAGCCAACGGCTGAATTGCTGGTCCGAGAGACGGGGCGGCAAACTCAGCCCAGGCTATCACCCGATCGCAATTGGGTGTTGTATGTTGACTCGCCGGATACTTCCGGGTCGAATCGCAATTACACGGTACGGCGGGTCCGGCTGTCTGGAGATCCTCCGGAGGAGGTGTTTAGCGGCGTCGGGGTAAGCGCTTTGCAATGCAGCACGGTTGCCGGCGGTCCCTGCATCGTCAACGAAGTTGACGACAGAGAGAGGTCCGTGTTCCTGATCGATCCTTTGAAGGGTCGCGGCGCGCTCATAACGCACTTGCCACTGGGTTCTGGCGATGCTGACATTTCTCCTGACGGCAGGCACATCGCTTATGTCACGAGCGAGCATCGCAACCGGATCCGGGTTCTGACGCTAGACGGCAGGCAGGCCGCCGAGATTACTGCACACCCCGCGGACGCTCTGAACTCACTTCGCTGGACCAGTGACGGCCATGGCTTCTTGTGCGGAGACACGCACGAGGCAACCTCGGTCTTCCTCAAAATCGACCTGCAGGGCAATTCGCATGTTCTTTGGACGCAAACCGGGAGGCACTCGATTTTCGGCAGTCCCTCGCCTGACGGCAGGTACGTGGCAGCGCGCGGCGTAGCGCAGACGGCAAACGTCTGGAAGGTGGAGAATTTCTGAAGCACTGGTTTTGGCGGTGTATGTTCCGGGACACACTTACCTGATTCCCTAATCCTCGACAACGGTGGGCGATTCGCAGGCGCGCTCCGTGGGCGGCGCTCGGTCTAAGTTGCCCTCGAAGAGGGCTACCGCCAATCTGACGTTGGTGTTGACCTTCCTCTCCCTGTGACCCTGGCTACTTCACCTCGGCGGTACAGTCGGCTATACACCGTATCTCGTACCGTCCAAAAACTCGAACGTGGCGAAAAGAGAGACGTGATCGTTGCGTCTGTGGGTCCAGATGATAGCGTTTAAGGATGCGTCCGGTCATGGATCGGCTCCGGTTCGTGCTGATTTCGCTTGCAGGATGGATGAACCAACAGCAGCAGTATGCGATCGACTACCTTCGCGAGGAGAATCGAGTCCTTCGGGAACAGCTCGGCGGGCGACGACTGCGTGGGTCACCGGCCGCTTCTACACGGGGTTTTTGTACGACTTGGTCTGCCTTCGCCATACATGCCGTGATTGTCAGCAATGCGAGTGCACGCACGGCCATGTTCATGAACTGCTCCCTGCTGCTAAACTTCTCCGCCGACGTCAGCGTTAACCGGGCCGGATGCCGCCCTCACTCCGGCTTTTCTGAACTTCGCAGGCTCACCTGCTTTGTCGGTGCCAGGCTCTCCAGCCGTAGGCTGAAGGGGTGTGGCAAGCGAGTTGCGCTATCGCCTGGAGAAGGAAGTCGCTTAGCGGAAATTATTCCGGACCACAACGGTGGCAGTTAACCAAACGTTCTGCCCGCTGCGGAGAGACAGAGAAAGTTCACCGGGAAAACAGCTGCGGCGCTATTTTGGCGAAAGTCAACGCCACTGTCCGTAGCTCCGGAGAGAGCCTTTTCTCAAAGTCTCGGCCATTTCGCCGGTGTGCGGGCTGTTCCGTGTGAACCAGAAGCCGGAGAAGGTTCGTAGCGTATTATTTGGCTGTCGCGGTAGGGATGCCAGTCGCCCGACACCCCCCGCACAAAACCGTACGTGCGCGTCTACGCATACGGCTTCCACCTCGGATGAGTGGCGTCAAAGCGCTGCATGGGATGAGGATGGAGAACACGGGGTTGGGGAATCCACCGGGCAAAGAGGCGTTCAAGCCGATCCCATCGCACATAACCCCGCTGACTGCGACGCATTAAGACAAGCCGCCACAATCGGCGAAGACGTGCGACAAAGACCTTCAGCTGAGGCTAAGTTGCCCGGAATCGCATGATATTGGTAATAGCCAAGAGTCACTTTTTGCAGCCATTCCCCGACCAGAGCTGGCGGCAAGTGCATCCGGCGGCGCAGCTCAGCCTTGATTGCCTGCAGCTTGGCCACCATCCGCTTCTTCGCCGTTTTGCGCCAGACCGTGAAAGCTCCTGTGCTCCGCAACTTCCCGCAGTGATGCGTGAAGCCGAGAAACGTGAACGTCTCCGGTTTTCCCTCTCCGCGCAGCTTCCGGGTTTGGGCGGCGAACCGTCCAAACTCAATCAGCCGTGTCTTCTCCGGATGTAATTCCAAGCCGAACTGAGCCAGTCGTTGCCGAAATTCCTTCAGAAAACGCTCCGCCTCAACTCGCCTTTCGAAGCCTATAACAAGGTACGCCTGTCCAGTTCCACGCGCACGAGTTCTGAAACTTTGCGGGCGCATTCGCCCCAGTGCAGGATGTGGGCTTCTATTTCTGCCAGATGGTTAAGATCGCCGTGGCAGTAGCTTGCAGGCGTTCGTCTGAAGGATGCTCATCCATCATCGAAGCGTAGACAGCGAATGGCTGTACATCGACACCTAGGCGGTGTACTAGTCACGGCGACGCGCGCACACGACCGGTGTACACGTCCGGTTAGTCGTCGATATAACTCGCTAGTACCAACGTTGAATTGAGACTCCGCCGAATCAGCGTTATTATTTGGACGCTTTGCAAGCGAGCTGTACATTTCAACTCAAGAAGCCGCTCCTCGCACTGAAGAAAGGCGCCGACAACTGCCGTCCTTTTCTGGTAACGCTGCAGCCAGGATGCATGCTGCAGGTTGTTGAAGGCGACGGATCGAAAACTGTGGGTTTGGTGGACGTGGATGTCGCAGGCGATCGGTACACCGTGTTTTCTCCAGATCTCGAGGAACGTGCTGCAAGGCTGTCGGACGCGCCGGGATCCGAGTTGCAGCCTTCGCAGTGATCGCGGCTGAGAACTATCGTCGCCTTAACGACGCCTGTGTTGTGAAAAGGCCTGAATCGTGGTTCAAATCATTCACGGCTACCGTGTTGCGTCGGCAAATACCATCAGTCGTTCCCGAAAAGCACGTGTGAAACAAGTCGCTTCAGCCGCAGTGGCTCCCGATGCGAGTAACGCTCGTCGGACCTGTTCATCTGTCAGCTTCTCTGCACGCCGGAGAAACCATTTTAGGTCCGCCACAGGGATGTTATTGGCGAGTGCCTGTTCGTGGCGACCCAAGTATTGTGTGTAGTTGAAGTGCACGTATCCGGCATCGACACCGTGCACAAGCGATTTCGTCCTATTTGCGAAAGCTTCGCAGTTCCACTTACGTCGAGTGCGATCGGCCGCAGCCGGATCGCCCATTGTGGCCCCCCAATCCGTCACTGCTGTGTAGCGTTCGCCGGCTATGTCGAACACGCCGGTATTGTCGGACTTAAGATCCCAGTTCGCCACGAGTAGCAGTGTCAGTTTAAGGGCGTTCAACTCCCGTTGATCAGATCGCCTCTCTGCGAGATCAAGTTTTCCGCCGGGGACTTGTCGGAAACCGTCGCGATCGAACATCTGAAACCGAGCATCGTCGAACTCACCATTCGGTTTTATGAACTTCGCCGCGCGCTTTAGCGTTGTCACCCGCTGGATTCGGCCGTTGGAGACGTAATATGAAGCGCGGACGGGATATCCAAGGGCCCACGAGATCGCGAGGCAAATGTTTCCGCTTTGGCTTCCTCTCCGAATTTGACTACCCATTTCCTTCGCGAGGCGTCGAGCACCACGACCTTCGGCCATCGCCCGCGGGTTTCTTCCTCCACGAACTCGAACGGCGGAAGTGGCGCATGGTTTCGGCCACCCGGTCCGGCCGCTAGGTCAAGAGCTTCGACAGGACCCGGGTCACGCCAAAGACGGGTCGACTCAGCCGAATTGGCAACTGCGATCACGAAAACAAGCTTCAACACCTTGGCCCTCACAGTAGGTAGGACTGATAGGATCTCTCACTGTTTCACGTTTCGCCGTAGTGGTTGGCTGCCCGATAATCAACGGCAGGGCGAATATACGACCTTAGTACTACCTTGGTATAAGCCCGTTTTCAACTTGTGCTTCCCCGTCCTATTTCGCTCATCATCTCCCAACTAACGATTCGAATCCGTGCAGATGTTCAGCGTCTTCGCCTTGAGTGCCGTCGCTGTACGCAACTCGGTTGCTGTACACGTTGCGGTCCGAAAGGTAAAAAACAGCGCCGGATTTTTGGCCATTCATTCTGCGCCAGATTCGCGAAACATACGCACTAATATTGCGCCACAGTCGCCGCATTGAGAAACGTGATTTTCGATCTTCTCGACCAGATCTTCCGATGCACTGCCATCAACGTACGCCTCGAGCTCCTCGGGCGTCGGGTGAGCCGCAGTGTCTTCCATCTATTTCAGTTTCGCTGATTCGGGAAGAACGTTGAACCTAGTTCCCGCAGCGCTTGGCCACCTCTGCACGTGAACTCGGAAACTTTGCGAGCGGAATCTGAAGAATGCAAGATTTTCGCTTCGATGGCGTCTACGTGGGTTCGCTCGCCGCCGCAGTACGCTTCCAACTGTTCGTCTGAAGGAAGCCAGCCGTCCATGCCCGTAGGATGAATAAATTCATTTCTGTCGGCACCTCGGCGGTGTACTGGTAACGGCTATCCTATGCCCGGCTAACGTGTGTGGTTGGCCGCCAGCCGGGCTTTCAGTGCCAGGATTCCTGAAGCTGACTATTGCGCGTCGATCCCAAGCGCGCAGCGCGGCAATGCAGAGCGATCGGCCGGCGCGTCCACGCGGTTCATTTGCCCGCACACACAGTCCCTGTTCTTCGTGCGACAGTACGACGGAGGTTTGGATTTTCAGAGAAGTCGGGGCCACGTCCGGTAACTAGTTCCGTGCCCCGTGCCACGCCTAATCACGAGTTCCCCTCTAAGTAAGGGCATTACCTCAAACTGAGTAAGACTCTCACCGGAAACAATCTTTCTCCTGAGGGAAATGGGTAACATCCAACCCTACAATATTTACTAACGTCCCCTTAGACTTCGATAGTAGGCTCAGTCACAGAGTTCTTGCGCTTCGAAACTTCGTTTTTCGAACAAGACAACTCACGCGGAGGTTAGTTAATAAAATGAGCGTCTTTTGCAAAGGGAGTGGAGTCGGCGTCGTCCTCGCACTACTACTCTCGGCGCCACATGCAGTCGCCGAAAAGAAATCACCCGAAGTAAAGCTATTGTCCTTTCCCGACGTGACGCTTAACGAGGGAGCATTCACGCTCACAAACCTATCGCTCAAAAAGGGTGGGATTCTGAGTCTGACTCGACTAACAGGTACACTGAACAACAAATCAGGTAAAGAGTGGAGCGGTCTAGAGTTATCCGTCCAACCTAGTGATGGAATTGGCACCCAGTTTAGACGCAGTAAGATTGACTTTTGGCGTCCTGGTGGTGTGCAGGCAGAATCAAGTACCCCATTTTACCTTAAGCTATCCGGCACGTTCGACTTTGCGACGTTGACGTTCAGCTTTAATATTGATGGCAGCTATAGTCCCGACTATCACTTTCAGATCGTCACACCAAGTCGAGAAGATGGCCAACTGCGCATCGCAGACGATAAGGTGGAAATTGTTCTGTTACCCGGTACGGAGCAGTTTGGGTTTCGGATCCAGAACAAGGGCGCAAGCACCCTCAAACTGAACTGGGATCAAATGACGTTCGTTAACACGAGCGGCGTTGTTGATAAAGTTCTCGGGTCTGGCGTGCGTTACATCGAGCGGGCAGCATCACGACCGCCTTCTATAATTCCTCCTGGAGCGCGTATGCAGGACATATTTGTACCGGTTAGCTTGATTAGCTACAGCCAGTCTTATTCTCGGTACAGTACGTCTTCATGGATTACCGAGAGCATACTTCCCAAGTGTCCGAAATGTCTCGAACTGGTTGGAAAGGACGTCTCTGTCTATTTCCCTTTAGAGAGCGATGGTAAGACGCTTGAATACACAATGACAGTCCGAGTCGTTGCGGCGGAACCCGGTGCCACTGTCAGTGAGAAACAGACACCAGCGCCGACGCAACAAGTGGTGACAAGAGTTGCCGCTCCATCGACTACACCTGTCGCGACCAGAAATCAATCGAGTGTTCCTGTTGCAGAGTCACAAGCACCCGCTGAAGCAGTACGACGCGGTGGGGTCACGTTCACATCGTCTCCTGGTGATGCTGAAGTTCTGATCGACGATGTGTACTGGGGAACGACACCTACAGCCGAGTTCACGAATCTAAAGGCAGGGGAGCATACTGTGACGTTGAAGAAACAGGGTTATCAAGCCTGGGTTCGGAAAGATCAACGTTACTTCTGGTGTGGCATTGAATGTTCGAGCGGAATTAGAAACAGATCCCAATCAAACGCGAATCGTCGGCTTGAAATAATCTACTTCGAAGACCAACAAGGGGAGCGACAAACCAGCAGGACGCCGGCGGGAATTAGCAGGAACGCTCGAGGAAACACGACGGCCAATCGCAACGGATCGCGTAACTTGGCGCCGCCGCAGATCCGGCTTCCCGTGATTCGGTTGGTATTTTTTTTAGATCTTCCCTACCGCAGGCTGCGTCTGAAGGCACGGTCGTTTGCCGGTGGAACCTTAACGCTTTTCTCTGCCCGGCAACACCAGGGAAGCCGGATGGTGTTTCAACCTTCGCGCGGCAAACACATCGTCCGGCTTCCCGTGAGTTGCATTTCTCTACGCGTGCGCCGATTGGTATCGGTTCCATGTTTCCCCTTTTTTTAGCCTCGTCGGGGAAATTTATGGGTGACAGCGAGCGTCAGCGAGGTGCCTCGTTGAGGAACCGGTGGAGTTTTCGGCAGGTGGAATCGAAGGATCTCTGCTCATCTTCGCCGCCATGATAGAGGAGCGGCCCGCCGTACTCGATCATCCGGAGGAGGATTCGGTCTACCGGCTTCTTTCTCAGAGAAGGATCGTTGTGAATATCGCGGATGAACTCCCCGCCCAGTGCCCACACGTTATCAACGTGTTTCTGGATCGTCTTCGGCGATAGCTCCGACGCCGCCAACTGTTCGAGGAACGGTCGGAACAGAGCCAGTAACTGTTCACCGGGCGGCAGATCCTTTTCCAGCCCCATCCATGAGCGCGGCCAGCCGTTCAAGTCCCGGCAGTAATGTTCCAGGTCGTGGCGTGGCGAAGTGGCGGCGCGGTTTATTTGTATTAGTTCTCGCCTTTACCGGTTTCCACTTCATGCTGCAGCTCATCACGATTCTAAATCGTTGTCACCGTTTTCCGGGATTCGTTTATCATCAGGCTCGTTTCAGTTCGGATCACAGCAGTATTGAGATCGCCGTGCGTCCGCGCAAGGGTTCGGCGGCGATTTGTTCGCGTTGCCATCAGCCTGCCCGCGGATACGATCAACTCCCCGAGCGCCGTTTTGAGTTCATTCCTTTCTGGGGGTTTCTGGTCTTTCTGCTCTATTCGATGCGGCGTGTCGATTGCCCCCGCTGCCGGGCGGTCGTGGTCGAGCAGGTTCCGTGGGGCGACGGCAAGCGTACGCTGACCAAAGCCTATATGTTGTTTCTGGCCCGCTGGGCGCGCCGGCTTTCGTGGAAAGAAACAGCCGAGTCGTTCCGCACTTCATGGGAAAAGGTTTTCGACGCTGTCGAATATGTCGTCACCTTCGGGCTGGAACACCGGGTGCTCGGCCGTATCGATGCCATCGGGGTCGACGAAATCCAGTACGCCAAAGGGCACAAGTATCTGACGCTGGTTTATCAGATCGATCTCGGCGTCACGCGTCTGCTCTGGGTAGGCCGGGAGAGAACAATCGAATCCTTTCGGGGATTCTTTACCACCATCGGCGACGAAGTGGCCTCCAAGATCGTCTTCATCTGTTCCGACATGTGGGAGCCGTATTTGAAGCTCATCCGCGAGAAGTGCTCCGAGGCTCTCCATATCCTCGATCGTTTCCATATCGTGGCGAAGATGAACAAGGCTCTGGATGAGGTCCGCGCCGGGGAATCGCGCCGCATGGCCATGGAAGGCCGGACGCCTATCCTGAAGAAGTCACGCTGGCTGCTGCTCAAACGGGAACAGAATCTCAAGACCGAACAGCGCTTCCGCCTCCGCGATCTGCTCCGCTACAACCTGAAGACTGTGCGCGCATACCTTCTGAAGGAAGCCTTCCAGCAACTCTGGGATTACAACTCCGCCACCTGGGCTGGTAAATTCCTCGACGAATGGGGCCGCCAGGTGATGCGCTCCCGCATCGAACCGATGAAGAAGATCGCCCGTTCCCTCCGCGAACATCGCGAGTTGATCCTCAATTACTTCCGTGCTCAGAAGCTGCTATCCAGCGGCGTTGTCGAGGGGCTCAACAACAAAGCCAAAGTCACTATCAGAAGATCCTACGGCTTCCGAACCTTCCGCGTCCTCGAACTCGCTCTCTATCATTCACTTGGCAAACTGCCCGAACCCGAATCTACCCACGATTTCTTCTGACGAGCCGTTTTTTTGAGGTCCTCTAATTGCAGCAGCGCATCGTTCCAGCGCCGCTCCAGTGTGCCCGCCACCAGACGTTGGGAAGGATCGACCTCTTGATAACGCCGCTCGGCGAGCGTGGCTTCATATTCGGCACGTTCGAGCCGCATCTGCCATTGGCGCGAGATGGTTCGATCGCGCGACTCCAATTCCTGCAGCGCTGCCAAAGCGAGTTCGATCTCGGCTGGCTGCAATGCCTTCAGCACTTCCTCCGCGATGGCGGCATCAAGCAGTTACAACGGAAGCTCATCATATTTTTGGCCACACCGTCGCGACGTAGCCACCCGGTTGCAGAGATAGCAGGGATAAATACCGCCATTGCCGGTATAGCGCACCGTAAGAGCGTGGCCACAAGTGCCGCACAACAGCAGCCCTTGTAATAAAGCTAAGCCCTCGCGCGCGGGGCCGGCCAGTAGCGTATCCTCACCGTTGGTGCGGTTTTTCCCAAACGCTCCTGGTTGCTAAAGAATTCTTCCAAAGTGATGTAGCCTTCGTGGTGCTCTTGCAGACTGACGCGCCAGTCCGCCATAGCTACCGTGTGGATTCGTTTATGAACCGCGCCCTCTGCGCTGATCTCACGACGATATCGATAACGACCAAAGACGTATATCCCTGCATACGATGGGTTCTTGAGCATGCTCAGCACACGGCTATGCGTCAGGCGACCCCATATAATCTTGCCATCCCAAGCCCCACCATAGGACCGCTTGGGAAAGCGTAATGCGCTTTCCGCGAATCGTTGCATCACTGCGAAGGCGGTGCCGGTTTCGCGAAAAAGACGAAACACCAGGCCCACCGCGCCCCGCACTTCTTCGTCCGGGTCAAAGATGATCCGGCTTTCCTGGTCATAGCAAAAACCGACCGGCAAGGGGAAACGCAATTCACCTTTCTTGGCTTTGTTGAGTTTGCCTCCCTGGAGGCGCGCGTGCAAGAAATGGAGCTCGGCCTGGGCCATTGTGCCCT